>DHXR01000004.1:9953-116763 GCA_002413785.1 Mucilaginibacter sp. UBA5151
CAAAGAAAACTATTGACCATAATTGAATTGGTTTTGTGTAGCTGTCTTTTTGTTTTTGATATGCTGCCGCTAAACCTGCGCTTGTTGCATCAGGCAACAAACTTTTAATTTCGTCAAACTGTGTTGAAAATTTTGTTGCCTGTTCAGATAAAAATGTTGCGATTTTATTTTTCAATTCCTCTGTGTCTTGAAGATAACCGTTGATAGGTTTTCCATCTTCATCATTCTTTCCAAATATTTTTTCGTGTGTTTCTTCAATTTCTTTCTGAATAGCTTTTGACCTCTCATTTAAAGTATCAAACTCTGAAGCTTTTGTTATAAGAGATTCCTTTGCGGTCTTAATATCCTGTTCCCAAGTGGTTGTATTTTTCTGTATTTCTTCAACTATTGCTTTTTTTGTTTCAATAGTCCCCAAAAATTCAGTAATAGTTTTTTCGTTTTCTGTTGCAACTCTTTGCTTTTCCTGAAAATCGGCGACGATAGTTGCCGATGAATTTTTTAGTTCTGTTACTTCTGTATTGATTATTACAATTTCATCTTTCAAAGTTGTTGCATCGGTTGTGAGCGTATTAAGATTTGTAACAGTCGTTTCTTTAAGCGTAAGTAATTCTGCATTTATTCTTTTTAGTTCTTCATTGTTTGAAGTGAGTAAATCCAGTTCTGCCTTTGCCTTTGCAATATCTATTTCGGTTCGGATTGGAGCAGTGTTTATCACTGCTGCATAGGTTTCTCTTGCTAATGAACTGAGTTTGGAAATAAGTTTTAAAATGGTGTTGAATTTATCCCCCGTGATTTTATCAAACTTCTCGTCTAATTCTCTGAAAAGTTTTTCAAAAATTTCTGCTGCTTCCCGTTTGAGAAGTATAACTTCAAAATGATTGTCATGTCCATTTAGGGTTGTGAGGATGCTATTACAGTCATTAAGAGATTCAATTATGAGTGCTCTTGAAATTCCTGGGAAACCTTTCAAATCGTTCTCGTCAGGGAACCTCTCTGTGATTGTTCCGATAAGTTCGGTTAGTTTTTGCATTGTCTGCTCCATACTATAATTCTTTAAAAGAAATCAAAAGTAAAATTTATGACCGTCAATTTCTTGCAGGTCGTTTAGGGTTCGCTGTGTCGCCAAAGAGTTGCGCATAACTATAAGATTGTGGCAAGTTACCGTTATCCGCCTTATAAAGGTAGAATTGTTGCAAGTCTTTTTCAAATATTCATTTCCCTGGCATTTTAGTACTCCCTACAGGATCAGCTAAAAACGAACTTAAACCATTTAAACGAGATTTTAGATTTAATCACAAAACAGCTATTACGATAAATTTTTGCGGTTTACATAAAAAATTCGTTTAGGTAACATAAGCTGGATATTCCGGGAGGCTTGACCAGGCGATTCCGTGCGCTCCAGTGCACCAATTTGTGTAGGCAATTAGGGAAATCGCAATTAATAATCAACAAATTAATATGGTCAATGTGTTACGGAATCAACTGTTTGCTATTCCGGAACGGGGTGGTCAATGGCTCCGGAATGTCCACCATTACCGCCCGCGCCAAGCCGTTTCAACAAATTGTAATCGCCTATTGTATCAAAATTAACCTTGAATTTTTTCTTTGTCATTAGAGTAGATTTTTGCTAATTATATTTATTCGGAATATGTTGCAATTCAAATTTACTACTCTCCTTGAGTCACCGCTTTATAAAGTACCGGGTTATTACAAAATTCAGTTAACGGGCCTTTCATCTGATAGAATATAGCAGAATGATTGATGCTGTTATAACTATGCAACCGGTGGATAAACCACGTTATATTGACCCCACTTCGTCAATTTAAATTTGATCACTTTTGTTGCTGATTACCAATTTGTTATTGGGAATTTGCAACTTGGTAAAGAGGGGTCAAAGAGATTGGTATTTCCACAAAGTCCTTTAAATCATCTGGCAATACGTTGAAATACGCGCAAATAATGACAAGTATCAAGTTAAATTTGGTATTTGCCATTATTAGTAATACTTTAAATACCCCAATTGCTTTTGGGCAATGTTCACAAACTTTCAAAATAACTGCTTGAATTTAAATACCTGTGCAGCTCTATTTTGTTTCGGTCAGGCGTATAAGACGTGGACATCACTTCCAAAGAACCCACTTCGAGCAGGGAGCCGCAGCCCGCCTCCCGAAACAGGGCGCTCAGTTTTTCATCTTCCCCGATATGGTAAGCGGTAAAGGTGGATAGCTTGTCGATACCCAGATATTTTTTATCATATTTTTCCAGCTGGGTCAATTGCCTTAGTCTCCGGCCCTCCGGCGTCCCGTCATTAGTCAAAAACAGGAAAGAACGGATGACCAGCTTATCGTCATGCAGCGTGGTTAACAGGTAACCCACTTTATGGTTATGCAGGCAAAAACCGATCAGGCTATGGTCCGTCCCCCTAACATAAGTAACTGGCTGGTTAAACATCTCAAAAAATAAGTGCACATGTACCACGTCAGGTTGCAGCCCCAGCCGTTCATCCAGCCGTAGCAAGGCATGACGTTGTATGTACAATGGCAACGGCTCGTCGGTAACGGTTTTAAATCCGATGTCCGAGGGTTTAATGATCACCTGTAACGTTTGGTCAAAAGGCGCAGGCCTGGAAACCGGCAGGATCTCCCGCTTACGGCCATTGATGGCAATAGACGATACCACGGGTTTGAACAGGTGAACGAAAACCGTATTCGGATTGAGCGGTACCTTGCCAATATTGGTCTGCTCCGTATCGGCCAGCAGGAAACCTTCGTAATAGTTCCCGTTACGCGCATCCATCAGGAACAAAAGAAAAGACAGTTCGTCCGCCGCTTCATAATAACGCCCCTTTTCGGTGAGCAAATGAGGCTTAAATATCTGCCGCAGTTCTTCCGAACCCGCGAACCGGTCAGTCGCCATCATGTCGATAAAATGCAGCAGGCTTAGCCCCTCGCATAACATCATCTTTAATGGTATCGCCCCGCCTGAATCGGTCATGACGGAAGTGTTATCCAGCAGCAATAAAAACGCACGGCGGTAGCGTTCCCACCGTTCCTCCACGATATGCTCCCCCGGTGCCACCTTTATGCTTAACGCAGGATAGCGTTTCTCATAAATAATATCCACATCCACTGGGGGTATCTTTTCAAACCAGCCCGGCCCGACCATCTGGTCGCTGACCATTTTTAACCGACCGATATAATCCCGTTTATGCCTGGCCTGCAAGATCCTGGGGTCTTCCTTGATCCGTTTTTTGAGTTTTTTCCTGCCCATTAGGTATAATTTTATAGGTTTACAATGGGTATATAACGGAAAAATAGCTGTTTTGATTGAATTAAAATATCGGTAAAGATTGATCGATAGGCTCGGGCAGCTGGTTCCAATTCATGTCATCAGAACGGGGACAATCTCTGTTAGCACCGGGATATAATATCCACATGCTAAGTTGTAGTTTGATTTTTTCTTTTTCACCAGCCCCCATTAGAATTTTGATGATTTGTGAACCCTAATACCTGAAAGTTTTTTTTATCAGCCATTTATCCGCCAAATACCAAATATATCCGCCATTTATCTGCCAAATTTTAGCTTATTGACACTCCCTTTTTTATCCCCTTCTCTTAAAAAGATATTTAAGCGCACTAAATTTTCTAAATCTCTTGACGAAGTTCTGTCTGAAATGTCTTGTAGTTTTTGATATTCTTTATTTGTAATACTGCCTTCTCTTTTCGTATATATTATTGCTTTTATTTGTCGTTACCCCTTTGTTGCCCCTATAAGCTTTCAATTGCCCCTTTGTTGCCCCTTTGCAAAATATAATAAGTCCCTTTGCCTGTTGTACCAATTTTTAAAAGCAGGTTCTTTTCCATCAGCAATTGAAGATCATTTGAAGCAGTACGCTTAGACACATTAAAAAGGTTTTGATACTGAGCATTCGTAATACTTGTATTGCTTTTAGTAAATAGAAGTGCTTTTTTAAACCTTTCTTCTAAACCTAAGCCTGTCAAATATTCATCTGTATAAATATCTTTGAGAAAGGTAACTACCACACCGCCCCAAGCTTCTTCAAATAAAGGTTCAGGTAATCCAGCTTCCCGACAGGCCGTTATTATTTTTTCAATACCACGTCCCCATGATTCTATATACCCAGCCCGAAAAAATACTTCAGCAACGTGTTTATTACGCGGATGGGACGCGTGTTTTTCTTTTAATTTTTCCAAAGGAATATCAGCAGGCAATTTACCTGGGTTCCATAGCATTAACTTATCATCATATACGCTAAGCTGGATGGTGGTACTGGTATAATCTTTGTGTACAATCGCATTTAAAACCGCTTCTCTTAATGCCGCTTCAGGGTACTCCAACTTTTCAATTCGTTGGATACCTTCATAACTTATTGGTGAAATCAGATACCTTTCTTTTAGTAATCGTATCACCCGGTCTACCATTTCAAAAATATTTCCTTCAATGGTATCCTGAAATCTTAAATCAGCATCAGAAACGCCAAATCTTCCAATTTTAAAGTAGCTATGGATAAAGTACCGCATCGGCTTTTTGCCAAATAGTAAAATAGCCGCAGCCTTTAGTTTACCATCAGGGGTGATCAATTCCAAATTTTGCAATAAGGTATTAAGATCATCTTTATCAGCCGCCGGGTAAATGCGCCCGCTTTTAATAGCAGCCTTTAAAAAAGATGCCACAGCAGTTTCATCTATATCTTCGATGTTAGCATGATTCATAGGCGTATCATCCCATGTTCTGCCAATTTTTTTAAGTAAAAAATCATGCAATGCTGTGCCTTTCAATTCCTGTTTGGTACTACCGCTCCGATAATGATAAATACCATGATAAGAAATCGGTATATTGCTGACAGGCACATCAATTTCAATGTAATGTTTTCCGCCCTTTTGATGTAGGTTAACATCTACTACCAAACCCAAATGATTCACAGCTTTATTCGGAATGTCCTCCATCAGCTTTTTGTAATCATCAACGCCGGTTACACTTTCTTTATCGTCAATACCTATAAATATCTGACCACCCTGGGCATTAGCAAAGCCACATACCCATTTCAGGTACTCATCCCGCCAAGACTGTTTATATTCTATATTTTGTTTTTCAGGCATTATTAGTATTTAAAAGAGGTATCCGCAAAAATACAATTATAGATGAGTTAATAATACATCTAAGGCTACTCACCTGCCGGGTTTATCATTTTCCACTGCATCTATTTTAAATTCAAATACGTACTGATCATCTGCCGCTGGTAATCGTAGATTAAGCGGATTTTTATCGTTAATAACCTCTAAAAAATTATGTATTAAAATATGGATGCAACGTTTAGTTTTCTTGGCAATATCCGCGATCAAGGTGATAAACATATCAGGCGGCGACATTACAAATCTTAATAAATTGTTTTGACCTTGTAAATGATTTATATGGGTGGAAACCACGTTATATTGACCCCTCTTCGCCAATTTTAATTTGATCACTTTTGTTGCGGATAACCAATTTGTTATTGGGAATTTGCAAATTGGTGAAGAGGGGTCAAAGAGATTGGTATTTCCAACCTATTGCTTATTGTGCATTTGCAGACCCCAATAATATGCCTATTTATCGATTTGGTGAGATTTCAAGATTGTTTCCAGAAGGACAAATCTTAGTTCAGTGGGTTGACTAAGTGCGCCATCAGCGGTGACGGGCCACGGTTATTTTGGTCAACGCTACCTGGCCGTCCAATTACCCAGTTATTAGGTACAGCTATCGATATTAATTATTGCTATCACTGATGAAACCAATTTTTTGTAAATCGGCTCTTTCTTTTTTATTTAGTTTTGGGGTGGCTAATACAAGTAAATGCATTGGTCTCGAACAGGCAACATAGGCAAATCGAATATGCTCGCCTTCACTGACATTTTCGGCAATCCAGTGCGAATAGTGCCCGCCTTTACTTTGTTTATTAGGATGTGATAGAAGTAGAACCGCTTCTAAGCTTTCACCTTTTACACTATGAATAGTTGTGGTACGTATATTATTCTGAACCGTTACAAGATCACTAATACCACGCACTGGTAAAGTCTTTGAATTATCCGGTGCTCGTATTTTTCCTTTGATATCGGCAAATTGATTTTGGGGCTGTGGAAGCTGCTGCCAGGATGACTCCAGATAACTTTTTAAAGATAAAACCCATTTTGGCCAGAGAACATCATTGCCATCAACTTTGAAAGGACATATCTTAACTCCATCGTTTAATAAGGCACGTAAAAGTAATCGCCAACTTACTGCATCGCTGTTAAGCGGGCAATGTTGATTTTTATAATCGCCATGACCATCGTAAGCTAAATAACAGATTGCTTGCCCCATAAATTTAAGCGATAGAGTCAAGTTTTCAGTGTTCTTGGGCGAGTTTGCCCATGTGTCCAAAGCCATAGCAATTAGCTCCGACTTATTATATTTGGAATTTTTTGATTGGCTTTTTAAAGAGTCAAAAGTTGTCTTTCCTCTTGCTAATATGGCAGAACAACTAATGTTTAAATTATTGTCTCTTATAAGTTGTTCGAATTTCAAAGGGAGTTGATTAAATGATTTTTCATCGTATTCCCAAAGTACAATGGGTTGGTTTATTTTTTGTTTTTGTAAGCCAATGATTGATTGGCCGGATGTACCAAATGCATTACAAACGTCAACAATAGCCTGGCAACTTCTATAATTATTAGTCAACTTTAGAGTTAGCAGCTTTTGCCTTATGGAATAGTTTAGAAAGTTGACCGGATTAACTTTTCTGAACTTGTATATTGATTGTTTGACATCGCCGACACAATGAATATTGCTGCCGCAATTTTGCAAAAGTTCAATTAGCTCAATTTGGTGTTCTGATAAATCTTGGCATTCATCAATTAATATGACTGGAAAACGCTTTGAGAGTTTATCAGCTAAAGGGGAAAACTTTTTAAGGATTTTTATACTTAAAATTTCTGCATCGGTATAAGTAGCAAAACCTTTTTTTATAAATTTAAATTTATTATCAACAAGCCTCTTTAAATCATCGCCGGATATTGATTGCAAAGATTTATCTAAGCTTTCATCATTACTGTGAATTTTTTTCCAATCATCCGAACAATAGTATTGGGTTGCCCTAAGATTTGTTTTGACACTATTTAAATCTACAGTTACCGAATAATGATGTAAAAAACCTGCATTTCTATCATCCTCAACAATCCTTATACTTTTATTGCCATCTATTCCCTCAAAACCGATTAAGGTATGGCAATATGGTTGTAGGATATAATTATGAAGCCAGCTATCAAAGGTTCCTACAAAATGAGGAAATGGAATTATACTGGTGTACGTTTTTATCCTTTGTTCTAAAACTTTTGCCGCACTATTAGTGAAAGTTAGAATGGCCATGCCACCACTAATATTTTTCCATCGTTTTAAGGCAATACAGAACCTCAAGCTGATAACTTCGGTTTTTCCACTACCGGCACAGGCATCTAAGAATGTTGATTTTTCGAGAAAAAAATTGATGTAGCTTGCCTGCTCTGCACTTAGGCTTATGAGTTGGCCGACTGGCACACTTAAGGCTTGGCTTAGTTTGTAGATTTGTTTATATCGAATATTCCTATTCATAGCAAACGAGCCATTTGATAGCTTCTTTTATATAAGAGGGAATAACAAAATTACTTGCATCTGATCCTAAACCATCAGCAAGGGTTTGAGCAAATTCTCCTTTACCTGCTTCATCAATTTGATTTAAGAGCCAGTGCGCTTCAACTGCTTTGGTGGCATCTTCAATTAGTAACCAGTCTTTTACTGAGTTTTCTTCTAATCGTTTTTTAACAGGCCCTTTTGTGTTAATGAGTTTCAGTAAAACAGACGACATTTTAGAAATGTTGTTACCCTCTAAAGCTAAGTCGTATTCAAATGTTTTTAGATTGGTGTACAGCCTGCAATTTGGTGAATTGTCTTGTAATTCGCCTATCAGATTTAATTGGGGATTTTTGCCCACAGCAGGAGATTCCTTTACGGGTTGGCTATCAGCCGGTGGGTCATTATCTGTAATCCCGGAACATCTAACTGGTATGCTGTCACATTTTTGCATTTCATTTTCTACCCACTTAAAGCCCTGAAACAGTGAATAGAAGTGTTTAAAATAAATACCATTTAAATTAATAATAGAAATACCATATTCTTCTAAATCCGAATAAAATTCTTTATCAGGAAATTCATTTTTCAGTTCCGTTAAAACGGTTTTCGCCAATTCCTTGATGACCAAAGCTTCCGCTATCCCCTCAACAAATAAAATTCCTTTTGAAAAGAATAGTAGGGATTTGGTTATATCCAGCCATCTTTCAAGAAATCTTTTTGACGGGTCGGAAACACCACAATTAGCAATGGAAGTAAATTTAGGAGTTGTCTGATTTTCAATAAGTGAAAGAACTTTAATTGAATGCAAATCAATAGCAGAAGTCAGTGTTGGCGAATGTGTCGTTACTATAATTTGCAGCTTGTTTTCTTTTGCTTTACTTTGGAGATATTGTAATAGTTTTATTTGTAGCTGTGGATGTAGATGAGCTTCCGGTTCTTCAATTAATAAAATTTTATGCGAAACCTGATCGTCGTCTTTCCCATCTAATTCGGAAAGAATGGTAGCCAAATATAAGATGTTATTATAGCCGAGGCTGTTTTCAGATAACTCCCGGAACATGTTAATTTCATTGATAGTACCTGCTTTTGGTAATAATGGATAAAATAAAAGTCTTATCCTTTCAACGATACGGTCAAAGTTTATCTCCGCAAATTGCAATGATGCATCTTGCCCAAAGACTCCACCAACGGAATTAACAATATTTTCTTTGATGTATTTATTGGCAAGCTGAATTGATTCATCAGATAATAACTGCTTATTTAAGTTCGTAAACTTAGCTTCTAACGGATGAATCCCACCATCGACACTGTTTTTTTTTAGATTTTTTAATAGTCGAGCCAATTTTGATCCCTTATAGGAGCGTAGTTTTTCTTCCGCGTTTCTAAGCGGGGGTAAGTAAACACAGCTAATTCGATTCAGTAATTCCCACTCAAACAGTCCACTTTCTGATTCATTGCCCCAAATTTTGCGTTTAAACTGTTCTCTTCCATCCTGTTTGTTTTCGATAGATAAGTTCAGCCGTGCAGTTTTATAATCATTAATATCGAGCCAGGGCAAATAAGCAATATATTCTTCTTCCTTGGTAAGCTCAAATTCGCAGTGAAATTTAATTTGATCTACACCCTTAGATTTTGATGGTTGATCAATTGGGCGATGGAAATCTGTTTCTGTTATTCCTGTACGGCCATATTCATCTTCACCAAGTATTAGGCGCATAGCATCAACAACTGTACTTTTTCCTGATGCATTTTCACCAACCAATATATTAAGGCCACTATTAAGATTAACAGTAAAATCATCCTTAAAAGTTCGATAGCCCTTGATATTTAGTTTTTTTAAATACATTTCATAAATTCCAATTTCTATAATTGAATAAGTAATATTAAGTAAAAACCTGGCTTAATGCAATTAAAACGGATTGCCGGAAACGGATTAATGGAATTCGATTTAGGAAGCCGCAAAATGAAAAGTCTTAGAACTGAAATGAACCGTCTAAAATTTCACTCCATTTTGCCTTTCTGCCAATGGAAGTACCACTTTTTTGATTTACGACTAATATCTCATCTTCATTATTAACCTGAAGTATTGGTATATCTGTGATTCCAATTCCTATCGTTCCGTTCACAGCCAATAATATGGCTATCTTTCTTTCGCCATTACGAAAAAACGCAATAGCGGTTTTTTTTAATGCTGCCCAGTCTACTGATTCGCTAACAGAATAATCCCTTAACGTGTGTATCAAAGTTGGCTTAATCATGTCTAATAAAGGTAAAAACACCGTTTGAAAGCCTTCTGCATAAAAAGAATCAGGAACTGAATCAAGAAAATTCAAATATTCATTCTGACTAAAAAGTTCGAAATTCCCAGAATAATAATTAGAATTTATGTACTCAATCAAAGCCAAATTTTCTTCTCTCTTTTTAACCCTATCGGAGACTATCTCAGCAACTTTTTGTTTGATTAAGTCTGCAATTTCTTTTTCGATTTCGATGATCTTTTTTGATTCTAAAGCGCTTCTATAACCGAAGTCAAAATACCAACAGTGTGTTATTGAGAGTTGAAATATGTATGAGAGCGTAGGATTTTGATCTTCTAAAATAAATTCGCGCCGAAACCATTCTATAAAATCTGATATAACTTCGAGGTAATTATCTCGTACTTCTTCTCCCATTGGTGTAACTGGAAATCCTTGTTTAGGAAAGATAAAATCGACTCCATCATTTACTCTTTGCTCGATTTCTTTTAAACTTTGTACAAGAAATAATGCACACCAAAACAAATTTGCGTTCATTATCTTTGGCTTACTTTTCTTCTCTATTGCAAGTTGACATGCATACAAATAATCGCCTATTTGCACGCCAAATTTTGAGATGTCCTTGTGAGAGAAAATTCCATCTTTAAAAAGTGTATTTCCGCTGATTCGATTAATAATCTGCAATCCTATAAAGGGATTAAGGTAAGTTCCTTTCAGTTGCTCGTTTGAAGTAAACATATTACTGGTTTCATTGGAAGGATGAAGAAATAA
Source organism: Mucilaginibacter sp. UBA5151 (assembly GCA_002413785.1). Lineage (GTDB taxonomy): Bacteria > Bacteroidota > Bacteroidia > Sphingobacteriales > Sphingobacteriaceae > Mucilaginibacter. The sequence goes on from DHXR01000004.1 coordinate 20,621, forward strand.
ATAGCGCACATAATTCCCAATAGCACCCCATGAGTCCCACTGTAAGACGTTTCTTTGTAAAGCATAATATTTATCGCTGCAGTCTATGATCCAATCAGTATTTCTATCCCATTCTAAATTAAAATATTGACTTAGGAATTCTTCTGCCTGATCGCAAATCCTAAATAACGATGATGGGTAAACGGTTGTTCCTGTTTCATTTACGTAATCCTTCAAATATTTTGCGAGTGCAGATTCTGTATTAAGTGGGAAATTGTTCTTTACTGCGTGGGGTAAAAATGCGAAAGGATTTAGGATATATATACTTATTCCAATTCCTGATTGAGAGGAAATATTTTTAAGTTCATTTGACCAAATAATATAAAAGCCACTGGAACGAAAATCCGTGGCATTATGCAATATTAAATCTGCGGCAATTCTCACTTTCGATTTAACATCGAAAGATTCGATGTCCACTCCCTCTTTTTCTGAAAGGAATAAGCTATAACTCATTAAAGCGTTTTCCGGCAATTCAGATTCACCAATATTACTCCATGAACCGGGTATATGTACAGCTAAACTTAAGACCTCATCTTCGGCTACCACCGGTTTAAGACAAAGAAAATTAATATCGGTTGACAAAATCTGAGCAGATACAGAATGATCAAGTAACACATTGAATGTTGTGGATATTAAGATGTAACTGATATCATAATTGGATATAAAAGGTAAATGATTGCGAATTTCATGAGCATAACCCATCAGTTCCGTTATTGCCTCACGTTCTGTTTGCCCGCTTGTTTTATTTTCAATTAGGATAATTTGTGCTGAGGATCTATTGAAAAGTATTAGGTCTGGAAAAAGTTTTTCTTTTTTATTTAAAGAAATATTTTTAATTGATTCACTTGAAATGACCTCGTAGTCGCCTAAACAAGCAAGAACTCTTTTTGCAGACTCTGAATATCGTTTTTTTAAAAGGCTATCTATCGAAAAATAAGGTGAGGAATTTTTATCATCATTAATTCGGGTCGCTTCATTTAAACTTTCCTTTTCACTAATAAAATCAACAAGAGATTCTTGCAATATAACGTTGAAAAGCTTACTCTGTAAAATATTTTCCTTCATAAAATGATTTATCCCGCTATCCAGGTAGATAAAGTTGCTAAGATACCCTGTACATCAACATACATGAAGCCAATAAATAACCTTACACCATCAGCCCATTGACAATTATTTTTTGCTATACTTCCGGAAAGACGAGATAAATTGGAAGATCAAGAAGCCCATTATTAATTTACTGCCATAATCTCTCCAATAGGTTCTGAAAATTCCGTGTTTTGTAATATAGTATAAGCATCTGTCATCCTAATCTATGTTAACCCTGTTAATTGCTCCTTTAAGCCATTGTTAGAGTGTTTTTTTTATTTTTTCACCAGCCCTGGCTTTTGAAATTGATTTGCCATAATCATATATGGCTTATAAAAAATCAGTTATAATTGTGTACGCTTTCCATGCGTTTTAAAGCCGGAAATAGATTTTTTCTGAAATCTGCCCCATGACAATTATTATAGGATAGAGGCCTGCCACAAAAACAAGCTTGTCCTACTGACCCGCCACGGTTTAAATAAGGTTCAAATGCAGGTTTTATACTTTCTAAAAAGGTCAATAGAGGCATAATATTTTCAGCGATTAAAACCTGATCTTCATCTATTCTCCTGCCGTTGCGATAAATCATTTCAATACCTTTACAAACATTGATCCAGTCGTCTACAACTTCATTTTCTGTCATGTTTAAGCGAATATTATCGACAGGCTGTCCTGAATAAATAAAACCGTCCACCTGTACAAATCGAATTTCGATAAAATGATTTGGCCTTGGTGTTATATCAATTAGCTCACCTGCGGGCGATTCCCAAACTGCGTGCATTTCGCTTTCGCATATATATTGGTCACACCAAATTGCCCATCCATAAATTGAATTTCCCCCGTCACGTTTTACTTTATCTGGAACGTTATAGTAACAATTATTAATTTTGGCTCCTGGTTCAAGTTGAACACGTACAGTTCTAAGCGGATGGTCTGAATTAATTAATTTCAGTAATTCCTTTAAAAATTTGTCTTTCTGAATCTGACTTAGATTATTTAGCATATCGCTCATAATAAATTTAATTATAGTAGCCTTTTTTTCTTAATTCTTCATAATCTTTTTGGAGATCGAAATTATTTTGATGCAATGGTTTATTCAATAACTCCTTAATTTTTTGAAGGGTATTTTCATGGGTTAATCCAAACTGATCCAACATTGCTGAAAGTTCCATAATATCATTTCGCTGCTCCTCAAAAACATCCATCCGTGCTATATTTTCAGGCGTTTCGGCAAAATACTTTGGTTGATCCCGCAGGTGCGCATATATGGTTTCTGGCTTTCCTAAAATCCATTCTTCGGAACTTTCTTCTACTTGCTGGTTTGATGTCAATACAAAATACAAATCCCTGTCGCCACGGAAAACCCGGTCTTTTAAAACTTCTTCTGTATTGGGATAAATAATTAGGTAATGCCTGTTATCCAACGGCAGTTGTATGATGTTGGTCGGGTCAAACGGGTCAAACCTTTTTTTAATAACACTGTGCATAATAACCGGATTATCGGAAGTAATGAGGTCAATTTCCCCATGAACGGTAATTACACTCAATCCTGCGGCCATTTTAAAATCGACAAACTCATGGAAGTCTTTTAAATGCTGCGTTAAAAAGTTGAGTTTATTTTCAACATGTAAATCATTCCTAACTTCCTCAACTTGTTCTGCATGAAAATCAAGTTTGCGCCCGTTCAATTGTATCTTTACCAAACCCTCATTGCCGGTGTGATTTCTAAGCGCGTGGTCTAATATCGTATCAATTCTTCTTTCATTAAGATTTAGAAATTTAGGAGTCCTGAAAAACAGGCTCATTGTTGTCAGGATGATCTTTCGCCTTTGTTCTTCAGTTATTTCTTCAACCGAATCGTCAACCAATAGTCTGTAAATTGCAGGGTACACCTCGTCGATTTCACTGGCATAATATTTTTCTATCGCATATTTATCTTCGTCGATCTCACTTGGTAGGGTATAAATATTTTTGTCCACACATATATCCCTGATACTGATCAGTCTTTCCTTTGGCTGGGCTTCATTTTTCAATTTGGCTTCGACAAAATATTTTCCGTCCTGTTCTAAAGCAAAATTTTTCAGGTAGGACTTGGGAATGTAATGCTGGTGCCTGGGTTTACTCATACTATAGTTTATTCACTTCAAATTTATTGAAAATATGGACCACTCTTTTTCTCACGGGGGTATATTCGTGACGGATATTATTCCGGTTAAGGGTATTGAAAAACGGTGGTAAAAAATTTGCACGGAAATTATAGGTCAGCAAATCCCAAATACGGTTGGGGTTTTTAATAAGCGCACATTGTATCTGTTCCAAATCACCGATATGCACAAGCGTCAGGGGAAAAATGTAAATTCTTTTTTTCTTATACCCCCCCAATAGCTCCTGAAACCTTTTGTTAAAAATCTCAGCCATCAAGGGTGACTGTAAAGCCTTATCGTTAAAAATGATAACCGGCCAAATCTTAATCTGCTTTTGAAGATTAAATTCAGGATCTACCTCCTGCATAGTAACCGCAACATTTTTTATATTATTTACCAACTGATCTACACCAAAACTTTCAAAAAACTTATTTCTATCATTCTTATATAAGATTTCAATTGTCCCGCCATATTTTTCGTTATCATATAACGAAGTCGATTTTGCTTCTCCCAGCATTACTTTGCCAAAATTTCTTACATAAACATCGCAACCCTCCACTTCTCTCTTTTTATCTTTGAACTTCAACTCATCAAATGATTTTACTGTAAAGTTCATATAATTTGAAAATGAATGATTAATAATTTTCCTCACATAATCTTCAAAAAAGTGACCAATTATAGCTTTATAATCCTGGAACTTAAATTCTCTGCCGTTTGACTTATTTTTTCCTTTCAAACAATCAAACCAAAAGTCATTTATGAATTGCTGATAAGCTTTATCTAATAAGACGCTGTTATCGGTAAGTACATAGCGGCCCCCACCTCTGCTATAGAAGGGGCTTTTTCGGATGTTCAATAGTTTAATAGGCTCTTTACTATCGATTCGTTGAGATAAAATGTCGAAAAGGTACTTACAAGGATGATCTTCCGGCACGACGTAATAAAAATTCAAATCCTTATATTGTGTCTCGTTCGCAAAAAACATTTGAAACAACTCGAAAATAAACCGCTCGTAACTAATTGAATACTTTTCGTCAAAGTATGCTTTCAGATAGCCTTTTGTTTCATTTTCGTTTGCTAAATAGTCCATTAATAACAAGCCCCTGTAAACAATGTACAAAGGATCGTTGAGCAAAATTGACTCAGCTAAAGGCAATAACCGGGGATTTAGTGATTCAAAAGTTACCTGCTCTCCTTCTTTGGATTTTCTGCTTTGTGTAATATGTTCATTTACACAAAGCAGGTATTGTAATAATGGTTCCCAATCAGCCGGAGACATTTTAAAATCAGGAACAACTGGAATTGTCGATTGCAAAACTTCCTCTATGCCAAACATGCAGGACTGCCGGTGAAATAGGCTGGTTTTATTTCCTTTTGTCAATTTATTTATCAGCAACACATACTTATTGGCTAACCTTTCATCTTTTCCGCAGAAATAAAGTAGTTCGCACTCCTGGGATGAAATTTTTGAATCGACTTCTTTTGAAAACGTGCCTTTCAGGCGGTAATTCAGGCCGGCCAATTCAGCAATAATATGATCTTTTGAAATGTTTTTAATCAGGCTTAACCTGTCTGCTGGAACATCTATTCCAAGCAAGTTCTTATACCCTAATATTACGTTCGAGGTTGGCAGCGCATTTCGCATCAGTCCTATGGTATGAGTTTAAAAATCAGAAACCATGTCATACAAAATTAACATTAGTAGCTGTTCATTTTTGATTACATTCTGCATGACGTATAATATTAAAGTTGCAGGAAATTATTTTGGACGTCCATCATCATGAATATAATATTACATAAAGAACCTGAAATCATACGGAATAGCCTGCAATGTTTCCGCCTGTTTCGCATATCGGGCCAATCGTCTGGAAAAATCTAATGTTACCGGTAAGGTTTTATATAATTCACCGCCGTTCCAGTTCATTTTGGTTAACGCCAATATTTCTTTGACCGTTGTTTCGATAGGATCGGTTCCCCGGAACCGTCTAACTAACAGGGGCGCAGGAATGCCCCGGCTGCTTTGGTAATAGTCTTTACCCAAACCGGCTACATCGCTATCCAGAACAGAGCCGTGTGTCCATAACAAAAAGCTAAAATCATCCAACTGGATTACCGTCCCCCTTTGAACCGGGTAGTCGTGTATCGTTATTTTTTTAGAACCGACATCTTTAATTCCACGTATTGCCCGCCAATTAGAATATTTCTGAATTTGTAACAACTCAACTTTATCTATGCCGTCCAATGCCTCGGCAATACCCTGCATTTCATCATGGGTGTAATGGAGCACCTTGTGAATGACCAGCTTGTCCAATTTGGAATTGCCATCCAGACGGAAATAAGCTTCTTTTAATTTGAGGACCAGTTTTCTGGCATCTTCCTTACTCATAAAAGGGTTTTTGCCATAAAATACCGGGTGTTCAATGGGTTGCAGCAAAAAGCGCAGCCCCTGACCCGAAGAATCGAAGATATGGCTGCTGCCCAATACAAATTTTGTATTGTTGTTAACCTTGTTAATAGCAAAATCCAGGCCGATAAAAGCGGTTGCATCCGTAATGGTTTCATTTCTCCAGGGTGTACCGTTTGCTTTTGCGTACAGACCTAACGACAGCCACCAGCGGACTTTGGCCGGGTCAAAATATGTAATTGATTTGTCTTCAATAAACTGAACCTTGATATTCTTTTTCGCACAATAAAGCTTAACGGAATCGTGCAGGTCATAATAAACATTATCATTTTTTAACTCTCTGAAACTTGACCAGTTAGCTGGTATATAGATCACCAGTACATCAAATTCCCCCCTGATCGTATAGAAATAATCAATTTTTCGTTTCAGGAAATCATAGAACTGGTTTTGGCTTAACGTTTTTACATCTGTTTCCTGGATCAATTCTACCAGTTTGTTATCCGCCGATGAGGGAATATCGAGATAGCGCCGGTAGATGGTGGCAAAAGGCAGATAATCGATCAGGTAATGTTTTTCAGACTTTGCTTTGATCTCTTGGTTTAACCCATTTAAATGTGCAAGCAAATAGTTAAACCCTATGGACGGTGAAATAGCCGCCAGTTTTATAGCCTGCGAATTTAGTTGTCCGTTTTCATAGGAATGATCCAGCGGCCCAAAGGCTTTAAGCCCCTTTAAAGGATGGGTAAGCCGCTGATTTTTATCGGTGATATGAAAATTCAGATAGGGTTCAACAGTTTGGAATGCTCCCTTAAAAATAAACGCTTTGCTGACCGGAAACCCGGCACTTGCATAATTAGTTTCAAACTCTATTTTATAGTCCGCCAGTTCAAATAAGACCGTTTCATTCCCATTTTTGAAAATGGAAATCCACAGTTTTTCCTTATCATTAACTGCGTTATTCCGGCGATTGGAAAAAATAGCATTGGCGATGGCTTGTTTTCTGACTTTTGTTAAAGTATCCTGATCGTCAATAAAAATGGATGGCAGGAGCGTCAAAAATAAATCCTTGTTGTGAAATTCTAACTGAAGTTCCACCGCCTCATAAATGGGCACATTCGTGCTCACCTTATATTCGGAAAGTTCCTGTGCCGTTAGCGGATTGGCCGGAGAATAATATTTATGCCGTCTTTTGGGATCGGTTTTCAGCTTAAGTTTTTCTACCAGATTATATCCAATCAGGTCATACAGCATACCGATAAAAAAAGAATCCTGCCGGTATGTAATATGATCATCAATGTCCAGCGTTATGATTTCCGCAGTCATTCGGTCTTTGAATACCTGGTTTACCGTTTCTGTCTGTCCTAATATCAGGGTATTGCCTTTCGATAAAGCGCCAACTAAAGGTTGGTTCTCCAATAGGCTTCGCAGTTCCTTCCAGCCCGCTAAGTCGGATTTAAAACTCAACACACTTTTTGGATAGGTTTTTGCTTTGAGGCCGTTTAATTTAACGGGACTAAAATCACTGCTTACTTGCGGGGAAGTGAAGGGCTTCCTGGTTTCAAATCTAACATTGGCAATATTTTCGATGCCTTCATTGGGCTTGCCATTAGCATTATATAACTCAAATAAAAAATCATCGAAGCTATCTATTTCAATGATGCCGGAAAGTTTTTCCTTGCTCTTTTCATTAACTTTTGCAATTAGGTCAACAACATTTTGCCTGGGTGTTTGCCCTTTACGCACACACCAATATAGTCCATAAGGGAACGGGGCATTCTGCTTTAGTGTTTCTTCAAAAGCATCCATGACTGATTGGTCGCTGCCGCTATAACCAATCACGATCAGGCCCGAAGCCGACTGAACCTTTGCAAAATAATGATGCAGTTCCACTTCTAATGCCCTTAATTCTTGAGAAGTATTTTGCAAGCGATCATAGCGGTAGTCGCCGTGCAGTTTTAATACCCGCTGATATTTATTCAAATTATTTACCTGGTGATTATTATCCGGCGATATGGTTTCAAACTGGGCAATATTGTTAATGCTTTTGATGCCGTTCTCGATCAGTTCGTCGAAATTGGTCGTCCATATATTGCCAATCTTTTGCGTGTCAAATAACACGCCCAGGCATCGGTGGCCAATAGATGGATTTTTGCCTTGGACAATTCGCTGAATAAAAGATTTCCGGTCAATTGATTTCGGATAGCATTTCTCGAAATAAAATGAATATTCTTCTGTAGCCCATAGTGGCGGATAGCCTCCCTCGAGTTCAAAATAACTTTGCAGTGTGGAACGGTTTCTTTCCGATTCCAGGTCCTTAAATTTTTCTTCCTTGCAGTTATGAGCATCACAATACAATTTTCGTTTAAACTGCCAGATCAGTGTACCGGCTGCCGGAATATTAGCCTGGACGGAAGCACCGGCACCCAGGAAAAAGTTAAACGCGCCATCAGGACGTATGGCAAAGCTTCTTAAAAATTCTTTTTTATCTATGTAACTCATTAAGCATACTATAATTGGTCTACTGAAATAAATATTAGCAGTTAACTGCTATAAAAATGAGCGGGACAGTTACGGTAATTGAAGATCAGTTTAGGTTTAGATTTCATGCGTTATAGCTTAAATCCGGACCCGGCCTGATCAGCTTTCGCCGGTAAGTCGCCTGCAAGTTCATCCCATTAAAATTGAAATACCCAAATAACATTCATCTCAGATCGGGCTTTTTATTAATGGTTGATCGTTGTGCATTTCCAAATTTACAAATATTATCCTTTAACTAAGTTTTTTAGCTTTTAAAAATAGTATTACTTCCTCATCACCAGGTGCACCAGCGCAGGATCACTTAATAGCCGCTCCATTTCCGATTGAATTATGTCCTGCACGTCCTGCTTGATCTGCATATAATTCCGCTGCACAATCGCATTATCGATTTTCCAGATCAGCGGTATTTCCTTGTAGTTTTCTTCTTCCTTTTTCAAGGCTTCATGATCGTTAATGATCTCGCAATGGAAAGTCTTCAGATCAATCTTTTCATCCGGGTTATCGGTTGAGGACAAAAGGCTTGAGAAAGCTGATGAAATGGATATGCTTGGACTATACTATGATAACGATCTGCAAATCGATCCGGTATTTGACGGATATGATTCTGTTATATCAAATGGGTATAAGAAAGATTTCGATAACTATTTTGAAGGAAATGGTTCAAGGCCAAAAAAGAAAAGATTAAAGAAATAGTCCAAATGATCTTATTCAGAATGGCAGGTCATCGGCCGATGGCTTTTCTTCAACAACTGCTCCCTTGGGTAGCGGCAAATTGTTGACGATAAATAAATTTAAGATATCCTCCCTGTCCATGAAAATAATCTGGCTCCGCTTGGATTCATCTAATTTGTCGGCAAGCCAATTTTTGGCCGCTTTCGTAATTTCCCCGCCTGCAACAATGAATGCATGATCAACCAATACTCTTCTGCCAATTTCAGGATCAAATATTTCATGACCAAGCATCATTAACGCTTGATTGTGAATTTCAGCAATGTTTGAATTTCCACCTTTGCTCATCCCGGATGAATCGAGTTTCCCCTTTTTAACCTGGGCGCCAAAGTATAATACATGCTGGGTTGGAAGCACGTATTTCATCCAGATGTCCTTACCATATTCCAAGGCTTTGTCTTTATGGCCCGCAGTGGTGATGCGGTGGAAGCCCAGTTGCCTAAATAAGGGTAACAAAACTTCCTCGATCAATTCATCCTCGGAAATCATATCCATGTAGTTGACTAATTGTGATTTTCGTTTGATCTCTGCAACGGAAAGCGGGCGGTGTGGATTAACTTCAGGCGACGATGCCAACTTCGATTTGGGCGCAATGGTCACCCGTGAAATTTCCTCATCATCTAAATGACGGACTGGTAAGCTGAAATTTTCGAGCAGGAGTTGCTCCCATTGATTCAGGTCGTTCCGAACTTCAACGAATTTACTGATGTTGACCTCGAAATAAACAGTGTAATAATTGATACCGCCATTCCAGTTATCATATCCGGTTTGGCGAATGGTTATTTCCGAGTTATTGATCAGGTCAAGCAAACTGTCATGGTTGTCAGCCTGGGCAATTCTTTTGACGGTATCGGTTATTGCTTTAAATTCCTCCGGGTTATCGATCATATCATTGTTTTTTTACATACCAACGTTCCAGCTTACCGCTTCGAGGCGCTTTGCTACCTGATGCAAAGTAGCGATCAATTCGGTTTCTTCCGGTAATTTACCGGTTACCAGGTCGCGGAATGTCGTCCGGTAAGGTTGCCGTATAGCCGCCCATGTTGCGTCCGGTTGCGCATAGATCAGCGCATCTTTCGGCAAGGAGCTCAGCCATTTATTATTGTTCTTGTACGTTAAAACATCATCCTTGCCAACCGTATTCAGCATGATTTCAAAGTCTTCAGAGGCGAAAAACGCTGCGACGCTTTTGTCTTTCAGCATTAAGTGAATATCATACATATGCCTGATTTTATTCGCCAGGTCCACATAAGGCTGATCGGTATGTGAAAACCTGACCAGGCTCATGATCTTTTCGCAAATCGTGCGTTCCTTGGTCAATACCCTGACCAGGAAGGGTTGCAGCCCATATTCCGTTAACATTGCTTCCTGACCATTATTGAGCATCATATCGGCGATCAAGCTGTTAACAGTAGCCGTGGTATAAGGCTCGAAATTGCCGAGCCATGTAGCCTCAACAACGATGTGCTCGCGGATCTGTCCATACTCACCGGTAAAAGCTCCTTTAGCATAAGTATGTGCTGTTTTGCGGTTCATGCCCATCTTCCGGGTTATCCCCTCTACTTCGATTTCGGGCATTACGGTGCCCACCTGATTGGTAATGGCCCTTATCTTTGATTTAAGCTGGTTGTCCGTTTCACCGGGGTGCCGCAGCACTACGAGATCAATATCTTCAGAAAAACGTTCTATGATCTTATAACATTTGGATAATGCCGTACCTCCTTTAAACACCGCGTCGTTGCCTGTGGCGGATTCAAAAATCGTCTTCAGAGCCAGCGTTACCCAATAATCCTTTTCGATATAAATCTCAGGAATGTTCAGTTGCTGGGCAGTTGCAGTGATGGCATCCTTAAACAGATCCGGTTGATGGTGTAAGGTCATTTTATGATATTTTCCAGTTTTCGCTATTAGACAATATGCTTTTGTTTAGGCCAAACTCAAAGTTGCTCAGCGGATTCAAGCTTTTTCTTAACAGGGAAAGGTCTTCTTTGGGGCTTAAAAGCTCCATCAAAGCCCCTGCCAAGGCCCTTACCCGTGGCGGGTAAGTTAATGCCAAATGGTTGAATAGCCTTTTGTCCTCCAGTTTGCTGATGCCGTCTTTTAAAATTTTGACGGCTGCCTGTTTGTCAAGATCGGGTATTACTTTGAAATCCTTGATCGCGTCGAGCAATTCCAGGTAACGGTAATTTTCATCGTCAATATCGACATAGCTTTTGATGGAAGTCACTTTCAGATTACCCAATGTCAGTTCCAGCCGTTTATCCCGGGAGGCGATCTTGATGTTTTTTGGCACCTGCGTAGTCAGACCCATTCTGTTATATAGGAGCGTACCTGTAATATAGGCTATTCTTTCGCCATTGGAAAACAGATATGGTTTGAGCAGTTCCTGTTCATCCGGTTTAAGGATGCCAAAGGCTGATCTTTTAGGCTTGTAGAATAAGCCGGTTGAGGCGCGGGTGATTAAGCCGTTTTTGACCAGACGTTCGATGGCTTTTGCGGCTGCGGTATATTCTTCGCGTTCGATCGGCAATTCCTGATAGCGGAAGGTGGTGCCGTCAGGCATTTCGGCAATTTTTTCGGCAATTTTTTCGGCTACTTTCATTTCAAAAATTCGGCGCAGTTCAAATTTACTTTTTTATTTTTCAAATGTCAAGTAAATCGAACGTAATACTTGACATTAATTAATAATTACAGGTATTGTTAAATGCCTGTACACTATTATATATTTTATAAGGATATTATAAAGAAAATTATTAATATATATTATTAAAGAAGCTGTGTTGATGCAAAAGTGCTGGTTAGCTTATGTTGTACTAATGTTTCCCTTATTAAGGTGCTGTTGAACTAGCTTTGATCAACAGCTTTAATTTAGCCCGGGCATCTTGTTCAATAGCCGTATTTCTGTCTCTTTTGATCTTCGTGTTATTCTTCAGCAACAGTTGATGTACAGCTTCCGGCAATTGCGCGGTGGTAAAATGTGTAGACAAATAAATCCGGCGGTTATGTGCCAATTTACCGGTAATGAAACCTCTTGCCAGCAGTTCACTGAGCAGTTTATCGATCTGATACCTTTTGCTGTAATTTTCAAAAACTGCCTTAATGCCAGGTTTTTTCAGCATTTGCGGAAGCAGCTCTTTCTTCCGGGCACCGGTCATCCGCGTTAAAATAAAATCCTTGGTCGTGCCCACCAATTCCTTATTACCAATAATGCTCTTAATGCTTAAGAAGGCCCTTAAAAGGTCGATCTCGTAAGCCGTTTTTGTCTTCCTGTAAAACTCGAACATCATGGTAATACTCATCATGACCGTTACATCTCTGCCGCCTTTCTTCTCCCAGTCATCAATTGCCTTCTGGGTCTTTAAAGCCGAGGCCTGCATGGTATCAATACTGCCACCGCTTAAGCCTAAAATCTTCATCGCTTGTTGCATCTGCCAATAATCGACGCACGCCTGCCGGAAATCCTCATCATTTTCCCCGGCCCGTGTAAATTCATCAATGCCGGATTCCGGGTTGAACTCTTGCCCGTCGCCCGTAAACCCATTATAATCCTCGTCCGGAATAAAAACTTCTTCTTCAGCCAGGAAATTGATCTTTTTAAGTAGAGATGCAGGGAGGCTGCTCCGATAGTAAGCATAGAGCACCTGGCGATAAACGGTACCAAGGTCGTACTCTATCATTTTTGAAAACTTACCGATACCATAATCAAATATTTCATCAAGATTACCGGGAAGCCCTGAAATCAGAAATAAAGGAAAAGGAATATACTTAGCATCTTTAGCCATAAACTGAACATCAAAAACGGCACGAACAAACTGGCGAACAGTTAACCGGCCCAATGAATACGCTAAAATACTAAATTTGGACGGTTGATTTAGCTATTACCAACAGAAATGCAGACTGTTTGTTAGGGGAATTAAACCTGACGAAATTTTTCTAATACAGCCAGTTCCAAATGCTGTAGTTGTCCGGATTTAATAACGTGGCCGAGGTTTAGTGTGGTTTTGGTGCGGGTTTTAATTTTGTGTCCCGGAATATCTACATAGCCTTCTATATACGTTTGAGGGCCCGAATAAAGTACACCGAGCAAAAAAGCTTTATGGCCATGGATGCCTGGCTGGATTTCTGTTTTGTAAGACCTGTCCAAATAAAAAACAGGGGACCCGCTTGATCCCCCAAAACAGGAAGCATCAATCAAAAATTCGGCTACCCCATTATAATCGACATTGGGGTGGGTGGCCGTTAATCCTTTTCTTACTAAGGGCATATTGTTTACTTCGTCCCAAAGTCCGTTAGGATATCCGATCATAAGTACGTCTTCTATTGCATCTAAATGCCGTAGGTCGTTTTCATTCGGTATAATGTTTTTATTTATGTAAAAGGCATATAGCTCCTTGCCAGCTGCTTGTAGGTCAGCAATAAGGGGTAGCAAGGTAATGGCGCATAAATCAACCTGGGGGTCGGGGTGTAAAACGACCCCATCACCTACATTGTTGATCTGGTAAGTGTAATAGTTATTTAACCTGTTTCCTTTTTTATCTGCCTCGGTAATCACAACCGCAATTGTATCCATTTCATGGACGACATGCTTGTTGGTAATAATTAAAGGGATATAGTTATCACCCGGTTGATCAATACTATAATAAAATCCCGTCCCGCTGCCCCGAACACCTGCATTATTGGAAACTTCTATCCTGACAGTAGTGGTGCAAAGCATCTCGCCCTGTTTCAATTCCGCTTTATTAAACTGTATCATAGCAATATATTTTAATCGATTTTACTAAATAAGTCATCAACAAAATTCTCCATATTCTTAGCATTTTCGAGTGCTTTATTCTGCTTCATCTTATCTATCTTTACCCTTGCTTTCTTTCTTGACTTATTTGAAGTAATCAAATCGTTAATTTCTAAATCATCAAAATAATAGGATTCGTCATAACTTTTGTCCTCCAGATGGAAGGCAGTGAAGATTTCACTCCGTACAGCAAGGACTTTAGCTTTTAGCTCATCCAATTTTTCAACACTTTTTATTTTGTCTTCATAGTCGTATATCAGGCTAATGGTTTCATCATCTGCCTTCGACTTCAGCCCCTCATAAAACATTTCAATGTGGCCGGGCTGGTTGACAAACGCAGCCAGGTCGATCTTGTAGTTTTTGAAAAGTGTTTCATATTCCTCGTATTTATCACCCCCGCTGCCATGAGGCCACAAGCCAATCACCAAAGCATTCCAATTGTCAATGACATATTTTTCCAGAATACTATCCTCGTCAGTTTCCGTGATGATTTTCATGATGATCTCATAACATGAATGATTGATCTTATTCAGGTCAATGCCTTTTAACAAAGAAGTAATTTGATTATTAACCTGCTCATTAATTTCATCTGTAAACCTGAACTCATAGTATAATTCAGCTAATTCACAGCTAAAGGCTTCGTGGTAAGGGATTGTGTTCCGTTCGTCCAGGTGAATTGTTGCAAGAAAGCGGTTGGAATTGGCTTGAATATGATCTATAAAAGTTTGTGTTTCCTTTTCATACACATCAAAACCTAATTCACTGAAGCTAAATAACTTGTTATAACAAAATTTCAATTGAGTTAAGTAGGCGGCCCCGTGAATAAGTTTCCATTTCTCCTCTTTGCTTTTTTTATAATAACTGAACAGGAAGTCATTAATCGAAGGATTTATAAACCCCAGCAAATTTGAATTGGTATCCTTTTCAACGTAGCTGATCAAGTAGCCGTCCAGCAAATGTTTCAGACTGCTATTGAAAGAGTCGGTAGACCGGACATGTCCGTTATTTTTAATTTCATGGTTGATCCTGGCGTTAAATGCTATTTCGAGGCAATCCATGCGAATGTGGGAGTCAAAACGGTAGGTAAGGTAACGGAAATTACTCCCAAAACTATACAGGCTGCCGATTAAAAAGCGATCTTCAGCACGGAGTTGCTTGGTAAATGAATGCCTCCATATTTCCTCCGGATATTCGAGCACGTTCAGCACAAACGCTAAATATTTTGCCGGCTTGACTTCTGAAATATTATATGACTTACAGAAAAATTCGATCAACCTGGGTGTATAATTGCGGTGCCGGATAATTTTCCAATAATTTTTATCTTTAAAAACAACTTCTTTATAGGCTCGGTCGATGTTTGCATGGAAAATGTGGTTATAGAGAATCCGGCCTTTATCTGCAATACTATAATCAGTTAGTCTGATTTCTTTTTTTTCAAGGTCGATTTTCGCTTGCCTGATCTTTTCAAAATGCTCACGCGCATCATTTAAAATGGTTGTTCGGGTCGTCATAACCAAATATTTATTCCGCGAGAACTGAATTCGTTCGATGAAATTTACAATTGAACTTTCGCTGCTGTTTGTATTGTTCAGGAGTTCCAGGTGCGTTTTTCCCAGGAAATCGTCAAAATAAAATAATTGCCGCATATCCTTGTCGCGTTCAAAAACATCTTCAGCCTCATTAATGTCCTTATTGATATAGATTAATTGATAGCCTTGGGCCAGAAATTGATAGGTCAAGATATTTGCTAAAGTGGTTTTTCCAACGCCTGGTTGTCCCGTTATCAGTAAAAATTTATTTTTTTTAATGATTTTACCAGCTTCTGCAAGGGATTTATTCTTAACGTAAAGCTTGACAGTGCGAATAATCTTTTCCTGGTGAAATTCTGATCGGTTATAGACCCCATTATTCAGCATCCGTTGAAGCACAGAAGTGTTGGATAACCAAAGTTTTAGCCAGTTCTTTTCTACCGACTTATGTAAGTTTAATAATTTATTCAAATCCTCCCGTCCCAGGACAAAATTCGCATTTGGCATAAATCCTTCAAATAATTCTGCTATTTGATCTTTATAAGCCGCAGACAAAGGCAAAGAGGTGACAAGCCAGTATTGTTCAGGTTTCAGCTTTTGTACCTTCGGCAGTTCCTCTTTTTTAAGTTTGTCGAATAAGTCTTTAAATTTCGTGTAATACTGCTTCGCCTGTACGATAACCGAATTATTGTTTTTGGACGAAGAATAACGTAAATCAATTCCTCCATCTTTTCCTTTTTTAAAGCTTTGTAATTCCAGCTTAAAATGCTTGTTCAGCAACTCACAACAGAATTCTTCAAATTCTTTATCATTTAGCGTACTGAAGTCATATTTAGTCATTAAAGTATTTATTTCAGTAGGTAATTGGATAGAAAGGAATCACTATTTAATTTTTGTCTTCAAAAAGTCGATTAACTCCTTAAAATTATCGGCATTGGGCATGATAGGTGTCTCGTATGGACAGCGCTCTAAAAGCAATATAGCTTCCTTTAGTTCATGTTTTTTTGTAAGGTTACCTTTGTTTATTCCGCCTTCATCCAAAATTCGAATATCGTTTAAATTTCTATCCGATTTAATATCAAAAAATAACGCCTTATTGCTTAAACTATCGACGGCATAAACTTTATAATAGTCATTACTTGCGCCCGTTAAAAAAACATAGTCAACAGGAAAACTACTTTTTAGATATTGCCAGTTTTCAGTTCTTAGAATTGTGTAATTAGTATCAAGGTCGTCCATCTTGACTACGATAGGTTTTACTTTCCGATAAGATCGAAGCAGTTTTTTTAGCGTGTTATTAGTGCCACCCCTGGAAGTTACAAAGTTTAGGTAGGATATGATTTCCTCCTCAGTTTTTGCCACCGGAAAACCTTTATCTCCCAATATATCATTTACCAAGTCACCCATTGGAGTGTCTTTAGATACTTGCGATTTTATAAATTCTATTAAAGTCATTTAAATGGTAATTAATGATCTGTTTAATCCAAATTTAATTCAATGAAGTTTTCATATTAACCCGTTTTGTTTTCAGATTGAACTTTTCAAACCGGTAACGCATATAAGTTGACATCATATCTTCATGGGTTGAAATGAAAATTTGCCTGTCGTAAAAATCATTTCGCAATACCTCAATAAAACCCGCAATATTTAACTCGTCCATCGATTGGATCGGGTCATCAATGAATAATATTTTATTTTTTGAATATTTCTTATTGAGGGCTAAAGTAAAAGAAATCATTAAAGCTGAAAGTTGGCCCGAACTCATCGAGAATATGGCATCATAACTTTTATGGGGATCTGTTAAAAATTTTATACCCTTGTCCTCTTTTATAAAAAGTCCAAGACCGCCTTGAAAATCCTGAACTATCCTTCCAGAATAAATATGAAATAAGATTTCTATATCCCGGATCAATGTTCTATTATAAATATCCAATGAGTTTTTATAAATATCTACCAAAGCTTTAACTTTTTCAGAAGCCAGTTTTGCATCATCAAACTGAAGTTGGCCGGCATTGTATTCCAGCTGGTGTTTTTGGATCAAATTATTTTGGTATATCGCATATTGCCAATCTATGTACAAAATTTTGTTATCGATTTCTTTAACAGAGATCGATTCAAATCGTTCCTCATTCAATTTAAAATACCGGTTATAAATTTCCTCCAGCCCATAAAAATCATGCTCCGGATTATAAGGCCTTATCTGTTGATTTAATAGTGCTATAAATTCCTCCAGCCTTATTGGCGAGTCCATTTCTGGCGAACTGTTAAAATATTGACCAAAATTAATTCCCAGCGAGGTCAGCAACTCTTCACGACGTTCAAATGTTTTGAGGTCTAAACCCTTAAGGTTTTCAATAAAAACTTCATCGGATGTATTTTCCGCTAAATGAGCTGTTAAAATAACCGATATTCCGGCCGCTTCGTTTGCTATAAAATTTTCCAGGCCTTCTGTAGTCTGATCATCACTATCCTTTATGACGGTGTTTAAGGCGATGGTTTGCAGTTCAATATTGGCTAATAATGAGTTAGTCTCGCTAAAATCATCGAAATTAGACCAATCGTAACCGCATAATGGGCATTCGTTTTCATTCGCGTCACTAACTAACAATTTCTGATAGTTCTCAAATTTACTAAGCAACTGGTTTCGGGCGGATTGTAAGTCTGCAAGAATTCGGGAAAGTTCGCTAGCCATGCTGCGCTGCGTCCGCAGCTCATTAAGTTTTTTCAGATAACTGGCTAAAGCTGACTCGTCCCTTTCAATGATCAAAGATTGGACTTCAGTTGGGATGTTTAATAATTCGCCGTCTAAATTATAGGTGGTTAGTCCAACAAAATAGGTGAGCAGCTTTTCAATTTGAATAGCTGTGTTTTCGATATTAATCAGGCTTTGTTTATTTTTAATAAACCCGCCGTAGCGCAAAAACTCGGACAGGTTTTCCGTTGCATCTGCTATCTCATTTATTCGTTTGTTAAATTTGTAATCAATAAAGGCAGGCCTGTTCTCTATCAACCTTTTAAGCTTTAATAGGTCGCCATCTTCCCCAAACCAAACGCTATAAATGCCTTCGGAAAATTTTATTCCCTTTTGATCCCAAACGTGTTGCGCATTAGGGAAAAGCATTTCAAAGTCTGTTGAAGTAATTTCCTTCAGATTTTTTTTGTGAATGTCGAGGTCAGCCAGTTTGTCCCGTAATTCCTTTGCCGCATCGGCACTGCAAAGTTCCTGTAGCTTTTTCCTTACGGCTTCGAATTTGTCAATCTGGTTCTGGAATTCGAGGACATTGAATAAATGGGAAATCAGCGTTTTTTTGTCCTTTTCCGTATTTTTTAAAAGGTGAACATTCTCCTCCTGTTCAATATAATTTAGAAATTCAAAATTTTCTTTGTAATCCCTGGAAAAAACACCGATCATAAATTCGGATTCATCTGAAACGAGCTCCCCATCCTCGTCGTCGAACCCAGAATGTTTATACAGCTTAAAGTTAGTGAATGTCGTCTCAGGCTTAATGTCAGCATTTAAGCATTTTCTGGAGATCACGAGCGACTCACCATCAACCATTAGTTCGGCTTTAATAAGAATGTCCCCTTGAAGGTTATCGGCATTGAGGTACGGATTTTCGGTATAAGTATTCCTTCCGTCGATGATCATTTCCCGAAGTTTATTGTACCTCCTGATACCACCGGTAATCAGTAATTCGAAAGCATCGTAAAATGAAGTCTTGCCAAAGCCGTTAGGACCGTCAAATACAATCAAATCGACGTTTTCGAATTCATCCTGGAATGCTGAAAAGACCTTAAAATTGTTGATCTTTATTCTATTGATTTTTAACGCCATTACTTTACTGTTGAAATTAGTTTTGCCAATATTTCTGAAGGCGTTAAATTGTTGATTTCGTTAATTGCCATCGGATTATATAATTCAACTAATTTATCATCCAATTCCGTGAATCTTTTTGTGGCCAATTTTACTTTATTATCTTCAAATAAGGAAGCCAGGCCTTTATTTGTCTTTATGGGAACCGGGATAAATGGAAATTTTAAAGTCATTCGATATACCAGTGATTGCCAGTTTAAATCCTGCGGGTTTGCCTTATAAACTTTAAAACAATCTACATGGGTGATTTGATAAGTAATAAATTCAAGCTCGGATTTGTCGCCTTTGTTTACAAGTAGCTGCTGATATTCTGCATCAGTATAATACAACACATATTTTTTAAAGTAAAATGCGTTTTCTTCAATTTTTAAAATTTGGGGTTTTGCCATCCTGACCGACTGCTTATCTGTTAATTTAATCAACACGATCAATGATATATTCTTATCCATTTCCGGTTGTTTGTTCAAGGCTTTGCAGGCACTGAATATTTCAGATTGTTCTGGAAGGATGTCAAGAGAATCACGTTCAATCAGGACCCAATAAACTTTTTTATTGGCTTCTGATCCATAAGAAAATAGTTTAATCCCGTTCCCATCAGAAACGATAAAACCATTTTGGCCAAATAGGTTGCTAATAAATTCTTTCATTTGATGATCGTTTTAGCCATATTGATTGAGGTCAATGATATTTTTTTCCATCGCATAATTTTACTTGTTTCCGGGTTATCGTCATCGTCCTCCGGTCCAGCCATTGATATCACCTTGGGCACGGTATCTAAAACAGATTCTACATCTATTTGCGAAGTAATCAGGTTGCTTGTCTGGTACGGCAGGTCAAGATCAGTCTGCATAATGTTTTCAATGATAGCCTCGCAGACGTCTGCTGCTTTTTGTTGCTGCCGGTTGATGGTAGTCGGCACTAAAAAGAATCCCGGTGACTCGCTCCAGCCGAATGGCATACTGTCTAAATTTTCAATCTCACGAAATTCATAAAGCGCCGCAAAAAAGGCATCTTTCATTTCCTCTGTGTTGGTATTATGGTGGTGATAGTCAGCAATTGTGTTCAGCATAAATGTTCTTTGTGGCATGATTTTTCGCATAAATTTCAGAAGGCCGTCCTTGTCCAGGCTATTTAAAAAACATAATAAGCTATACATTTTTTTTTCTGCAAGCGGATCTACCGGTTCATCACACTCTAAACAAAATTCCTGATAGTAAATATTAAGGTCGGCTCTTAACAGGCCATAAAAATAGTCGTCGTTTGTCGTATAAACATTTAGGTCTTCTTTTAAAATATCATCAAACACGGTGAAGGGAATCTTTTCATGAAATGCATTAAAATTCTGGGAACCTGTCCCATCCTGAACTATCTGATGGATGTTAATGACTTTTGCCAAGATTGCATTTTCAAGCATATTCCGCGTAATACGGAGATAGTCAGGCTTCGTTTTCCATGCAGACCCAATCTGCTTTTTATAGATTTCACCAATTGCCGTTTCTATTAATTTATCGATATCCTTTAACTTACAATGTGTTGCTCCATCACTGTACTTATATATTTTCATGGACGGATGTGCCGTTTCAATTTCAAAAATGGTTTTATCCCTGATAGTTACAGAAAGATGAAACTTATAGTCAGCGCAACTAAATTTTGTTGCTTTAGCACACAATTTTTGAAAATCCGAAGAATAGCGGGAATAGTAGGTGCTTTTAACTGCTTTTATCTGATGGAGGGAGAGGCATTTACCGGTAGCATCGAACACAGCAAAGTCTTCCATGCTGTCCAGTTGCAGCTGGTAGGCTGATGCACTATTGTCAGTTGCCAATAAAGTGAGTACATGGTATAAGGCTACCTTTCCCTGGTAAATATATCCACTCCAGGTGGTAATCGCTGTATGGATTTCCTCCGGATCAATGGCGGTTTTCTTCTTACTCATAATTATATTTAGTTACCCCAGGGCCCGGCGTAAATGTCATCATAATTCCGTGTTTCCATAATTTCAAATCCTATACTACGTAAAAAATACATTTTGCCTGCCATGCGGCTATCCGGCTGCTCCATTTGCGGCACTACATACCAGGTCTTTTTTCTACGTTCGGGGTATTTTTTAAAGTACTTGGCTCTTTCAATCAACAGCCATCTGATAAATACTTCATTTTCTTCCAGGCCTAAACCAAACATGCAAAGGTCCTTATTAAAAATAATATGAAGCCATGTATGATGGTCTGGCCAAAGATGTTGATCCTTACCATTGAATAAGTTGGCTTCAGAGCCCCGATGGATATACCCCCTGGCTTTAGTTTACAGACCCCATGTAATGTGATAACCCCAGCTTGATACTATGGGGATATTTTATAAATCCATTAATGAACCATAATCCAAATCCGTCTGTAGCCTCCACGTTCAAATAACTCCAGCGAAAATCTTTTATCAGCCGATTGAAATATACTTCATCAATGGGTTCTAAAAATTCCGTTTTTTGCAGTACTGTATAAGTGTCTGTCATCAATATTCTTTGTCTTCAAAAATGGATGCCCTTTTAACTTCATTTAGAAGAAATGTCTAATAAGAAATTCCAACAATTTAAAGGTCAATAAAATATTCCTGATTATATCCTTATAGCTTGTTTTATTAATATGTATTGTACGTTGACCGCGGTAGATTTGCTTTTTTAAATTTCGGTTTTCCATAATTCCTGTTTCTTTAATGAATAATTCGGAAACAAAAATCATAGTATAAAATAACAACGTAAGGAACACCAGTCAACTATTTTAACCGCCTTTTGTTCCTAATAGGAATTGCATCTGTAACCTGAAAATTAAAGGATATGCCAGGTTTTTACCTGCTCAACGGCATTAGCTTCTTCTGTTGGATTTCCTCTAAAGAAATGGGTTTGCAAAAGGACAACAGCAATAATCGTATAGTATTTTTCTGATGGTCTATATTCCTTTGGCGGTGGAGGTAACTCGTGCAGCAAATAGTTATAAAAGGATTTTACAAATTGAACAACAAACCTTTCTTCCGGTAAATGAAACCTTTTTCCATACCCAAACCCATAACTATTTTCGTTAAGAGTTCTTGTGATCTTTCCTTTTACAATGTCGTTTTCAACTTCTTCCTTGTGGTTGTGTATATATTCCTTTAACGCATTTTCAATTATATACAGCGGAAAACGATTCGTTATTGATAATTCGTTTTCAACGCCCTCAATTTTAAAACTTGCAGAATCGATCCGCTGGCCCGCCCTCATTTTCTGTACAAATAATTTATAATCCAAAAATTGAGGAAATTCGTACTCCCGACCGATAAGGCCACTTGAGAGTTGGTCCATCATTAGCCATACGCTGTCATTCAAGCACTGAACGATGTGCGCAATCTCATTAGCCATTTCGTGCATCTTAAAGCGTACCACTAAATAACCCGCAATTGATAAAATATTAGCCTTTTTATTTTCACCTACTGGCAAATCAATAAAATCCTTATCAAAATATTTATACAGTATTTCTTTGTTAACGTCCACCTTCAGGGAAGTTATTTTCTCTTTTAGCTGGTTCCGCTTCAGATAATTCCGAATATGTTTTATTTTAACCTGGCTAATCTCACCCGGTTTGCCAATCGGGATCAAAGCAAAGGACATGATCTGTTCAATCATGTGCATTAAATCATTTGGCCTTGGAGAACCTTTTAATTTGTAAAAACCGGTTTGTGTTAAAAAATTATATAGGGCAATTGACAAATCCTCTTTAAAATTTAATTTTTCTTCGTCCTCATCATAGATGCGCCCATACCGCTCCAGTTCTAAGTGCCAGTCTTTCAGCGGTAAATTTTCAAGGTGATCTTTAAATTCATCAACAAACACGCTCGTTAAAATAGGGTCTTTGATCTGACGGGAACCATCCTGAAAAATGAAGTTGATTTGGGATAGCTCCGGGAGTTGCTTTTCGGTTCTGTCAAAGCGTTCGCGGCTTGTCCTCGATATGATTGTTTCCAAAATACTCACCTCTTTTTTGATATTTTTGATTTTTTTTCGGAACTGCTCATTATCGTAGTAATGAATATCCTCTGTGTAAATTTGCTGGGCTGTGGCGATCACTTCCAGGATGAGGTCTTTAAATAATAACAACTGGTGTTCATTAATAAAAACCATTATTTCAAAGTATAAGGTTTTGGGCAAGATCAACCGATAATACTTATTAGCAGGCCCGTATCCACCCACCGCAGATTTATCGTTAAATACTTCTTTAAAAAATTTCACCAAACAACTTAACTGTAAATTCAGATGGTAAATAAAGAAATCCCGGAAGTACATACTCTCAGGCATGATATGCAAATTGACTTCCATAAAATCCGCCGCATTTCGCGCCTTACTAAGACTTTCCTCATCATGGCGTTCAATTCCAAAATATGGAATGTGCGTTTTTAGTTCCTCGCTATAATGTTGAAAGACATAGGTTAATTCCCACCATCTATTTGTCTTTATATCATAGTCAAATGCTGGAAATATGATATTACCGAGCGCATCTCTTTGCGGTTCTTTTTCATCTATCATAGTGAATGTCCAATCATTATTTTGGTTAGTATTAATAGACTAAGTTACCTATTTTAATAAAGCGATTTTGACCAATACATTCTAATATTGCTATTGTTTTTTGATCACCAAGTGCATTAATGCGGGGTCGCCTAACAACCGTTCCATTTCTGATTGGATCAGATCCTGCACATCCTGCCTAATTTGGGTGTAATTTCGCTGGACGATGGCATTGTCAATTTTTCGTACCATTGGTATTTCCTGGTAACTGTCTATCTCTTTTTTCAATGCTGCATGGTCGTTGATGATCTCGCAATGGAATGCTTTCAGTTTGATTTTACAGTCCGGGTTATCGGCCACCATCCCGACAAACTCCCCGGAACTGAGCGAAGAAATCCGGGATGGCGGCACGGCCGCTTCCAGTTGTTTTGACTTGCTGATGGATGTATCTTGACTATTTATTGACAGGCTTTCCCTGTCCTGCATGATCTTGCCAATCTTCTCTGAAATGCTCTTTGCCGTATCCCCGGAAACCTGGCCCGCCGCCATGTTCCCGGTAATGTTCATGATCACATCCGCTTGTTCGCGCCCATAGTCTTTGCGCAACTGGCTGGCATCCTGGATACCCAAACAGGTGCTGATCAGGTTACTCCTGCCTGTACTGATCGTTGGGATAATATCGGTTGTTAAAGTCGGGAACTCATCAAATATCAAGCTGCATTTAAGCTTCCCCTTTTGGTTAATGATCTTCAGGCAACGGTTGGTAAATAGCGACAATACCGCCCCATAGACCTGTATCTTTTGCGGGTTGTTACCCATGCAAACGATCTTCGGCTCCTTCGGGTTATTGATGTCCAGGGTAAAATCATTCCCGGATAGGATATAATACAATTGCGGCGAAGATATTCTCGCCATCGTGATCTTAGCGGCAGCGATCTGTCCCTCCAGTTGTTCTACCGCATCCCGCATAAAGGCACTTACAAAAGGATTGATGAGCGCATCGATCTCCTTTTGGGTACGCAGGATCGTAAAGAGCTTGTCGTACTCCACCTGCATCAACTCAATCACATGAGGCAGCGTACAAAACTCCCCGTCCTTGTATTTCTTCAGATACCAGATGATCGCCGTTAAAAAGTTTATTGGCGATTCCACGAAAAAATCACCCTGCCGTTTGATCCATTCCCGGTTCAGTCCTAATAAGATCGTCCTTGCCGATTCCACTGCATCCGTAATATCCAGCATCGTTGACGGCTCCAGGGGATTACAGCGATGGCTCCTGGACAGATCATCAAAATTGATGGAGTAGAACTTCGGTACGACCTTGTATTTATCCTTGTGCTGTAGCCATGTATTATAAGCGATGACCGACAGGTCGGGCATCTTAAAATCATATACGAACATCGAAAAGCCTTTCCGGATATGCTGCGTAATTACATGGCGGATGATGAAGTAGGATTTGCCCGAACCCGGCGAACCCAATACCAGCAAACCCCGAAAAGGATTAATAAAATTGATCCAGCTATCCCTGACCTTTGTTTTTAAATGGTAGCGCGCCGGAAGATTGATCGAATACTCATTTTCCAGCAGCCGTTCCTCCTGTGGAAAGGTTTCGTTCTCACTATTAAAAATATCATTCGACAGCTTATCCCGAATGATCCGGGATACCATGGTCCCGCCACTCAAAAATAGCAGGTAACCCAGGCTGGTCAACCCGATATATAATGCTGCCAGCACTGTGACCTTCATATTCACCAGCAACAATAAATAGCTGATGAAATAAAAAAACAGACCGGTTATCAAATAAATGATCGCCGTTTTATATTGCTGCTTCTCGTCCTTTTTGCCCCTGACCCCAATCAATGCGATCACCAGAAAACCCAGAGCGATCAGTTTTGATCTATAAAAATTGCTGAACAAACCCGTTCGCACAATATTACCCAGAATCCTGTCCGAAAGCGGTGCCACCAAATGCCATTCGGCAAAAGCACCATAACACTCCTTGTAAAAATGTATAGCTAATACCGTTATACTAATCAGCCTGGTCATATCCAGGATCTTGCGCATCGCCTGATCATTCTCTCCTGTCTGCATAAGCCCCTCCTAAATCCTCTCCGCCAAAAGGCGGAAGGACTTTAATTTTAGTTTGCAATTTATTTATCAGTCCGGCGTGATCCGCTGCTGTTTCTTCTTCTTTCTTTTCCGTTTCAGTTCCCAATCCATCCGTTCCGCTGGCTCATCCGGCAACAATAAAGCATCTGTCAAACCTTTAAGACCAGCTCTGTTTTTTTCTTCACCAGTCATCAAAGCTGACCCTTTCCCCGCTGTATAGGTGCTTTCGCCCGTTCCCGGTTGTGCCCCTGAAAATCCCAGCTTTTCCGCTATAGACAGTTTTATTTTTTCTTCACCAGCCACTCCATTTGAACACCTTTCCAAAATAGCTTTGGCACTATACGCTTTCCCTAATGCACTCCCATTAAATACACATTGGGTCTGATGATCTACATAAGTGATCCCATAGACTACCCCGTCCTCATTCTGGCGAACCAAGGTGTCAATACCCTCTCTTTTCAAAACGAGAATCAAATCTTTTAAGGAAGTTTCCCCCTGAATAAAATAAAGATCAATCGCGTTCTTAACCCTTACTTTATGCGGCTGTTTTGCCGCATCATTGGGCGCAAATTTTTGCTCTAAAAATTTTAAAGTCGGCTTATTATAAAAATCGCTAGCTTTGATCGGTACACCGACCTTGTTACCGTTGTCGTCCAGTACCCGGTAAACCAAACCCAGGTGCCGAAATATCCGGGAGTTTTCACCGCCCCGGTCAGCTACTATATTGTATTGCCGAAGCACTGCATTCAATTCCGGGAGCGAAGCGTATTTATATTTAGGCAATACCGTATTCAGTACATTCCCAATCGCTCTTTTTGTTTCTGATTTTCCATACAGCACTTTCTGCGCATTGACCGACTTCAACCTGAAAGCTTCTCGCTGTTTGCTGTCTTCCGCTTTCAAAAGTCCATAAGAAATTTCAATCTCCTTCCTCGCCCTTTCCGACTGGTTCCTGCCAATATTCTGCGTATCTACCCGGCTACCATCAGCCCTTACTTTGACGGAAACGATATGGATATGGGGATGCCCTGCATCGAAATGCTGGTAGATCAGATAAGGCAAATCATCGAACCCGATCTTATTCATATAAACCCCGGCGATCTCCAATAACCGTTCCTCCGAAAGCTTTTCCGAAGGATCAAAATTCAAAGAAATATGTACGCTGTTCCGGGTCACATTGTCGTTCAACATTGCCTGGTTAACTAACCTGTTCAGCTTCTGCTGGAAACTCAATTGCTGCGTATCCATCGGGTAATTTTCTGCCCCGATACACACAGCCACACCCTCCTTAACTTTGTTCTCGTTATAGTTCAAAAGCCGTAGGATGGAGTGCCCTGTCTTGATCACTGCAACCATTGTTTACCCATTTTTTGGATGGTATTGTTGATCTCCTCCATCTTGTCAAACAGCACATTTTTATCCCGTTCAAAACGCTCCAACCAAAGCTTCATTTGCGGCAAGTGATCCAGCGTATGCAGCCGGTGAACTGCCTGGTTAAAATTGTTACCAATCGCGTTTAATTCTTTTCGCAATAGCATCAATTCAGCCATCAGCTCATCCAAAGATTTGTTACGGTAACTGCTGACCAACGGCTTTCCAAAGATCAACCGGCGCACATAATCACTCAACTTGCGGCAGTTACTCGCTTTCCATTTCTTCTCTACCTCGCCGAATTCGGTCATCGTTAACCGCAATCCAATGATCCGGCTCCTGTTAGTATTTACCTGTTCCATCACACATCCCTCCCGTATTAAAATCTCTCCAAAACAGTATCTTTTTCCTCCGCCCCCGACTTCGGAGAGGGGCGGCCAGATTTCGGTTGTTTAACAACCGGACATCTGGCCGATTGCGGCAGAGGCAATCTTCCTCCAGCTACCGCAATCGATTTTGTTAAAATCCTTTGAAACCCGTATTCAACTAATCTTTTGTTTCAATTGCTTCTTTTGTACTAAACCCTTATTCGTTAGCCAGTCGTTCAAATCTTTATGCTGGCTGTATAAACCGCTTTCATCGGTGTAACCCTTTTTTAAGGAAAGCGCATATTTGGTGTAGGCAGTACCTGTGGTATCCCTATCTAACCAAAGCCGGATCACCTGGTGTTGTTCCATCACGGGCCTTGCCTTTTCAAAGAAAGCCACTCCGTTTAAAATGATAAAATCCGCACTTAAACCCGGCCCATTTTGGTGCATCGTTTGATAAGAAAGAAAGTCCATAAAGCCCTCAAAAACGTGTACCTCAGCAGCACCTTTTACAAGACTGGTGATATCCTTCGGCGAACTGCTTTGCTTCATATACGCGTTACGGATTTCATACCCGCCCGCGTCATTTTTAAAACCAATCCCGTAGTAGGTCCGCCCATCAATCTGGTAGTTGACTTCGCGGCAATATTGCCCCGCAGTAGCAACCGTAATATGTCGGTCATGCAGGTAATGTTTCAGCGGGTAAGAAGACAAAGGCATGTCATTTAAAATCATGATTTTACTTTCTGTTTCAGCTATCGGACCTTTGTCAAAAGGCGGGCTGGATATTTGCTGGTGAAAAGAGAAATCACCGCTGAATTTGTCCATGAATTCCCGTACCGTGCAATTAAAATAAGTAATTCCAAAGTCGACCAGGTTGCCGCCTTTTGGCTGGCCGTGATCAAACCAGATGTTCTTTTTCCTGTTTACATGAAAACTGGGGTTACTTTCGTTCCGAATTGGTGATCGGTAATAAAAATCTATTCCGTTCCGGCTTGGTTTTTCAGGCTGAAACCCCAGCGAAGCCAAGTAATCCACCAGGTCGATTGCTTTAATTTTTTCTAAGGAAAATTCATCTTCTCTGAAACCCATACCACAAATTTCTAATTCACCATTCAGAACCACAGCACGAAAGTAGAGAGCCTATACCGCATTCACCTATCCTCACCATATTTTGATGCCGATCGTTTGAAGGCAGCATCCTACTTTTACAGCAGTTTATTAACCCTAAAAATCAAAGCGTATGACAACGAGTGAGGTGGCAAAAGTCTATGATACTGTACTCAGTATCCCGGGCATGAATGAAGCGGTGAAGATCGATGCCAAGATCAACAGAAAAACAGTATTACTATTACATAGCGTAATTGAACGCGGGCTAAATGTCAAAGACGGGGACCAGTCGCAAGGTTTATTGGAATTGATCCCAAAGGAAACTGTAGAAGAACTAAAAGGATTCGCGGATGAGTGTTTGGGCAAAGCAGGATTGAAGGAGTTGAGTGAAAAGATGAAACTCCTCCATTCCAAGTAATTTCGTTTAAAAGACATTAAACAAAAAGCAAGGCAAGTGCCGGGCGTTTGGCTGCGCGCCTAAAATGCTTCCGCGATAGCGGGGTGCATTTTGGGATGTGCGGGAGGGCAGCCAAACGCCCGGCTCTTGCCATCAGCAGGAAAAGCGGGTGAAGCAGGAACGGCGTGCGCGGCAGCGCGCAAAGTGGAGGCGTAATCGGCTTAGCCTGCAAAGGAAGCATCAGGCTATCAATCCCAGGCGGAGTAACAGGCCCCTGGCTGGTGAATGCCTGAGCGAAACTAAAGGCGAAAGTTTTCCGTTGAAAAATCCTCCAACGCTGTGTAAGCTAATACAAATTTTCAGATCAATGTCCCAATCAATATCCCTATTGGCATCCTGAGGTTCGACATGCAACACTTCGTTGTGAAGCCCGGTAATCCGGTTGCGTTTGCCTAATGAATCATTCCCATGAATATTACAGCAAGGGCACGGGGTTTGGCTGGCTGCGTTGAAAAATTTCTGCCTGGCGATAGCGTGGCAGGGATTTTTGGGTGGTGCAGCGGCCAGCCAAAACTCGTGCGCTTGCAACCCGCAGGAAAAGCTGGTGGAAGAACGAATATAGAGAGCCGTGAGGCGAACGTGATGAGTGATGAACCTGCTTTTCCTGCTGTGGATACGGTGACATAAACAAACAACATCCAATGGGAATTAAATAATAACCGATAAAAAGAAAACCAAACAAAATTTCGATATTATTCCCAATTCAATATTTTTGCCGGATAAAAAACATGAAACTATTTATTGCCAACGTCCCTTACAAACTTGAAGAAGCCGAACTCAAACAAATGCTCGTCCAGTACGGACAGGTCGCTTCCATCAAACTCGTGACCGACCCTCAGACCGGCAAACGAAAAGGATTTGGATTTATTGAAATGCCTGTACAGGACCAGGCACAGAAAGCCATTTCCGGCCTCCATGACAAAGAGGTCTATGGCCGCAAGCTCGCCCTATCTGAAGTCACTGAAAATGATCTGGGAAAACCCAAAAAGCAAAAGAGCAACACCCAAACCCACAATAGCAACAATAACAATACAGGAGAAATAGATGGCAACCGCTGGTAAAAGGAAATTAATTGATTATATCGAAGCCTTCGCCCATTTCGGCGGCCATCACAAAGTCTTTCATACCCAGCCCTTCGGCAGGCATGCCCTTATCAACGACAGCATCAACATCTATCAGGTTTCCCATTTCGAAGACCTAATAGCCGATTACCAAACCTATTTCAAACCCAACTATCTCCAAACCTATACCCAATTCCCCGTTGACCTCTGGGCCACCTTCCTAAATGAAAAAATACAACTCAGCACTGATGACCTTATCATCGATCTCTACCAAAGCTGTAAAATCTACTGGAAAGGGCAAGAAAAAAACGAGGCAGCCCAAATCACCTCTTTCAATAACTTCAACACGCTGGTCGACAACCTACAAATAAACACCAACAACCTCATCGAACGCGCAACACAACTCGATGAACAAACCCTGCTCCCTATCATTGCCCTCACCATTAAAAAACAGTACCCTAAACCCAAAGACTTCTTCGCTGATTGCGTCCGCTTTATGACCCAGCAATACGAAGACCATATCGGCAACGGCGAAGTCTTTGTTAAAGTCGGTCCGGAGGGCTACCCCGAATCGCAAACCTTTTTCATCTATAGCGTGGATGAAGAATTTTAAGCGGATAAAACTCAATCAATCATACCGAATTGAGGCTGGAAATTGAAAAAATAAAAATGAAAGTAGATAATCAAGATAAAAATATAGATGTGGTATTTCGATGCCTGAACGAATTGATCGAGAAAAAGGCAAAACCTCAACCACGGAAACGGACTGGTTACGAATCCGACGATTTATAGCAGATTTCACTGGCCAATATCGGTTAATTCTCCTTAAAAAAGTCTAATAAATCTTTGGGGGGTATTTCTAACGCTTTGGCAAGTTCGATAAGTGTAAGCAACGTAATATTTATCTTACCAATTTCAAATCTTTGAATATCACCATAGTCAATATTGCAGCGAAGGGCCATTTTTCTAAAAGTCAGGTGTTTAGCTAATCTTAATGCTTTAAGGTGCTTTCCAAATTGCATTAATACTTCTTTATCTAAATCGCTAACCATTTTCCTATTGAAAGATTAGGAAAGATGATATATAATTAAATTAAAAGTGTTGGTTAATAACCCAACAAACGATAACTTTGATTAATGTAGCAAGTAAACCAGCCTGTTAGCTTGCTTCGACATTATTAATTTCAATATGAATGAAGGTCAATCACTTTTAGAAAAATTAGAAAAATTGTTTGGTGATGAACCATTCGATCCTGTTGAAGAAGAACTTTTCAAATGGTTTCTTTATGCCTATACCGGTAAGGGAAGCAGCATAGAGGATTTGGACAAATTAAGTTTTGAATTGTTTAAAGATAAACTTACCGTGTTAATGGATGCTGTTTATCAGTGGCATCAGGAGGAAAAATTAAAACAACAATTATCATAAAAATTAGATTTGTAGCTATTTTGGATATTCAGGAAAACTATTCAAAAATTAAAATGGAAATTGGCGTACTCAATTGAGAAAGAAATGGAAAAGATAGCGATTAAGCAGCCTGTTGATAAAAAGCCATCAGAACAAAAGGAAGAAAAACTGGATCCGATGGACGGGCAAAGTATCAATTACTGATAATAATGTTTGCAATTTTATGTCAGTTATTTATCAAATAATCTTTCCATCCTTCGTATATCATAACCATTGCCAAAGTATCGAGTTCACAATACCGTAACAGAGCGTTATGGTAAAAACTTCGTTCATCAGACTGCATTTCACTGAATTGCATTTTTGCATAAGCCATCATAGCAGCACCACCATCCCTTAATTCTTCTCCATTTTCCTCACATAGTGCATCAAGTTGTTCCGAATTTACTTCTTCAAAAACGGCGGGTAATGTTTTATAAGGGTTAATCCATTTGCCCTCATTATCTTTTAGCAGCCAGGTATGGTTTTTTAAATTCAGGCTGGTGGTAGCTTCGGTTCCATAACAAGCAGTAGAATATTTATTCTTTAAAAAATCGGAAGATTCAATAACAGCAGGCAGTACAGATTTTATAGAATTTGAACCCTTCATCGATGGGTGATAAAATCCACCAATAACAAGTTGGTATAAATCCACCATATCACGTTCACCGACATGGTTTTCTGCTTTACTATGTGTAATTGAACGAATAAAATCACAAAGTTCATTTTTATCAATCTCATTGCTTTCAAGTAATTGAGAAAAAATCCCATTTAATATGGTATTCTCATGATTGTGATACCTGAAAATCGTTCCCTCATCTGTTTCCAAAGCATTCTTCAATGCCCTAATAAATTCAAAATTAGGGAATACACCTACCTGATCATTTAGCCATTGGTTTTGATGATAAACCTTTCCATCTGCTTCTACTTTATGATGCGAAAATTGAAAAGCAATTTGTTCGTAAGGTTTTCGGCCAGCGTACATTGGTATTGCCAGTGTGGTAGTTTCAAAATCAATAAAATGTAAAGGATAAATAAATGCGTTAAAAGCATCAGTTAGATACTCTTTATTGTAACAAGGAGCATTATCCCCGGAGAATGTTATTTTAATCTGCAATGTCCGGCGTTCCGTTGGGGAAAAACAATCGGTAGGTTTTATAATTTGAGGGGCATAATCTGATTCCTGATAATCATTTAAAAAATAATCTCTGCGGTTGATTAGTGGACTTATAATATCTTTTGAACCCAGGTTGCCCCTCCATAGTTCAAAAAGTAACGGTTGTAGTAGCTGTTGGTCAGTTATTCCCGTTTGTTCCTTCCAACATTCATTAAAACCTGATATAAATTGCACGTTATCAGTGTGAAACTCGCATTTATTACAATGCTTTCCTATTCCAATGTTTCGTTTATGATTGTTTTTCAAATCAGAAGCCATACGGTCTGCAAAAGAAGATAAGGTATATATTTCTTCTCCAAATTCAAATTGCTCCTCTTGCAATATGCCTATTTCACGGTTCACCAAAACTTTTCTTAAAATCTTCTCCCCAAGTTCTTCAACGGTTAAAAACTCCGGGGATTTTATTTTATACCGGCCATTTTCTTTTATTATTCTAAATTTTTGATTTAATCCATCAACAGTAGCGGCTTTGCTTTTATCTGCAAGCATCAGGAAGCAGTCGATTGTAACGCCTGGGAAAGCTTGTTTAAGCACCATTTCCTGAAAAGCCACATCAGTTAAATAAGACCTCCAGTTGGAACTTATTTTACCTTTATTTGTAAGAAATGAATCTGCGTCCGGGTGAAATGATTTTGCTTTCACTTCAATTAGCTCAAGACAATTTCCGTTCTTTTTAAGGATATCTATTCTAACTAAAAAAGGGCCGGTTTGTATTGCAGCTTCAAAGAGTGTACAGCTTTCCAATTCGAGGAGGGCACTCGTTTTTTCTAATGCAGCCTGGTTAGTTACTTCATTCACTAATATGCCTTCCGGGTAATATGCTCTTGCTAAAGCACCAACCTGAAATCCGCCCTTAGCAAGTGCTTCAAGAAATGGATCATCCAAATTTGAATTACCATACTTCTCGCTGTTTAGATGATAAAACAGCTTTGTTGGACATTCAATAGCTAACTGGAAACGAGATTTCGTTAAGTAATACATTCGGGTTTATTGATGAAAGTAATAGAATTTAATAAACTAATTTAGGAATTATTTATAAAAGTTTGGACTATTCATCGCTCTTACTCATGCTGATTGTAGAATTGGTCGTAACTGGTAGGTTGTTGTAAACCTCCAAAATTATGACTGCTACTACAACATTTTCTGCCTCATCGGAATGGCCAATTTCCCGCGGAAAAGGTGGTCAGTTTCGAGTGGAATCGGATCGTTGTGATTTTAGAATAGATTAATAAGTTCGTTTAGTTTCGCTTTAAGCACAACTGGCAACTGGCCGAAATTAGTCATTGACCAAAAGGGAACTTCAGCAGCAATGACATGAATCTCTGTACCGTCAAAAGCAGAACGTATTTTGAAGTGGTTCGGTTCTTTGCATGATTCCGCAACATTAGGATATAATAACAGCACGCATTTACAGCCGCGTCTCATTGCATAAGCCGCCATTTGATACATGTCTGCTTGTGATACTCCTTTTTTTGCCTCCGCAGTGAGGTCACCTTCGCGGAGCTTGTATTTTGTATCAATAATAATTTGTTGAGCTTCTTTGCTTTTCCTGGTGAGTAACATGTCATGTCTCATCTCGAATGCCTTGACGGGGTCCTCTACCAGGGCAAGACCACCTTTTTGAGGTTCGATTAACCAAGTGTCCCGAAATTCATTCTCTAAAAAACCTGCGATAAAGTCTTCGAAAATCGCCTCCATTGGCAGCAGTAAACTCCAATGCTCTTGGTCATATATCTGGTGATTATATAATTGCTGATCAAGAACCAAACGGCAGATAGCAATCGTGTGCCGGTAGTTTTCGAAGGCAGGATTCAGTCGAACTTGATCCAGGATTGCGCTTGTACAGGGTTCATCAGTCACATCATCGAGCAAGAAAAGAACGTCTTCTAATGTACGCCGGGTCTGTTGGAGTCGGCTCTTTTTTAAAAGGATTTGCGAAGCATATTTGATCGCCCGATTCAACTTATTGTCATAAACCAACGGGACGTAGTCGCATTCCAATATGTGAGCATTTCCGTGACCCAGCCTACTATTGATATACCTGGAAAAGTTAATCCGTCCCCGTGGTATCGACATAGAGGCTTCCTCATCATGGTATAAAAGTAGCGGGGTTTCATTTAGTGTTCTCCAAAATTCATTCGCAAAAAGACTTATTATAAGGTCAGGAAGGTTGTCGCATTCAAGATTATCTAAGTTCGAAGTGTTAACCGGCAAACGCCATTTCTCGGAGTAGGTTAACCACCAAAATAAATGATGTATAATTAGGCTACATGCCTGGTCGGTTAGATTGAGATTCCTGAATACCTTAGGGTAAATTTCAACATAAAGTTCTCCTTGTTGCACAAATCCAACAAAGTTCCGGGCGCGGGCTAAGTCACCATCAAATGACAAGAAACGTTGCGACTGTGTCGCGTCAAGGCCTTCCGAATCGGAATTATTGACCGAGGTTAACATAGAGGCGTATTCTTGCCATATTGTTTCCAGGTAACCGTTTAGAACCTTTCGATCATTGACTTGGAATTGTACGCCGAACTCAAATATTTTCCGATTCCTGATCATTGATAGTCCTCCGTGTGACATCCCACTTATATTTTGTTGTGTTGAACTTTACCTTGTAAGCTGTTTTTTCAAATGCAAGTTCAACCTCTTCTGAGCGGTTATTGAAATATTCGCTTAACAACGGGATCACTTTTTTTATCAGAATCTGTTCAATCGAGTCTTTACTTAAGAAATAAGCATGACCAATCAGATAATCAGCAGAACGTTTCTTTTGATAAATATACTCGTTTACTTGCTTCAACAAATCTACACGCTCCTGGGGTTGGTTATTCTTTAGTAAAACATCAGGATCAGGGTAATAACCGGCAAACTCAAAACGTCTTCTAAGAGCAATGTCCAATAGTGCAATAGATTTATCGGCAGTATTCATAGTTCCGATGATAAAGAGGTTGGGAGGAATACAAAAATCTTTTTCACCGTTGGGGAGGGTTACTTTTAATTCGTTTTCCCTACCTAAACGCTTATCATCTTCCAGAAGCGTAATTAGCTCTCCAAATACCCTTGAAATATTGGCGCGGTTTATTTCGTCTATAATCAACACATACCGTTTAATAGTTGCCTTTGGTCCTTCATCCGTTTTGCGAATTTCCTGGATTGTTTTTACTATCGGTTGGTAGTAGATACCTAAGCCCGAATTGAACTCTCGCGTTCCTTCCACAATGGCTTGCAATGTACTAACGCTTAAAGTATGCATTGAGCTACCTTTTTCTTTTTCGAAACGTATAGTTCCATTTTCTACTTCGGTAATATAAAACTGCTTGCCCGATGCCATTTTTACTGGTATCTTTTCATCCTTTTCCAGCGGTATTGTAAACTGTTCAAATGCATCACTGAAGGATTTGGTGACGCCCCGCTTTTGGCGAACTGCTAAATAGTTTTCTTTAGCGCGCTGAACTATTTGATAGAATATTCCTTTATACGGCCGAAATCGAAGTTCTTCAAAATCGGCATCAGGCCTTATGCCCACCATAAAGTCCTCATAGGTGTAGTTCTGATGGAAAGTCACAAACTCTACCTGCCCCTCATTTCTTAATATATCAAATCTCTTTTTATACTCGCCGTGATCATTTGTAGATTCACCATCTATGATCCTAACTGATTCATCAATCGTATGGTAGGTTTTCCCCGTGCCTGGAGGCCCGTATAGAATGCGGTTTAATGGTGGAAGTTCCTCTTCATCGATTGAGTACTCAGTCGTTTTTTGCTCGTCAAGGGCAAAGTATAAACCATTCCGTACAAAATCTTCTTTGTATTGCGGATATTGTTTGATGTAGGCACTTAAAATTTCTTTGAAAGGCAGCGTAGGAGAAAATGTATCCGGACGGAAAAGCGTTTTATATCCATCGAATGTATTAGGATTATAGTCCCAGGGTTCAGTTGCAATCCATTGAACCTCACGAGTATGTTTATAATCTGGTACTGCGTCATTAAATTGATATTCACCACTAATTATCCCCACCCCCAGCAATCGGTAAACTCCACTGTTTGCAAAAATTATATCTCCTAAGTTCGCATCCTTGAAAAGCATCAGGTTCCAAGTTACATTTGACTTAGAATCTGGAGCCAGATTTAGCATCACGTTCAATTCCTGTAGTGAACTGACTAAAGAAAGATCAGTCCCCTGATCGGGAGAATCAATTGATATAGTGTTCGTATCCAAATCGTTCTGCCAGCGGACTGCCTGGGGACCGGGAGAGTATTTGTAAAATTTGCGTTCAACATTTTCAACTACTTGCTCGGCTGCATTATAGTCGCAGAAAAAAGTGTCATATAACTGCCATATAGCAAGTTCATCAGCAGTAAAATCTTTAGGAACTTTGGCAGATATAATTTGTTTTAAAGTATTGTCTTTCCTTTTTCTTCCCCCTCCCCTTTGCTTTGTATTATCTCTGAAATATCCAATAACTTCAGGATCAAATAAGTCAACATCCGAAATTTTCCATTGACCGTCGGACTTATATAATTGTATGTCTCTTGTAATTTGATCGGACTTTTTGTTGACCAATTTGATTAAACGAAAGTTTGCTTCGTCCTGATAGCTGGCATCAGTAAGCAATGTTTCCTCAGTTAATAGCGGATCAAAGTCAATCTGAAAAAACGCCTTTTTGAAAGGTCTCTTAATGGTAAATACTATTAGATCAAGATTTACCTTGAAGTATTTGAAAGCTGCCAACCAAGCGCCATTCATTCCCTCTATTGCAAGCTTGACTACAGTAAAGTAAAGGTTCTGACCGTCCGCACCCCAATGGTCTGCCCGCCATAGGTGCACTTTGCTATTTGCAATCATGAAGACATAAACAGGTTCGAGGTTGAAGTCTTCAATTTGATTCAGGTCCCCAAAGTAACTTGTTCCCTTGGGTGCGGAATAATAAGCTTCATTAAGCTGGTCCTTGGGAGGTTGATTAATGTTGATACGTCCGAAAAATAATTTCATCTTGAGTATTAAGTTTATTGGTGGAAGGTTGATAAAGTTAGTTACTTGATTGATTATTATTGTCGTTTTTGACAATAGCGTTTGTATACGCTTAAATAATTAACGGATTATAATTAATATTCACTTCATGATTAATATTCACGATCCCACCTTTGCCATCGCCTTATTTACAAAATCTTCAATATTGGTAACATGCTCCAGTGCAATATTGCTACCGGTTTTATTCGCCAGCTCTTCAAAATGCTTTTTACCACATTCAATTTTACCCTGTTCTGCTGGGCGCAAAAAGTCATAGCCCATAGATCCTTTGCTTTCAACTACAAAAAATAACTTTTCCACACCTTCAAGTTCGAACAACACGGCCCAATCGGGATTATAGGTACCAAGTGGGGTGTCAATTTTAAACCAGGCCGGTAGTTTGGCATATACTTTTACATTAGAATTTCGTTCGAACTCCTTTGCCAAATCCGATTCAATGCCGCTGTCATAAACCACATATTCATAAGGCGACCTTTTTGACGCGATCATATTGCTTTTTAGGTACCCCGTTAACTCTTCATTTTCAAAAAGCTCCTGACTGTAAATATCATGGTCGCCAATTTTGGTATAAACAATGCCGTCAACAATGTGCAGGCGCATCTGCTCATTGATAATATCCATACACCCTTCAATAAATTTCTGTGGGTTTATTTTAAAGTACCGCAGATTTGTGCAGCCCCTTAATATCTCAACTATTGATTTGCGGGTTAACTGGGTTTCATTCTGCAAATAAGTCACAATATCAGGTAGCACATCTACTTCCTGGTTTACTATGCCATACTCCACAATCGGGTCATTCAAAACATCAATGCCACCTTGTGTAATGGATAGGCTTGCTTTCTCATAAACTAATTTACCGCGACTTACTACTACCCGATTGCTGATCTGCTGCTGACAAGCGGCTATTAGTTTGTGTGAATCAAAATCAACAGCATAGGTGGTTTTGTATTTTATTTTATCCCAAAGCTCCTTAAATTCAGGACTTAGCAATACCGCTTTGTTTACTTTTATGGTCTGCTTATCTTCGTTACGCTTAATTTCAAGCTTACCGGCCGTTTGTGTCAACACGTTAGTGACCTGTACCTTAACATGCTCTTCCAGATGCTCAGGAAGCGTTAAATTTCCGGTACGCAAATCGTCTTTCAATAAATCCTGTACCTTGCCATGTGGGTTAATATACCCCTTCAGCATTAAGTAATCAAAAAGGATCGCTGAGTTCTCCTGACCAAAAAATACGGGATCAGTTCCTTCCATCGCTACAATAATGTTATTAAAGCTATGCA
The DNA here is from genome assembly GCA_002413785.1 of Mucilaginibacter sp. UBA5151. GTDB lineage: Bacteria > Bacteroidota > Bacteroidia > Sphingobacteriales > Sphingobacteriaceae > Mucilaginibacter. The sequence goes on from DHXR01000004.1 coordinate 59,692, forward strand.
CCTGTAATAAACCAAAAACAATACCGGTCTCCTTTTCAAAATCCTTTTGCAGGTTATCTACAAAACTTTCGTACGATTCACTGGCCATTACTGTAAGGGTATTTACATCAAAGCCCCTCACCCGTACACCATCCTGGTTAACAGCAAGACGCAACCCGCGACCAATTTCTTGTCTGCGCCGTATTTCTGATGCCCCGGCTTCTTTTAGCGTACAGATCTGGAATACATTCGGGTTATCCCAACCTTCTTTTAAGGCCGAATGAGAAAAAATGAACTTTACCTTTTTTAAATTGTTAATCCCATCATAAAACAAAAGAAGAGTTTCCTTTTCACGCATTATAAGATTATACGTGCCTTCATCTGCAGCTACAGTACCCGATGTATCCTTAAAGTATTCAAACTTTACCTTTTTGTCACTTGCCTTAGCTTTTTTATCAATGGAAAAATATCCGTTATGCGTAACGGATGCTTCTGAATCAAGGTCGGTGATTTCACTAAATAACGTGTGATATTTGTTTAGCTTGATCAGCTTTTTATATTCCTCTTCAAAAATATTGGCATAGTCTCCATTCTGCATATTGCCATCATCATCATAAATCCGATAGTGTTTCACCGCATCAATAAAAAACAGGCTCAGTACCTTGATCCCTATAGGATTTAGTTTTAACTCCTTATCCAGGTGTTCCTGTATGGTTTTGCGGATCATCATCCGCTTTATTAAAATTTCATCAACAGCGCCAACGGTTTCACCTAATTTCAATACTGTTCCATTAATAAATTCAACATACTCATTCCCCTCTTCAGTATAAATATCATTTACCTGGAAGCCGTCGTATTCCTGTATGTGGGTGCTTTGCAACAGATCCTGGGGCTTTTTAATCTCTATAATTTTTCTTGCCCTGGAGCCGTTGTGTAATACATCAACCTCAACTTTTGCGGAGATCCCTTTTTTATTTTGAACTGAGATCAGCTTGATATAGGCCCCGTTGCTGGCAGCACCTTCAACCTTTACCGAGGCTACTTCTATTTGCTTTACTAATTGTTTGTTATAGGCATCAATCGCGTCCAGCTTATACATCTGGTTAAGTTTCTCCTTATGGGTGGCCGAATACCGCAGAATAGTCATCGGATTTAAACCCTTTACTGCTTTTTTTGCAAGAGGTGTACTTATGGTTGATTGTGGTTCATCAATAATAACAATTGGCCGGGTGTCCTGGATCAACTGCAGGGGCTTATAGCCTAATTTGTCATTATACCGGTGAATAATGTTCGCGGTTTTCTTTTCATCTTTCTCATCCTCAAAGCTTTTACGGAAGGCATCAATGTTGATGACCATGATTTGTAGCTGGGGATTAGTCGCAAAATCACGTATATCAACTAATTGCGTACTATCGTAAATAAAATACTTGTAGTCAATGTTATTGTAATGCTCCTTAAAATGGGTTTCGGTGATCTGCAAGCTCTTATAAACGCCTTCTTTTATCGGGATGGAAGGCACAACAATAATGAACTTGGTAAAACCATATTGCCTGTTCATTTCCATTATAGTACGCAGGTAAACATAAGTTTTACCTGTACCGGTTTCCATCTCTATTGAAAAATCAAGATGTTTAATATCAACTTCCTGTTTAACCGAGGGTTTTAAGCCATTACGCAATTGAAGCTTTTGCACATTATCCAATATCTGCCCTTCAGTAAGCTGCATTTTATTGGCATAACCAATCTGGTTAAACTCCATGGTTTTTTGCTGCGCGAGGTATGCCGGTGAGTAAACAGTAAAGTTGCTGGTACAGGTTTCCTGCCCCTTAAATATATCAGCAATTGCATTTATGGCATCATGCTGATAATCCAGTTCACTTTCAAATTTTATTTGCATGGATGTTGGCTGCTGTTTATATCGAGTTTACTTCGGTAATACCGTAACGTTTTAATATCTGTATGGAGTTGGTTTTTTCCACATCGGTAAAGCCGGTGTCTTTAAATATCACCCTACAGGTTGAGGGATCCAGTTTGGTTTTCCATTGACCTATCCCTTCGGCAACATCGGTACTAATATTATCAGCCAGACAAATAAAGAGCGCGCCTAATCCTATACTAAATACCTTTTTACCAACTATTATCTTTTCCTCAATAGGTTGGGTTAAATCTAAGCCGCTTTTTAACAACACTTCATAAAGCACATCATCTTCGGTACGTGCTTCTTTTATATTGTTGGCTGAATTAAAAAGGTTCTGTTCAAAATTGTCAATACTTCCATCCCAGGCATTAACATTAGAACTGTCTAACTTAAAAGCCTTAAAGCCAATATCTAACGTTTTATTTTCATCAGTAAACAAATTGTTACTGGTTTCACTTTTAACCTTTTCTCCTGCTCGCCTTATTCTTTCTTTGGTGATCTCAGATATTTTCTTGTACCCTAATTTATATGGAAGGGAATCTTGATCTAAATCTTCCGGTAGTTGAACATTGATAAACTTTCTTTTACCTCCATCGTCTGCATTTATACGCATAACAGCATGTGCGGTGGTTCCTGACCCAGCAAAAAAATCCAAAACAACAAACTCTTTTTCAAGATGGAATAGCTTTAAAAATTTCACTATCAAATTTGTCGGTTTAGGAGTATCAAACACAACATTGCCGTCAAATAATTCTTTTATTTCAGAATTTGCTTGCCTTGTTGTGCCGGAATCTTCATCTGCCCAAATATTTTCTGGGGTCCGTCCTAATTGTTTTTTTAAATAGATCTTTCTTATTATTTTAGTCTCATCTGAAACGAAAATTATTTCACCACTTTTAATTTTTTCAGCAATCGTTTCCTTTGCCCACCTCCACCCTAAGTCGGGGGGCAATATTTGTTTGCCTGAAGGTGTAGTTATGTTAAAACACAATGTCTTTCTATAACTTGGACTTCTAACGTCACCACTCCTCCAGTCACCATTTATGTCCCCATCAGGATTCGAATAATTTTTATTGTCTTCTTCAGTCCTTGGTAAAGACAATGATTGGAGTTTTTCGGATTTCCTATAAATAATTTGATAATTATAATGTCTTGAGAAATATGGTTCATCGTTTTTACTTTGATAAGTATGTTTCCAGATCACGGAAGCTACAAAGTTTTCTTCACCAAATATTTCATCACATATTTTACGCAAATTTTGAACTTCATTGTCATCAATACTGATAATTATTATACCGTCATCTAAAAGAAGATTTCTTGCCAATTTTATTCTGGGATATATCATATTTAGCCAGTTGCTGTGATAGCGCCCGTCGCTTTCAGTATTAGTTGCCAGCTTTTTACCCTCCTCATCTGTTTGCCCTGTAATAGCTAAATAATTTCCCAAGTTATCGTTATAGTTATCTTTGTACACAAAATCCCGCCCTGTGTTATAGGGCGGATCTATGTAAATCATTTTGATACGACCTGCATAACTTTTTTGCAGCAGTTTAAGCACTTCGAGGTTATCACCCTCTATAAATATATTTTCGGTGGTGTCCCAGTCTTTACCATCAGCTTTATTAGGCCTCAAAGTCCCGGTACTTGGTTTATTAGCTTCCTGCCGGGCCTGGCTTTTACCAGCCCATGTAAAGCGGTAAAACTCATCTCCGGTTTCTACTTCTTCACCCAACAAAGCCTTTAATTCCTCAACATCAACTTTCCCTTCCTTAACAATAGTAGGGAACAGCGCTTTTAGTGTTTCCAGGTTTTGTTTTACTATATCTTCACTTTGGCTTAGTTGGTGGCCTGCTACAATCTTTTCCATTAACATATTTATATTAGCGCGGATAGGCGTTCTATTTCTTTTCGTTTATCGTTTATCGTTACATTCAATTGAACACGCTGGTTCAGCTGTGTTTCTTTTTTAGCCTGGTTTTGAAGGCTCATGATCTCTTTTTTCAACTCCTCAATCCGCTCTAACCGTAGTAGATCTTCCTGGGTACGGTTTTGTGTCCGGGGTATAAATACTCCCGACAGGTTGGCTACTTGCAAAGATATAATACGCTGCGTATAGGCGTTGTAAAAGGTTTGCAGGTTGGTTTTGTCCAAAGTCGCAAAATTAAAGCTATTTAAAAAATCCTGTTGATTTTTATTTGGTTCACTTCGTAGAATGTCCTCTGTAAAATATCTTTTATCAATGGTTCGCCTGCTGCTATCATTCTGGTTTATCTTTTTATCGCAGGTGTTAAATACATAAGCCTGGTCATTATAAATGCAAAGTAATATTGGATAAGGAATATACTTTTGTATCAGTTCAGCAATTTTTTGCTTATTGCGTTCAAAGTCATTATCAGTTGTTTGTACGGTGATCACCTGTACCTCTTCATAAATATACTGTTCATCCTTCCAGGCGATAATATTTGAGCTTGCCGGGCCAATGCTGGCAACCCAGTTTATGGCCTCAATAATATTATAGTCGTCCAACAATGATCTTTCGGCACTGGTGAGGTCGAAATTACGTTTAAAAAATGCCTTTGTTATTTTTTTGTTTAACAGGCATCTTTCAGGTAACTGCAATATCCTATTTATGCCATCCATTTATTTTATCACTAAAAAAGAGATGAGTTCAAAATTACTATCAGTACTGTTCTTGGTCATTTTAGTACCCCCAGGCATCGCCAAGGTATCCAGGCCAAGTTCATCTTCCACACCATTCAGGTTCGCGATAGCAGCAGCTAAAAGCTCTGTATAGGCATCCATCAGTCGGCCACCTTTGGTTTCTTTATCAAATGCGCCCACCAGGTCATTCAAAAGCTCCTTGTGGCCCAAACATAACTTTTTAAAATAGTCCAGGCACTTTTTAGGGTTGTTTCCCGGTATAAAAATATTGCCGTCCATAGCCACATAACATAAATGGTAAGGATAAATAGCATTATTGCTATAGGCATCATCAACAGCGGCACCTATATTCTTCAGACAAAAAATCACACCCTTAACCGCATCTGTTAAGTTTACCTGTGTGATGGCATATATGCCTTTGGGTAACAAATTATAGTTTTCCCTGTCCTCTAAAGTAAGCCTGTCTGCATCAATTTTAAAATCGTTAAAGGTAAGGTCGGTTATACTAATACCACCTTCAATGTCTTCCAGGTCGAGCACTTTTTCCTTAAGTTGTTTAAGCTGCCGTTTGCGATATTCCAGGTCCTGCTTTTGTCCCACGGTTTCATCAATGATATTATCATCACCAGTGGCAGAAACGTCAAGTATTTGCATTCGGCCCTGTACCCGGCTGATAAGGTCAATATAATTATCCAGATCAAGGTTGGGGAAGAAATTAACAAGCTTTATCCGCTTATTTTTTGAACCTATGCGGTCAATACGGCCAAACCGCTGTATAATGCGTACCGGGTTCCAGTGTATATCATAGTTTACCAGGTAGTCGCAATCCTGTAGGTTTTGACCCTCTGATATGCAATCGGTACAAAATAGAATATCAATATCTACCTTATTATCCGGGAATATTTGATCCCTTTTTTTTGATAATGGCGAAAAGTTGGTTAGCACCGAACTCAAATCAGTCCTGCAATTTGGCAAATTGGTTCTATTGGTATCGCCACCAGTAACCTGTGCCGAATATAAGCCAAGGTCGTCCCTGATCCACAAGTGCAGGTTATCGTATAAATAAATAACGGTATCAGCAAAAGCTGAAAATATGATGATCTTATTATTACCGGGATTAATTGGATTTGCAATTTTGTCCGCTATAAGCTGTTTAAGGTCACGCAGTTTGGCATCCCTGTTTATATCAATTACCTTAGTGATGGATAATAAGTCTGTTATCCGTTTCCTGTCATCTAATAATTCTTCGCGGCACCTGATCAAATCAATATCCTGTAGCAATACTTTTACCTTACCACCTACCAGCAAATCTTCCAATAAATCATCATCAAAATCGATAGCATTAATATCCAGGTTTGCATCAAATAAGGTATTGCTTTGGGCATGATCAACTTTATCCAGTAAAAAATTGATCTGCCTCAATAATGATTCCAGGGTAAGATAAAAAGAATGAATGGAACTTTCCAGTCGTTTAAGTAGGTTTACACGCATTAAATGAATCAGGCTACTCTCACGCTCCACCTGCCTGAATATGCTTCCTGTAGCTGTTGTAATGTCGTATTTAGCCGCATAGGCTTCTCTCTTATCAGCCCTTACATAGGATAGTGGTGAATAGAATTTGAGATTTAAGGCATTGAGTTCGTTGTTTACAATATCTATTCCCGGAAACTTGCCATTAGTATCAAAATCAGATGTTTTGGTATCGGGCGCTAAGCGTTCAGGAAACTGCCCAATGTCCGTAACATCATAGTATTTTTGAATATGCTTACGGGAACGGGCTATAGTAAGCAGGTCGAGAATCCTGAAATAGGAGCCGTCCAAACTTTCAATTAACGAATCCCTGTTAAAGTTATCACCGTCCCTTGCCTTTAGCCAGGCATTAAACCGTTGCTGTGCTTTGCGCAGGGTAATGTCAATACTGCTGATACCGAATGCTGCCAATGCCGTATCATTCTGTTCAGTAATAAATGCTATTTGATTTTTAATGTCATTCATCCGGGTGTTAACCGGTGTGGCCGAAAGCATCAGCACCTTGGTTTTTACCCCCGTTTTTATAATATCATTCATCAGGCGCTGGTAACGGGTAATCCCTTCCCTCTTTGGCGGGTTGTTGCGGAAATTATGTGATTCATCAATTACGATCAAATCATAGTTTCCCCAATTAACAGTCTCCAGATTTATATCACCCGAAAAGCCATTCTCACGCGAAAGGTCTGTATGGTTTAAAACATCAAAATTGAACCTGTCTTTTGCAAGGATATTTCTGACATCATTTTGTGCGTACACTATCCAGTTATCCCTAAGTTTTTTAGGGCAAAGTACCAGGACACGGTCATTCCGCATCTGGTAATATTTCATAACTGCCAAGGCTTCAAAAGTTTTGCCCAGACCTACACTGTCGGCTATGATACATCCACCATACGTTTCAATCTTATCAATAGCCCCCAGCACCGCGTCCTGTTGAAAGTTATAAAGCATCCCCCATATCAGCGTATCCTTAAAACCAATTTTCTTTAACCGCTGCTCAGATGCTTCATCTATGGTAGCCCCCTGGAAAATATGGTACAAATTAAACTTGTAAATATCCTCTGGCTTATGGTTTATACAGGCCTTTTCAATAATACCCAGTATGCTATCTTTAATGTCTCTGCCACTATTTCCCCAAAACTGCCCGAATAAGTTCAGGTATTGGTTACCAATATCTTCAAATGAGGTAGTGATAACAGGATGCAAGGAAGGCAGCAAACCGAAACTTACTAAATTAAGATCGTGAGGCGCAATGGAAAAGCAATGGGTTATGTTCTCATTTTTAACAAGGATAAACTTCTGGCCGCCCATGTTACCGTATCGGATCTGGCATTTGTCCTTTACAGTATGATAGGCATTTTCGGCCTTAAACTTTCCTTTCAGATCAAGATACTGGCTGCATTCACGTTCATCATAAGCAAACCGGATGTCCTGAGCTACATCACCATCAATCAATATTTGGATTTGCTTTACGCCACTTAGTTCGGGTGCCAACTCAAATACTGCGTTGACAGTAAAGTAAGAAGCACTTATAAAAACCTCAGATCCTTCAACCAGTTGTTTTTTTATTTCATCAAATAAGCGGGTCTCCTGGTTGTTTATAAGCTTCACACGAATAGGGTTTGTCGGCTAAGTTAGTAAGAAGTTTAGATATTCTTAAGATTGGGTAAATATGGGCTAATTCAAATAAGCTTGATCACTTGATTGTTTAAATATTTTTATAATTTTATATCAATGCAAACCGCCGAAGAATTTGAAATCGATATCCAGGGCCTTGTTTTAAAAGTAACAAGCCACATCATTAACGGTGATGAAATCTTCAGAATCGTTTTTTCTGATAATAGGCCTCCTTTGATCGTCATCGAAGCGATTGCTGGATCACGGCCATTTTGGACCTCCGTCCCGCAAGGCCGGCAAAAGGAAGCGGAATTTTTTGGAGCGCGAATTGCTGATCATTTTAAAAAATAAGATTATGTGCTATTACAACGGACAAAAAGTATCAAGAGCCGATTTTATAAAATTGCTGCAATTGGAAAAAGCGGTAAAGAATTATGACTTTTTGAACCGAGCGGTTCATAATGGCTTTGCTTACGGCCCGATTGCTGTACTTAAACGAAATGCTGCCGAAACCAATTTCGATATTGTCCAGATGGAATGGGGATTTTTGCCTTCCTACCTAAAGAACAGGGAAAAGGTGAGCCAATTCCGGAATGGCTATAAGGATGAAAAGGGACAATGGCATATCGGATACACAACCCTCAATGCCAAAGCAGAAAATTTATTTTTAAACGAGAAGGGAAATCCATCCATTTACGCAGATGCAACGAGAAAGCGTAGATGCCTGGTTTTATCCACTGGGTTTTTTGAATGGCGACACGTTTTTCCATTAAATAAGAAGACCGGGCAGCCACTAAAGACAGCGATTAAGTACCCCTATTACATTTCAGTTAAAGACGAAGAATATTTCTATATGGCCGGAATTTGGCAAGAATGGACGGATAAAGATACCGGTGAAACGGTGGAAACCGTAGCCGTCATTACTGCGGAGGCAAACCCTTTAATGCAGCAGGTTCATAACTCCAAAAAGCGGATGCCTACTATTTTGACTGACGAACTGGCTTATGAGTGGATGTTCGGAGACCTGAGCGATGAAAGGATCACAGAAATTGCTCTAACACAATATCCTGCAAAACAGATGGATGCGTGTACAATTGCTAAAGAGTTTTTAGCTTCGTTGGAGCCTGCAACACCGTTTGCATATGAAGACTTGCCGGCATTGGAGTACAATCTATAATAGGCAGGCTTTATAAATAATGTGCTTCTATTTTATCAATAACCTGGTTGATTGTTTCTTTATCTAATCCTCCAGGGTTTTTACAGGTGCGTAAATAATCGCCATCCGGTTCAACTGTCAGCACCAACAGACCTTTTCGAAACACGTCAAATTTACTCCTCACCCCTTTTAGATTCGATGAATCTTTTACCTCAAAAGGTTGCAATTGATGTCCATATCCTACAGTAATCTCGAAAACGTTTTCCATTGTTACGCTAATTTACTGATAAGCAAGCAAACAAAACAATTGTGAAAATTATTTTCTATTCATTTGGCAATTGCTAAATTTTTTAGCATAATTTTATAGCCCACAAATTGACGTACAAAATGGAAACGAAACGCCACATCATCCACATGGATCAGGATGCCTTTTTTGTATCGGTTGAGGTACGGAAAGACCCGAGGTTAATAGGGAAGCCTGTCATCATTGGCAGCCCCTCTGACCGAGGTGTAGTCGCATCATGCAGCTACGAAGCCAGGAAATTTGGGGTTCATTCTGCGATGCCATCACGAATGGCCCGGATGCTTTGCCCTCACGCGGTATGGATACGTGGTAGCATGGATGAATATTCAAAAGCATCTCATGAGATCACAGCAATTTTAAAGGAGCGGGTTCCGCTTATCGAAAAAGCCAGTATTGACGAGCATTATATTGATATGACCGGTATGGATCGTTTTCACGGTACAATGAAATATGCGCATGAATTACGGCAAAGGGTTATAAGTGAAACGGGATTGCCTATTTCTTTTGGCCTTTCTGTGAATAAAACTGTGTCAAAAATGGCCACCAACGAATGTAAGCCAAACGGGGAGCTTAATATTGAGCAGCCCGGCGTCCAGCCGTTTTTAAATCCGCTTTCGATCCGCAAAATTCCCGGACTTGGTGAAAAGACTTTTATCAAACTAAGCGATATGGGCATTAAGCGGATACACGCCCTAACACTTGTTCACCCGGATTATATGAAAAGTATTCTCGGCAAGAATGGTCTTTGGCTTTTACAAAAAGCAAAGGGTATTGACTATTCCCCTGTCATCCCGTACCAGGAACAAAAATCCATCGGTACGCAATGCACCTTTAAGGCGGACAGCATCGATATTGAATCCATCAATAATCTTTTAACGTCTATGGTCATGGATTTGGCTTTCGAACTCCGGCAAAAACAAAAGCTCACGGCCTGTATAATGGTGACGATCCGATATTCCACTTTTGAAGACGTCACCAAACAAGCCACAATACCATATACTTCACTTGATAGCGTTCTGATAAAAAAGACAAAAGAGCTTTTCAAAGAAGTTTATGCCAAAAGGGTTTTGTTGCGGTTGGTTGGTGTACGGCTTTCAAATCTTGTAAACGGTTTCGAACAGATTGATCTTTACACAGAATCAGAGGAACAATACAGTTTATGCCAGGCACTGGATAAAATCCGCAGGCGTTTTGGCCCTCAATCTATCAAGCTGGCATCAGGTATCGACTTAAACCTTTAAAGTTATGTACCTGAATGTCCACTCGCAATATAGCCTTCGTTACGGCACAATGGCCATACCAAAACTGGTAGAAGAAGCAGTGTCCAGAGGTATCACCCAAATGGTACTAACAGATATTAATAACTCTACGGGCATCATTGAGTTTATGCGGGAATGTGAAGGAAAGGGAATAAAACCAATTGCAGGCCTCGAATTTCGCAAGGATAAAAAAATGCTTTATATCGGCATTGCCAAAAATAAGGAAGGGATGCGGGAACTGAATGAATTCCTGTCGGAGCATAACCTGGAACAAAAGGAGTTGCCTGAAACGGCCCCAGCATTCAGACATGCTTTTATTGTATATCCATTTGGCCATGTGGGTAAATTAAAGGAAAACGAATACCTGGGCATCCGGTTTGACGAACTGAACCGACTTTATAATAAGGATATATCGGCTATTAAGGAAAAACTGCTCGCCTTACAACCGGTATTTGTCGCTGATAAACTGGAGTACAGGCTGCATGAATATTTAAGAGGCATTGACCTGAATACTCTACTGAGTATGGTGACCACGGAAGATAAGTGCAAACCAACTGATATGTTCCTTGCACCAGGCAAACTCGAAGCCAGCTATGCCAAATATTCTTTTATTTTGGATAACACACGCAACCTGATGAACCGTTGTGTCATGGACTATCCGAAGGGTCGGATCAACCTGAATCGTAAAACCTTCTCCGGAAATAAAAAAAATGACCGGGAGTTGCTGGAGAAACTGGCCCTCAGCGGCATGGAATACCGATACGGAAAAAACAATAAAGAGGCATTAAAGAAAGTTAAGCACGAGCTGAAAGTTATTTATGAACTGGACTTTTGCGCTTATTTCCTGATCACCTGGGATATTATCCGTTATTCTACTTTACAGGGTTATTATCATGTGGGCCGTGGTTCCGGTGCAAACAGCATCGTGGCCTATTGCCTGCGGATCACGGATGTTGATCCCATAGAACTGAACTTATATTTTGAGCGTTTTTTAAATGCGCAAAGAACGTCCCCACCAGATTTCGATATTGATTATTCCTGGGATGAACGAGAAGATGTACAGGATTATATTTTTAAACGTTATGGCAGCCAGCATACGGCTTTGCTCGGCACTATGTCAACATTTAAGGATCGTAGTATCATCCGGGAAATTGGCAAAGTAATGGGCCTGCCCAAATCTGAAATTGATGGTTTTACCGATCAACGGCGGGCTGCGTTCAACCAGGATAACGAAGTTTTTAAAAAGATCACGGCCATTCACCAAATGATGGCAAATATGCCCAACCAGCGTTCCATCCACGCAGGTGGGGTACTTATTTCAGAAGAACCCATTACTTACTACACTGCTCTTGACCTACCGCCAAAAGGTATGGCGACAGTGCAATGGGATATGTACGAAGCGGAAAAGATCGGTTATGATAAATATGATATATTAAGCCAGCGGGGAATAGGGCATATTAAACAGGCCGTTATGCTGATCGAAGAAAACCAGTTACGGAAAATAGATATTCACCAGGTTAAAGCTTTTATGAAAGACCCGGTGGTTAATGCGCAACTCAAATCCGGAAATACCATCGGCTGCTTTTATATCGAATCGCCTGCTATGCGGCAATTGATTAGGAAGTTGGATTGTGATAATTATTTGATATTAGTGGCGGCCAGCTCAATTATCCGCCCCGGTGTTGCAAGTTCAGGGATGATGGGGGAATATATCAAATACCACCATGCGCCACATACCGTAAAATACTTACATCCCGTGATGGAGGAACAATTGAAAGAAACCTATGGGGTAATGGTTTATCAGGAAGATGTGATTAAAATTTGCATCCATTTCGCCGGCATGGATGGTACTGATGCCGATATATTGCGTCGAGGCATGAGTGGTAAATACCGCTCAAAAAAGGAGTTTGACCGATTGGTAGAACGTTTTTTTGAAGAAGCCAAGAAGTTGGGCAGACCGGATGGTGTTGTGGCAGAGGTATGGAGGCAGGTATCTTCATTTGCAGGGTACAGTTTTTCCAAAGCACATTCGGCCAGTTTCGCAGTTGAAAGTTATCAAAGCTTATTTTTAAAGACCTATTATCCCAGGGAATTTATGGTAGCAGTATTAAATAATTATGGTGGGTTCTATAATCGTTCATTATACGTGCATGAACTTCAAAAGGCTGGTGCCATTATTCATCTGCCATGTGTGAATAACAGCGATAGCATTGTCAACATTAATGGTATTAATGTTTATTTAGGTTTTGTAGGTGTACATGGTTTAAATGATAAATTTATTGTACTTATTCCAGAGGAACGCAAAGAAAACGGAATTTATCAAGGTTTAGAAGATTTGATTAAACGCACCGGAATTGGATTAGAACAATTAATAATCTTAATTCGTGTAGGTGCCTTACGTTTCACAGGAAAAAGTAAAAAAGAATTGCTTTGGGAAGTACACTTATTAATGGGTACGAAAGTAAAGCCTGTAAATGAAATTGAACTGTTTTCCATAGAGGCAAAAAATTATTGCCTGCCGGTATTAGTTAATACCAAGTTAGAAAACGCTTACCACGAATTAGAAATTTTGGGATTTTCTTTGAGCATGTCTATGTTTAACCTTTTGGAAACGGAGTACAGAGGCGAGATTTGTGCGGGTGATTTGATAAACCACGTTGGACAAGTGGTTAGAATGGTTGGGTTATATGTCTGTGAAAAAACAGTGAATACGAAAACAAACAAAAAAATGTGGTTCGGGACCTTTTTAGATGTTGAAGGGAATTTCTTTGATACAGTCCATTTTCCAAATTCAGCGCCTACTTATCCGTTTCGAGGTGCTGGATGCTACTTAATGGTAGGAAAAGTTGTCCAGGAGTTTGGGTTTGCAAGCATAGAAGTTTTGAAATTTGCGAAGCTACCTATATTAGGTAATCCAACTATGGACTTGTAATTTGGAAATTACCTAATAAAAATAGAAAGTCCCTAACACTCGCTGCCGGGGACTTTCAACCTAAACCTTATCACAATAGCAAGCGAGATGCTTGCATATTTATACAGGTAAAAATAGATATTAATAAAGATTATTTATCATTGCCTTGGAAATAAATTTAGGCCAAACCTAAAGGGTATGCCTTGATGATACCTTAAAACCAGTTAGCTTAATGCAAGCCTTAATAATCTAATTCAATTTTATCGGAACAATTTTTGGTAATACGATTGCTTACAAATTATGATTAAAGCAACCCCAAACGACAGGGCTTTGGTAGTAAATATACTTTCCCAAGCCTTCGATGATAACCAAAGTGTTAATTATATTGTTAAACAGGATAGCAAAAGGGTTAAACGGATTCGTGTGCTAATGGATTATTCGTTTGAAGTATGCTCACTATTTGGTGCAGTCTACCTATCCAATGATAAAAAAGCCTGTGCATTAATATTATTCCCTGATCAAAAACGTCCAACGCTTAAATCAATTCTGCTTGACTTAAAACTGATCCTTTTTTGTGTAGGATTATCTGGCATCCAAAAAACGATAAGCAGAGAAAGCTTGATTAAAAAGATACAACCTAAAGAAAAAATGTACTATATATGGTTCATAGGTGTCGACAAATCAAATCAACATTCTGGCATAGGCAGTAAATTACTCAAAGAAATAATAAAAGACGGCAATTCAAAAAATCTTCCGATATACCTCGAAACCTCCACTTTAAAAAATCTGCCCTGGTATGAACAGTTTGGGTTCAAAATATACCATGAACTTAAACTAAGCTATACTTTGTTCTTTTTAAAACGCGGCGCAGAATAAACTATAAACATATATATGCTTGTATTCGGAACACAAATTCACATTGTGACCTTTATTTTTATTGTGCTGGAATTTTGCATGTTCATTTTCCAAATCTTTTATTACATCCTTCGCCCAAAAGATAAAAGCCGTTTATTATACCTTTTATTGCTTTTCCTTTTTCAGTTTTATAATATAACAGGTGGTCTTTTTCCTGATCCTAAAATAGATATACCCATATCTATACAAGAAATGATCGCTTATGGCAGCGGGTTTTTAATGGCATCCTTTTTCCCTTTTTATTTTTACAAGGCATTTGATTTGAAATCTATACGCTGGCATGCTTTATTTGGCGTTCCTTTATTTTTGATGCTGCCCTATCTGGTTTTTTTTGTGCTGATTTATGCCATCAATGGCAACCTGAATGTTGATATCCGGTTCGGCATGATCGTACCGCTTATTTATTCATTGATATTGCTTTGGGTGATATTCCGTGCTATCCGGAATAAGTATGAAGCGGAAAGGAATAAAAATAAATACATGGAGGAGAGCGCTATGTATTGCGCCGTTGTTCCCTGGGCCTCCTTGGCCTTCTTTGGTTTGGTGGAAGAAAGCCAACTACTGGAGGTATTGTTTACCAATACTGGTCTTATCGTGATTACCATCATTTTTATTGTGAAGTCTGTAAAACAACTAAGATTAGAGCATGATCAGCTTATAGAATTGACCATAAACGCAGTTTCACCAATAACATTTTCAAAAAATTGCATTCAATATGCATTGACGAATAGGGAAATTGAAATTGTCCAATTAATCCGGCAGGCGTTTAAGTACAAAGAAATTGGTGAAAAATTGTTCATCTCTGAATTAACTGTCAAGAAGCATTTAGAAAACATTTGCAAAAAAGCCGGGGTCTCCGGTAGGATAGAACTCATCATTAAATTGGAATCTTAACTAAAAACCGGGTTTTCACGTTCAATTAGCCATAAATACGCCATTGGGCGTACGATAAATTACTATAAATACGTCCAATAGCGTATTTCATTCTCCTTTCTGCATGAATACTTTTGACCTGGTTTTTAAGTATTCATGCAAATTTCAAATCTATAAGGATAAATAATTACTCATCCTGCCTAAGTGAAAAGTTGTTGCCGGTTAACAGGCTATGGCTGGGTTCATTTTAATTATTCTTTATATGATAAAAGTATTTTGTGAGAAGTTGTACATACAACTTGAAAGTGAGATTGAACAAATTGCGGTTACAAAACCCACTCCTTTAAAGAGATTGACTGCTTCTTTAAATTGTATTCAAAAAAGCTTAATTGAGCTAAAAGATTATATCATTCAAAATCCTTTAGTTGACCAAGGCGCCGAAATTGAATTTTTTAAAAAGGTCAAACCTGCTTTTTCAGGCCAAACAATAAATTATCCCAATTGAAATTTGATCAGATTCTGGTCAACAGGGTCGTTTTGTGCCATTGAAACAATTAAAACAATAAAAGTTAGCTAAATCAATTAATTCATTAGTGAATAAATCAAAGGATATGCGTGAGAGAACAGCAAATGAACAAGGTTATCCATTTTATTGGTTAGATGAGGTAATAGAAGTTATCCTTAACCCGGAAAGAACAAACCTCAAGGAATTGAAAACTGAGCACCTTGAACAAATCAAAGCAAGGTTACCCACAGAGATTAACACTATTATACACCGTATTAAAAGCCAGGCTTTCAGCCTCTATTGTATAGATCAAGTTAAAGTAGTTGCCGGGCATTATGATCTGTCGGTACGGGTGCTCCAAAAACAGGCCCAATCAAACCTTGAAAATTATCCAAAAAGTGGGCCGCTGTATAAAACCGGTCAACTCATACGGGCTGGTTTAGAAGAATTGAGCAACAGCCTTCATCACCGTTATAGTACTTATCTGCCCACTGTCACTCCAGATGACAAAGAGGAAAACCCAACGTTTCAAAATCTTTTAACCAAGGTACTCTGCGCACTCAGCGCAGATCAGCTTGGTATAATCCTCCGGGCAGCCTTTGACGTTAAACTGATCATCGGTAATTCGTTCCGCAAAGTTTGCAAAGCTGTCGCGCCCTATCTTTCTACACCCTGGAAAAAAGATATTTCCTGGGATAGTGTCCGTAGTAATTCAGGCAGGCCGGAAAAGCGGGATTTAGATATCGTCATTCAAACCCTGGAAAAGATGATCGAAAAGATCAAAAGTTACCGGTAGCCTGATTATCAAACCCAATCTTATATCAAAGCCTCTATCCTGGGGCTTTTTTAGTTTCATCAATATCCAAAATGGAAAAAAATCAAACATTTTTCTTCCTCATTATCAGTAGGGTACAAGGACACCAAAAGGACACCACCGCAAATTGGACTTTTACAAAAAGGTCTTTCCCGGTTCCTTTGTATCAGCAAACAGGCCGAAAATAGGGAAAGCCTGTACGAAAGAGAATACGAAAAATTAACCATCATTAAAATAAAACATCATGCTCCATCAAATCTCCTGGACCAGCTACATCGAAGTCCTCATCGGACTACTGGCCATCTATTATGCTTATGTCGCTTTGAAATATTATGCGGATGACATCCGGGGAATATTAAACCCACGGGGGCAAAAGCCAGCCGGAAGCCAAAACCTTCCCGATGCGCTCCAATACGAAGAACCAGAACCTGCCACCAGCACAGTAAATTCCGCTACCCATAGTAATCCCGATAACCAACCGGATGATTCCATTGAAGAAGCGGATCAACTCGTCGGACAGATCAAGCAATGTATCGAAACCGCTTCCAGAAAACCTTTCGCCCCGGCAGTGCTGATCCCGCAGATCAAAAAGCTATTACGGGACAACCCCTCCTTACAAGGTTCACCGCATCGCCCGGCCATCAATGAACTGGTCGTATCCGAATGCGAAAGATTAGGAACCGCCCAGCTGAACGAAGACGAAGTGGATAAATGGTGGGACAAATAGCGGGATGGGCCCGCTTCCTCCCCGGCCCATCCGCTTCGAGCGGAAGCCGGGTTCAGGAAGCATACAAAAAAATATTTAAGATAAGCTACCCATCCTTCCCAGTGCTGTAGAGCCGTGCGAAAGATAGCGGAAAAGGGAGGTAGCCGCTTTCCCCCTCCGTGCCGATAGCCATCGGACGGAGGACAGGGGAAGTTTTGCCAAAGGATTTTAACGAAAACGGCGAAGCCATCCTGAGCTCCGATGAAAAACAAACCGAGCGATAGCGAGCTCATGAATACCGTGAAAAATAAAACAAAAAACAAATAATAATAACCCGAAAAAAGACAGTGAAAATGAAAAAGTGGAAAAGAAATCTGAAAGGGAAAACCCTGAAAACAGCGGCAATTGCCGCATTCATGCTAATCGCAGGATTATCAGCAAATGCACAAGATGGCAACGCAGGTATCCAGCAAGCCAACCAACAGGTCAGAAGTTATTTTGATTCCGGCACCAGCCTGATGTATGCTATCGGTGCCATCCTCGGACTGATCGGCGCGGTTAAAGTGTATTCGAAATGGAATTCGGGAGATCAGGACACCAGTAAAGTCGCCGCCGCCTGGTTCGGTTCATGTATTTTCTTAGTCGTGGTAGCGACCATTATCAAATCATTTTTTGGCCTATAAACATGAAAGAGCAACTCACCCAAAAACTTCACGCCTACCTGGTACAAAACCATTTAGACCTGCTCATCTCCTTGCAGGAAGACCACCGGCTGACACCATACCTGAACAGCAAGGTGGCTTCCATCAAGGACCTCTGTGAAAGCCTCGAAGCAGAGGGCCGCCCGCCTTACGTGACCGAAGCACTTTGCCTGGAAGAACTCACCCGTGACCTGCGCCCATCCCGCTTCAACTATATGAAGGAATTACTGGAGGAAGAATTCGAAACGGAATACCTGCGCATGAAAAATAGCGGCATCCTGACCTACGAGGTCATTAACCTCATCGGGGCCTGTGAACCGATTTTCGAGGTATTCACCTTCTCGGAAGATAATGAAGACGACCGGCAATTGCGCTACGCGGTCATGGGCATGATCTCGGAATACATCAGCCAATAAAGGCCACTGAAAAATAAAGGAAAACGAATAGCAGGAAAAGATGGCTTATAATCAATTAGCAAAGTTAAGGGATAATATCAGCGCGATCAAGATCGCGCTGGCCTACCGGGATGGAACGCAAGTCCAGCCGGAAAACCAGGCCATGCTGCAAAACTATTCCGGTTTTGGCGGGATCAAGGCCATCCTGTTTCCTGCGGGTGAAAAAGAGGAATGGGTCAAGCTCAATGCCTCTGATAGCGACCTCCGACTGTACCCATCCATCATGGAACTGCATGAGTTATTGCAAAAATATTTAAACGAAAACGAATACAAGGACGCAGTCCAGTCTATCAGGAACAGCATCCTTACCGCATTTTACACACCTGCGATTATTCCCGAAACCCTCTATTCCGCCTTAAAAGAAAACGGCATTAACCCTAAACACCTCTACGAACCCAGCAGCGGTGCAGGCGTATTTATCACCGAAGCCGTCAAAGCTTTCCCGGAACTCAGGCAGATCGATGCCGTTGAAAAAGATGTCCTGACCGGCATGGTACTGGCCGCATTAGGCGGTACGCTCCCCGTCCCGGTCAATGTACAGATCAAGGGTTTTGAAGAAACAAGCAATACCGAAAACGGGCAAAGCGATCTCGTCGTCAGCAACATTCCATTTGGCAACTTCCAGGTCTATGATGCCGCTTTTACGGATAAAGCCATCAGCGGAAAGATCCACAATTATTTCTTTGCCAAAGGGCTGGATAAACTGGCCGATGGCGGCCTCATGGCTTATATCACCACCGATGCTTTTCTAAACAACCCTTCGAACCAGGAGGCGAGGGAATACCTGTTCGACCGCGCGGATTTTATCAGTGTGACCATCATGCCGGATAACCTGATGAAGGATACCGGGAACACCGAGGCCCCCAGCCACCTCCTCCTGGTTCAAAAGCATACGGATAAAGAATCTTATAGCATTGACGAAATGCTGCTGATCGCCAACATGGAACAGCAAAACGAATTCGGTACCTATAATGTTAGCGAATTTATCCACGATGAACAGGAACGCATTACCGCAGCCGATACCATCGGGGCCGGGAAAAACCAATATGGGCAAGCCCATGTGCGGGTATGGCAAAACGCGCCGATCCAGGACATCGCGGCCCGTATCAGCTCAACTATCAGCGACGGTTTGTCTTCGAATTTTAACCGCGGGGCATTTGTCCTGGCGCAGCAGGTAGAAAACAAGGAGCGGGTTGCACAGCAACAAAAACCAATACTCAGCTACCTTTCCATGCCCGAAAATAAGGTGGAAAAAGTGACCGTCCAGTTAGGCCTCTTTGATACCGCACCAGCTGAAAACAGCAGCCGGGCTATGGATTACCTGCACCAACAAGATGAGACCGTCATTCAAAAGGAAACTGCCCGTATTATCGGCACGGTCCGCACCAAGGACAATGCCGGCCATGAAAGCATGGTACTGGTCACCGCCAAACACAGGGGGAGCAAACAATACCTGTATAAATTTTATACCAATGCGAAAGAACTGATCTTCTCCGCCAACTGGATGAACGGCGGCCTGCTGGGCCATGAATTGAGTGGCCTGGTTCCTGCTTTACAGAAATTCAACCATGATTTTTATTTCGAGGGTGATCAGAGCCTAAAGGAACATTTCAATTTTGGGCAAAACGCCGAAATCTATTATCGGGCACTAAATGCTTTTCACCAGGAAGGCAGTATGGCCTGCCTGAACGGGCAGGTAGGGATTATCCATCGGATCAATGAACCCCGGACACAGGCCATCTTCCAGCCGCTGGCAGACCAAAAGGACGCCCGGTTTTATGAGCGGTATGTCCTGATCCGTGACACCTATCTCGCGCTTTATGAGATCGAATCCTTAACACAGATAGCCTACACTACTTTCCGGGCGGACCTGAATATCGCCTATAACGAGTTTGTGCGGCAGTTCGGCGAACTCAACCGCCCGGCCAATCGCCGCCTGATCTTAGCTGATGTAAAGGAGGGTTTTAAAATGCTGTCTTCCGTGGAACGAAAAGACGGCAATGATTTTCTGCCCGCCGATATATTAAAGCAACCAATCTTTCAGCAAAAAGAGGCTTATAAAACCGACGACCCCGTATCCGCGCTGGCCAGGTGCCTGAATGAAAAGGGGGCCGTTGACCTTGCCTTTATTGGTGGCTCGACCGGTTTAAGTATAGACGAAGTGATTATCAGCCTGCACCATCATATCTACCGTAACCCGCAGGTCAACCAATGGGAAACCATCGATCAATACCTGTCCGGTAATGTCGTGCATAAACTGGCCATCGCCGAAAGGGAAGCCTTAGCGTATCCGGATGACCAGGAGATCAAAAGAAGCCTCGAAGCCCTGATCCGGGTGCAACCGGAAATGATCCCTTTTGAGTTGCTGGACTTTAACCTCGGCGAACGCTGGTTCCCGCTGGACTATTACGAGCGGTTCGCTACCCATTTGTTCGAGGTGGAAACCAGCATCAACTATTTTAAATCCGGCGATACCTTTAAGGTCAAAACTCACGGGAACTCGATCAAAACGACCCAGGAGTTCGCCATCATCCCTAAAGAAAGTTCTCGCAAAACCTACGGCCATACCTTGCTGGAACATGCCCTTGAAAATACCGCGCCCTATTTTTCTTACGAGGTAAAAATTGGCGGGGAGACTGCCCGCCTCCCGGATAACGAAGCGATACAGCAAGCGCATGAAAAGATAGAAAAGATCAGGAATGGCTTTGTCAGCTGGTTAGGGGAATTGCCCGGCGAAGAGAAGAAATTCATAACAGGCCTTTATAACGAGATATTTAACTGCTATGTGCTCCGGGAATTTAAAGGCGATCATTTGACCTTTCCGGGCCTAAATAAAAAAGCGCTGGAGATCGATGATCTCTACAGCTCTCAAAAGAACGCCGCCTGGCGCATCATCCAAAACCGTGGCGGCCTGATCGACCACGAAGTCGGCCTGGGCAAAACGCTTACCATGATCGTCGCTGGACAGGAAATGAAAAGACTCGGTATCGTACATAAACCGATGATCCTGGCCCTGAAGGCCAATGTCAATCAGATCGCCGAAACCTATCGGAAGGCTTACCCGGAGGCCCGCATCCTGGCACCCGAAGAAAATGACTTTGTACCTGCTAAACGGATGCGCCTATTCCATGAGATCAAAAACAACAATTGGGACTGTATCATCCTGACCCATGATCAGTTCGGCAAGATCCCGCAATCGCCGGAGATACAGAGGGTAATCTTTCAGCAGGAACTGGATAATACCGAAAGCGATCTGCACCTGCTCAAATCTGCCGGTAACGAAGTGTCCCGGCGGATGCTCCGGGGACTGGAAGTCCGTAAGACCAACCTGAACGTCAAATTGAACAGCCTGCTGCATGACATCGACAGCAAAAAAGATAAAGGCATTGACTTTAAAGAAATGGGCGTTGACCATCTTTTTATTGATGAATCCCATAAATTCAAGAACCTGACCTTTACCACCCGGCATGACCGGGTCGCCGGGCTGGGCAATATCGAAGGCAGCCAAAAGGCGCTGAACATGCTGTTCGCGATACGCACCTTGCAGGACAAATTTGACAGCGACCTTTGCGTGACCTTTTTAAGCGGGACACCTATTTCCAACAGCTTGACGGAAATGTACCTGATCTTTAAGTACCTGCGGCCAAACGAAATGGAGCGGCAGCGGATCGAAACCTTTGACGGCTGGGCGGCGGTGTTCGCGAAAAAAACCACAGATTTTGAGTTCTCCGTTACCAATGAGATCATCGCCAAAGAACGGTTCCGTCATTTCATCAAAGTACCGGAGCTGGCTATGTTTTATAACGAGATCACCGATTATAAAACGGCTAAACATATCGGCCAGGACAGGCCGGTGCTGGAGGAGCACCTCGTGGATATTGCCCCGACCCCTGACCAGGAGGCCTTCATCAAAAACCTGGTGGCTTTTGCCAAAAACGGAGATGCCACGCTGATCGGAAGGGCACCATTGACCAAAGACGAAGATAAGGGCCGGATGCTCATCGCGACTAACTATGCCAAAAAGATGGCGGCGGATATGCGGCTCGTCGATGCTTCGAGGTTTGAGGATCACCCGGATAACAAGGTCAATGTTTGTGCCCGCAAAGTCGCAGAGATATATCATGAAAGTACGCCACATAAAGGCACCCAGATCATTTTCAGCGACATCGGCACGCCAAAGCCTGATGCTTTTAATATCTATGACGCGCTTAAAGATAAACTGGTCAATGACCTTGGCGTATTGGCACACGAGATCACTTTTATTCATGACTGGACCGATAAAAAGAAACCGGAACTGTTCCGCAAAATGAACCAGGGTATTATCCGCATTTTATTGGGCAGTACCGAAAAAGCGGGCACCGGCCTGAATGTACAGGAGCGGATCGTCGCCCTTCATGATTTCGACATCCCCTGGACACCAAAGGATATGGATCAACGGGGCGGACGTGGGGCCAGGCCGGGCAACAAGGTGGCCAAAAAGTATTACAACAACAAGGTGATCCGCTTTATCTACGCCATCCGGCAATCCCTGGATAATTACAAATTTAACCTGCTCAAAAACAAGCAAACCTTTATTTCACAGATGAAGAATTGTGAACTCAACGTCCGCACGCTGGATGAAGGTTCGATGGATGAACACAGCGGTATGAATTTTTCCGAGTATATCGCCATCCTGTCCGGTGATACTTCATTGCTGGAGAAGTCAAAACTGGAAAAAAGGATCGCCGTTACAGAGAGTTCTAAAACGTCCCATTTTAAAGAGGTCTCCCGCAGCCGCAACCAGGTCGCCGACATGATCCGCGACCTGGAGAAGACCACCAAACAGATCGGCAACCTGCGATCTGATGAAACGGTGTATAAAGGCAACCTGAAATACAATAAGGACGGGAGCAAATCCAATGTCATCTCCTTAGATAAAGTAGTATCTGCTGAGTCAGAAGACATCGGAAAATACCTCATCAAATGCTATGAAACCTGGAAACCCAAACCCGGCGAACCAAGCATCCGGCAGATCGGCCATCAATATGGTTTCAAGCTGATGATCCGGCACACACTGGATACCGTGATGATGAATGGCAAAACGCAAAGCAGTTGGTACAATACCCTATACGCTGAAAGGCCGGAAACGGGTATTAAATATACCCATAGTTCCGGCGCGCCCAATACGGACAACCCAAAGCTGGCCGCACGGTATTTCCTGAACGCGATAGACAAAGTTGATGCTTTACTGGAAAAGGGCCAAAAAGAGCTTAAAGAACTGGAAACGCAAATACCCCAGTTGCAAACCCTGATCAACCAGCCTTTTGAAAAAGAAGGCGAATTGCAACAAATGAAAATCGAACTCAGCAAACTGGAACGGGAGATTACGGTGAAGATCAACGAAAATATACAAAAGGCCAAACAAAATACTGATCCGGAACCCGAAACTATTATTTCTTCTCTCGTACCTAATCAGCAAAAACATTCGCCGGAGGCAGTTGCGCCTTCGGCCCATCCTGATGCACAGGATATGGATAATTCCTTTAAAGAAATACTGGAACACAACAAAGATCGCATAAGCCTATATAGTGTATTAAACGAACCCCTGGAAATCAAATCCCGGCACAAAAAAGCACTAAGAATATAATTGAAAAACTAAAAGGTTATGAACAACAGTATTTATACGATCAATAAAGGCATTAACAAAAGCATCGAGTTCCGGGGCCTGCGGGCGCAGTATATATGGTACTTCGGGGGTATGGTGGTCATCCTGCTGATCCTTTTTGCAGTCCTCTATATTGCCGGCCTGAACACCTATATCTGCCTGACACTCATTGGCGGCGCGGCGACCGGGGGCTGCATCAAAATATTTGCGCTTAGCCGCAAGTATGGCGAATATGGGCTCATGAAGGCAATGGCCAAAAAACGGGTGCCCACCGTACTGAAATCATACAGCCGCAAATTATTTCAGCATTTATTAAGATAAGGAGAAAAGCATATGAAAAAGCTAAGGCTATTACCAATTTTTACGATCAAAGATACCCGCTTTCTGGTAGATATAGAAAAGCAAGTACTACGACAAACGGATGACCTTTCTAATGAAATATCTTTTATTAAAGATATGCAGGATAAAGGAAATCATTATCTCCTCAACTATGATTTCACCGAAAAAAGATGCCCGGGCGTAATACTTGATCCGCTGACAATCATTGATGTGCAAGTGCCGCCGCTCGTGGAACTTGATGCGGAAGGCATGGCAGCCAAATATGGCACCACAATGGAACAGCTCAAAGGCAAAACCGACTTTGAGGTGATCGTCGACCAGGAACTGCTGGCCCTGCGCCACAAAGGCGTATTGCCACAGATCAATATTGCCGGTGAGCAGTTTATAGTTGATCTCAGGTTGCAGGAACTGCGGCACGCATCTAATTTTCATCCGGTCATCAGCTTGAAAAGCTTCGATTTGACCAATGACGGGTGGAAGTACGAAGCCTTTTATCACCCAATGATGAAACAGCTTGTCGGGATCGACCCCAAGCTCACTGAGTTCCCCGATGGCGTGATCAAAATTCAGCTGCCCAACGAGATCGGCCTCGACCCTGTCGGCACTGCCCGCCAGTACGGCATGGGCGAGCGGGAACTGCTCCGGTGCCACCCGATACAAAAGGAGCTGAAAGCAGCGGTCATTCCGCTCAGCGAGACCAATATTCCTGCGCTCATCCAACGCAACCGGGAACAATTGCGGCAGGAGCACCAGGAAATCGCCCGGCGCATCAGGCCGAAACACAGGCCGCGCTTTTAACGGCCCAGCCCGGGCTGCCCGGCAGGAGGGCTAATGATTTACTATAAAAAGAAGGAGTTGTGAGATGGAAAAGGAGTTGAAGGATATATTACCGCTGATGGGCCTGGAGCATGATTGCATCCTGTCCAAACAAGGCGATGTGACGGTCGTATTTAAGGTGGAGCTGCCGGAAGTATTTACGCTTTCGGATGAGGACTATGAGAACTTTCACCAGGCATGGGTTAAGGCAGTGAAAGTCTTGCCGAAAGATAGTATTTTTCATAAACAGGATTGGTTTACCCAAAGGCAATACCAGCCAGGTCTGAATCAACCGGATAAGAGTTTTTTGCGCAGGAGCAGTGACCGCTATTTTACAGGGCGGCCTTTTCTTAACCATGATTGTTATATCCTGCTGACCAAAAGACCTGCGGACAGGAAATTAAGCAGTTCCCTTTTCTCTAACCTGCTTCGACCAACCATCGTACCGGAAGAAATGCTGAAGCCGCAGGCTTTGCGGGAATTCCTGGACAGCGCCGGGCAGTTCAAACGTCTGCTGGAAGACAGTCGCCTCGTTAAACTGACCCGGCTTACCGCCAGTGAACTCCAAAGCCAGGCCCGTAAAACCGGGTTGATCGAACGCTATTGTTTTCTTTCAGAAAGAGAAGACCAGTTTCTATATAAAGACCTTGAACTACAGGATGGTATCCGCATCGGTGACCAGCACGCAGCTATCTATACGCTGGGTGATGCGACCGATCTTCCGGCCGTGTGCGGTTCAAGGATCACCTATGATGCCTACTCTACCGACAAGACGAAGTTCCCGGTGAGCTTTGCCGCTTCGCTGGGCTTGCTCTTGCCCTGCAATCATATTTATAACCAGTATATCCTGATCGGGGATGCGCAGGCTACCTTAAAACAATTGGAAAAGAAACGGCTGCGCCTGCAATCCTTATCTGCTTATTCCCGTGAAAATGCCATTTCCTTAACCGCTACCAATGACTTCCTGAATGAAGCCATTAGCCAGCAACGTTTACCGGTCAAGGCGCACTTCAATGTAATGGTCTGGTCGGATGACTCCGAAGCGCTTAAAGATATGAAGAACCAGGTCGCCTCGGCGCTGGCCGGTATGGATGCCGCCGCTAAACCCGAAACCGCAGGAGCGGCGCAGATCTGGTGGGCGGGTATTCCGGGTAATGAAGCGGATTTTCCCTTAAATGACACTTTCGACACCTTTGCCGAACAGGCCTGTTGCTTTTTGAACCTGGAAAGTAATTATAAAAGTGCGCCGGCTGACGAAGGCATCCGCTTTTGCGACCGTTCCGGAAGGCCAGTCTTTGTCGACCTGTTCGATGCGCCGCGTAAGGAAGGGATTACTTCCAATATGGGCATGCTGGTCTGCGGCACTTCCGGCGGCGGTAAATCCATGACGGTTAACCATATCCTGCGTTCGCTTTACGACCAGGGCGCGCATTGTGTCACCGTTGACATAGGCGGCAGCTATTTAGGCCTATGCGAACTGGTCGGCGGTTATTACTTTACCTATACCGAAGACAAGCCCATCCGCTTTAATCCATTTTTCATTAAGGCAGGCGAAACGCTGGATACGGAAAAAAAAGAAAGCCTGAAAGCCCTGCTGGTTGCCCTATGGAAACAGGAAAATGAAGGCTTTAACCGCTCAGAATATGTGGCTTTATCCAATGCGCTGCAAGGCTATTACCAGCATTTACTAACCGATCAAAATCTGTTCCCCTGCTTCAACACCTTTTATGAATACCTGGAAAGCCATTATGTTGACGTATTGAAAGGCCAGCGGGTGAAAGACCGCGATTTTGACGTCGATAATTTCCTGTATGTGCTGCGCCCTTATTACCAGGGCGGTGAATTTGATTACCTGCTCAACGGCAGGGAAAACCTCGACCTGCTCGACCAGCCTTTTATTGTGATCGAGTTGGACAATATCAAGGATCATCCGATCCTGTTCCCGGTGGTAACGCTCATCATCATGGAGCTGTTCATTTCCAAAATGCGCAAGCTGAAAGGTGTCCGTAAGGTCCTGACCATCGACGAAGCCTGGAAGGCGATAGCTAAATCAGGTATGGCCGAGTTCCTGAAATACGCTTTTAAAACGATCCGTAAATTCAACGGGATACCGATTGTCATCACC
Organism: Mucilaginibacter sp. UBA5151; assembly: GCA_002413785.1. Taxonomy (GTDB): domain Bacteria; phylum Bacteroidota; class Bacteroidia; order Sphingobacteriales; family Sphingobacteriaceae; genus Mucilaginibacter. The sequence continues at coordinate 86,917 of DHXR01000004.1, forward strand.
CAGGAACTGGATGACCTGATCAATTCGCCCATTATCAAGGATGCCATCATCAACAATGCCGACATCAAGATCCTGATGGATATGCGCAAGTTCCAGGGCAAAATCGAAAAACTACAGGACGTACTCGGAATGAACGAAAAAGGCAAAACTATTTTACTGTCAGTTAATAAGGATATGCGCGAAATCTTCATCGACATAGGCGGTCAAGTCATGAAAGTTTTTAAAAATGAACTCTGCCCGGAGGAATATTATGCCTATACGACCGAAGGTACGGAGCGCGTGAAAATAATGCAACTGGCTGCGCAATACGGCAGCATGGAAAAAGGGATCGAAGCAATGGTCAAAGAAAAGACAAATCAACTATAACAATTTAAAAAGGAGGAAAAGATGAAAAAGAAAAGTTTAATAAGCCGGTGCCGGTTGGGCTTAGGTGTAGCATTGCGGTATTGGTGGGGGCATGCAGCCAGTTTGAAAGCCACAAAAAGGATTTATTCCAAAGCGTGGCCGGGAGAAAAAACCGGTGATCAATATTCGGTTACCATAAAGATCAGTCCAAACGGAAGTTTATACCGTGTAACGCAAAGTTATTATGTTAACGGAACATACAGGAATGAAAATACCTGGCTCGCCTCCTATGGCTGGCATTCAAACGGCCATTTGATTTCTTTAGGCCGTACTTGTTATCTGATTTTCGACCCTCTGCAGAAATTACTTTACCTGGAAGACTTTCCGGATGAGGGAGAAAGAACAGTGGACATTTATAAACAAGTTTAAAATCGTGCGATATGAAAAAATTACTGTTAGTAATTGCTTTTATGGTCTTGTGTTCAGCTATGTCGATTCAAAAAGCGCAGGCGCAAATACCCGTAGTCAGCCTGATCACATCGGCGATTAAAAAGGTCATCACGGCCATTGACCTGAAAGTGCAGCAATTACAGAACCAAACTATTATGCTGCAAAATGCGGAACAGAACCTGGAAAATAGGATGTCGCTGGGTAACCTGAACGATATTTCCGGCTGGCTGAATAAGGAACGAAACTTATACCAAAGCTATTATAAAGAACTGGCGACCGTCAAAACGGTGATCTCCGATTATGATGAGGTCAAACGGATCATCAGCCAGCAGGAAGAAATAGTTTGGGAATATAAAAATGCCCGTAGCCAGTTCAGCCAGGACAAGCATTTTTCAAGCCAGGAACTCAATTCGATGGGCAATGTCTATAATGGCATCATGCAGGAAAGCATCCGCAACCTGGATGAAGTGCTGTTAGCAGTAAAGTCTTTCAGTACACAGATGAGCGATGCGGAAAGGCTGCTGCTGGTACATAAGGCATCAGCTGGCATGCAAAAAAACCTCAATGACCTGCGGCAATTTAACAACAATAATATCACCATCAGTCTTGAAAGGGCTCAGGATGAGCAAGACCGGGAAAACATCAAACAGCTATATGGCCTACCAAACTAAAAACTATCAATTATGAAAATTAAAAAAAGAACAGCTTTATTTTTTCTTTTCCTCGGGGGCATAGTGATGTGCAATAACCGCCTGTATGCCCAGGGAACAGGTGGATTTTTTAACCAGGCTTCCTCCAAAATTAAACTGATGCTGGCGCAGATCGCGGGATACGGAACTTTCCTGAAGGAATTGAAAAGCGGCTATAACACTACGCAGAATGGACTGAATACCGCGCATGAATTTAAAAACGGCACCTATTCTTTACATACCGCTTATTTTAATTCCCTGATGAAGGTTAACCCCGTTGTAGCGTCCAATCCAAAAGGGAAAGCCATGATTGATCTCCAAAAGCAGATCAACACGCTTTTTCAAAACGAACTGGACTGGCAGCAACAGCAAAAAGCACTCCACAGCAATGAGATCAACTATATCCAGCAGGTCTATACGAACCTTTTGTCTAAATGCAAAGCCGATATGGATGAACTGACGCTGGTACTAACGCCTGGAAAATTGCAGATGAACGACCATCAGCGGATTGAACGGATTGACCGGCTATACGCATCCATGCAGGATAAATATGCCTTTGCCGGCTCGTTCACCAGCAAGTGCAGGCAGATGGCAAAGAGCAGATTGCAGGCCGGACAGGATAGGGACCAGCTTAAAAAGTTATATGGCATTAATTAAGGTAAAAGCAGAAAGGATAAAGGTAAAAGGTATGAAAAAATCAATGAAAATAATAATAGTTGCACTGGCGGTTGCCCTTATGTTTCCGGTGGCTTCAAAGGCCCAGTCCATCGCCGATGACCTGGCACAACTTGCGCTGGACTACCAGAAATTGTCCGGCTTAAAAAGTATTTTGAAACAAATGTACACGGGTTACGAGGTAGTCACCAAGGGTTACAATGCGGTTAAGGATATATCAAAAGGTAGTTTCAGTTTGCAGGAAGCTTTCTTAGATGGATTGATGATCGTCAGTCCTATCGTTAGGCAATACCCCAGGGTAGCAGGTATTATCAATGACCAGGCCATGCTGATCAGCGAATATAAATCGGCTTACAGCCTTTTTAAAAATGACCCGCATTTCAATCCGGATGAGATCGGCTACATGATGGATGTTTATAATAACCTCATCAGCAGCAGCCTGAAAAATCTGAACGATTTGTCGATGATCATTACGGACAGCAAGGTCCGGATGAGCGATGCGGAAAGGATACGGGCTATTGACCGGATCTATGCGGATAGTCATGGTCAACTCACTTTCCTGCGGCAATTTAACAACCAAAGTTACAGTGTAGCCTTACAGCGGTCCGAAGCCGCAGGTGACCGGCAAACGCTGAAAACCCTTTACGGTATCAATTAAACGGCGCAGCCTTCCTGACTGCCATTAAAAAACAATAAACACACGAAAAAATAACATGAAAACAAAAATTTCAAAGTTTGCCCTGGTGGCAACGTTAGTCTTGTTTCTTCCACTATTGTCACATGCCCAGGACGGCGTAGCTAATGATATACATAGCTTACAGGGCGTATTGGATAATCTTTATAACCAGATGATCCCCTTATGCAGCGGTATGATTAGTGTGGCACAGGGTATTGCAGGCTTTGCAGCCCTATGGTATATCGCGGCAAGGGTGTGGAAGCACCTGGCAGCGGCAGAACCTATAGACTTTTATCCCTTGCTGCGCCCCTTTGCTATTGGCTTTTGTATTATGATCTTTCCTTCGGTACTGGCGCTTATCAACGGCGTACTGCAGCCCACCGTAACGGCAACGGATCAAATGGTGAACAATTCGAACCAGGCGATAAACCAAATGCTGACAGCGCAGCAGCAAAATGAGCAACAGCAACAGGGAACCACCTCTGCGAACGGCGATCCCGACAAATGGTACCAGTACAGTCACCCGGATAATCCGGGGGCCAGTAGCACCAACACGGTCAATATGTCCGATCAGTTCTCCGGCTGGGGGTTTAAGAATATGATCAAAAAAGCCATCGCTGAATTGCTGAATGTGCTTTTTGAAGCCGCTGCCTTGTGTATTGATACGATACGGACGTTTAAGCTGATCGTACTGGCGATATTAGGCCCGCTCTGTTTTGGCCTGAGTGTATTTGATGGTTTCCAGCATACTTTAAAGCAATGGCTGGCCCGCTATGTCAACGTCTTTATGTGGTTGCCGGTTGCCAATATTTTCGGGGCGATCATCGCTAAAATACAGGAAAACATGATCCACCTGGAACAATCCGGCGGAGCATCCAGCCCAAGTTTTGGGGATACCAATGCGGCTTACCTGATCTTTATGGTGATCGGTATCGTGGGTTACTTTGCGGTTCCGGGTATCGCCAACTATATCATGAACGTAGGCGGGCATGCCCTGTTCAGCAAAACCAGCGCACTTGCTTCTATGGCAGTATCCTATGCTACAGGTACGGTGATGCAAAGTGTGATGATGGGTGGTGGTAACCAGATGGGTACATCCGGCAGTCAGTCCCAGGGAAACCCTTCCGGCCCTTCGGGAAGTAACAGGGGCGGAAATAATACTTTCAGGGAGGATAAACTTTCAGGCAATCAAAGTCCGCCTGCGGGTAAATAATTATTTATTCAAATCATAAGATCATGTTCAAAAAAATGAAAAATATCGATACCGCATTTCGCCATGTACGCAGCTTTACTATGCTGGTGATTGCAGGGTGTGTGCTGATCTGCTGTTTTGCGCTTTACAAAAGCTTTAGGCTGGTCGAAGTGATGCAGGGCAAAGTGTATATCCTTTCTGACGGCAAGGCGCTGGAAGCCCTGGCCTCCGACCGGAAGGATAATGTTGCCGTTGAGGCGCGCGACCATGTAAAAACCTTTCATCAGTTATTTTTTACGCTTGACCCGGATGATAAAGTCCTCCAGGCTAACCTGACCAAAGCCCTGTACCTGGCGGATGAATCCGCAAAAAAGGAATACGACAACCTGACCGAAAGCGGTTATTACGCGAATATTATTGCCGGAAATATCAGCCAGCGGATACTGGTGGATAGTGTTGCGGTAGATCTCCAAAGTTACCCTTATCATTTCCGCTGTTATGCGACACAAAGTATTATCCGCACCACCAGTACGGTAACGAGAAGCCTGGTAACGGATGGCTTCCTGCGCAATGTGTCCCGGAGTGATAACAACCCGCACGGCTTCCTGATCGAACGCTGGGCGACTTTAGAAAACAAGGATTTGAAAATTGTAAACCATTGAGCTATGCGAAGTTTAACGCGAAAATATCAATTGAGTGTATTTATCCTGCTTTGGTTGGTTAGCACCATCTATTGCCTGTTCCTGGTGATTAATGGTTTTACAGGAAAGCAGGTTATAGCAATAAAGTTGAATTTCATCAGTAAACCCTTAATCTTAATTCATCGGCAGGACTATAACCAGGTTATCCATCCGGCGGATACTAATCAGAAACAACAAAAATTTTCACCAATAAAAACAAAATAATATGAAAGAGCAAACACTATCCCCCAAAATGCTCCGGCAGCGAAAATTCCTGCTGGTACTGCCCCTGCTTGTCGTACCCTTTATCACCTTGTTTTTCTGGGCGCTCGGCGGCGGCGAGATCAACCCGGCCAATGCTAAAGACAATGAGCCGAAAGGTTTCAATATGAACCTGCCTGATGCGAAATTAAAGGATGGCAAAGGGTTGAATAAAATGAGCTATTATAACCAGGCTTCATTGGATTCGGTAAAGTTAAAGGAACAAATGAAGAGTGATCCCTATTACCATCAGCATAGTGATTCAGCCAGTTTTCCGGCCCTAAATAAAAAAAATGTTTTGGGAAATGCTTCCGAAGGTACGGCTTTTCAATCCTCACCGGGAATTAGTAATGATCGCGCGGCAAATGAAGCCAAGGTCTATCAAAAACTGGCGCAGCTCAAAACAGTGATAAACAGGCCGGTTATTGCAGCAGATAATCTTAATAACAACAATACTGGTCAGTCTGTAAACAGCACTGACGCTATTGAGCGGCAGCAGCACAATTTGCAGAATATGAATAATCAAAGCAATGATGACCCGGAAATGAAACAGATGAACGGAATGCTGGAGAAAATTCTTGACATCCAGCATCCCGGCCGGGCGGAGGAAAAGATCAAAGAAAATTCTGAAACGCACAGGGGACAGGTATTCGCGGTATCCGCAGGTAACCAGGACAGCCCGGTTTCCCTGTTAGATAATGGTGCATCTTCCGGAATAAGCACCGATACCGGCAGACACTTGATCAATCAGGCCAATGGCTTTTATTCTTTAGACGACCGGCTGCAGACGGACAATGCCAATACTATCCAGGCCGTAGTTCATGAAACGCAAACCCTCGTTAATGGTTCCATCATAAAGCTTCGGTTGTTAAACGCTGTTTATATCAATGGCGTGCTGATCCCAAAGGATAACTTCCTGTTTGGCACCGTTTCATTAAACGGCGAAAGGCTGGGTATAAAAATTAATAGTATCCGGTATGTTAACAGCCTGTTCCCGGTGGCGCTTTCGGTCTATGACCTGGACGGCCTTGAAGGGATTGATATTCCTGGCGCGATCTCGCGGGATGTTGCCAAATCATCAGCTGACCAGGCGATGCAAAATCTCGGATTGAGTTCCTATGATCCGTCTCTTGGCGCACAAGCTGCCAGCGCGGGAATTGAAGCCGCCAAAACGCTTTTTAGTAAAAAGGTAAAACTTATTAAAGTAACGGTGAAGGCCGGTTACCAGGTTTTATTATATGATGAAAAGCAAAAAGCAAACAAATAACCTCAAACAACTACAATAAACAGAATAATTCATTTTTAAATTCCAATGTGATGAAAAAGATAAATGCAGTAATAGTAACAGGGATTTTCCTTTTAATGAGCCAAATTCATGTATTGGCGCAAAGTGCGCCACAAGCCAAAACTTATACGATAGCTCCCTATCGCCTGGCTATAACCTTTCACAAAACCACCAACCTGGTCTTTCCTTATGCCATTAAAAGCGTTGACAGGGGTAGCCGGGATGTGCTGGCGCAAAAAGCGAAAGGCTTTGAAAATGTTTTACAGATCAAAGCAGGCATCAAGAATTTTGAAGAAACCAACCTGACCGTTATCACGGCGGATGGCAAGCTGTATTCCTATATACTGGATTATACAGATAATCCATCCCAACTGAATATCCGGTTTGCCAAAACTCCCGGCGAACCTGCGATTTCCTTCCCGGAAGGCAAAACAAACCAGGCGGAACTCGAAAATACAGCCGCCAACGTTGCCAATCAAAAAAGAACGCTGCATGGGATAGCGGATAAAAAATATGGCATGAAGCTTCAATTGCAGGGCTTATATATCAAAAATGATGTGTTTTATTACCAATTCAGTTTACAGAACCAGAGCACCATTGATTACGGTATTGACCAGTTTAGGTTTTATACCGTGGATCAGCAAAAGATCAAACGTACCGCGAGCCAGGAACTGGAAATCAGGCCGCTTTATAGCTATGGGGATACCAGTACTGTCAGCGCCCGCTCTAAAAAGGTATTGGTATTTGGCTTGGCTAAATTCACCATTCCCGATCAAAAGTATTTCCGGGTCCAGGTCATGGAAAAGAATGGGGGACGGCATTTGGAAGTGAAGCTATACAACAAACAGCTTATCAGGGCACTGCAGATCAAATGATGAGGTAAGCACACTATTTAAAAATTGAATTGGGTTGAGAAAGCAGACGGTGATCTATGCAGATCCGCAATGGTTTTTAATGCATGGGGAATGTGAAAACTATATTTAAAAACAACAGATTATGAATGAGAAAAATTATGGCTACCTGAAAAATCAGGTAAAGTTCATGGGCTTCGGAGAAGGCATGGACAAAGAATTAGGTGAAATGATACAAAGCCAGCAACCGGCGTTTAAATTGGAGCATCAGATCAAATTTGGTCAGGATGATGTATCCTCAACGCTTCACTTTCAGAAGTCTAAAGAAAGCGAAATGTATTTCTTTAACAGCTTCGAAATGGGGGTCAAACAGGCTAAAGCGGAGGATGTACTCAAACAGACTTATTATATAGGCAAGGAAAATAACCTGACGCTGAAGGAACACTACAATATGATTGACGGTCGCGCGGTCTTTAAGGAGTTTAACAAACTGGAACAAGTTGGCGAAGGTGAAAATGTCAAGTTTAAAGCTACCGATGAAACCTATAAAGCCTGGACGCAGCTAAACTTTAAGCAAACTGACGAAAATGGTAATTTTTTACCGCGAAAGCTATTTGGCTTTGATTTGGAAAAGACGTTAGCAAAGTATCCGATTAAGGATTTAGAGGATAATTATGATAAAAGCAGGTTGATCGCTTCCCTTGAAAAAGGCAATGTGCAAAAGGCGACCCTAATAGCAGACGGCAAGGATCAGAAGGTACTGATAGCGGCAAACCCAATTGATAAATCTATTAAATTCTATGACAGCAATATGCAGCGGTTAGATGTCAAACAGATCGTTGTACAAAAGCAGGAATTGAGCGAAGGACAGGCCCAGGGTGAAACCAACAATATTCAGAAGGAAAATAAAAAGGAAAACCAGAAACAAGGGGCCGGAGAAGAAAACAAGCAAAACAAGACTGAAAGAAAAAGGCAGTCTATGAAAGTATCCTGATCAGAAAACAGTATAAAGAGTATAGCTGAACATGGAAGGGATCAAGCCGTTAGCAGATTTTTTTAAGGCCATCGAAAAGGATGGGCGCATCTCGATCACACATATCGGTATCTATGCGGCCTTGCTGCAATACTGGCAGGCGCATGGTTGTGAAAATCCGCTTTGTGCTTATAGTTACGAGGTGATGCAGGTGGCTAAATTATCCACCAGTACGACTTACCATAAGTTTCTTAAGGACCTTCATGCATTTGGTTATGTCCTTTATGAACCGTCTTTTAAAAGGAATCAGCGTAGTAAGGTGTACCTGTTTTTTTGATGCAGGTACACCTTTTAAAAAATATTAAAAAGTGCATCAAGGGGCGGAATGAAAAATTCCGCCTTTTTAATACAAAATTATCGTACCTAAAATAGCAATGTGAGATGGAAAAAGGAATTGATAATGAGCGGTTTATTAATGATAAAATAGCAAAAAATATTGACGAAATTGAGCTGGAAAAAGAAAAAAAATTAGTAAATTTAATAGTTGAAATCATTGTAAAAGCTACTTTAAAGGACTATTATGAAGAAGGCGATTAGGTATCTGCGGTTTAGCAGTTTAGGACAAAGTAATGGGTCTATTGAGCGTCAGGAGCTCTATACAGACCAATGGATTAAATTTAATAATGTGGAACTGGTTGATACCTTTATTGATCGTGGACGCAGCGCAAAGACTTTTGACAGGCCTGATTTTATCAAGCTACAGGAGTTTATCGTTAAACACCATAAAAAGGTGGATTACCTGTTAGTTGATCAGTTTGACCGGTTTAGCCGTGATGCAGGTGAAGCGCTAAGCCTGGTCAAAAGTTTACAGAAAAGATACAGCATTCAGGTTGTTAGTGTAACTGAAGGGATCACCTTTGATTATGATACGCCCGGTAGCTTTTTTAGGGCCGGCTTACAGTTGTTGTTAGCAGAGGAAGATAACATTAACCGGAGCATAAAAGTCAGGGGTGGCCTTTATACTGCAAAAGCAAAGGAAGGCCGCTTCGTTTATAAAAACGCACCGTTCGGCTACCGTAAACAGGGAGAGGATAAAGCAAAGACTATCGTCGTAGAGGAAACAGAGGCCAAAGTGGTGAATTTTATTTATGATGCCTATTTACGTGATGTACCCCTGAATGTGATCAAGGAGAAAGCCTATGAACTTGGCTTTGACCGGAAGGGCAATATGGCTGTTGAACGGGTATTGGCTAACCCGGCTTATGCCGGGTTATTATTTACGGAAGGTTTTAAACAATATCCAGGAGGATTGTTTCCTGCTATCCATGAGCCGATAGTGGATAAGACCAGGTGGCAAATGGTTCAGAGCAAAATGAAAAAGCCGGATAAACCAAAAATATCATTGGATGATGAAATTCCATTGAGAGGATTACTAAAGTGCCATTGTGGAAACCCGTTGACGGGTGCTCCATCACGGGGCAAGTCTGGTAAATATTTTTATTATTATAAATGCCGGTTTTCTGGCCATAATAATATCAGCGCAACTAAAGCACATAATCAGTTACTTGGTGCCTGCGAATTGATGAGTTTAAGCGGCGAAATGGTTAAAGAGATCAAAGATAAATCGGAGGCTGTTATTGATGTTGAAATGGTCGGAAACCGTAAAAGGATCAAAGAAAAGAAAATTGAATTGGAAAAGGTACAGGAAAACCTGTTTGCGGTAGAAGAAAAGTGGATTAAAAGCCAGATCAGCAAGGATACTTATGACAGGTGGTATTCAAGCTATAATAGCAGTATTATTACCTTAAACGGCGCAATAGAGCGTTTAAGCAAAGATCAGAACCAGGCATTTCAGGACTTGAAAAAACATCTTAATATGCTGACTGATATGAAATATGTTTATACCGGGGCTGATACAATAAAGAAACGAGAATTTATTGGATTGGTGTTCGATAACAATTTATACTATCAGGATGGCATCTATCGAACACCTACGATGATGCGTTTATTTACTCATAATACACTGTTAATGAGTGAGAAAGAGTATCTTATTTATGAAAAAAAAAAGGATAATCAAGCGATTATCCCTCTAAGCGGAGAGAGAGGGATTCGAACCCCCGGTACCTTTGACAGTACACCTGTTTTCGAAACAGGCACATTGAACCGCTCTGACATCTCTCCTTTTACCCAAAAAGATTTGACAACTTTCAAAAGCTGTCAAATCTTATTTCTTTACCGCCGGACTTTGTCCGCCGAAGGCGGCTTTGGCAGCTTTTGGCAGTCTGTTTTCGCCCGAAACTCTTCACGGCGGGCGACGGCGGAGAGGGAGGAAATTGTTTACCTCAGTCCGGCTTTTGTTATCTGGCAGCAAGCGGGGATTACCGGCATTTATCCCCTTCAAGGGAAGGCTTAATTAAAATACAGCGCGTAAAACCAAATTATCATCCCTTCTTCTTTAAAAATGGGAATACTGTTTGAATAGTGCCCGTAACAAGGTTTTTTGCCACTGCACCGCTTACTTGTGCAATCCCTTTTATCAAATTATCAGCCAGCGTATTTGAAGCAGCAGGCATTAAAAAAATGGGATTATTTGCGGGTTTCTGATCCGCGAAACGAACACTCTGATCATTGAGCTTGTAAACCGACGCCAATGTACCGCGATCTGTATTTATACTCATATAATCGGAAAGTCTGTTAAAATCATGCCCTTCAATCTCGTTTACCGGGCAGCTTTGGTCATTTTCCGGCTTTCGTTCGGGCATAGCGCCATATTTTGGCTGTATCATAAATAAAGCAGTCCTGTCAATATATAAAACACTTTCCCCGCCGCTTTGCAGCATACCAACAAAGCAGGTGATACTTTCACTCAGGGCGCAAACCCGTACCGAAGCGTGAACCCAGCGTTCAACAGGAGCGGCGGTGATCCATACTATGCCGGGGTCTGAAGGATCAACACCTCCATTTGGGTCGATGCCGATGATTAGCTTACATTCTTCAGTTAATAGCGGCAGATGATAATAAGTGGTAAATTCATAATCCCATCCAATATTTACAGGCACAGTTTGCCTTATTCCAGCTATGCCACTGCCTTTTAGTTCAATAACCTGGGCTCTCTGTCCATCACGGTTTATATACTCATCAGGTTTGTACAGCACGTTAAAAACAGTATTTCCAGCACTACCAGCAGCTTTAACATTAATACCAGAGAGTGCATTTGCAGTAACGGTTTCATAACTAAATGGATACCATTCGTTAGCAATAATCGTGTTGGTTAGCGTTTGCCTTCCGGTTGTGCCTGCTATAATGCGGAACCCATGCTCAAAATGCCTGTTAAATAATTCGGTAACAATTACAATTATTACGGCACTGTCTTCTCCTCCGTCATCATCTGTCACGGTTACTCTTGCCAGGTAATTACCTGCACATTTATACACATGCGATGAGGATGCATAACCAAATAATACAGGCGGCGTATGCCTTTCTTTTATAGTAGCCATGTGAAAATGCCCATCGCCTGTATCCCAGGTAGCCACATGTGTATCGCACCATCCCGGATCTGTAAATATGGCTTCCAGGTGTACGTTCTGGTGTTGTAATACGCAAATTTTCTTCGGGGCTAAAATTTTTGGAGGCACATTGGTCACATTCACGGTCATCGTTGCCTGTCCTACCCCGCCAACATCGTCAGTTACAAATACGGTTACAGTATAATTTCCATTATCGCACCATGCGTGTTTTATAGTTGCAGTTCCCTGCGCCTGCGGCTCATTGTTGGTTTCCTGAACAATACCGTCCTGCGGCGCCGTATTGTCGCCAAAATTAAATAAAGCCGTATGCGTATCAAGCCAGGTATCATCTGTAAATGAAGCTGATAAAGTAATCTCCTGTCCTTCCGGGATAGTAACTGTGGTTGTATCAAACTGAACAACGGGCGGCACGTTATTAATTGTTACTGTGGCATAGTTCAATGTTGTAGCCCCCCCATACTCATTTACTTTTATCTGTAAATTAGCAATATATAAGCCGCTTTTCCCGTAGCTGTAACTCAGGCTCCGTACATTTTGCACCTGTCCGTTGCCGGGATCCCATCTTGGCAGAGAAACTGCATGTGAAATTCCGCCGTTTAAATTAACAGCCTGATTACCGGTTGCCACGTAGGGACCATTGCTATTGGCCATATCAACTAATGCCGCCTGGTTTGTTGCGGTAATTGTCATTTCTCCGGCAAAACCAAAACCGCTTGAATCAATGGTTATCGGGTTAAAAAAATGAGCTTCTACATTTCCTATTTTGTCTAAAACTACGGGCCAGGCGTTTTCAAACTTTCCCGATTCCGAGTCGGCAATGGTGCCACCAATTTGTGAAGCAACATTTTGAACAATTGCCAGTATAACCACGCCAATTACAACACCCACAACGCCCAGGGTAATAAAGCCAATTAATGCAGTTAATATCCAGGCGGCTGCGCCAAGGCTAACATCAGGGTCGCCATCCAGGGCATGCTGTATCTTCTGCCCGGCAACGCCATCCGGTACCCAGCTAAGCGTTACTTTTTGCGAAAAATCAGCGCTTACGTCTATACTATCCAGTACCGCATTTACAACGGTTACATTGCCTGATATTGTAAGGTAGCCAACATCCAGTGAAAGATCAAGACTGTTTAATTTTACGGTTTTACCGTCAATTTTGTCGGGGTATGTATATGGAAACTGATACCTTTTATCTCTTTCTACATGAAATGCATCTATAACCTTTTGCGCCGAAGTTGCTATTGCAAAGTCCATGCCCGGGGGCACAAAATTCGTCAAAAGGGAGCTGTTTGCGCCCCCTGTGTCGTTAATAGCAATGGCAAAGCTATCCGTAAGGGCCTGCGGTTTTACGTTGTTGATAGGCGTATCGGTCCCCTGTACTTCATTAACCGGGTATATTTCTATTTGTTTACGGCTCTTTAGTTCATTGGTTACAACTAATGCAGCATAAGCTTCAATCTGGTCTAAGGTTGGAATGTCAATATTGATAGGCCCCATTTGCTTCAGCTGCGAGGCGGCGGCACTAAAGGCGGCTGTAATAAGATTATTGAGGTTTTGCCCGGCTATAGTTGCTAAATTTTTATTGGTTGTATAATTTATTCCCGGCTGCCCGGCTGCCGGTACCAGGTTAGTCAACGTAACCGTAGCACCTGGAATATCTACGTGAATATGTGAACTGGACTGGCTATAATCCGCAAGCATTGTCACTGTACCATTTACCCCCATTGGAGTAGCAAGCTGAATGGGAAAACCGCCTGTGCCGGTAATGTTATAAAAGCTAAGGAGGCAGGGTATAGCAACCTGGATATGTGTAGAATCGGGCTTTGTTACTACAATTTTATTGGTGGCAGAAGTTGTGTCATCATAAAAATCTATCCGGCAGGTCATTGTAAATAAGAAAGCATTAACCGGGATGTTGTCAATGACATGTGGAATTGTGCCATCCTGGTATTTTTTGTGTACAAATTGTTCAACGCTTTCATTAATTATAGGCGCTATCGGGTCGCCGCTGGTAATATTTACGGTTACTGCGTTTGGCGGCAGCGAAGTAAAATCGGCAACTATTTGATTAACATTCTGAGCATCAACAACCGATCGTATCGGCGTTTTTACAATAACATCGGCTGTCAGGTTGAATAATTTTGCAGCATCCACCGGCGGATTTGCAATTTGTATTTGTATAATAGTACCTAATTTAATATCAAGGCCATTGATTACAGTATCCGTAGTAAGATCAAGCTGATTCTGCGGTATTTCAATAAAGCCGCTTTGTATAGAATATGGACCGAAACTGGATGTGGCAGGATCCGATGGCATCGGCAAACTTATTTTCTCGGGAATTACGCCCTGATCGCTTGCATCGCCGCCATTTTTCCATGCCGCTCTCAATAAATTTTTAAGGGATGCTACGGTAAGTTCGGCAACCACTTCATAACCTTGTGTATTAGCCATAATAAACGTTTTAGGGTTTGAAACTTATTTTTTTAATTTCACAGGATCGCATGTCAATGTAAAAACAACATTTTTAAGGGGGCCCTTATTCAACTTTTCCTGGATAGCTGATATGTTTTTTTTGTCAGCGAACCTTGGGCTTTCAGCATCAAGCTTTCTGTATTGCAGTATTAATGGCAAAACAGGGTGCATTGAACTAAATTGGGCAAGGTCATCCTGCCAGAGGTTATTTTCCTTTTTTGGGGAACTCTCTAATGCTTTTATCAGCGCAGCCTTGTCAACTGAACTACTTCCTGCCCCTGCTCCTTTTTTAGCTTGCTCCGATGATTTAGAAACATTAAAATCCCCGGTGCTGATTATAATTTCTGCAATTTGGTATGGGGCATTCAGGTCGACAAAACTGCCTGCAGTATCATTGATATTCGCACGAAGTTCTGAAATTTGCTTTGCACCCTCTTTACCAAAACGGGCATAAGTTTCAATTTCATCTTTTGCCCTGTCGGTAAACTCCATACCAATTTTCTCCAGAGCGGCGATAGGATTAGCCAGCGCTATTTGTGTGAAATTATTATCATTCCCGTATTTTTCAAAAATGGCAGGCATCTGCAGTTGTAATTCCCTTAAGGAATTAATAGCATTTGTTTTCATTGTTCACTGTTTAATTTGTTTAATTAATAGTGTTAATAAACAATGGTTTGAATATCAGGGTTATTTGAGTAGAAATGGATTTTTAAATCCCACACAATGTACAAAAAAGTTTTACTAATAACAAACATTTTTGTTAACTTTCTTGAAATTATAAAAGGTTATGAAGTTTGTTTCACATACTGATTATGATGCAGATGTATTAATTACCGGAGCGGGGCCTGCCGGTGCCGCTTGTGCCTGGCACCTTGTAAAGGCGGGTTATAATGTTATTTTGATAGATTACCAGGACTTTCCGAGAGACAAAGTTTGCGGCGATTTTGTGGGGCCTATAGGGATTAAGGAATTAAATACCATTGGGTTTACGTCAAATACCGAATTTCATAAAACTAATGTTATTAAGGAGGCCGCAGTTTTTTTGGATGGTAAGCCATTGATAAAAAAAAATATCCCTCATATAACGGATCTGCCCGATCACGGGCGGGTTGTTCCGCGGATGCTACTGGATAACTGGATAGTTGAGGAGGCTGTTAAAGCCGGCGTCCGGTTAATTACACCCTGCAGGCTGAATAATTTCGAGGTCTTTAATAACGGCGTTGTAAGCTTCTGTAAAATGGGCGGCAAGAACATAAGCTTTACTACAAAGTTTTTGGCAGGCGCCGATGGCAGCAGCAGCACTACCGCACGAATTGTTAACGGAAGCAAACCCGATGCCAGGGACATCATTGTAGCGGTAAGGGCTTATTATGAAAACATTAATTGTATATCCGGCCA
Organism: Mucilaginibacter sp. UBA5151; assembly: GCA_002413785.1. Lineage (GTDB taxonomy): Bacteria > Bacteroidota > Bacteroidia > Sphingobacteriales > Sphingobacteriaceae > Mucilaginibacter. The sequence goes on from DHXR01000004.1 coordinate 102,394, forward strand.
GGCCGAACTATATTTTACCAGTAAAAGCTTTCCCGGATATTATTGGCTTTTCCCCACCGGGCCTACCAGCGCCAATATAGGCGTTGGGATGGTGCTTGATAATTTTCCTGACGGGGAAATTGACCTTCCTGAATTATTAAAAGATCTTGTTGCATCTGATGAAACCCTAAAAAGGAAGATCGGTGGCGGTGAGTTGAAAGGCAAAGTACTTGCGTGGCCCTTATCAACCTACAACCCGGATGCAAAAATTATTTCGGAAAGGGTAATACTTACGGGTGATGCCGCCGGATTAATTAACTCATTGAATGGAGAAGGTATTCAGTATGCATTGTTAAGTGCGCGCTGGGCGTCGGAGTGTCTGGTAAACTGTTTCAAAGAAAATGATTATTCACTGTGCGCTCTAAAAAAATACGAAGAAAAAATAAAAACAGAAGTAGGATACGATATGAGTTTAAGTAACATGGTTATACAATTTATCCGTAACCGCAATCTTAATCCGTTGTGGCTGAATTTATTGGCAATATTAACCGAAAAGGCTTCAAAAGATGAAGAATTTGCAACAGTTGCCGGCGGAATACTGGCGGGGCTTGTTCCGGCAAAGGAAGCGGTCTCCCTTTCGTTTATTGGTAAATCTGTTGCCCAGGGGGTAGAGACAACATTAAATTCGACATTAAATAGCATAAAAAAAGGTCCGGTGGAAATTGCTGCTTTTGGAATTAAAGCAGCTGGCTTTACATTAGGTCAGGTATCCGCATTGGTGCAGCAGCGTACGGAATATTGGAAGTGGGCAAAAGGCCTCGCCGGTAACGGTTTTCAATTGTCTGCGTATATCTTAAAAGATGTTAAACAACGGCTAAAAAACTAATAGTTACTTATCCCTGTTTATCATATAAATGATCATATTCTCAATAAATTGTTTCTCTTCTGTTTCCGGAAAGGCGCCGAATAAAGTATAAAACTCTTTCAAAGCGGCGCCGGCCAGGTTGCGCGCCGCAATCCTTCCATAATTAAGGCAGTCGTATTTTCGCATATAATCCATTATCTGCTGCACTTTTTCGGGTGTGCGTTCAGCCCGGGGTAACAACAGGTAATTTTTAATTTCTTCGTTTTCTTCCGCGCTGCCTGAGTTCATTAAGTGTATAAGCATCAATGTACGCTTACCCTCCTGTATATCACCGCCTATTTCTTTACCATACTTTGCCTTCTCTCCCTCAAGGTTCAAAAGATCGTCCTGAATCTGAAATGCCGCGCCCAGATAATAACCGAACCGGTTAAAAATATCCGGGTTTACCTGCCCCCTGCTGCCTATAACAGCGCCGATCCTGATGGGGTGTATACAGGTGTACCAGCATGTTTTTTTCAGTATCATTCTCAAATAATCACCGTCATCTAATTTGCAATTATTTTCGCTCCGCCAACCCAGTTCCATCGCCTGCCCTTCCACACTTTCTAACGCCATGTGCTGTATTTCCTTAAATACCTGCCAGGTCAATTGCGGCCCCAACGACAAAATATTGTTCATTAGCGGCATTATGGCCAACGCATTCATGGCATCGCCAACATTCAAGGCTATTGGCACACCGTATTCAGCATGTAATGTCGGGAAACCGCGGCGGTCTTCACTTTCATCTTCAATATCGTCGTGTACTAAAAACGCGTTATGGTAAAGCTCAATAGCGATAGCCGAATTCATAGCTTCACTTTCGGTTCCGCCGAAGATTTTACATGTTGATAAACAGAGCCCGGGCCTAAACCCTTTTCCGCCGCGCAAGGGATAAATACTTACCAGATCATACAAATGTTTTTTGGGTTCCCGATCAGGAATTGCTGCTATCAAATGTTTTAAGCTTTCATCCTTATAGTGGGCGAGACGCGACAAAAATTGTTCCCGGATCAGTTCAGCGTCCATATAATCCTGTAAGCTGTTTCATTAAATTACCTTAAGCAGTAAGGTGGCTTTCAGGCTTTCTAAATCCTTTGCCTGTATAAAACAGGTATAACTGCCGGTTTTTGCATTGGCAGGAATATCAATTTTTACAATTGCAGTCGCTTTGGATCCCGGCGGTATAGTAAGCGGGTTTGGGTTAAATACTAATGTGCCTGCATACAATTGCTCGCCCGAAGGGCTGATGAGCGGGGTATTAATAAATGTGATGATCTTTTCTGTAGTGTTATCATCATTTTCAAGCGTTATCGGGAATTCTTTTTGTTCACCGGCTTTCATATCACCGGGCACTTGTATAAGTGGCACTTGCTGAGCTGGCACAGGAACAGGTTCGTTTTTTGTTTCAGTTCCGATCTTTATTAACTGTGATGATATTTTCCCGGCGCCCTGCACTGTTGCAGATACTACATCAACAATTATATCAAGAATCTCGTGGGCATCCTTTCTGAAACGAACAAATAAGTCATTAAATTGAACATTGTCTGTTATTTTTCCGCTTCTTATTTTGGGCACATCGGTTAATTTCTCTTCAACCTGCTTTGCTGTAACAATGCCGCGTGCAATTTCTTCTTCCAAAATACCTACTGCCTTTAGTACAATCTGCGAAGCGCTGCCAACTAAACCACTAAGGCCGTTTACGCTTGTCGCCGCTTCCGCAAGCGAAGACGCCCCTGTTTCGCTTTCAGGTGCAGCTTTTTGATTTTCCTTTTTTGTGGCTGTCATAATGAAAGTATCTGATATGATGAAGCTATTTTTTGAATTGGATCGCTATTTTACACTTATTGAGGCGTTATCTGCAATTGTATTTGTTTTGCCATTGCAATTGAAAAGACGGGTTATCCCCTGTACCGCAATTTCGATAAATGGTTGGCCCATTAAAGTAATTCCCACTTTATAATTACTCTCCGCACAAATAGGTTCGCAAAGTTTTATACATACCGGGATATAACCGCCATCCTGTAAATTCATATTCAGAAATAAAGGTTTTTCTGCTGTATTAAACATGTTTAAATCAACAGGATTGGGGATATTAACATCTATTGGTGCAGAAATATTAATACCAACAGGATTTGGAAACTGATGTTCGAGCACAGCAGGAGTGCTTGGCCACTCAATGATATGAACATTATTTTCTACCATAAGAGTTAAGTTTTAACAAATATAATTAAGAATTCTATATCTTAACCTAAATTTCTCAATAATATTTTTATGTGCCAAACACATTAACGTATGTACGTCACTCAAAAATGGTTCAAAACCTTTATAGTTGAGAATACCGGGGAGTATTTTTTGTAATCCTATCTCAAGTACCGATGATCTGACGTAAAAACAGACAAAAGCCTGCAAACTTTTGATTGGCAGGCTTTTAATGTACTTTGTTATTGAAACTTGCGGAGAGAGAGGGATTCGAACCCCCGGTACCTTTGACAGTACACCTGTTTTCGAAACAGGCACATTGAACCGCTCTGACATCTCTCCGGGAATATTGGCACTTTAGTTCAAAGATTTGACAAATTTTAAAATTCGTCAAATCTAATCGGTTTTTTGCGGAGAGGGAGGGATTCGAACCCTCGATACCCTTTTGAAGTATACACACTTTCCAGGCGTGCTCTTTCGACCACTCAGACACCTCTCCTTGTTAGGTTAAAAGGGTTGTAATAAGTTGTAGTAGTTGTAAAGGTTGAAAAAGTTAAAGTTCTTACAATCTTTACAACTATTATAACTCTTACAACCTTACCTTCCAACTATCGCGCAAAGGTAAAATAATATTGCTTTTAATAGTAATAAAAAAAGCGGCCCGGTAAAAAACCGGAACGCCAAATGAAAACTGAAATCGTATTTAAAAAAATTAACTCACACGGGCGTTATGTTTATCGCGGTAATATTTTAAGTTTCATATTGTTTCTTGTTTATGTTGTTATTGAATAGAGTACAATCACGCGGGTTAGTTTAACCGGGTATTGTTAAATAATGTTAAGAGGTGAGGTAGTGAGGTGGTGAGTAGTGAGCGGTGAGTAGTGAGTAGTGAGTAGTGAGTGTCTTAGCACGACTGTTATATTTTTCACCTTTCACCTTTCACCTTTCACTACCCACCACCCACCACTCACCACCCACCACTCACAATTCACCACTCACAATTCCCCGCTCACCATTCAACTAAATTTCCTATGTTTGTGCGGACTGCCAATAAGGTAGCCAGGCATATAAAAAGCGTGTTTTGTTTCAATGCTGAGCATCAACGAAATTAAAAAACCTATTGCTGCCGATATTGATGTTTTTGAAGGAAAGTTTAAATCTTCCATGCAAAGCTCAGTACCGCTGCTCGACCGTATTACCCACTACATTGTAAAACGTAAGGGAAAACAGATCAGGCCTATGTTTGTCTTTTTTTCGGCCAGTATTTGCGGCGGCATCAATGAATCTACACACCGCGGCGCGGCGCTTGTTGAATTATTGCATACAGCTACCCTGATACACGACGACGTGGTGGATAATTCGTACCAGCGGCGCAGTTTTTTCTCTATCAACGCTTTATGGAAAAATAAAATTGCGGTTTTGGTGGGTGATTTCCTTTTGTCCAAAGGCTTATTGCTGTCTGTAAAACACGAGGATTTCCGTTTCCTGAAAATAGTGTCCGAAGCAATGCGGCAGATGATAGAAGGTGAACTGCTGCAGGTGGAAAAGGTACGTAAAATGGATATCGAAGAGCCTGTTTATTACGAAGTGATCAGGCAAAAAACGGCATCGCTCATCGCATCCTGCTGCGAATGCGGGGCGGCTTCCGCAGGGGCTGATGATCAAACTATTGAAAAGATGCGCCTTTTCGGCGAAAAAATAGGCATCGCTTTCCAGATCAAAGATGATATGTTTGATTTTGGGACCGATGACGTTGGTAAGCCATTAGGGATTGATATCAAAGAAAAAAAGGTTACGCTGCCGCTCATTTACTCGCTCAATAACAGCAATTCGGCGGTAAAAAGGCAGATGATCAACCTGGTTAAAAACCATAATGACGATCCTGAAAAAATTGCTGCGATCATAAACTTTGTGAGGGAAACCGGCGGTTTACAATATGCCGAAACTCAGATGAAGAAATACCAGGACGAAGCATTTGAAATATTAAACACCTTTCCCGATGGCGAAGCCCGCCGTGGACTGGAGCAATTGGTGCGTTTTACCACTGAACGTAATAAGTAATGCATAATGAATTAGTTTTCATTTCCGGCTTTATCATTTTTATTTTGGCAATGCTTGCCATTGACCTTGGCCTGTTTGCAAAAACCGATAAACCGGTAAGCATGAAAAGGGCGGCCATCATGAGTGTTATCTGGATAACCCTCGCCCTTTGTTTTTACGCGCTTATATTAAAATATGGCGACCTGCTCCATCACATTGATAGTTTTTCAGCCCTGCTGCAGGTAAATGCCGAAAACTTTCATCATCTTAAATTTAACGTTAATGACCTTGCCGGAAGTTTAAACCTGTACCGCAAAAACCTTGCACTCGAGTTTATTTCGGGGTATGTGGTTGAATATGCTTTATCTGTTGATAACATATTTGTAATGGTGCTCATTTTTACCGCCTTTGGGGTTGATAATAAGCATTATCATAAAGTGCTTTTTTGGGGGATAATCGGTGCTATACTGATGCGTTTCTGTTTTATTTTTCTCGGGTCAACCCTTATTGCGCATTTTCACTGGATACTTTACGTTTTTGGCGCATTCCTGGTTTATACAGGTATTGCAATGTATATCAAGCGTAACGAAAAGGCGGAAGTGGATACTGAAAAACATGCTGTCGTAAAGCTTGTCTCCCGGTATTTCGCTATTCATCCCCGGTTCTCCGGCAACAGGTTCTTTATCAAAATAGATCATAAAAAGTTTATTACCCCGCTTTTTTTGGTGCTGCTGATCATTGAAGCTACTGATGTTATTTTCGCGGTTGATTCTATTCCGGCTATCTTTTCTATCACCAAAGACCCTTATATTGTTTTCTTCTCAAATATATTCGCCATTCTCGGCCTGCGGTCCATGTTCTTTTTACTGGTAAATATTATCGACAGGTTCCGCTACCTTAAAACCGGACTGGCGGTGCTGCTGGCGTTTATCGGCTTAAAAATGCTCGCCGCAAATTATACCGATAAGATCGGGCTTACCACAGGTAATACACTTTTGATCATTTTGGCAATACTTACAGTAAGCGTTGGGGCCTCGCTTGCTTTTCCGGAAAAGTCCCTCTAAACAGAGTAGTCCTCATTAACATCCTGAGGGCAAACAATTAATTAAAGAAATCCCCGCTTAACGGCGCGCTTCAGCGCAGGGTCGTCTGCGACAGAATACGGGAACAGAGACATTAGGATACCCCATTTTCTTTTGAATTTTTCCGACTTAAAAACTAATCTCTGAACTCCAATCTCTAATCTCCAAAAATTCCTACCTTAGTAAATGCAATTTTTCGATTTCAGCTTATTCAAATTTACGTTTTTCGACCTCCTTGATATAGTATTGGTAGCGTTGCTCATCTACCAGTTGTATAACCTCATCAGGGGTACCATAGCCGCAAATATTTTTATAGGCCTCGCCGTCTTATTTGGTCTTTATTATGTGGTAAAGGCTTTGCACATGCAATTGCTTACCGGTGTACTTGGCAAATTTGTGGATGTAGGTATCATCGCGCTTATTGTGGTATTTCAGCAGGAAGTAAGGCGGTTTTTATTGCTGGTCGGCCGAAATGCATCCCTGCAAAGAAACAAAGCCTGGTGGCAGTATTTCTTTGGCAAAACCGATGCCGAGAAAAATAATTATGCGCGTATAAAACCGATAATAGATGCCTGTAAAAGCATGAAGCAAACCCGCACCGGGGCCTTGATAGTTTTCGCGAAGTATTATGACGAACAATTTTACCAGAACAGCTGTGAAGTTATAGAGGGCAAAATATCAAAACGTTTGCTCGAAAGTATATTTCAAAAAACAAGCCCGCTGCATGATGGCGCCGTGGTAATTGCAGAGAATAAGATAAAATCGGCAAGCTGTATTTTACCGTTGACGGAGAAAACCGACCTTCCTGCCCAGTTTGGCTTGCGCCACCGTGCAGGCATCGGCGTAACCGAGGCCAACGATGCAACAGCCATCATTATTTCTGAGGAAACCGGGGAACTTTCTTATGCCAAGCAAGGCCGGGTAAAAATGAATATCAGCTTTGCCGAACTGGAAAAATTGCTGAATAAGGATTTTTGATATTTAGCGAACCGGGCAGATCAATAGGAATACTATTTTTTTCATAACAGGCTTATTTACTGCTAAGATAATGAGATATTATCAATGGAAATGTTAAAATGGTGTTAATTTCCAGGGATTTATGTTAAAAGAATGGAGAGATTTACGAAGTTTTTAAAACTTCGTAAATCTGTCGCGTATTTTAATAAACGCGTGTAGAGATTCATTGCGTTTACTGATTTTTATCCTTTATTTAGCTTCGTTGATCGCTTTGATCGCATCATCTGCCGCCTGGGCCGAAACGCTGTCGTTTAATTTTGTACGCTGGGCTTTAATATCGGCTAATAAGCCGTTGATAAATGGGGCAACCCCTCCAAATTTTTTGTACTTAATGCCCATATCTTTCAAGGATGCAATGCCTTGTTGTGCATATTCCGGCTTTGTCACATGGCCAATCATGGGCCCGTAATTCCGGGCCATGCCAAATTTACCCTGGGGATCGGCATCGGTAAAAGCTTTATACACATAAGGCCACTGGTCATCGCCGCCATTTGTTGCATAAACATTGATGATGGCTGTTGTAAGGGCGTGTTTATTGTCGCTTTCAAAACCCTTTGCCAATACCAACGCCTGTTTTCCGTCGAGCAGGTTAATGGCGGTTAAGGCAGCACCCTGTACGGCATACGACTGGCTGCTTAAAGCCTGTTTAAATATATCCATGTTGCCGGCTGCTTTAAGTTTGCCCAAAGCGATAATGGCGGCAGCCCTTGCCAGGGTGTTATCGTCTGTTTGCGCTGATGAAGTTAATACAGGCAACGCAGCGTTATGAATATCGTCATTGGTCGTATGCAGAGCCTTGATGGCTATTATGCGCAAGCCATAATATTTATCTTTTAAGGCGGCGATCAATACTTTTTGAGCGACTTTTTCTGATTGATGTGCGGCAGCAAAATTAATGGCCTCTAAACGATCAACGTATAAGGGTGCGTTAAAATATTGGAAAGCAAATTCATCCAGTGTTTTATTGTCGGTTTTTGAACATAACAGCACCTTATCGCCATCCACATTAACAAGGTCGGGTTTTGAGGCAACATCAAAGCTTAGCGTATCGGCTTTATCGTTTATCCATACTTTATGACGTTCTTTTTTACCGCCCGCATAAATATCAATAGCTATCGGCGCCTTAAAGATCTGCCCGGTTTGGGTTTGCTGTATATAAACGGTTTCTTTTTTAGCGGCATCATCCCATTTATAACTGATGTTTAATGCAGGGTTCCCGGCGCCATAATACCACTCGTTAAAAAACCAGTTCAGGTCCAGCCCGCTGGCTTCTTCTTCGGCTAAGCGTAATTGCTGTGCTTCACCGGTTTTAAAGGCATTTGTTTTCAGGTAAATATTTAAACCTTTAAAAAAGGCCGCATCGCCTAAATAATTACGCAGCATATTTAAAATACGACCGCCTTTTTGGTAGGTTACCACATCAAAAACATCTTCTTTATCATCATAATGGAACCTTACCAGGTTTTTGGTTTGATTCCCGGGATTAGCCAAATAATTTTGCATCGCATCATAACTGTGCGCACCGGCTTCATCTTTGCCATATTTATGTTCGGCCCAAAGCATTTCGCTAAAATCAGCAAACGACTCATTTACGGTCAAGTTACTCCAGCTTTCGCAGGTTACCAGGTCGCCGAACCATTGATGGAATAATTCATGGGCAATGGTGCTGCGGCCCGCATCATAATTGGCGTCCAGTAACTCGCGCGGGGTTTCCTGCACATATTCGCCATGTAAGGTCGCTGTGGTATTCTCCATAGCGCCGCTCACATAATCACGTACTACAATTTGCGAATATTTATTCCATGCAAAATCATAGTTTAATATTTTTGAGTAAAACTCAATTAATTCAGGGGTCATCCCGAATATTTGCTTTGCATAAGGGGCGTATTTTGGCTCCAGGTAATAGTTTACTTCTTTACTGCGCCAGTGGTCATGGTAAATTTTAAAATCGCCAACTGCCATCATAAACAGGTAGGGCGAGTGGGGAAGCTCCATTTTCCAGGTGTCGGTACGGGTACCGTCGCCGTTGAGTTTTTGTGAAGCCAGGCGGCCGTTTGATAAAGTAACATATTTGGCAGGAACAGTCATACTGATCTCATCAGTAGTTTTTTGTTCGGGCTTGTCGATAGTAGGGAACCATGCCGATGAGCTTTCTGTTTCGCCCTGTGTCCAAATCTGGGTAGGCTTATCTTTTTCTTTGCCGTCCGGATTGATAAAATATAAGCCTTTGGCATCGTTAATAGCGGCGCTGCCTTTAGTTTTCAGCTGATTTGGTTTTGATGTGTAGTCGATAAAAATGATATAGCTTTCGTTGTTATGATAAACCTTGTCTAACTGTATGGCAACAGTGAGACTATCATCATAATGAAATCTTAAAGGAATGAGTTTGCCGTTTTTTACAACTGAAATATTTTTAAGGTCCATACCCTTGGCATCCAGCCGCAGCGAATCTGTGGGATAAAAATGGGGCCTTAAAGTAATCCATTCCTTACCGTACATATAGCTTTTTTTGTAATCGAAGCGCACATCAAGTTTGGTATGTACCAGGTCATTGATCTTTGGTGGTTTTTCCCGATAGATTTTCATCAATGGGTCATCAGTTTTGGCTGGAGCCTGGGCATAAGCTGAAGATACTGCCAGGGCCGTAACCAAACCTGAAAAGATAAACGACGAAAGTGTTTTAATTGTTCTCATAGTGTTTATTGATTGTAAAGGTCAGTTTATTAAAGTCTAAACTATGAAGTTTTACTTATAATTGCAGAGAAAACGAAAAACTGATATTTCCCGGCTCTTTTTTATACCGGCAGCAGGTAAATTTAACCGGCCGACGAATGATCGGTGAAAGTAAAAAAGCTGAAAAGAGGTTAATCCTTTCAGCTTTTCGCTTTTTGCTTTCAGCTCCCCTTAGCAATACTGCTCAAACGCGCCGATCAGGTTATCAGCTATCATTTGTGCCGGGCGGCCCTCAATCTGGTGACGCTCGATGATATGCACAAGTTTGCCGTCTTTAAATAAAGCCATGGCAGGTGACGACGGCGGATAAGGCAGCATATAGGCACGGGCCTTATTAACCGCTTCAGTCTCCATACCGGCAAAAACTGTTACCAGTTTGTCCGGGTGTTTTTCGTTTTGAGCGGCTATCCTTGCGGCCGGACGCGCATTGGCTGCGGCACAACCGCAAACCGAATTTACCATTACAAACACTGTTCCTTCGCTTTCGATAGCTTTAGTTACAGCGTCAGCATCTTTCAACTCCTCAAAGCCAACGCTGGTCAGGTCTTCCCGCATAGGGGCTACTAAATATTCTGGGTACATTTTTTCTTTTTCTAATTTAGAATTCAAAAATAACAAATGATTATTAGTTAAACCCTAAAAAATCACTATTATAACATTTTGCTGACGAAGGGGCGGGAAGCAGGATGTCTTGAGTCGACGGTCTTGAGTCAGAAGCACCGGGCTTTAAACAAGCTATTAAGGAGCATTGACGGATCCCGGCCGGCCGGGATCCCTTTATCTTTCTGCCTTTTTGGGCCTGCCCGACTTTCGGGCTACTTAATAAAATGTTTATTAATAATTAATATTGGATTTTAACACCTATTAACTATCTTGCCGTCCCTAATTATTTGAAGCGTATAATGAGCCAGAAACACCAAGATATAAGTACGGTTATTATTGTAAACAAAGGCAATCAGCGTACAAAAACAATCCAGATAAAAACCAGGCACCTGGGCAGGTTGAAACATTACGCCTTTGGTGTTTTTGGTGTAATTATGTTACTGACAGGTACCATATTTTACCTGAGATCGCAAAACCAGCGTCAGGAACAGGAAGAAAAACAACTGCTTACCCAGCTTACGAAACTTAAAAGCAGCATCCCGGTAACCGATACACTGGCAAACAAAGCAAATACTGCACAGGCTTATGTGCAAGACATTGAAGGAAAGTTGCAGAAGATAAATAATTACTTAAAGAAACGTGGTTTAAAAGGATTTTCTACGGCGGCAGTTGGCGGTAACGGCAACACCGAAGCAGCCAAACTTACCGATTCAGAAACCTATTCGCTCTATGATGAATATTTAGACCGTTTGGTGCATGCGGTGGCATTTACACCAATGGGTTATCCCCGTATCAGTTCTTTAACATCCTTCTTCGGGTACCGCAGCGATCCTTTTAACTCGGCCCATGCCGAATTTCATCCCGGTATTGATTTTAGGGGCGCACGTGGCGATGAGGCCAGGTGTACCGCTAACGGGAAAGTTGTTTTTGCCGGCTGGTATGGCGGCTATGGCAACTGTGTACGTATTGCCCATACCAATAATTTCGAAACTTTATACGGGCACCTTTCCCGCATTACTGTAAAAGTTGGAGAGGATGTCACCGTAGGAGAGAAAGTTGGTGAAGTGGGTTCAACCGGGCGTTCCACCGGGAACCATTTACATTACGAAGTGCGCAAAAATGGTAAAGCAGTTAACCCTGTCAGTTTTCTAACCCTGAATAATTAAAAACGAGTAAAAAACATGGCATTTTTTTCTAAAAAAGATAAAATCACATTAGACCTGCAATCAATTTCAACGCTCATCAGCGAAGACTGTATTTTGGATGGTAACCTCAAAGCACCTGCCTTCGCCCGTATCGACGGGCAGGTCACCGGCGATGTAATGGTGGATGAAGGTTTAATATTGGGCGAAAAAGGATCGATTCTCGGTAACATTATTACCAAGGAAATGGTGGTTTATGGTACTGTTACCGGTAACCTCCAGGTAAACTCCCTCGAAATAAAAGCCTCGGGAAAAGTAACAGGTGAAATAAGGACCCAAACCCTGCAGGTTGAAAACGGCGCTGTTTACAACGGCAGCCTGTCAATGACCCAAAACAACAAACTCGCCCAAACGCACAAGCTGCACAAGCACGAGCAAAAGGTGATTGAGGTGTAGGTCATTGGTTCATTGGTTCATTAGTTCATTGGTTGTATATCGGTGACCTTATAGTGCATTGATATTTTATGAAAATCACTGGATAAATAAATTTTTAGCCGCCTTCCACTAATGAACGAGTGAACATTCCATTTCATTTTGATAAACTTATAACTTAAATTTGCAAAAAAATTTAAGTTTTATGTCATCAGTAGAAACTGCATACGTTAGTTACAAAGTAAAAGACCTTTCGCTGGCTCCCTGGGGCCGCAAGGAAATAGAATTGGCCGAAGCTGAAATGCCGGGCTTAATGGCTTTACGCAAGGAGTACGGTCCGCAAAAAGCATTAAAAGGCGCACGTATTGCAGGCTGCCTCCACATGACCATCCAAACCGCTGTTTTAATTGAAACCTTAATTGAACTTGGCGCCGAAGTTACCTGGTCATCATGTAATATATTTTCGACACAAGATCATGCCGCCGCCGCAATTGCTGCTGCCGGTGGTTCGGTTTACGCCTGGAAAGGCCTGAATGCCGAAGAATTTGACTGGTGCATTGAACAAACTTTGTTTTTTGGCGAAGACCGCAGGCCATTGAATATGATACTGGATGATGGCGGCGACTTAACCAATATGGTTTTGGATAAATATCCTGAACTGGTTGCCGGCATTAAAGGTTTATCGGAAGAAACTACTACAGGTGTTCACCGTTTATATGAGCGTGTGAAAGCAGGTACACTGCCAATGCCTGCCATTAATGTGAACGACTCGGTTACCAAATCGAAATTTGATAATAAATACGGCTGCCGCGAATCATTGGTTGACGCCATCCGGCGTGCCACCGATATAATGATGGCCGGTAAAGTGGCAGTTGTTTGCGGTTACGGCGATGTAGGCAAAGGCTCTGCAGATTCCTTACGTAATTCAGGTGTTCGTGTTATTGTAACCGAAATTGACCCGATTTGCGCACTACAGGCTGCTATGGAAGGTTTTGAAGTTAAAAAACTTTCAACAGCTATTACCGAAGCTGATATTGTAGTTACTGCTACAGGCAACAAAAACATTGTACGCGAACAACATTTCCGCGCATTGAAAGATAAAGCCATTGTTTGTAACATCGGCCACTTTGATAATGAGATTGACATGGCCTGGTTAAACGGCGCTTATGGCAATACCAAAATTGAAATTAAACCACAGGTTGATAAATATACCATTAACGGCAAGGACCTGATTGTATTAGCAGAAGGCCGTTTGGTGAACTTAGGCTGCGCAACAGGTCACCCAAGTTTTGTGATGAGTAATTCATTCACCAATCAAACCCTGGCACAGCTGGAACTTTGGAACAATGGCGCTCAATACGAAAACAAGGTTTACACCTTACCAAAACACCTCGACGAAAAAGTTGCCCGCCTGCACCTTGCAAAAATCGGCGTTGAACTTGAGGTATTGGACCAGGACCAGGCAGAATACATCGGCGTAACTGTTGACGGGCCGTTTAAACCGGAATATTACAGGTATTAAGTCTTGAGTCGTTAGTACTAAGTCTTAAGTCAAAATATTAAGGGCATGGTTTTAGGATCATGTCCTTTTTTTTCTTCCGATCCATAAGTCTCCTATCCTTTTAGCATAATAAAATCCATTTTCCCCAGAATCCTTTTTGACGTAACCATCAGCCAATAGTTCATCTGCCGTGAAACCCTCATCTTCCAATTCACTCTCAAAAGTAACCAATTCTTCATCGGTCAATACCCATTCAAATTGTTTAAGATCGACGTTATTGAGAGCGAACTGGCCATATGGAAAAGTTTTTTTCAATTTAGATTCCCAAGCGTACATTATAATGTCGCCTTTTTTTTCCACTTTACGGCAAATTATTTCTGACCGAATATATGAAGGATCATATAACCATATTTGCAGATCATAAGCAATATTTAGATCATTAAATATTTTCTCCCACTCCTTATGGGCTGCTATAAACTTGGCTATAATCAGTTTATAGAACCATAAAGGAGGATGCCTTTTTTCTAATGCATAGAATGGATAAAGTGTACAACGGTCATATGTATAATCGCCTGTTTCATTAAAGAATTTTAAATATGGCTTTTTAATCCCTTCTCCCCACACGTCAATTTGTCTTATTCTGCGTTTCCATCCTCTTATTTTTTTGTGATTAGAGTGATAATAGTCTTTCATAGTTTAAGTTTATGTTGCCATAAACAATAGTTCGTTAAAGTATTA
>DHXR01000002.1 GCA_002413785.1 Mucilaginibacter sp. UBA5151
AAACTTTAACGAACTATTGTTAGATAGTGTTGTTGTTAAATATAGCAAAGAACAAATCTGAAAGCAAATCACAACTCAAAGGTTTCAATTATATTAAAAATAAGGTTGTTGTTAAATATAGCAAAGAACAAATCTGAAAGCAAATCACAACCTTCAAACTTCAACACATCGCCACCGGCTAGTTGTTGTTAAATATAGCAAAGAACAAATCTGAAAGCAAATCACAACACAGCTGGGTGAAGGGGCAGCCGTGTAAAGGTTGTTGTTAAATATAGCAAAGAACAAATCTGAAAGCAAATCACAACCAGATACTGTTGCAGATTTGAGCGCCGGGTGTTGTTGTTAAATATAGCAAAGAACAAATCTGAAAGCAAATCACAACTAAAGGATAATGATTTGCAAGGGTGTGAAAGTTGTTGTTAAATATAGCAAAGAACAAATCTGAAAGCAAATCACAACACCATCACCTGGCAGGGGAATTTGAAAAAAGTTGTTGTTAAATATAGCAAAGAACAAATCTGAAAGCAAATCACAACCATTATTCCTTAAGTGGCAATGCTGCTTTGTTGTTGTTAAATATAGCAAAGAACAAATCTGAAAGCAAATCACAACAGTGTAAATTATTCAACGCAGGGTCCTCTGCGAGAGGCCCTGCGGGAACAAAGTTCTGTTTCGGGTGTCATGCTGAGGCACCCGAAGCATGAGCGCAAAGGCACAACGCCAATGCATTAGCGCCAATGCAAAGCGTA
Source organism: Mucilaginibacter sp. UBA5151 (assembly GCA_002413785.1). Taxonomy (GTDB): domain Bacteria; phylum Bacteroidota; class Bacteroidia; order Sphingobacteriales; family Sphingobacteriaceae; genus Mucilaginibacter. Next base: position 750 of record DHXR01000002.1, read on the forward strand.
CAGGCCACCCCACATGGTTCGAAAATTTGTCATTGTGATCCGCCAGAGGCGGAGCGGCAATCGCGAACTATTCTTTACCTCCGGACATTCCTTTGTGCACAGTTCGCGATTGCTTCGTGCCTCGCAATGACAGGATTTGTTAGTTTGTTTCATATTATATTATAATCCCCATTCGTCAGCCCAATGACCTAATGATTCAATGACATTTTTCCTCAATGACCCAATGACATTACTTATCTCACCACCACCAAAGAAATCCTCAACACCGTAGGCACATCCCCAAACCCTGGCCCGCCCCAATCGGTTTCGTCGCCGTTGAGGATGCGGAGGGGCTTAAAGGTCCCGTTTTGATACTGGCCCTCTTCTACCTTCAAATATTGCCAGGTTTTACCTGCATTGCCGCCCAATGGCTGAAAACTAAGGTGACAGCGGGTGCCCATTACGATGAACTGGTTTTCGGCCAGCTTTGCAACTAATAGCTTGCCTGTAGCCCCGGCATATTCAGGCGCAGCGTTGGCCCTGCCGTCACCGCCGAATTTTACGTTGGCCTGCCATGCGCCCATATCGAGGGTTTGCTCGGCATGATCCTCGTGTTCCACTACGGACTTTATTTTTCCATCGAATGCCCAGGCGGCCAGTTGAGGCATCATGGGAGCCGCGGCGGCGTATTCCTGCGCAAAGGGCGACAGGCGTTCAGTCATCAAAGCGGCCTTTTCAGCAACCCCGTTATCATCAATCCCGAAGGGCGAAAAACCGATGCCGCCATGGGCCAGTACCGTATAAAAGTACCTGGCATTTTCGGCCACTAAACCGGCTTCGGGTACAAAAAGCGGGTTATCGGGGCGGTCGTACAGGTCAATCACTTTCAGCACCTTGTCGCTGCCGGTCAGGTAAATGTCGGGCGCTTCAATATCAATGGCCGGGGCGGCCACCTTCCATACAGGCAGCACATTATCGGTTGGGCCGCCGCTTTCGTAGTTATTGGCTTTGGGGTTGCCGAAGGGTTCGCGCAGGGCGGCGTTCACATACAGGGGCAATGGATAAACCGCTTTACCGGCCGCCGCCACCTGCCCGATGAACCGCGCCACAGACCATGCCTGGAAATATTCGTCGGCCCGGTCGCCAAATACCTGCTGCCAGGTGCCGCCTGTTACCACAGGCACATTCAGCGCGGTAAGCACAGCAGGTTGCAGCAGTTGGGCAGGCACCGGCCCCTCAAACAGTTTTTGCGCCAGGGGCGAATAATCCCGTACACTTCCCCATGCGCCGCTTTCATTTTCCACCTGCACCATAAGCACAGTATGCTGCGGGTCGGCGATTTTTAAGTAGCGCATCAGGGCAGTAAAAGCTTTTATATCGGCATCCAGCGTAGCCTGTACATTTGGGGAGGGCGAGTCAACATGCTGCCCATTCCGGCCCGTAATATTGGGATATTTAGCGGCATCACGCTTCATCCATTCGGGCATATAATGGTTGCTGCCGTTTTTCCAGGTGGCAAACCACAGCAGCACCAGGTGCACTTTATGCTGCCTTGCCTGGCTGATGAGGGTATTAACCACAGAAAAATCAAAACGGCCGGGTTGCGCTTCTACCTGTTCCCAGTAAACAGGAACTTCAAGCGTATTGAGGTGCATAGCCTCCGCTGCCAACCAAACCCGGGGCATCATGCCCGGCCATGCGCTGGAGTTATGGGCCTGTCCGCCCAGTATCAAATAAGGCTTGCCATCCACCAGCAGGGCATGGCGGCCGTCTTTTTCAATGATCTTAGGCAGGATTGCCATTTCGGACTGGGCAAAAGTATTTATAGTGGCAAGCAGGAGAAATGCAAACCATAGCGTAATTTTTCGGGTCATGTGGGTTGGTTTATAAATGTTTTTACGACAGCTAAATTAGAGAATAAAATATGAAAACATTATTCATTCCACATTCTTTCAGTTGTCACAGGACTCACTTGCGGAGTACCCCACTTTGCAAAATGACATCCCGGAGCGCAGGGTAATGTCATTAAGTTAAGGGAACCCTGGGATTTAGCCCCCTCTAAACCTGCCTGTCCGGCAGGCAGGTCTCCCCCGGTTGGGGAGACTTTAGCTGCGCTCGTGTTGATTTTTTTAAGTCCTCCCTACCGGGGAGGATTTAGGTGGGGCTAAAAAGCGTTCGCGGAGAACTAAATTTCCTTAACTTAATGACATCCCGGAGCGCAGTATCCCGTGCCGGAGACGGGGACAAAAAAAAATTGCAGCTACCCTCTTTGCCGATTTCGGCAGAGAGGGTCGGAGAGCGCAGCGAATCCGGGGTGAGTAGACTCGCCGACATGCATTAGCGGTAATGTCCGCCGGGTGACTCACCCGGTCATCGCTACGCTTGACCACCCTCTCTGCCGAAATCGGCAAAGAGGGTAAAAAAGATTTTGAAGATCCTTGGGTTCAACGACATTGTGCTCTCCCCCTCGTTGCAATTCTCCGCCGAATTTGCTATATTTGAATCAATCCGGTGACGGCATCTTTAGCATCGGGCTTATTTTTTGCAGCCGTAAAAAATAAAATTTCAGGCTTTTTTCAGGAAATCATCCCGCATTCTTTGAAATATTTTGTATATTTGCCTTATATGCAACACTTTAAATAAAAAAATACCCATTTTTAGGTCACAGGCAAAACGCATTTAGCCTGCGAATCCGGGGAAATTATCACGCCCTAAACGCGTTTAGCCTGCGAATTCGTGAAAATTACGGGGAGCTAAACGCATTTAGCCTCTCAAACTGAAAAAATTACGAGGAGCTAAACTCGTTTAGCTCCTCGTAATTGGAGGCAAACCGGGGTTTTAAGGTGGTTTGAAGCAACAGGGTGGTATGTTGCATAGTGGCTAAACCCCTCCCTACCCTCCCCGAGGAGGGAATCGCACCGGGCCGGGAAGCAAGAACCAGGAGTCAGGAAATGATGAACCGGGGGCTATGAACTATCAACCATGAACTATGAACAAAATCCTTTCGGACTTTCTCATTTCTTTACATCGCCGTTACAATTATTTTAGTATCTTTGCAGATCAAAAAAGCAAAAAGATTAACCTCTCCCATTATTTGCCGCACAAAACATTTGCGGCATGATGTTCAACATCAAACATTACGCCTGCTGATTAGTTATGTTGAAAAGCTATAATTGATAATTTAATATTTTCCACCCTGGTTGTCCGGTTGATTATTATGCAACAGGTTATCTCCGGGGCTATTATTTACAAAAATGAGACAATTAAAAATAACCCAATCCATTACCAACCGCGAATCGCAATCGCTTGAAAAGTATTTACACGAAATTGGAAAAGTTGACCTGATTACCGCACAGGAAGAGGTGATACTTGCCCAAAAGATACGCGAAGGCGACCAGGCTGCTTTGGAACGGTTAACCAAAACCAATTTGAGGTTTGTGGTGTCGGTTGCCAAGCAATACCAAAGTCAGGGCCTTACTTTGGGCGACCTTATTAATGAGGGTAACCTGGGTTTGATAAAAGCGGCCAAACGTTTTGATGAAACCAAGGGCTTTAAATTTATTTCGTACGCTGTATGGTGGATCCGCCAGTCAATTTTATCGGCTGTGGCCGAGCAAAGCCGTATTGTGCGCCTGCCCCTTAACCAGATAGGGTCGTTAAGCAAGCTGCATAAATCTGCCTCGAAACTGGAGCAGCATCTGGAGCGTCAGCCTACCCCCGAAGAACTGGCCGAAGACCTGGAAATGTCTGTTGAAAAGGTATCCGATTCGTTATCAAACTCGGGCCGCCAGATATCGGTTGATGCGCCTTTTATTACCGGCGAGGAAAACACCCTGCTTGATGTTTTGCAAAGCTCAGATTCAGCTACCGACAGCCACCTGATGATTGATTCCCTGTCGCAGGAGATCAACCGCTCGTTAAGCATCCTTGCCGAACGCGACAGGCAGGTTATTGTACTGTTTTTTGGCCTCGGCAGTACCTCGGCACATTCATTAGAAGAAATCGGCGAAAAGTTCAGTCTGACCCGCGAACGTGTACGCCAGATAAAAGATAAAGCGCTGATGCGCCTGAGGCATAACTCAAAGGCTAATTTGCTGCAATCGTATTTGTAACAAAAAAACATTGCCTGTGCCCTCACAACAGACTTACGAAGTTTTGAAAACTTCGTAAGTCTCTTAGTTCTTCGGGAAACATCCCCGTTGCCTCTGTCCTTATGGGCAAGTATTCTTAAACTGACGTCTGTATAATTATTGGTTCAATTTTCTTCTGGTTCCTGCGCTTAAAATTATGCTGCCGGGGAAGGCTAAACCGTTGGACTTTTTTATCCAAAATAAGGGTGATTTTATCAACCTAAAAAGCAAAAACAGCCTTAGCGCCTGAAATTAAACGATTGTTAAATTCCCATGAAATCAACGCGTCATTTTCACGCAAAAAATTTTAAAAATTCAAAATATATAACTGTATATTTGTCACTTCATATGGCGAGTTCTAGCTTGCCTATTGTGATAAGGTTTAGGTTAAAGCCTCCGAACAGCGAGTGTGAGGGGGCTTTATTTTTTAAGCCGGTTGCAAACAAAAAATCCAAAAATAATCAAACAAATTTCACCAGGATATTTTAGAATTTCTTCCGCATTGTCAAACCATGAACTATGAACAAATCTAAAACGGCATCCCGATACCAAAGTTCAGCTGCATAAAGTTATACTTGTCACCGCTGTTTGTCGCAGCATAGTTTTGTTTGAACGGGCCGGTATGAAAAAGTTCGTCGATATGGTTGATGAGTACCCACTGATTTGAGCCGCTAAACTGGGGGTCTTTAAATTTAAAAGCGGCATCGAGCCTGAAAACAAAGAAAGCCACATCGAAACGTAATCCCGTGCCGATATCCATTGCCGATGATTGTAAAATATTAGTAAATTTAAACTCATCATTAGGGGGCAAACCAGAAGGGCCTTTGGGTTGTCCGTAGAGGCGCCAAACATTCCCGGCATCAATAAATACTGCACCTTTTAATTTTGAGCCGAAAAAGTTGTTCATGATCTTATACCTGTACTCCAAATTTGAAATCATCTTTACTTCTCCAAACTGGTCGAGATATTTTAATTGTGTACGCAGCGAATCACCTTTTGACTTTGCCCCGTTCTGTCCGGGAGACCCGTAAAAAGTGGCCCGGTTAAATTGTCCGGGGCCTAAAGTCCGCGGCAGCCATGCCCTCATATCATTTGCACCGCCGGTATAAAAATCTTTTTCAAAAATAAGTTGGTTACTGTTACCGTATGGGACACCAATGCCGGGGTTAAAGCGAAAAATAAGCTGCCGCTCACCGCCAAAACTGTGATAAAAACGCAAATCTATTTCACCTTTTGCATATTGGGCGAAAGCGCGGCCGGCAAACGTACGCTCGCCAAGTGTATCTTTCGGTGTATTAAACAAGTTGCTTAGCAAGCTTAACGTATTGCCCCCAATGTCAAGGCTGCCGCGGAAATAGGTAAAGTTGGAAAATGAATTGAGTTTGTTTGCATTGTATTGAAAAGTGTATTTGCTGCCCGATGTAAATATTGTACGTCCTATTAAATAGCTGTAAGCATAAAGGTTTGCAGCCAATAAATCTGCTTGCGCACGAGGGTTAATAACCCCTTTTGAAAACTCAATATCAATTGGTGTAACCGTGTGTAATTTGTTGGCTGTTTCGGCAAAATCGTATGTAATGGAGTTATCAAAGCTTGTACGCTGCACCAGGCCCTGCTCAAAAAACAACTGGTAGTTGGTTGAAAAGGTTGTATGCGGAATGCCATATTTACCCAAAACAGGTAAATGAAACGGTGTAATGATTCGCGGATAGGTGATGGTTGCCCCCACCCTCAAGTCCTGGTTTTCGATACCATTTGGGTTTGAGACATTTCTGGCATTGTCAAACAATACGCTCCAGTTAAGTTTCACCTGGAATATAGCTGCATTTTTAAACAGATTCCGGTCGGTAAACGTATTGCCGAAATTATAGCCATATTGGCCGGAATTAAGCAGGAACTCCCCTTCAACCCTGTCTGACATTTGTTTTAGCGGAACAATATCAATTTTGGTATTTAAGCGATAGGTACTGTCGGGAAGTTTTTGATAGGTGGGATTGGGTACGTTCCTGAAAATATTTAACTCCGACAAACGGGAGGTAGTGAGTGTTTGCCGGTCGATATCATACAATTGGCCTTTATGCTGAAAAACATAATCAATAACTGTACGGGGAGCAAACTTATGCGAAAAATCAACATATCTGAATTGGGTGTCAACCTGTAGTGTATCGGCCTTACCCGGAGTACGCCCGGCGCTGTTGGAGATGGTAATCAGGGTATTATTGATCTTGTAAACAGGGTGCGAGGATTTCCCGGCAGGGTTATCAATAATCATTTTTAAATCAACAACACTGCTCATGAAAGTTGAATCGTAATTATAATTGATATACTGCCTGTAAAAATCATAATAGCCGTTCCTTTTCATTATCTGGTAAAATTCATCCCGGTCATACGCCAAACTGTCTGTATCAAACCGTCCGCCGGGCTGTACATGCGAAAACCGCGGCCGGTTAACCCGGTACAGGTTCCGCACATTTTTGTCGGCTATGCTGTCCTGTATTTTTCTGATCCTGAACAAAGGGCCCTCAACTGCGGTAAATATCAGTTCGGCTTTCTTTTTCTTTATTTTTATTGAATCGGCAACTTTTGCCTTTAAATAACCTTTGTTCTGTAAAAACCGCTCAATTTGTATCCGTGAAAACTCAACCAGGCTACTGTCCAAAATAGCGGGGGCCTCGCCAATATCGTTTTTCCCATTTTTGCTGAACAGGTAATAAAATTGTAAATTGATTACATTATTGGGTTGCTGCCCCTTATCCACATAATTTGCCGCAGCCTCCGAAAACTCTTTATCTACACCTTTTATGGTTATTTTGCGCACCAGCGCCTCGCCATCTTTTAGCCGGCGGGTTAAACTGCACCCTGAAACCAGTATGACCAGAAGAATGATTATTATTGTATGATTGTAACCAACAGGTTTATTATATGCTTTCAAAATCTCAAATCAGTTTACTAAAGTCCTTACAACACAAAAAAGATCGTACAGAACACGGTTTATTTTTGGTTGAGGGCTATAAATCAGTTATTGAATTTATAAATTCCCAATACCATATTGAGGCAATTTACTGTATTGCTTCCTTTAACCCAAAAGTGCTGAAATTATCCCAAAAAATAAACTTATCTGAAATTTCTGTTTCGGACATGGAAAAGATCAGCAGCTTAAAAGCCCCGCAGGAAATTGCTGCTCTGGTTAAAATACCCGTTTGGCCTATGTTAAATAACGCTAAACTTAAACAAAAGTTCTCCATCGTTTTAGATGGCATACAGGACCCCGGCAATATGGGTACAATTATACGCACCGCCGACTGGTTTGGTATCCACCATATTATTTGCTCGGAGGATACGGTTGACGCCTATAACCCTAAAGTTGTGCAGGCAAGTATGGGTTCGCTTTCGCGGATAAATGTGCATTACACCACTTTAACTGCTGTTTTGCCCCAAATAGGGCTACCCGTATTTGGGGCGATGTTAAATGGTGAAAACATATACCACACTGATTTTGGCGCCGAAGGACTGATAGTTTTTGGTAATGAAGGCAATGGAATACGGCCGGAAATTGAAAAACTGATCGGTATGGCAGTGACCATTCCGCGTGCCGGGAAAGCCGAATCACTGAATGTGGGGATAGCGACCGCGCTATTTTGTTCAGAAATAAGCAGAAAATCGTACAAATAATGTTGGCAGGCAATAAATAATTGCTATTTTTGCAACCTTGAAAATTGGTCGGGTGGCCGAGTGGCTAGGCAGAGGTCTGCAAAACCTTTTACAGCGGTTCGAATCCGCTCCCGACCTCAAGGATTAAAAACATTAAAAATACAACACCATGGGCGTTACTCGTTTAAAAAGAAAAGACAGGAAAAATAAAACCGTTTCGAGGTTAGAAGTTCAATTTTTAAAGCTGGCTACTGATCTGGAACCCGGAAGCCGTTCTGCTGAACCAAAACACAGCCAGATAGCAAAAAACAACGAAGCTTTGCGTATAGCGGCTGCAAAATAATCCGGACCGGATATTTTTGCTTTTAATGATATAAATCCTGCTGGTTTTACACCTGTGGGATTTTTTATGGGTGTTTTTCTTTTTCTGAACCATGATCTGCTTGATTTTAAGATGCCCATGATTACTTTGCATAAATCGAGGCAATCCTAAAATCAAGCGGATCATGGTTCAGAAATTATCCTCTTATTAATCCTTTTAATCAAACCGGGCCCTTCAAAAATAAACCCGGTATAAAGCTGTATCAGCGATGCCCCGGCCTTTAATTTTTCGAGCGCATCCTCCGGTGAATGTATGCCCCCTACCCCAATGATGGGGAATGTCCCGTTGGATTTTTTAGCGAGGTAGCTGATCACTTCGGTAGCGCGTTGGGTTAATGGTTTGCCGCTTAATCCGCCGGTTTCATTTTTTAATTCGTCTTTGGATGTCAGACCTTCCCGGCTGATCGTAGTATTTGTAGCTATGATGCCTGCAATGCCTGTTTGCTGCACTATCTCCACTATATCATCCAGTTGCTCATTAGTCAGATCGGGGGCTATCTTTAGCAGGATGGGCCTGCTGACGCCGTTTTTTAAATTGCGTTGCTGCAAAGTATTCAACAAGGCCATTAGAGGCTCCTTTTCCTGCAACTCGCGCAATCCGGGGGTATTCGGCGAACTTACATTTACCACAAAGTAGTCAACCACATCAAACAAGCGGTCGAAACATTTGATATAATCGCTTACGGCATCTTCGTTAGGCGTAATTTTATTTTTGCCGATGTTGCCGCCAATGATCAATCCTTGCTGACCTTTTTTTGGATTTTTCCGGTATGCGGCTAATCGTTCAGCAACCACATCTACACCTAAATTGTTAAAGCCCATCCGGTTGATCAATGCGCTATCCTCCACCAGCCTGAACATGCGTGGTTTGGGATTACCCGGCTGCGGTAAAGGGGTTACCGTCCCTATCTCAACAAAACCAAAGCCGAGGTTACCCATTTCGTCCATCAGTTCCCCGTTTTTATCAAAGCCTGCCGCCAGGCCAACCGGGTTTTTAAACTTCAGGCCAAACACCTCTTTTTCGAGTTTCGGATCTTCAAAATCCCATAGCGCACGGCTTAAAGCTGCGCCGCCCGGAAAACGGTTAAAGCGTTTAAGGTTAGCGGTTACAAAATGGTGAACCCGCTCCGGGTCGAATTGAAAAAGTATGGGTTTTAGCAAAAAATACATGGTGGCAAAGGTAGGGGATTTAGTCGATAGTCGATAGTCCATGGACCATGGTTTTGCAGCCAATAGCTACTAAAATTTAGCAGATTTATTAAATTAGTTTTGTTCGGTAAAGAATTATCTATATTAGCATAAAAACAACCATCGCCATGGACTATTGACCATCGTCTATGGACTAAAAAAACTATGACCCCAAACTCCACCCGCCGCAATTTTATTAAAAACGCTTCCATAGGCACTATTGCTACATTGGCTTTGCCTCAAATTGTTTCAGCAGCTATAGGCCCTGAAAAAATTAAACCAATTAAATTTAACACCAATGATGTTATCCTTTTCCAGGGCGATTCAATTACCGACTGGGGCCGTGACCATGCTAATAACGATCCCAACAATACCAGCGCATTAGGATCAGGCTATGCCCTATTAACTGCGGCATACCTTTTATTAAAACATGCCGATAAAAACCTTAAAATTTATAACAAAGGCATCAGCGGCAACAAAGTTTACCAGTTAGCCGAACGCTGGGATACCGACTGCCTGGCTTTAAAACCAAATGTTTTAAGTATCCATATAGGTGTAAACGATTTTTGGCACACGATGACCAACGGCTATACCGGCACCATAGAAACCTATATAACCGATTATCATAAACTGCTCGACCGTACTAAAAAGGCGCTGCCCGATGTAAAACTGGTTATCTGCGAGCCTTTCGCGGTAAAAGGCGTTAAGGCTGTTGATGATAAATGGTATCCAACGTTCGACCTGTTCCGAAAAGCGGCACGTGATATTGCAACCGAATACAATGCCACATTTGTGCCCTACCAGGCTGCTTTTGACAAGGCACTTGAAACTGCCCCTGGCTCCTACTGGAACCTCGACGGCGTTCACCCCAGCGTGGCGGGTGAAGCTTTAATGGCAACTACCTGGCTGCAAGCAGTTAGTGGCAGAGACTGGTAAATTATGCGAATCAAGGGTCAAA
>DHXR01000036.1:0-15788 GCA_002413785.1 Mucilaginibacter sp. UBA5151
GCATGGCATGCAAGAGGTCATCGGTTCGACTCCGATATTCTCCACCTGATAATCAGGCTTTTAGAGTAACTTCTGAAAGCCTGATTTATTTTAGTCCAACATTAGTCCAACACTTTCCTTGATTTTTATTGTGTTTTCTTTACCACAACCTGCCTGAAAAAAAGAAACAGTAGGTTTTTTTAGTCAAAATAGCTTATCGCCAATGCCCGTTGTGGAATAAATTATTGAACACACCATCCCATATTTACCGCTTAAGCAACCAACAGCGCGAGCCGGGTAAAATGTCAAGGCCGGGCAAGCCACTGAAAAACAAAACACAACTGCCCGTTTATATAGTCTTTACTTTTTACCCGGTTGTAGGCTATCTTCGCTGTACTGGGAAAGAGAATGTTATTTACAGCAGTTGTTTGGTCGCTCTGCCTGCTTCCGGTGAATTTTTTTTATTGTGGAATATCAAAAGAAGAATAAGGATTTACATGCCATTGATTGTTTTCGTAATCATAGAAATTAATTTTTTTACCCTGGACTATTCCAATTGAGCTATGGACAATGATTAACCCCGAGTTGTTCAGCGGTATGTTAAATGTTTCAGCCGGTAATGATTTCCATTCATTCTGATCAAAGTTGTAAAATGCAATTTTCCTACCACTTATAACACCGATAGAATTCATTTTTGTTATCACACGCGATGTAATTACGGGAATAGTGAATGTTTTATCCGGGTTTAATTTCCACTCGTTTTGATCAAAATCATAAAAACTGATTTTATTCCCAATAATAACACCGATTGAGGAAGATATCGCAATGACACCTTTAAAGTTCGTTGGTAATTGAAATGAAGCATTAGGGATTATGTCCCATCTACTTGTATGATTGCTAACATAAAAATCAATTTTATTATTGTTAATCACCCCCATAGCATCTTCGAATACAATTAGGCCATTATTTAGGGGCGGTATATTAAACGTAAAGCCTGGGGAATATCGCCAATCCATAGACCCTTCAAAATACCAATTGATCTTGTTTTGATTTATAACACCAATCCCCATCCCAAGAGTGATGAATTTTTGCTTAATATTTTGTTGATTTTTTTTGTTAGATATAGGGGTTGTTGTACGAAATCCCAATAAGGATAATGCAAGTGCTATAAAGATAATTTTCTTCATTTTATTAGTTTTAATCATTCAAAATAATATCGATACAGTAGCTAAATTCTTGCGTTAGTTAGATATAATATTTCCTTGCATATCAATTTCAGCCCTTTTTCCATCTAATGTAACCTTTGCCGTTCCGTTGTAAAAATCATCAACGTCATTATAAATAGGTTGGATAATCATTTCGCCCTTTTTATTAATAAAACCCCACTTGTCATTCAATTCGACACGGGCAAGCCCTTCTGAAAAACGCCAAGCTTTTTCATAGGTTAAGGAAATGACAAGTTTTCCTGTTTTATCTATAAATCCCCACTGATTATTTAATTCGACCGGGGCAAGTCCATCTTCAAAGCTGTCGGCCCTTTGATAAACAGTAGGTGTCGCCATATCTCCTTTTTTATCGATGAAATAGTATGTTTTATTTAATTCTACTAACGCAACGCCACTTTTAAAAGCCGATATGTAATCATACATAAAAGGGATAATTTCTTTGCCTAAATTGTTTAAATATCCCCATTTGTTATTTAACCTAAGCTTTAAAAGACCATTTATAAATGTATAATCTCCGTCTTCAGAACTGGTAGAGTTAGGGCTATCAAACTTAAATTGCACTACAATATCACCTATTTTATTCATAAGCCCCCATTTTTCGTTTTTACATACAAGTGAGCTACCTGTTATTGGATCAATACTTCCAATATTATCATAATTTTCCAGTATAAATTTGCCATTGACATTTCTGTAAATCTCATCTTTATTATTCCAGTGATAGCCACCATCAGGAGTAGTGGCAGTTGTGAGATGGAACCCATTAATTTTATTTATGTAATAGACTCTTGCATATTTAAAAGGAAAAATAACATTGTTACGTTTGTCGATTACTCCCCATCCATTTTGTATAAATTTTAACATTATAGTGGAGTATCCATTTTCAAAAAAGCCATCTATTGAAGCAGACGGGGTCTGTTCATAAATGGCTGGAATAACTAATGTTCCTTTCCTATCTATAAAACCATACTTATTCCCACTTTTAACACGACATAACCCATTTTTAAAATATTCTGCTTCGTCATAAATAAATGGTACGACAGCCTTACCTTTTTTATCAATAAATCCCCATTTATCATTCATTTTAACCGGGGCAATATCTTCTGTAAAACCCTCATAGGAATCATAGACTGGCGGAATAATAATCTTTGCCGTTTTATCAACAAAGCCATTCTTCCCGTTAACTTGAATTGCTGCAAGCCCTCCATGAAAACTATCATAATTATTTGATATAGGTATTACAAACTTTCCTGTCTTATCTATAAACCCACAGGTATTATCCAAACATAGCTGTGCAAGATCCTCACTAAAAGCTCGTGCCATGGTGTAAATCGGCTCTGCTAAAACTTTGCCGGTTTTATCAATAAGTCCGAATTTTCCGTTGAGTTTAACATGAATAACTTCATCCTTATAATTATAATTGTCGTGAGTATAAGCCTCATCATATATAGGTTTAACAATTAAATTCCCATTTGCTGAAATGCCACCCCATTTATTATTTAATTTAACACGTCCAAATCCACCCTCAAATGGTGATGCGTAATCATATTGTAATGGCACAATTACTTGACCCTGGCTATTAATATAGCCCCATTTTCTATCCTTCATTACTGGCCATAATCCACTTTCATATTTCCTCCCAACAAAATCATAAGTTGGCTTAACTGTTACTTCTCCGTTTACATTTAAAAATCCAATTTTGCCAGCATCAATAATTTTATAGCTTGTCTGTTCAAAATACGATATGCTATATGAGGGAAACCTCTTTTCAAGTCTCTCTACATTGTCTTGTATTTCTTTTTCGGTTATACTACGTGTAGTGGTATTTACCACTTTTTTAACGGGATGAGAAGTTTGAGCGTAAACCTGATTTGAAAGTATGAACGCAAAAAGGAAGATTTTTTTGGATATTGATTTCATATTGAGTTTTATAAATGCAAATATTAAGTGAAGACTACTTTTTATTAGTTAATTGGCTTGTAAGTAAAGCGCATTGTTACTGGCTGTTCCTCTCTTGACTTTAAGTAATATGTCGAAGACTGTGGTAACGTTAATTGCCCAACATCAGGTCCGCTCATTAATTCACTATCGTAAAAACCCGCTTTCCAAATTAACTTATACTGGTTAGAGGCACTCCAACTGCATCCAGGTATAGGGTTAATTTGCACAAAATCATTACTCGGTATGGTGTAATCGTATGTAATATAAATATCCTTTACTTCGCTAATTGTCCAGCCGGCAGGTGTTAAATTATAAACTGCAATTACTTGTGCCTCATGGGAAGCGGTATCATTTACTGTTTTTAATTTTAAGTTTAGTTGATATTCTATTCGGTCTGCTGCTTTGCTCGTGTTCGTAATTTCTGCCTTTTGAAAATCTGATAGGAATTTAAATTGCCAGCCGGGCAGTACATACCCAATTAAGGTTGTTTTGATTCTTTCAAGGTCTGGTTCGGGGTCTACAATTGAGGCAATTTTGTTTTCAGCCTGTACGTAGACACTATTTTCTGTTGTTGTATTTGGTGGGTTGCAAAGCTGTTGTTGAGATTGAAAAGCCGTGTTAAATATATTCAACGATTCATCCTTATATTTACTTTGAAATTCATTAACTTTTTGTTGTGCTTTTGTACTGCAATCTGTATATGTTACTCCCGCGGCGCTTAATGATCCTTGAATGCTATTACGTGCCTCTGCTCTTGATTTAAACTTTTGATTGTCAAAAGAATTTATAAAGTCCTGATAAATTTTTGTTAAGACATCGTTATTCTTTTCATTGCAATCACATTGTAACTTCGCTGCATTTAAGCCGTCTTTTTGTGGATTTGGTTTGAAAAAATACCAAGCACAACCACCAACTATTAATAACGCTGCAAGGATGAGTATTTTTAATTTATTCTTTTCGACAAAAGCCTTTAAATCAAAAGGTGGTGTCTTTGGTAATACTACTACTTTGTTTTCTTGAATTGAAAGAGGTTCTGTCTCGGTAATTAATAATGGCCTTTCCGTTTCAATAGATTGTTTGATAAACACCGGCGTATCGGCATTCTCTAAGGCGTTAATAACTGATGAGATAACGAAGCCAAATTGGATAAGGAAAAATACAAAAACCGTAATAAAGCTTGTTGGAATAAATTGCATATAACCACCATATATTAGCTTAAGAAAATAATATAGTAATATACCACCTGACAAGGCTGTTATAAATCCAATTCCTAAAACTTCGTGATAAACGAATTTAGCTTTGCTGTTATAAATTTTATTAGCTATTAAAATGGCCCCTACCAATAAAACAACAATTATCACACATAAATAAGACGGCTTTACGCCTTGCAATGATTCACTAAAGAAGGCCTTTATTAAAAGTGCTGATGCACCGGAAAATATTAACCCGCCAACTAATCCTTGAATAAAATAATTGGTTTTTTTACTGTTTAGCGTTTCTTTAATTACTCCGCTTATAACATTAATAATAAAGAACATCGAAGAAATTATTGTTATGATGATTCCAATCCGAAGACCATTTTTGAATATGTCTCCTAAGTCTATAAAACTGAAATTGAACTGATCTGCTGCAAAAAGATAAATGAACAATACCAGTGCAGGGATTAGGGTTACAAGCGATGCGCAAAGGATTTCAATATTTAAGTTTCTTTTTTTAGTATATCTATTAAGCATAATTATAATAGAGCCGATGGGTATTGAAACTACTAAGAAGCATAGAATTAGTGCAAGTCCACCTACCTCTAAAAGCTTTGAAGTAAGCTTAATCCCATTGATTGTAAATTCATTCGCTACAGTGCGGAGCATACCCATTGGATTTGTGGCATCCGGGTTTATATATTCGTGACTATCTATAACAGAGAACCAATTAAGAAAAAAGCCGATAATAATTGCTGCACAAGCTATTAAAAATAAAATGTCTGTTTGCCCGGGCGAACTATTAGGAGCATCCGGATTTGTTTTGAGAGTAGAGGTGGATTCCATAATATTTAATAAAGGTTTAAAAGCTCATATTCAATAATGAAGCGAGATTTTTGTTTATAATCATGTTGATACTACGCTAATTCAACAAAAATCCCTTTAGGTTATATTTGAATTCCATTAAATATTGAAAAGCAAACAGTTACACCAAATATCACATATTTATATAACAATTCAAAATGTAAAAATACCAAATACATTGGGTGGTCAATAATTTATCATAAAAGCACCTTAGCGATGTGATAAATAACAGAGATAAAGAGATTTTAATTAAGTTTGGCCACCATCTTAGAGAAATAAGACTATCTAAAAAAGTACCCTCTCGCGCGAGAATGCAGCCCTGGGCCGCAGCGTTAGGGTTCTCGTGCGCCGCTGACAGGTAATGAACCCTGCTGTCCCACGCTTGAAACTTCGGACCACCATGTTTCAGTCTGCCACGGCACCTTTTTGAGCCAAACCTATACCGCGCCGGAAGGGAACAAAAAAGGCCGGAAATAATTCCAGCCTGTTCAATTTCTGTTTTTAAGTGCGTTTTTATTTCTTCTTATCGGGGGGTAAACCAAATTTACTAACCATTTGCTTTGCCTTTTCAATTTTCTTTAATACAAAGGGGTCATTAGCATGGCTTTTAATGTTGCCATCAATTATAGCGCCGCCGTATTGGCTTTCATTAACTTGCTTTTTTATTGCGGGCATAATAGTTCCTTTCGTGCTTATGTCTATCAAATATACGGCCTTATTTCTCAGATATATATCCAGGTCACCCCCCATTATAACGCCCAAATTTACATGGCGGCTAAACCCCTCCCTACTCCGCCAGCTGGCGGAAGGGAATCGCACGGGCCTTGCTTTTATATTTTTCTCTTATTTGCACATCCGCACATTTGCACATCTGCACATCTGCACATCCGCACATCCACACATCTGCACATCGTCCGCCCCTTGCAAATCCCCGCCAAATTTCGTATATTTGAGTTTCCACCGGCTTAGTTTATTCAAAGCCATCCCCAATAAAAACAAACCGGTAAATTTTTTGCCGGGTTGTCAAAAAGCCTGTTCTTTCAGCAATTTCATTGTCGTTCTTTAAAATATTGGTATATTTAATTGGTTTACAGTGCTTTAATAAAAAGGTAAATCATTTTTTTGTCGCAGGCTAAACGCGTTTAGCCTTCATATTGGAGTTTTTTATCACGCCCTAAACGCGTTTAGCCTTCAGAATTGAGATTTTTATCACACCCTAAACGCGTTTAGCCTTCAGAATTGGAATTTTTCTCACGCCCTAAACGGGTTTAGCCTGCGCGGTTTTTTCATTTCTCACGCCCTAAACGGGTTTAGCCTGCGGGAAAGGTGAAAATATACAGGTCATTGCGGGGCGATAAGATTTGAGAAGCCCTAAAAGGGGAAAATCAAGGGTGTCATTGCGATTTTTTCCAGGATTGGCCCTGGTCAGAGCCTCCCGAGAGCTATCGGGATGACAGCCTTTTTTTGTCATTCCCGCATCAGAATTTTTCAAATTTTGCCGTGCGCAATGACACCGTTTTTTTTTACTTCAGCTTCAGCAGCGCTTCTTTTATCCTTGGTGTAAGCTGTTGGATATCGGCTAAAGTACTTGCCCCAACCGATGCCCTGAACCAGTTAACATCTTCACCTGTACCAAATGCCGAAAATGGCACAAAGGCTACCTTTGCTTCTTTTATCAGGTAAAAGTTGATGTCCGTTGCGGTTTTCAATACTTTGCCTTCAGGGGTCGTCTTGCCTGCATAATCAACTTTTATGGTGAGGTAAATAGCGCCCATAGGTTCAATGGCATCCACATTAAAACCTTCGGCTTTTAATTGCTGAAAGCCCTCATAAAGCGTTCTTAAGCTGTTTTGAATGTCTGATTTTAATTGGTCAAGATAGGCGTTCACGTTGGTGTCATTCCGGAGGAATTTAGCCATTGCCACCTGCTCGGCCTTTGGCGCCCATGCACCCACATGCCCGACAATAGATTTCATGTGGTTGATTACATGTGCAGGGCCAAATCCCCAGCCCACACGCACCCCTGTGGACGCAAAACACTTCGATGCCCCATCAACAAAGATCACCACGTCTTTCAGTTCGGGACGCAGGCTAACCGGGTTAAAATGTTCATGGTGGCCAAATGTTAGTTGCGAGTAGATCTGGTCGTATAAAATATAAAGTGGTTTTTCACCGGCTTTGCGGGTTTTATTTTCAGCGATCACCAGGTCGCAGATCTCTTCCAGGTCCTTTTTGCTGAACATGGTGCCCGTTGGGTTCAGTGGAGAGCATAAAGCTAATAAAACTGCCCCTTTGATATGCGGACGGAGTTCATCCGCGGTCGGCATAAAATTATGTTCAGCCCGGGTTTCAACCATTACGGCTTCGGCACGGGTAAGGTCGCAATAATGATTGTTGTTCCATGACGGCGTTGGGAAAACCACCTTGTCGCCGGGATCAACGATAGCCATGTAAATAGAATATATTAATGGCCTCGATCCGCCGGAAACCAGGATCTGGTTCGGGGCATAGTCAAGGTTATACCTGCTTTTCAAAAACGAAGAAACACTTTCACGCAGGTTAAGCATCCCGTCTGCCGGCGGGTAATTGGTCTGGTTGTCGTGGTAGGCGTCAACAATACCGGCTTTTAACTGGTCGGGGACCGGATAAATATTCGAATCAAAATCGCCGATGGTTAAATTGGCAATGTTTTGACCCTGTCTTTTTAATTCGTTGATCTCGCCTGCAATTTTAATAATTTCGGACCCATGCAAGTTTTGGGCTAATAAAGAAACGCTCATTTCAGGATGTGCAATTAGATGTGCAAATATTGGACGTGCAAATGTACTTTTTTGAGGTGAAAGGCCAAAGGTAAAAGGCGAAAGGTTTTTTGAGAAGGCGAAGGGCTTTTAAGGAAGGTGAAAGGAGAAAGGCGAAAGGTAAAGGGTTTTAGATATTCACCCTTTTTTCGTTCACCCTTCACCTTTTACCTTTTACCTTTCGCCTTTTACCTTTCGCCTTTCACCTTTCGCCTTTCACCTCCTCACCCCCCTCTTGTTTCTTTGCCCGTAAGTGCCTAATTTTGCGCCTCAATAATAGAATTATGGCAAAGGCATCTGAAATAAAGACCGGCAACATCATCCGTTTTAATGGCGAGTTGCTGCAGGTAGAAGAATTTTTACACCGCACACCGGGTAATTTACGGGCTTTTTACCAGGCGCGCATGCGCAATGTTAAAAGCGGTAAACTGGTTGAATACCGTTTCCGGACAGACGAAGAGGTATCCATAGCGCGGGTTGAAACCAACAACTACCAGTATTTATATGAAGATGGCGGCTCATTAGTGGTAATGGATAATACTACTTTTGATCAGCATAATATCCCAAAATCATTATTCGGCCCTGCCGTAAAATTCCTGAAAGAAGGGATGAACGTAATAGTCGCCTTTGAAAGCGATGAGCCGATTATGGGTTCTATTCCCGGTTCTGCCGAGCTGGAAGTCACCTATACCGAACCAGCCGTTAAAGGCGATACCTCAACCGGCGCTATGAAAAATGCCACCGTTGAAACCGGCGCAGAGATAAAAGTGCCTTTGTTTGTTAATATTGGCGATAAAGTGAAAGTTGATACCGCTACCGGCAGCTATGTGGAGCGGGTGAAGGGGTAAGTGGCAGTTTTTAGTGGCAGTAGCAGTGTTTAATACGTAAAGATTTGTCAACTTTTAAAAAGTTGACAAATCTAAAATTTGCCTTTGTGTTCCCCCTTCAAGGGGTTAGGGGGCTAAACTCCAGTTCCAGCAACACCGGGCAATGGTCAGAGTGCCTTGCTTCCGGCAGAATCGCGGCCCTTTTTATATTGTTTTCAAGTGCCTTTGTGGCCATATTATAATCAATACGCCAGCCTAAGTTCTTTGCTCTTGCATTGGCACGGAAACTCCACCAGGTATAGTTATGCGGCTCTTTGTTCAGATGTCTGAAGGTATCAATATAGCCTGATTCAATAAAGTTTTCCATCCACTCACGTTCTTCGGGCAAAAAGCCGGAGGAATTGGCATTTGATTTCGGGTTATGAATATCAATGGGCCGGTGACAAATATTGTAATCGCCGGATACAACCAGTTTGGGGTATTGCGATTGCAATAGCTCCAGGTATTTGCCAAATTCATCTAAAAAACGGAACTTAAAAGCCTGCCTGTCGTCGCCGCTTGAGCCGGATGGGAAATAGGTGCTCATTACCGAAACTTCATCAAAATCAACCCGGATATTTCGGCCCTCCCGGTCATAATCGCTGATGCCGCAGCCGTATTCAACATGCTTTGGGGTTTGTTTGGTAAAGATAGCTGTGCCGCTGTAACCCTTTTTTTCGGCGGGGTACCAGTAATGCTCATAGCCCAGCTGCTCAACCAATGCCAGGTCGGTCAGCACGTCAGGCGAAGCCTTAATTTCCTGTAAGCAAACTACGTCGGCATCAGTAGCCTGCAGCCAGCCTAATAAGTTCTTGCTCATTGCAGAGCGGATACCGTTAACGTTGTAGGTGATTATCTTCATTTTGAGAGAATTTCGGATTTCGGATTTTCGATTTCGGATTTAAGAATTAATTTAAAATTTATCTATTTGAAGATTTGAACTAACTGGTTTGATATTTTCGTCAATTTAGAGCCACTGTGGGGCCTTATAGTAACCACAATAAAACAATTCCGAAATCGAAAATTCGAAATCCGAAATAAGGTGGCTCAGTGCGCTAACGCCCAAGAATCTCATCCAGTTGCCTGCATTCCTTTTTGCTCAGTAACTCAATGGTCATAGCCACATCTGCCAGGGGACGGTCGTTGGCATCTTTTTTCACAGCGGCAATGCGGTCCACCATATCAATACCGGTAACCACTTCGCCATATACCGTATAATTCTGATCAAGATGCGGTACGCCGCCCACTGTTTTATAATATTCGCGCTGCCAGGCAGGAATTTTACGGCCCTTTAACTTTGTTTGCTCCAGGGTATCCAGTTTGCCATCGGTAAAGCGTTTACCTTCCACAATGTAAAACTGGCAGCCGCTGGAGGCTTTTGCCGGGTTGTCATCACGGGCAGCCGCCAATACTCCCCGTTTATGAAACAGACTGTCCCTGAACTCTGCCGGAACGGTATAACCCACATCGCCATTGCCGAGTTCGGCCCCCGGTTTCGCTTTCAGCGAATCTTTTGAGTCTGGGTCGCCGCCCTGGATCATAAAGTTTTGTATCACCCTGTGAAATAAGGTGCCATTGTAAAAACCCTTTTTAACAAGTTTGATAAAATTATCCCTGTGTTTTGGGGTTTCATTATACAAACGGATAATACATACACCGAAGCTTGTTTTTATCCGCACATACTGGTTCCTGGGCCCTTTTGCAAATGCCGATACCAGGACGAGAAGCAATAAGCCTGTGGTGAATAGTTTTTTCATTGTGTTAAGTTATAAAAAGTTGTAGTTGTTGAAAGTGTTGTAAAAGTTGTAATGAATCTAAACATTTTTAACTTCTACAACCATTACAACACTTTTAACCTTCCCCTCACATTTCCTCAAAATAAGTAATTATCAATGATTTTATCATCATTTCCTGTTCAAGCAGAGTGTAATTGGATACGGTTTTCACCAGTTTCCAATGCGGCCAGCCGTCCTGGTCGAGCCCTTCCAGTTCATAAAAGCCCAACATACTGAACAATTTACAATTGGCAATATGCATCAATTCTTCCTTTTGCCGCTTGCTGAACTTTTTTGGCCCCTGTCCAAGTTCCTGCACCCCGATCAAAAATAGCATTACTTTTATATCCGGTTTTTCGTTGTCAAATTCTTCAGCGATCCTTTGCTGCAACGCACTCCATTTTAAATTGATCTCGGCTGGTTTCATGGGGGTAAAGATACGTGATTGTTCATTAGTTCACTGGTTCATTAGTTCATTGGTCTATTTGCTGGATGGATATAGGATGCTATTTTTTAGAGATTTTGTTATTGGGTTCATTTGTATATTTTGAATGAAAGCTCACAAACTATGCACCCAATGAACTAATGAACCAGTGAACCAATGACAACAACGTTGCATTTAACAGCTTTGTTACGTTTTAATGATTTTCGGGAAACTATTATTAATTACCTTTGTTGAAAATTACAAAAGGGTAAAAGCGGTTTGAAAATAAGTAAATATCATATCATCTGTTCGCGGATTTTACTGATCTGTTTTATTGCAGGGCAGTATATGGTT
Source organism: Mucilaginibacter sp. UBA5151 (assembly GCA_002413785.1). GTDB lineage: Bacteria > Bacteroidota > Bacteroidia > Sphingobacteriales > Sphingobacteriaceae > Mucilaginibacter. The sequence continues at coordinate 11,421 of DHXR01000036.1, forward strand.
TTAGCCCACCGGCACAATATTAACAAAGGCACCGCTAAAGTTTATGGTATTTCTAAAAATATCCAGCAGCAAACTGTAAAGGAAAAGTGCTACCTGTGCGATGTGATGCACCATAACGCCATGGTTACTGCCAGCAATGTGCATTATAACGATATTGCCATTGCCGGTCATGTTTTTAAAAACGAAGATTACAGGTTTACCAGCATACAACTTATCCTCTCCGGCGGACGCGCGCCACCCCCATCAAATTACAGATCGTAAAAAAAGCTAATTGCCGTTTTTTTGCATTTTTTATTGAAACGATTGTTTCATACATACGTCTGACCTATTTATGAAACGTTTATAAGCGGATTGATCATGACGGTGTTTATCACAAAACACTATCCAAAAAATGACCAGGTTTAAAAATTTTTCTACCAAAAATTAACATGCGGATCAAAATTCGAATATCAATATTATCAGCCATATTTTTTTTAACTGCTAATTATTCAATGGCAGTCGTTAAGGCAGGGCCGGAAGGCGGGCCTATCGGTACATTAACCGGCACGGTAACCGATAAAGGCGACGGTAAACCAATTATTGGCGCAACTGTAAGTGTCCCTGATATACGGAACGGCTCCATCACTGATGTTAACGGCCATTACAATTTAGTCAATTTACCAAAAGGGGTTTATCTGGTACAGGTGAGCTATATAGGCTATGCCACATTTAATCAAAAGGTCGATTTTACAAAAACAACTGTTCTTAATATTCAATTACAAGCATCTTCCATTGAAACAGGTGAGGTAATTATTACCGGGGTAAGTAAGGCTACTGAAATAAAACGGGACCCGGTACCTATGACGGCGGTAGGAAAAACTTATATCGATGAGCACTCAGCATCAGGTAATATTATTGATGAAATAGCCAATTTACCCGGCATAAGCGCGGTTACAACCGGACCCAATATTTCAAAGCCATTTATTCATGGTTTAGGCTATAACAGGGTGGTTACTTCGGTGGACGGCATCCGCCAGGAAGGCCAGCAATGGGGTGATGAACATGGGATAGAAGTGGACCAAAACTCCATCGACCGCGTTGAGGTTATTAAAGGCCCGGCAAGTTTAAGCTACGGATCAGATGCTATTGGCGGTGTCGTTAACTTAATTACCACGCCGCCGGTTTCCGATGGTAAAATATTGGGGTCGCTAACCGGGCTTTATGGTACAAATAATGGATTGATCAATAGTTCGTTAAGGTTACAGGGCAATCAGAAAGGGTTGGTTTGGGGAACTGTGGTATCTGACAAGATTGGTAAAGATTACCAGGACCCCCATGACGGCAGAGTTTATGCAACCAATTTTGATGAGAAAGATGCCAGGGCTATGATAGGCTTGAATAAATCATGGGGGACCTCCTACCTGAATGCTTCGGTATTTGACGACCTGCAGGCTATCCCCGATGGCAGCCGTGATTCACTTACCCGCAAATTCACGCAGCAAATTACCGATGCTGATACTTACCGGCCTATTGTTCCGGAATCGGTGCTGAATTCCTATACTATACCAACCCTGCATCAACACGTGCAGTTGTACCGTATTTACGACAACAGTAATTTTAATGTCGGCGGCGGTAACCTGATAGTTAACCTTGGTTATCAGTACAGTCACCGAAGAGAATATACCCACCCCACAGCACAGGATATTCCGGGTTTAAACTTACAGCTGACCACTTATACCTACGATGTTAAGTATGCTTTTGAAATGAGCAAAGGTTATGAAACTACTTTTGGCCTGAATGGGATGTACCAGGCCAATACACTTGGTTATAGTACCGATTTCCCGATACCGGCTTATCATCAGTTTGATATCGGCCCGTTTTTCGTGCTAAAAAAGAGTTATGGAAAACTTGATCTTTCGGGCGGTGCAAGGTATGATAGCCGCTCGTTCAGCGGGCAGGCCGCATACGTTGACACGTCAAGCAATGCTGCTAAGCCATATCCCACACTTTATACGGGGGCCAACCCCGGCGCTAACCCGAATGTAGTACAGCAGTTCAGTGCGTTGAACAAAACTTTTTCAGGGGCATCAGGCAGTTTGGGTGCTACTTATAACTTCTCAGATAAGTTCCTGCTAAAGGGAAACATAGCCCAGGGATTCCGGGCGCCAAGTATTTCGGAACTATCGGCCAACGGCGCTGATCCCGGTTCGCAGATCTACCACGTTGGCAACAGCAATTTTAAACCTGAAACAAGCGTGCAGGGCGATATTGGCGCTTTTCTTACTTTGCCAAACGTTTCGGCAAGTGTGGAGGTTTTTGACAACACTATCCAGAACTATATTTTCCAGGAACAAATTCTGGATGCCAACGGCAACCCTGAAAGGGTGAACCCCGATGGCTCGCCAAACCCTGTCGGGCAATACAGTAAATTTACTTATGTGCAAAGCAAAGCACGCATAGACGGCAGTGAATTTTATTTGGATATTCACCCCTTTTCGTGGCTGCACTTTGAAAATGCCATGACCATAACTTATGGTACCAACCTTGGCACCGGGGCTAAAGTACCCGACAGCCTGAAATATTTGCCCTTTATACCGCCGTTGCATACCCACTCTGAACTGCGCGGCACTTTTGCTAAGGGGTTTGATGATTTCAGAAATGTGTATGCTTTTATTGGGTTTGACCATTATAATGCCCAGGATCGTTTTTTCTCGGCTTACGGAACAGAAACCTATACAGCAGGTTATAACTTGATAAGCGCCGGTATAGGCGGTAACCTGGTAAATGCTGCCGGAAAAAAAGTTATTGAACTGTTTATTGAAGGGACTAACCTTGGCAATGTGAGTTACCAGTCGAATATGAGCCGGCTTAAATATTTCGATAACCAGGTTGTTCCGGCAGGTGTGCATCCGGGGATATTTAATATGGGCCGGAATGTCAGCTTTAAAATCGTGCTGCCTTTTGATCTATCGCCGCATGTAAAGGCTGACGTGGCGAAGATATAGTGTCATTTTTGTCTGAACCAGGATTGAGATTTGCGTGCTGCAAGCACGAAACTAACCGCCATTTTAAATTACCGGAATAATTTGGAAAGGGACAGGTTTCGTGCCTGCAGCACGCAAATTTGTTTTCATTTGTTTTCTACCAATATTTGGAACCTAATGGTTCCATGAATTGTTTGTATATGAACCGACCCGCCCCTGGCGGATCAAATATTGGTAGAAAGAAGAAGATAACTACCTGTTGATCTCCCGCCAAAGCAGGTCTTTTAGCCCTTCAATGTTTTTTTGCGCTACTGACGATATGAAGATAGAAGGGACATCCGAAGGGAGTTCCTTTTTCATTTCCTCCATCAGCTCATCGTCCAGCATGTCTGATTTTGTCACTGCTAATACCCTTGGTTTATCCATGAGTTCAGGGTTATATTCCTTTAATTCGTGCAGCAGTATCTGGTATTCTTCTTTTATTGTGCGGTTAGTATCAGCCGGTACCATAAATAACAATACGGAGTTCCGCTCAATATGCCTCAAAAACCTGAAACCAAGCCCTTTTCCCTGCGAGGCGCCTTCAATTATGCCCGGTATATCGGCCATCACGAATGATTTACCGCCCCTGTAGGCTACTATCCCAAGGTTGGGCACAATAGTGGTAAATGCGTAATCAGCAATCTCCGGTTTGGCTGCCGACACCACAGAAAGCAAGGTTGATTTCCCTGCATTAGGGAAGCCAACCAGGCCAACATCAGCCAGTATCTTTAGTTCAAGTACGTTCCATTCCTCTTTGCCATCTTCACCGGGTTGGGCGAAGCGCGGGGTTTGCTGGGTCGCGGTTTTAAAATGCCAGTTGCCTAAACCACCCCTGCCTCCGGGCGTTAGTATCCTGGTTTCGCCATCCTGGGTTATCTCAAAAACAACTTCACCCGTTTCGGCATTTTTAACTGTAGTCCCTAATGGGACTTCAAGGATCTCATCCCTTCCGGTTTTTCCGCTTCTTAAAGAACTGCCTCCTGAATCGCCATCACCTGCGATAACGTGCTTGCGGTATTTAAGATGCAGCATGGTCCACAATTGGGCATTGCCTTTTAAGATAACATGGCCTCCGCGACCGCCATCACCACCGTCGGGGCCGCCTTTTGAAGTTAATATATCGCGGTGTAAATGCGCAGAACCCGCCCCTCCGTGACCGGAGCGACAGCAGATCTTCACATAATCAACAAAATTTGAACCCTGGGACATGTTTATTGAGTCGGAAAAGTCCGGAAAGTCTGTAAAGTCCGGAAGTTAAAAATTACTATATTGAACATGTTTAGTGATTGTAAATTTGCACAATAATAACCATAATGAATAGATAATGTGAACGTTATAGTAACTCCCCTCTTGAGAGGGGGTG
>DHXR01000036.1:15980-81845 GCA_002413785.1 Mucilaginibacter sp. UBA5151
TCCTTATTTTTCAATCACTAAACACATTGTATTGAAGAATATTCTTTTCCTGCTTTCGGACTTTCCGACTTTCGGGACTTCTTTAATAAGAATCTACGATAGCACAAATGGCTTTAAAAACATCTTCTTCCGTACCTACGCCGTTTATGCCTCTAAATTTATTTTGCTTTTCATAGAAACCCGCTACAGGGGCAGTTTTATCTTTATATTCTTTGATTCGCTTGCGGATCACCTCAGGATTGGCGTCATCCGGCCTGCCTGATTCTTTACCACGAAGCAATAAGCGGTGCTCCAGCTCGGTATCATTTACTTCAAGCGCTATCATGCCTGATATAGGGGCGTTTTTTGTTTCGAGCAATTGATCCAAAGCTTCGGCCTGGGCCACAGTGCGCGGAAAGCCGTCAAAAATAAAGCCTTGGGCCGCTTTATTGTCATCCAGTTTATGACTGATCATACCGATCACTACTTCATCAGGAACCAATATACCCTGGTCCATCAGCTTTTTTGCTTCTAAACCAAGCGCTGTGCCCTGTGAAATTTCACTGCGCAACAAATCCCCTGTTGAAAGATGGATCAAGCCATATTTTTCAATAAGTTTTTGCGACTGAGTTCCTTTTCCCGCTCCGGGAGGACCAAACAATACCAGATTTAGCATGCTTCTATCAAATTAAAAGCCTTTCGGTACAATACTGAAAGGCTCTGTGTTAAGTCATTGGTCATTAGTCATTTTTTGAACTTTGCCAATGGCTAATGACTATGTGCACTTGAAGGGAGTCGAACCCCTAACCTTCCCGATTTGCAATCGGGATGCTCTATCCAATTGAGCTATTTGTGCCTTATCTACGTTTTTTTAGTGCACTTGAAGGGAGTCGAACCCCTAACCTCCTGATCCGTAGTCAGGTGCTCTATCCAATTGAGCTACAAGTGCGTTTCCCTTTAAAAAGCAAAAGGCTGATTTTATCGGACTGCAAAAATAGGATTTCTTTTCAATCTGCTATAATATTTTTCAAAATTACTTTACGGCTTCAGCAATGGCAGCAAAATCGGGCAAGTCACTTGCCTTTTCAAGCACTTCGGCATAGATGATATTTTGATCTTCATCAATAACAAAAGCAGCCCGTTTTGATACGCCTTTAAGCCCCAATACAAATTCCTTATAAAGAGCGCCATAAGCTGCGGAAACTTCTTTATTAAAATCAGAAAGCAATTCAAACTGGTAATTGTTTTCTTCTTTAAACTTAGCCAGCGAAAAAGGCGAATCAACAGAGATGCCTAAAATGGTAGCATTTAAACCATCGTAATAGCCAAAATTATCGCGCATGGTGCATAGCTGGGTGGTGCAAACGCCGGTAAAAGCCATCGGGAAAAAATGAACGACTACTTTTTTGCCTTTAAAATCGGATAAAGAAACCGGTTTTTTTTCGGTTGATATCAAAGTGAATTGCGGTGCTGGGGAACCTGGTTGTAATGACATATTGAGTTTTTTTTCTGCAAAGAAATAATAAATATACTGATTGGTTTCCATCAGACAGATTTTTTACACTTAGCTGGCTTTGTTAAACTAATCAATCGGTTTAACTTTTATAGATGTAATTGAGGTTTTGACCGATAACAAAAGGCCCAGAAAATACTGGAGCGACCTGAAAACCAAACTTCAAAAAGAAGGCTGTGAGTTGTCCGAAAAAATCGAACAACTGAAATAAAGTCAATTGATGGAATAACTATAAAACAAAGGCTTAAAGATGAAGGAAATGAAACCGTGACGATTCGTCACGGTTTGAAAATGAAAGCACATTCACATTCCTTATATTAGCCTTATGAAAGCAATAGTCATCACCCGCCCCGGCGGCCCGGAAGTTTTGCAGATAGCCGAAAGGCCGGTACCTGCATATTCGGCCAATGAAGTACTGGCAAAAGTGGAAGCAGCCGGTGTAAACAGACCCGATGTTGCCCAGCGCAAAGGCAGCTATCCCCCGCCCCCGGGTGCATCGCCTGATATTCCGGGGCTGGAAATTGCGGGTATTGTGGTGCAAAAAGGTGAACAGGTGAGCCGCTGGCATATTGGCGATAAGGTTTGCGCACTGGTTAGCGGTGGCGGCTATGCCGAATTTTGCAATGTGCCCGAAGGACAATGCCTGCCCATACCCCATAACCTTTCATTTACTGAAGCCGCCGCTTTGCCCGAAACTTTTTTTACTGTTTGGAGCAACGTATTCGACAGGGGGGCTTTAAAATATGGCGAAAGCCTGCTGGTGCATGGCGGCTCCAGCGGGATTGGGGTTGCGGCTATACAAATGGCCACGGCTTTGGGTCATGCCGTTTATGTGACAGCAGGATCTGATGAAAAATGCCGCTTTTGTGAAGACCTGGGTGCGGCAAAAGCCATTAATTATAGAACCGAAAACTTTGCAGAAGTTATTCAGCAAATCACCAACGGAAAAGGAGTTGATGTGATTTTGGATATGATTGGCGGCGATTATACACCCGGTAACATCCGCTCACTGACCGAAGAGGGCCGCCTGGTGATGATCAATACCATGAACGGCAAGGATGTACAGATTGACCTTTCCCTGGTGATGCGCAAACGACTGACCATAACCGGCTCAACCCTGAGGGCCAGGGACACGGTATTTAAAGCCGATATAGCCTTTCATCTCGAAGAAACCATCTGGCCGCTGCTGGCCTCGGGCAAAATAAAACCGGTGATCAATTCCGTATTTGATGCAAAATATGCATACGAAGCCCATGAATTAATGGAAAGCAGCAAGCATATCGGGAAGATAGTGCTGAGCTGGCAGTAGGTTTTGGTTTGTAGTCCATGGTCGATAGTCCATGGTTTGACTATGCCTGAATAGGGTTTACCCTTAATTCACCCAAGTAATCAGCCTAACCCGCTTGATTCATTACAGCGTTTCCTGTTTACCTTTCTTTTCTTTAGCTTTAATGCAGGATGCAGCGATGCAAACTCGCCATTAAAGCCATAAAACATGAAAAGCAAGGGTTTATATTATTTTATGTTCCTGGTTTTTATTGCCGGGACAGTTGTTGCGCAGGATAAGGACATCCCGGCACAAATTGATCAGCATACTTTTGACCCCTCAACGCTGGTCTGGCTCAAAGCCCCTGCGGTTAACCCAGCTATGTCATTGCGAGGCACGAAGCAATGACATAGTTTTTTAATCTACCATTACTACGCTGTGGTCAACCGCAATCTCCCTCTTGCAAATCCCACCAAAATTTACTATATTTGAATTAATACCCCGGTATTAAAACCTGCCCGCAGAAAATCACGCAAATTATTTTATCCCCATTTTTTCGGCTGCTTTACTGCCTTTCTTTGACGTTTTAATTGTATTTATTTGATATCCAATGCTTTAAATAAATTACCGCCCCCGAAATTACGAGGAGCTAAACACGTTTAGCTCCTCAAATTGCAAAAATTACGAGGGGCTAAACGAGTTTAGCTTCTCAACAAGCAAAAATTACGAGAGGCTAAACGCATTTAGCTCCTCAAACCGCAAAAATTACGAGGAGCTAAACGCGTTTAGCTCCTCGTAAAATGGATTTTTGGGTCTGGAAAAGGTTAAACAGCAACAAAAAACCGGCAGAATCCAAAAGGCTATTCTTCATCAGATGGTTTTGATAGTTCCCAAATCACATCACCTCTCCCCAGGTACTTTTATCCTTCAGTAATACTTCGCGCAGTAAATAAATTTGCGGCATGCCATGGTTCAGCATTTCATCATGGAATTTTTTGAGGGAGAAGTTAGCGCCTTCCTGTTTTTTGTAATCATCGCGCAGTTTCAGTATCTCTAACTTGCCTATCGTATAAAACAAATAACCGGGGTCAAAGGTGCCGCGCAAAGCTTCCTGCCGCGATGGTTTTTCGCCCTGGTACCAGTTGTCCATAAAAAATTTGGTGCCTTCATCAAGGGTCATTCCCTGGCAATGGGTCTTAATGGATACGCAAAGACGGCAGAGGCGCAGCAAAGCGTCGCCGACCTGTGCCAGCCGGTATTTGGCGGCCCGTATGGTATCGCCGTTATGGCCGTAGCCTGCATCGGCCATCATTTGTTCGCAGTAATGCGCCCAACCCTCAATATACGCATAGCTGCCGAATATCTTTTCAATCCTGGTGGCTGATGAAGCGTTCAGGTGCAAAAACTGGGTATAATGACCCGGATAGGCTTCGTGGATGGTCACGTTATCTGTAGTGTAGTAATCAAACTGCCTTAGCCAGTCTTCCTTTTGTTTGGCGGTCCATTTTGGGTCAACCGGGGTAATATAATAATAAGCTTCGGTGGCTTTGGTTTCAAAGGGGCCGGGGGTATCCATCGAGGCAGTGCTGGTAGCGCGCGCATATTGCGGTGTTTCCTGTACTTTAACCCTAACCGATGAAGGCATAGTCACAATGTTTTTATCGATCAAAAACTGTCGTATCGCTTCCAGGTTTTTCTTCGCATCGGGGATCAGGTTTTCGGCTGTCGGGTGGTCCTTTTGCAGGTCGTGGTAAACATCCACGGGTTTTTTATTGGGGTTGATAGTTTTCGCTGCTGCATTGAATACCTCCTGTTGCTTTTTCAGTTCCTTAAGGCCAATTTCCAGTATTTTTTCGGGCGACAGGGTAAGCCCCTCGCTGTATAACAGCATCTTTTTATAGCTGGCCCCGCCAATGGCGTATTTGTTATCCGCTTTTGGCAGTTTTTCCTTTTGCAGCCAGGCTGCAAAACCGTTTATGGCATCAATAGCCTTTTTGTTGGCCGCATTGAAAGCTTTCATCAGGGCGTCATTCTTCACATCCTTTAGGGCCACTTTCAGGTCACCGCCTAAAAAATCGGTTGAACCGTGAGCTATCTCTATGGCGGTTTCAATGTATGGTTTGGGCAGGGTATCTTTCAGGTTGGCCTTTGCCGCTGCAAAAATATTTGGCGCGTTGTTTTCAATGGCGATGATGGATTTGATGCGGTCTTCAATAGGCGCAAAATTACGTTTGATGTAAATGCTCACGTCAACAGCCCCGGCATAAGTCATAGGGTTTTTATTGTAGGTGCCCATATCCTCAAAACTGAAGATCTCGTTTTTTATGGCCGACCGCAAAATGCGGAAATCATAAAACATTTTGGGGCTGAGTGAAGCCGTGTCGGCAGACGCAAGTTTTTGGTCGAAATCTTTTAAGCGGCCAAGCTCTTTACCCAGCGATTCCTTGCTCAGATCTGTTACCTTGCCATCGTACTGATGATACCCAAGCACAACGCCATTTGCCGGGCGCCGTGCCAGATAGCCGGTAATATAGTCATCTGATAGTTTTTGAAAGGCTGCGTCGCCGGATAGATTGCTTTGGGCTGGTTTGTTAGTATTACAACTAAAAAGAATGGCGGCGGGGATGAGCAGGCAAACTAATTTCTTCATCACAAAAGATATTTGGTAAAACCGAAGTTAGGGTTTTATTTTGTTCAGGGGCTTCTTTTAGCTATAAATCGTTTGTTTTTGGGAATAAGTAATAAATAAATGCGGCTTAGCGTTTATAAGGTTTACCTTTACCAACGAGGACCGGGATTATGGGATTGCCACTAAGGATAACTTTTAAAGATAACGATTACGTTTACCAGATAGTTAACAGCAAATTAATTGATCAGTACACTACTGAATTCGACATATTATTAAACGGGGATAAGATCTCCCTCATTAAAGACGAAAAAAAGTTATGGGTACAAAAGGATGAAGTTAAATCCGTTGACCCTGAATTAGTCCATGCGCTTGGCCGCTCTGTATCGCTGCGTTTAAGGCTGTGAATTTGGGGAGGTAATGCTTTGCTGGTTTTGTCTGAACAATGATTTAAGATTAGCCTAAAATAAAACCTTGATTTTTCGGCAAACAAAACTTATTTATATTGCTTACCTTGCCTTATCCAATTTATGCACCCTTTTTAATTAACGATGAGACATTTGTTTTTTTTATTGACAGGTCTGCTCATGGGCAGCTTCTGTTATTCACAGGTAAAGGTTCAACGCTTGTTAACAGAAAATCAGGTTGATCCGATCAGTATCGACGCACTTGTACCGGGGTTCAGCTGGCAGCTTGACGCCGGGGGCCGCAGGGATGTAATGCAAACGGCTTATGAAATAAAAGTAACCTCCTATTTGTACCTTAAAAAAGGGAAACATGAGGATTGGAATTCCGGCAAAGTAACGTCGGGCCAATCGGTTTATGTGCCTTATGGCGGCGAGGCATTGGTCTCTGGCAAAAAATATTACTGGCAGGTACGGGTTTGGGATAATTCGGGTAAGGCTTCTGAATGGAGCGCGCCTGCTTCATGGCAAATGGGCCTGCTGTCCCCAACCGACTGGAAAGCGCAATGGATTACCCCCGGATTTACGGAAGATTCGGCAAAGCGCCCAAGCCCCCTGTTCCGGAAAGGGTTCGCACTCCATAAAAAGATTGCAACGGCCACCGCTTATATCACCGCGCACGGCTTATATGAAGCACAAATAAACGGTCACCGGGTAGGCGATGCTTATTTAACCCCCGGCTGGACAAGCTATAACAAACGCCTGCAATACCAGGCTTATGATGTTACCGGTCTTTTAAAGCAAGGTGAAAATGCCCTTGGCGCCGAATTAGGTAATGGCTGGTACCGTGGTTTTTTCGGTTACGACAACAAGCCCAACATTTATGGAAAAGATATTGCTTTATTGTTTCAATTAGAGCTGACATATACTGATGGTACAAAAGAAACCATTGTATCTGACGGTAGCTGGAAATCGTCCACCGGCCCGGTACGTTTTGATGAAATTTATTACGGGTCCACTATTGACGACCGTTTGCAGCAAAAAGATTGGTCAACGGCCAATTTTGATGATAAAAGCTGGTCGGGCGTAAAGGTACAGGATTTTTCGAAAGCTGTACTGGTAGCTACCTATAACGAACCTGTGCGCAGGCATGAAACCTTTATACCGGTAAAAATATTTACCACGCCAAAAGGCGAAAAGGTAATTGATTTCGGGCAAAACCTGGTGGGCTGGGTACAAATAAAAGTGACAGGGAACGCAGGGGACAAAATCACTATTTCACACGCTGAAGTTATTGACAAAGCCGGCAATTTTTATACCGATAATTTGCGCTCGGCACAGTCGCAGGATGTTTATATACTTAAAGGCGGCGGCGATGAGACTTTTGAACCTCAATTTACCTGGCATGGTTTCAGGTATATAAGGGTTGAGGGTTATCCGGGTGAACTGAAGCCTGAAAATTTTAAGGCTGTCGCACTGTATTCTGATATGGCGCCAACTGGCACATTTTCATGCTCAATCCCATTGATCAATCAATTGCAGCATAATATACAGTGGGGCCAGAAAGGGAATTTCCTGGATATCCCTACCGATTGTCCGCAGCGCGACGAACGTTTAGGCTGGACAGGCGATGCGCAGGTTTTTTCGCGCACAGCTTCCTTTAATATGAATGTCCATAACTTTTTTACAAAATGGCTCAAAGATGTGGCTGCTGATCAGTATGCCAGCGGCAGCGTTCCCTTTGTAATACCAAATGTGCTGCGCACAAACGCAACCGACGGCCCGGGAAGTACAGGCTGGGCTGATGTTGCCACTGTTATTCCCTGGAATATGTATTTGGCTTATGGCGATAAACGGATACTGGAAAACCAGTACAGCAGCATGAAAGCCTGGGTTGACTATATGCAACATCAAAGCAAAAACGACCTTTGGAATGCCGGTTTTCATTTCGGCGACTGGCTTTTTTACAGTTTAAATGACGACACCGACGGCAGTTCGGCCATAACTAACAAATATTTAATAGCGCAGTGTTTTTATGCTTATTCAACCCAGTTGCTCATCAATGCGGCCAATGTATTGGGCAAAAAGGAAGACGCTGATTATTATACTGCCCTGCTCGCAAAAATAAAAGATGCTTATCTGAAAGAATATGTAACGCCACACGGCCTCATTTCATCTGACACGCAAACGGCTTACGTACTTGCCCTGCAATTTGATATGCTGCCCGAAAGTTTAAGGCCGCAGGCGGCAGACAGGCTTGTAAACAATATCAGGCGGTATGGTAACCATTTAACAACCGGTTTTTTAGGCACCCCTTATCTGTGCAATGTGCTTAGCCGTTTTGGTCATGCCGATGTAGCCTATCAGCTTTTGTTGCAGGAAACCTATCCCTCGTGGTTGTACCCTGTTAAAATGGGAGCAACCACTATCTGGGAAAGATGGGATGGCATTAAACCCGATGGTACTTTTGAAACGCCGACCATGAACTCCTATAACCACTATGCCTACGGGGCCATCGGTGATTGGATGTACCGCGTTATTGCGGGTATAGACACAAAAACTGAGGCTCCCGGTTATAAAAAGGTGGTGATAAAACCAACTTTGGGCGGTAATCTGCAAAATGCTGCCGCTGATTATGAAACCAATTATGGTAAGGTAAGCTCACATTGGAAATTGGAGGGTGGAAATCTTGCCCTTGATGTTGAAATACCCGCCAATACAACCGCTACCATTTATGTTCCGGCAAATAAAGGTGCCGTGGTAACAGAAGGCGGCAAAGCAATTGACCCAAAACAGGAACCAACAATGGGAGACGGGCAAACAGGCTATGTAGTTGTTAACGTGGGATCAGGCGTTTACCATTTTAGTACTACAGCCCCGCAACATTGATGGAGAAATATTCCAGGTTTCTTTTCATTAATTTTTAAAAATGAACAGGGTAGCTTTTAAAATGAAACTATTTCCGGGCCTTGCCGAAGAATACAGGCGGCGGCACGATGAAATATGGCCGGAACTGAGGGCATTACTTAAAGATGCAGGCATCAGCGATTATTCGATATTTATTGACCCGGAAACAAATTGTCTTTTTGGGGTGATGAAAACAGAAGATCCAAGACTAACCGATCAATTGCCATACAATGCAATTATGCAGCGATGGTGGCAGTATATGAGCGATATTATGGAAACAAATCCAGATAATTCACCAGTCACTATTCCTTTAAAAGAGGTTTTTTATTTGGCCTGAGCTAAACTATTTTCCCCTGAACATGGATGCGATCCAGATGATCAATACAATAACCACAATAACAGAAATAATACCCACAACGGCCCCGGCTTTAAAAATTCCGGTTATTACCGAGCAACTGCTTAAACACAACGTTAGTAAAATGATAGAAGGAATAAATAACTTTTTCATAATATATTAAGTTTATCATCTTTGTTATAATAACTGAAACACCTGATATGTTTCAAATAAATTTCTTTTTTAGTATTGATTTTATAGTAAACACCTTGTTATTTCAATGATTTACTGTGGAAATGGTTCGGGTTTAATTATTATCAAAAATGATAAAACCTATCAAAATGATAATCACTCTATCAAAATGATAGTACAATTTAATGGTGTAAATCCTACACTATCTTCTTAAAAATCTGGAAACCAATTATTTAATTTAAAACAGGTCTATTTGCAGTTTTATGGCATGGGTATTGGCTTGAACTATTTAATAATTATTAATTAATTGATTTCACTCTTACAGAGCGCATTCTTTCCCCTATCTTTGACCTCCTTATCCGGGAGGGTAAATTCTTATTTTTCTTTTTTAAATATTCAAACTGCAATTTTATTCTGATCAATGAATTCACACATTAAAAACCTTTCTTTAGCGGGTGCGCTGGTAACTCTCGGTATTATTTTTGGCGACATAGGCACCTCTCCTCTATATGTTTTTCAAACCTTACTTGTTGAAGGCGGTAAAGTAAACGAGGCCCTGGTATTAGGTTCCATTTCCTGTATATTCTGGACGCTTACCCTTCAAACAACTTTTAAATACATTATTATCACACTACAAGCCGATAATCATGGTGAGGGCGGGATATTTTCTCTTTACGCGCTGGTTAGGCGTTACGGAAAATGGCTGGCCATACCAGCAATTATCGGCGCCGGCACCTTGCTGGCCGATGGTATTATTACTCCGCCGATTTCTGTAACCTCGGCTATTGAAGGATTAAACAATGTTCCTGCGCTGAGTGACCCTAAATTGCACCCCGAATTTATACCAGGCAGTCACCTTATTATGGGCCTTGTAATAGGTATTATGGTGGCGCTTTTTTTCTTTCAGCAATTTGGCACCAAGGTGGTTGGCTCTGCCTTCGGGCCGGTAATGCTTTTATGGTTCCTGATGATCGGTTCTTTAGGGGCCATGCAGATCATGCATTCTCCGACCATTTTCAGGGCCTTTAACCCTTATTACGGATATAAATTACTAATGGAACACAAAAATGGTTTCTGGCTCCTGGGTGCTGTGTTTTTGTGTACAACCGGGGCAGAAGCATTATATTCGGATCTCGGGCATTGTGGCCGTAAAAACATACAAGCAAGCTGGATCTTTGTAAAGATTACTCTTTTATTAAGTTATTGCGGCCAGGGTGCCTGGGTATTACTTCAACCCAAAGGAACTAATTTTAACGGGGTAAATCCATTTTATGCCATTGTGCCCAACCCGCATTTATTTATGATACCCTGTGTAGTATTGGCTACCCTTGCAACTATCATTGCCAGCCAGGCATTAATAAGCGGTTCATTTACACTGATTAGTGAAGCGGTAAGCATGAATTTCTGGCCGCGCATCACCATCAGATATCCATCCAACATACGCGGACAAATTTATATCCCAAGCATCAACTGGATCTTATGTATAGGTTGTATCCTTGTTTCGCTCTATTTTCAAACGTCTGAACACATGACAGCGGCTTATGGCTTCTCAATCACCATAGCCATGCTCATGACCACTATACTCATGTCATACTTTATGCGCTATGTAAAGCATTGGCCATTATGGCTCGTTGTTATTATTTTATGCGTTTTCCTAACTGTTGAGTTTTCATTCTTTATCACAAACGCGACGAAATTGCTGAAGAGAATATTCTTCGTGGTATTCGAGATCGGGTTGATATTTACCATGTATATCTGGTTCAAGGCCCGCAAGATCAACAACCGCTTTTTGCATTTTATTGATCTTAAAGACCAGTTACCATTATTAAATGCGCTTAGCGCCGACCATTCTGTCAGCAAGTATTCAACACACCTCATCTATTTAACCAAAGCCAATAACGCCAAACAGATAGAAGAGAAGATCATGTATTCAATCATGAGCCGGAAGCCGAAGCGGGCCGATACCTATTGGTTTATCCATATTGAAACAACCAATGAGCCTTATACCATGGAGTATAGTGTTGACCAGCTGGAACCGGGCAAGGTGATCAGGGTTGAATTCAGGTTAGGGTTCAGGATCCAGCCGAGGGTTAATGTTTTGTACCGAAAGGTGATTGAGGATATGGTGGCACGAAACGAGATCGACATCACCAGTCACTACGATTCATTGCAAAGATTTAAGGTCGCTGCCGATTTCAGGTTTGTGATCATGGAAAAATTTCTTTCCTACAACAACTCGTTCAGCGTTAAGGAAGGTTTTATACTAAACAGTTATTTCGCCATCAAAAAACTTGCCCAAACAGAAGCTAAAGCATTTGGTTTGGATACGAGTGAAACCTACGTGGAAAAAATACCATTGGTTGTAAAACCGGTGGGCAATATTGTTTTAAAAAGGGTTGAGGGATATTAAGCTCAATTTTGGTGTAACAAAAGAACAGGTTTAGCCGGGGTATGCTCAAAATGCCCCGGCTAACTATAATCAGGAAAAGTTACATGAAATTCACTGCCTTTATTTAAAGTTGATTTAATTTCAATTTTACCGTTATGCAGGCGTATTATATTATTTGTTAAAGACAAACCTATTCCATAACCAGGGTAATATAACGCATTTGCCGACCGGTAAAACGGCTGGAATATTTTAGTCAGATCCTTCTGATCAATTCCGATCCCCTTGTCGCGTATCAGGATATTGATACCCATGGCATCGCAAAATATCTCACAATCGACCTCTTTATTATCTGAAAACTTTAATGCATTTTTAATAATATTGCTGATGCCAATAAAAAGTAACTGCCGGTTACCCGGTAAAGTAACCTTTGACGGTTCATTAGGGAGATTAAAAGTAAGATTAATACGGCTTTTGGCAGCTCTGTCCGATAAGTCATCCTTAATTTCCCACAGCAATTCATCCATCCTGATATTTTGAAAATCACTGTTTTCAACGTTCGTTTGGATGAGTTCCATCAGGCTGTTAATGATATAGCTCAGGCGTTCCGTCTCTTTAATAATATTTGTTAATACCGATCTGTAAACCTCCCCATCCCGGTTTTGCATCAGTGTGATCTCAGCTTCGCCGAGTATGGTGGTAATCGGGGTACGTAGCTCGTGGGATGCATTGGCAATAAAAGATTTCTGACTTTCAAAAGATTGCTCCAAATGCTCTAACAATTGATTTATGGTCAGTGATAAACCATCTATTTCGTCAGTTTTCTTTTGTGCAACCGGTAGCCGCAAATCCAGACTGGAGGCCCTGATCCGTTTCAAATTATTGGTAATCCGCACAATCGGCAATAAAGCGATTCTGGAGAAAACACTACCCATAAAGTAGGTGATAATAAGAGAGGCCAGGAAAACGAAAAACATGATCAGCCCCAGATTATGCATATCATGATAACCGTTAATATCAATTGCCGAAACCATGATGATAAAATTACCAGAATTGTCTGCGTAATAAATGCCGGTAATCTGTTGGTTATCCTGTGACAAATGAACCTGTTTTTGGCTAACAACATCCTTAAGCGTATTCAAATCCCAACGAACGGTCCCTTCGTGGACAAATTGCGGCTTAAAATGTTCATTGTATATACGAATGGTCTCGTTTGATAATGATTGCGGGAACTTTTTAAGTACCGTCTTAAAACTCTCCTTTGATAAATTATCTTCCGCCAGGTAAAACTGCGCAACTGTAACCGCACGATCGTCGAGCTTGTTAAAAAAGTCTTTAACCCTGTTATGTTCAACAAACAAATAAATGCCTGTTAAAACCATCAGCAGCAACACTGCAAACATAAAAGTAAATTGAAGCGATAACCTGTCCTTAACTTTCAATGCAAACTCCCCTTTAATTTAATTAGTTCCATAGCTGATTATATGCCAATAAAGGTATGAATAAGTTAAGCAGCAGGAAACGGCAGCCATAAAAAAAACCCCCGGCTGTGATACCGGGAGTTCTTTAAGCCATTTAAAGGCTAAAATAATGTCCAAAAATAAGAACCAAGACTTAGGACTAAATACTTTGGACCCAGTACTTCCTACTGCTCTGGTCTCCTTCCGATCCGGTTCCTAAGTTCGGCAACCGGCATAGTCACCATGCGGCCAACAGGCTGTTTACCCCTATAGGTGATTACCCTTAGCTGGGTGGCATCTTTAGGGACTACAAGCTGCTCGGTATATTTAGGATAAAACCTGTCGGGATATGAATTGTCAAAACTATAATAAGTATCAAGGCCCGGTATTTCGTTGGTTAATGCTACCCTTACCAGGCTATCGGCGCCCATGCTTGGTTGAAAGTCCGGGTCGTACATGCTTGGTGCGTATTTTATTTCAGCTTCGTCCAAACGGGCAAACTGTTTTTCAACTTTGGGGTAAAAAGTATCCCAGTTTTTCTTTTCTTTCGGCGACCATACCGATTCGGCAATGGCCATACCACGCGGCCAGGTCATATACTCTACCTGCCTGAAATTGTAAACCTGTTCGGCCCATAAATTAGCTTGTCCGCCTAATATTAATCTGCCATCAGCACCACTGGGAACCGGTTCAAACTCGTATGCTTTACTTAAACGCAAGGTTGAGTAAACATGGGGCTCCATAACCTCGTCACTCTGCATATAATCAAGGTATGCAAAAGTGGTTGGGCTCATCACTACTTCGTGACCAAGTTTTGAAGCAGTGATACCGCCCTGAATGCCCCGCCAGCTCATTACCGCTGCTTTGGGCCCCAGGCCGCCTTCAATGATCTCATCCCAGCCCATAAATTTCTTTCCTTTTGATTCCACTATCTTTTCCAGGCGTTTTTCAAAATAGCTTTGCACTTCTTCCATGCTCTTTAACCCTTCTTTTTGCATCAAAGCTTTAACAGAATCACTTTGCGCCCAAAAGTTTTTGGCACATTCATCGCCGCCCATGTGGATATATCCAAACGGGAAAAGTTGTGCTACTTCGGTTAATACCTTATCTAAAAACGCATAAGTTTTTTCGCTCGACGGGTTCAAAGTATTATCAACCAGCGCAGTCAGGCCGCCTTTGCCAAAATCCATAATATGTTCGCCCGACCGTACCTTATAGTTCTCTGCACCGGCAGTGCATGATAACTCAGGATAAGCCACCACAGCGGCAAGGCTATGGCCGGGTACGTCAACTTCGGGCATAATGTTTACAAACCTTTCTTTCGCGTACTGTACCAGTTCCCTGATATCATCCTGGGTATAAAAGCCGCCATAATTACGCGGTTCGTTGGGCCCGGGTACCGAAAACTCCCCAAACTCCCCAATTTTTTTAACGTTATAAGCGCCAACCGTTGTTAAACGGGGCAAACTTTTTATCTCAATGCGCCAGCCTTCATCGTCGGTCAGGTGCATGTGCAGCAGGTTGAATTTGTAACGCGCCATCTGGTCGATATACTGTTTCACCTCCTCTTTGGTAAAGAAATGCCGTGAAACATCAAGCATCAAACCTCTCCAGGCGAATCTCGGGTAATCTGTAATTTCTGCATAAGGCAGCGCCCAAAGTACATGAGGCACTACGTCAGCACTTTCAATCTCTTTAGGTAATAACTGTACCAGCGTTTGTACACCGTGAAATAATCCGGCAGGCTCGTTGGCCCTTATCACAACGCCTGTTTTACTTACCCATAAATGATACCCTTCTTTGCCTAAAGTAGTATCCTGTATTTTGTATAGTAATAACTTAATTGTTGCAGGTGCAGTCAAAGAGTTCTTTACTGTAACCGTTGCACCTGTTGGTTTTGTTAGCTTGTTTTTGAGGAAATCCGTAACCGCTTTCTGGTCAGCTGTTGTCCCGGCTTCGATCACAATATGCCGGGGCAATATAAAGTTGCCTTTCCCGGCAATCGTTTTTACAGGTTCTGGAATAATTGACAACGTGGTTTTGCCTGCCTGTCCAAAGGATAAAAAAGCCACGAAAAAGCAATAGATCAGTAATACAAATTTTTTCATTTCAGGAATCATTAAAGAGGTTTACTTGTGAAGAAACAGCGTGCAAATTATACTTTTTAAATAATATTAAAAAGTTTTTTACTTACAAAATCATCATTTATTAATTATTATATTGCGTCTTAAAGACACATTATAAACCAATTTTTATGAAAAAACTACCTGTTTTGGTCGTTTGCTTAGTTTTAGCGAGCGTTTCGGTCTTGTTTTATTCATTCCAACCGCGAAATGGGAATGGTAAAAATCCTGATACAGTTCGGATTGAACCGGGGCTGGTTTCAGGTATTAAAAGCAAATTTAGCGGTGTTGTTGCTTTCAAGGGCATTCCATTCGGGGCACCGCCGGTAGGAGAATTGCGCTGGAAAACGCCGCAACCCGTGCAGCCCTGGAGCGGTGTGAAAAAATGTGAGGATTTCGGCCCAAGCCCAATGCAGGGGAAACCGGTCCCTTTTGCGGTTTACACGCCTGAGTTTCTTATCCCGGAAAAGCCTATAAGCGAGGATTGCCTTTACCTTAATGTTTGGACCAAAGCACACAAAGGCGATAAGAGGCCGGTTTTTGTTTGGATATATGGCGGCGGCTTTACCAGCGGGGGAACAGCAGTACCGATATATGATGGCGAGGCCATGGCAAAAAAGGGAATCATATTTGTTTCCGTTAATTACCGGGTTGGTGTTTTTGGGTTCCTGGCACATCCTGATCTTACCAAAGAATCGCCGGATAAAGCATCAGGGAATTACGGTTTACTGGACCAGATTGCGGCCCTAAAATGGATAAAGAAAAACATTGCAGCTTTTGGCGGCAATCCCGACAATGTAACTATTGATGGCCAGTCGGCCGGTTCAATGAGTGTAAACTGCCTGGTAGCATCCCCGGCAGCAAAAGGCCTTTTTAACAAAGCTATTGCCGAAAGCGGTTCGCTGATGATAGCCAATCCGCTGATAAAGGCCAATAACCTTGATGCAGCCGAACAGCAGGGCCTTAAACTGGCAGCGGCAGTTCATGCATCAACACTGGAGGAATTAAGAAAAGTGCCCGCTGATGATTTAATGAAATTCCCGGGCCGTTACGCGCCTATAGTTGATGGTTATGTGCTGCCTGAACCCGTTTCGCAAATATTTGCCGAAGGAAAACAAAATAATGTGCCGGTACTCACAGGCTGGAACGCGGACGAGAGTTTTGTGGCCGGTTTTAAAAAGAAAGAAGCCTTTATTCAGCAGGCTAAAGATCAATATGGAAATGATGCTGAAAAGTTTTTACAGCATTATCCTGCAAATACAGATGAAGAGGCGGCACGGTCACAGGTCAAATTAAGCAGGGACATGATTTTTGCCGCCTCTGGGTATAAATGGGCTTCCTTACAAAGCGCACAGGGCAAATCACCTGTTTACGTTTATTATTTTTCGCGAAAGCTGCCCGCTACGGCTGATTATGTAAAATACGGCGCATTCCATACCGGCGAGGTTGCATATACGATGAACAATTTAAAGTTCCTGCACCGCCCCTGGGAGCCTGCCGACCATCAGCTGGCCAGCCTGATGTCATCCTATTGGATAAATTTTATAAGCAATGGGAACCCTAACCGCAATGGCTTGCCGCCATGGCCAGGATATAATACCGCAACCAAACAGGCAATGGTATTTGATAAAACATCCGGCAAACAGGAGCTTCCTGACTGGCCGGAATTGGAATTTATGGTGGGGAGGTAAAAGGGTGAGTTTCAGTCAGGGAAATCGCTTTTAAATAATTAAAGCTTAAGGTACCATATACTGACGGGAAATTCACCAGCTATTCATGCCTGTCAGGGGCTACCGGTTTGTAGAAAAAGAAATCACAACAAAATATTACCCCGTTAGTTACCCATTCGCAAAGGGTACAGTATGTCAGGTGGGGAAATAAAGCTGCAATCCTGGACATCAGGGGTTGATTTGTTGCCGTTTTTCAGTCCTGAAAGGGCGTAATATATCAACACAGGATGAAGTCCTGTGATAATACGAAGTCCCGGGACAGAAGCCCTGAAAGGGCGGGATATCGAATTGCCACCCAGCTATGTCTCCCGATGGGCTATCACTCATCGTTAACATATTACGCCCTTTCAGGGCTATGTTGCTGCTATTTATGACCGATGGGCTATGCCCATCGTTAACATATTGCGCCCTTTCAGGGCTATACTGTTGCTATTTATGGTCGGCGGGCTATGCCCGTCGCAGATATATTTGTCCCCCCACGGGGCATTCGCTTTTTAAACGCGATTTCCCTGGAGTTTCAATGATGAGTTGCGTTTTGATTTTTTTTGTTGATTGAGTTGGATTTATCATTGCTTTTGCCGTTAAAACTTGGCCTACAATTTTATAAAAGCACTTTTTCCAACTTCGCTGCTGTCATTGACTTTTATCATCTGCACAATATATGTACCCGGTAACAGGTTGCTGACATCTGTTTGCCAGGTCTTAGTATTTGTTGTGCCTGTTTTTATAACAATCCCCGAAAGGTTTATGATTTTAATACTGTAGTACCCTGTCTCCTTATTTTGAGTATCCGCCAGGTTGCTTCCCGAAACATCACCCGAAACCATTTCAAAATTAACGATGCCCTTTGCCGGGTTGGGATAAATATCAATACTGTTATGGGCAATGCCGGCGGTTGCGTACGTCAGCTCAACCACATTCGAGTAGCTGACGCTTCCATTCAAATCCCTTATCTTTAAACGGTATTGATCTGTAGCATTGGAGGGGCTTTTATCCAGGCAGCCGTAAGTGCCAAGGCCTGAAGATAATAAACTGTCTATACCATTATATGTTTGTCCGCCATCATTACTTCTTTCAACCGTGAAATTGGTATAGCCTTGTTCATTTTCAGTTTTCCATGAAATCTGAGCCCCGTCGGCCGCTTTCACGGCAGTAAAATCAAGTAAATGAAATGCCAGGGCCGGATTTTGCCGGATAAGCAAGCTAAAACGATAGGAACCATAAGTATTCGTGTCAGCTTTGGCAATATTAAATGAATATGTCGGATTTTGGCGCATGTCAAGGGAGTCTTTTTCATAAGCATCCATTAACCAAATTTCATACAGCGCAGGTATGCCTTCCATTTCGGTCATGTTTAACTTATAGGCGCCGCTTGCTTTAGCGCCTGCATATAACCTTATAGCTTCGCTTTTGACAGGCAAGGGAACCCTGTAAATCGCCAGTTTAACATTATCGCTTGAAATACCCGCAAAACTGATTACGCCAAAGCCCTGAAAATAAATGGCATCCTGGTTTACCACATATTTAGTACTGGCACCGGCTTTAAACCCTATGTAAATATCATCGGTAATAAGAGAATCTTTATACAATTGTAAACGCAAATGGGGTACAGTGTCGACAAAATTGAAATGAATCGCCGTTTTTATGCCGCAGGCCTTAATAATAGTAGTGTTATCTGCAACCCTGAGATATGTTTCATTGATAGCTGTGTTTTTAATGCTCCGGCTGTAATTGATCAGGTTGCGGTTGAAAGAAGCAGTTTTTGCCAGGGCATTTTTAAGGTTAAGCATTAATAATGATGCCATAAACCAAAATAGTAAAGGCGATTTCATATTATTATAATTTAGATTTGAACAATACCTTGTACCAACCTTACAGCCGGTAATAATTTGTTCGCCCCTTCATCGCAATTCACCAATAATTGAAACCTCAGATTTTCAGTATAAATTGAAAATCATTTTATATTCCCTAATTATTATACGTATTAATAACACATTTAGTCTTTTTGTTTTCAGGAATAGTAAATATAACTATTTATTTACATTAAATCCGCATTTGAAAGTGCAAACAAAGCTTTCCGGATTATAATTTAATAAAAGTACTTTTCCCGATTTCACTGCCATCATTGTTCTTAACCACCTGTACTATATAAGTCCCTGGCATAAGATTGCTGACATCAGTTTGCCAGCTTTGTGTATTTGTTGTACCTGTTTTTATGACCATCCCCGAAAGGTTTATGATTTTTATATCATAAGACGGTGTGACGCCCGACGATGTTGAAACCAAACCAGGGGTGGTAGCTATTGTTTGCAAAAGCGGTGAATTGGTTGATAAACCATTATTTCCGTTTTGCTGTATCTCCAAATTAATAACACCTGCCGAAGGATTAGGGTAAACGTTAATTTTGCTGGTAACAATATTGTCCCCATTGCCATAAATTAGTGTAACCACTTTTGAATAGCTGATGGCGCCGTTCAGGTCTCCGAGCTTGAGGCGATACTGATCTGCGGCAATCGGCGGATATTTATCCAAAAAGCTATAAATACCAAGAGCTCCGGACGGGAACCCGCCCAAAACATTAAAAGTTACACCGCCATCAGTACTTCTCTCAATAGTGAAGTTTGTGTAATTTTGTTCATTCTCAGTTGTCCAGGCCACCTGGGCGCCGCCGGTTGCCTTTGTTGCGGTAAAGTTTAACAAACGAACCATCAATGCCGGGTTTTGGCGGATAACCAGGCTGAAACGGTTAGCGCCAAAGCTTGCGGGATCGGAATTTAATATATTAAAGCCATAAGCAGGGTTATGCTTAATATCCAGCGAGTCATTTTTATAAGCATCCATTAACCATACATCGTAAATTGCCGGTAGTGCCTGAACCTGTGCCATGTTTAATGTATACAATCCATCAGTCTTGCCATATACGTTCAAATTGATGGTCTGGCTTTTTTGCAGCGGCATAGTATTTACCGCCATTTGTATATTGTCGCTTGAATTGCTGGAAAAACCTACCTGTCCCTGCCCGGGTTTATTAGGTGCGTCTTCGTTAATTACATACTGTGTTTTGGCCGCAGGATTAAATGCGAGAACTATTTCTTCATTATTTACCGAATCTCTGGCCAGTTTAAGCCGGATAACAGGATTTGTGTTTACCTGGTTTATTGTTGCAAGATCTGCTTTTGTAACCATCAGGCCATTTGTAGCGGTTGCAGTCGTCCCGGTAGTAGCTTTCCCGGTTTCATTAAAGATAAACTGGCAGGCATTGCCATAAGCCTGCACCAAAAAGCCCTGCCCACTTGCAATGTATCTTGATGCGCCGTTAGTTCCCACACCGGAGTTATCATCATACACGCCAAAAACATGTGAAACAGGGTTAAGCTCATAAATAAATTTTGTTATGCCTGTATTGGAAGTGGTGTTAAACGGGGTTGCATAAATACCGGTAGTTGTGGTCGTAGTTTGGATGGCTCCCAAATCAATTGCGCTGGCATACGGGTTGCCTATAAGGTGAAAATATTGACTTGATGAGCCTAAATAGACGGAACCCGGATTGTACCAGTCTTTAAATACTACCTGCCCCTGGTTAAGTGTGCCGGTTGCAGTTACAGTTGCAGTTAGGGCGGAATAGGATGGATTTGTTAAATTGGCTGCGCCTTCGGACAGGTTGCCTCTGAAAAAACAAAGAAAACCGGTACCTGCGGGTATTGAGTAAGAACCACTTAGCCCGGCACCATTGGCGTTTAATGTGTAGGTAGGTGAAGTGCCGGTTCCACTGCTGATGGAGCTGACCCCAATAAAATTACTGTTTAAAAAACTACTGTATAGCGGGCTGAAACTTTCATCATAAAGATATATTGTTGGGTTTCCGCCTGTAGTAAACCATCCGGCGGTACCGCCGGTACCTGTTAGATACAGGCTGTTTTTTAAATAATTTAAACTGTAAATATTGTTACCGCTTGCTGTACCTGCATATACCGGTGACGAAATCAGCCTGTAACCCCGGTTGCCAGTGAGATAGCGCTGCACGTTTACAAAACCGCTTATTGGTGGCGCCGCATAAGCAATTGGAATTGGCGCAATGGCTGCAGAGCCTGTATTATCAGAATTCAGAGTGAGGTAGCCAACAGATGTCGACCCTGCAACCAATGTGGCAGGGCTTGTCATTGTTAAAACACCTGAGCTTGCAACGTAAAAATTTCCGCTTACTATTGTTTTTGGGCTGGCGCCGCTAAAGTTAACAGTGTATAATGTGGTACCATTGCCAGACCCTCCGTTTAAGCTTTGGGAAATGGCGCCATTGCTTCCATTAAAATTAACAGCAGGGCTGTTTAAAGCAACATAATCACCGGCGTCATTTGCAAGCAGGTTATAAAAATTTCCTGCAATGTTTAAATTACCTGCAGATACCGTTTTTATGCCAGTGCCTGAAAATTCAATATTCCCGTAACTTACCCCGCCTGTCAGGCCTGTGATACTTGCAGCAGTATATACAGTTTGCCCGGCGCCCATATACTCAACTGTGGCGCCTGTATTGTTAAATGTTATCGTATTTGTGCCTGTCGATGACAAACCTGAAAGCGCGGCAGCATTGGCAAGCTGTAGCGTAGCGCTACCTGTTGGAATTATAACTAACGAAGAAGAATTACCTGTGTTTGCGTTTGTAGTTTGTATGTTACCTGTAATATTAGCTACGCCCCCCGTTAAATTAAATACAGCGTTATTATAACTTATTAGGCTACTACTATTATTAGCTGGGGAAACTGTTGTATTAAAAATTAAATTCGATGATAAGCTTAAACTTGTAATGCTTGAATTTATAATTGTGGCATTTGAGACAGAAACCGCTTTGTTGCCATTAGGTGGCGTTGGAGGAGGAGTATTATCGCCAACCTGGAATAAACTACAACTCAATGTTCCGCTGCCGCTAATATTAGTAATAATTCCTCCGGTACTTCCGTTATGATCCTGGGTAATATTGCCGGTTATAGTAAGGGTAATACCTGTTATTGTTAAGGACATCATGCCCCCGTTATTTGAGCCAAATTCAATCGAAGCACAAGTTAATGCTGTTGTTAATGCGGGGTCGTTTAAGGCAGTGTAGGCTGTAACACCAATTCTCACAATGTCAGTTGTTGAACCTCCGCTTCCGGGATAGTTAATTGTTTGAGAAACTCCTCCAATACTCCAATTTCCAGGGGTGGTCCATGATGAACTTGATATACCGGTCCAGTCATATGTGGTTGCGCCAAAACTGTTTAAAGTAAAAACCAGCAAAAATTGCAATAGGCACACTTTAATTAAATGCATTTTCAAATCCTTAATCAATAATTTATCAAATCGACGTTAGCAGGGCAATAATTGTACTAAAGCGGAACCTAAATTGTGAAAAAATAATAGATAAAACAAAAGCGATGCAGATAACCTTGTATTTTTTCTCAAAACGCATTAAATATTAAGTCGTAATTATATTGCATTGCATTAAAATTAATTTTGGATGGTATTTTCTAAAAATTACAAAATATTTTCCTAAGTTTAATATTAGATTTCCCCAAAACCGGGAATTATTAACAATTAATTTGAGAACAATGCAAATATTTCCTCAAAAAAAGAAAAATGACGTTGAGCGCAGGTTTTAAGCGTTTTTTTAGTAAAAATAAATCAAACAAAAACAAATTTTATAATGCGATTTAAAATCCTGAAAATTGTTTTATCGGGATACACATTCACAAAACAAGTACCCTGCATTAAATATGACTAAACTTTACACAGCAACTGTTATTTCTTTTTTATTGCTGTGTTTGGCCGACGAAACATTTGGGCAACAGGCCCTGGTCACTGATGCCAAAAAACAAGAGCTGGCAAACTTTTCTAATCTTCAGAACAGTTTGTTTCTATCGGGGCGCCAAAAGGCGTTGTCCATGGCAAAAACCTTTGGCTGGCCCATCGTCCGAAGAACAAAAAATGGCGGCCTGCTTTCTTTGCAGGGGATAAACAGCCTCGGCTTTCCGATATACCTTATTACCGATGACAATACAACTGCAGCTGCCACAACACAAACCAATTCGGTACAGCCCGGAGGCCCGCTGGTATCAGCAGCAATACCGGTTATGAGGTGGTCAGCTCGACAGGGAATGCAAAAAATATATTGACAGTAGGTGCGGTAAACCCCTTGCCTTTCGGGCCTGCCAATAGCCAGGACATAGCTATTGTGTCTTTCAGCAGCTGGGGGCCCACCAATGATGGCCGTGTTAAACCTGATATTGTTGCCGATGGGGTGGATGTGCTTTCATGCGGCAGCAGCGGCCCGGCTTCCTATATTACACTTTCCGGAACTTCCATGGCGGCGCCAAATGTTACCGGGTCGTTGTACCTGCTGCAGGAATATTACGCGCAAAAGAACGGCGGAAATTTTATGCGCGCCGCAACGCTGAAAGGGCTGGCCTGCCACACCGCTTTTGACGCCGGCAATACCGAACCTGACAATGGGTGTTATTAATTCCTCCGGACAGGTTGTTTATAACAGTGAGCAACAAATAACCGGAGGGAATGTCAGCACATCAGTTGATGTATCAAACCTTCCCTCCGGTGTTTATGTCCTGAAATTACTATTAGCAAAAAAAGTTTACTACAGTAAAATTGTTATTGTGAGGTAGAAACCTAAAAAGTGTATTTCAACCCTAAACCCGGCGCTATATCAACAAACGGCCCGGATGCCAGTTCTAACCTTGGGTTCAGATCAAGGCTGATAGCGATGGGCGCTTGGGGGATGTGGTATTCAAGTCCGATGACGCCATCAACACCAAGTAAAATACGGCTTGCAGCATACGTCTGATTACCGCCGTCAAATGTTTGATAGGTCCCGCTGCCTTCGGCGCCGATATGGGCGCCGGCGCCATAATAGAACTTTAATTCAGGTACGCCAAAAGCTTCCTGGTGTATTTCATATAAACCTGTTATCACTACGCCGTTATTCCGGAAACCCACGATGCCTTCGAGCGCAATACCGCTGACAGGAAAGTATTTAACAGAGATACCGTTTTCGTAACCGCCGAATTTTAAGCCAAGGGCGGTTTTGTAATCCTGGGCCATTGATTGCCTGCTGATGAGTAAAAAAGTAACTAAAATGGATGAGTAGAAGATTATTTTTTTCATAAATGTATTTTTTGATTAAACGACAAAAGTGCAGTTTTATGGCGCTTTGAGCAATAAATACTGGTTTTAAGATGCGAAAACGTTGGTTTTCAGGAATAAAAATTGCACCTGACATACGTCGGGCAGCGAAACTCAACAGAGGCCCGGAAGCAAATCTCTTTTGCAACAATTTGACCTTTGTCTTTTTTTAAATAAGCGGCAACATAAAACATTCAACAGAATACAATAATTTAGTAAAATTATTTAATCAATAAAATGGGCTTCACATTCATATCAACATCTAAACGCCGGTTGGCGTCAGGTAACACATTTCAAAATCTTTTAACGGCACTGCTGTTACTAATTATATCTGCTTCAGTTTTTGTTCAGCAGGGATATGGCCAGGGACAGCCCGCCCACAACACCGGAGCCAAATACCGCAGGGGAATGGTAGTTTGCGCAACGCCAAATGCAGCGCAGGTGGGGCTTGATATATTAAAGGAAGGCGGCAACGCCATAGATGCAGCCGTTGCTGTTCAGTTTGCGCTGGAAGTAACCCATCCCGAGGCTGGTAATATTGGCGGCGGCGGCTTAATGGTTTACCGTTCGGCAGGCGGGGAAACCAGTACGCTCGATTTCCGTGAAAAAGCGCCGGCCTCGGCCAGCCAAAACATGTACCTTGACAGTGCCGGAAATGTAATACCTGATATGAGTTTATACACGCACCAGGCCTCGGGTGTCCCCGGATCTGTTGATGGCATGGTTGAAGCGCACCGTAAATTCGGCAGGCTAAAATGGGCCGACCTTGTGCAACCCGCCATTGACCTGGCGCATAATGGTTTTACAATCAGCCGGCGGCTCGCTTCGGCGCTTAACTACGATAGTAAACAATTCAAAAAGTTAAATCCAGGGAAAAATTACCTGTTAAAAGAAGAAGGCTGGCGGGAAGGCGACCTGCTTGTTCAGGAAGACCTGGCTAAAACACTAACACTGATCCGGGATAAAGGCAGGGATGGATTTTATGCCGGTATTGTTGCTGATCAATTGGTAGCGGAAATGAAAAACGGGAACGGTATTATGACAAAAAGCGACCTGGAAAACTATCATTCCGTTTGGCGTAAACCCCTTACCGGCGACTACAAAGGCTATAAGATCATTACCATGCCGCCGCCCTCAAGCGGAGGGGTTGCACTGCTCCAATTATTGAAATCTGTTGAAGCATACCCTTTACATAGATGGGGACACAACCAGGATTCAACTGTGCAGTTAATTGTTGAGGCCGAACGCAGGGTATATGCCGACCGTTCAAAATACCTTGGCGATCCTGATTTCTATAAAGTACCTGTGGATAGCCTGCTAAACCCGGCTTACATCAAATTGCGGATGAACAATTTTAACTGGAACGCGGCCACACCAAGCAGCAGCATACAGCCGGGAAACCTTGCCGGACACGAAAGCGATCAAACCACCCACTATTCCATTGTTGACAGTGAAGGCAATGCGGTGGCCATCACAACGACGTTAAATGATTCCTTTGGCTCAAAAACATTTGTTAAAGGGGCAGGTTTCCTGCTGAATAATGAAATGGATGATTTTAGCTCAAAGCCGGGCGTGCCAAATATGTTTGGCCTGGTTGGCGGTAAAGCAAACAGCATCCAGCCAAACAAACGCATGTTATCATCCATGACGCCGACAATTATTGAAAAGGATGGTAAATTGTTTATGGTTGTAGGTACGCCGGGAGGTTCAACTATCATCACTTCGGTATTTCAAACCATATTAAATGTTATTGAATTTGATCAGAACATGCAGCAGGCTGTTGATTCAAAACGTTTTCATCATCAATGGCTGCCCGATGTGGTAGATGTTGAAAAAAATGCGCTGACAAGTGACGCCACGGCCATCCTGCAGCAAAAAGGGTATAAAATAGTGGACCGCGGTCCCAGCGGACGGGTTGATGCGATACTGGTAAGCCCCGGAGGCTACTACGAAGGCGGCGCCGATCCAAGGGGTAATGATACGAAGTTGGGTTATTAGTTCATGGTCGATGGTTCATAGTTCATGGCCGGAACTGTTGATGGCTCATGGTTGTTTCATCTCTTATAGCACACCTCTTTACCTACTCGACCAATTTGTATTGCTAAGTTTCTCTTGTATTCATACCAAATGCATCACCGCATACAAGGCGGTGACCGATATGGCAATCCACAACATAATACCTTGCAGCAACGGTTTTATCCCCACAGCCATCATTACCTTACCCGACAAGCCTGCGCCTATCAAAAACAATGTTAATGTTAAACCTGTTTTTGCAATGGTGATAATATAAGGACTTAAAACGGCTATAGTCGGGATATAGGTATTGGCAACCATAGCCAGTATAAACAACCCGATAAAATAGGGTACACTTACTTTTTTAGATTTGTTTTTAAAAACAAAAGCCGACATAAACGACACCGGAATGATCCACAGCGCCCGGGCAAGTTTTACGGTTGTGGCTACTTCTAAAGCCCGCGGACCATATTTAGCGGCAGCACCAACAACCGAACTGGTATCATGAATGGCAATGGCGCACCATAAGCCAAACTGGGTTTGTGACAGGTTAAAATGATGCCCGATAACCGGGAATATAAACAGGGCAACGGAATTTAAAACAAATACGCAACCCAATGCAACGGATATTTGTTTTTCCTCTGCCTTAATCACCGGGGAAATTGCGGCAATGGCGCTGCCCCCGCAAATGGCGGTACCGGCTGATATTAAATATGATGTTTTCTTTTCGATATTCAGCCAGCGGCCCATGAGGTAGCCAAAGGTCAGTGTTGCTGTTATTGATGCGATTGTGAATAATACCCCTTCTCTGCCCGCCTGCATTGCGCTATGTACATTCATGCCGAAACCTAAACCCACTACCGATACCTGCAACAACAAATGCGTGGCCTTATGGTTCAAATGCAGGTAGGGGTGCCCGGTAAATTGGGCAATCAGCAGCCCGGCCAGCAAGGCAATGGCCGGACTTGCGAAAGGGGTTAAACAAAACACTAAACAAATTATAAATACAGCCTTGCTTGTACTTTCGCCGGTATCAAATAAGGCCTTGCCGGGATTATTGGCTAAGCAATGCTGGGTTTCCATTTTTTTTATTTGTGACAAAAGTCTGCCTTCCGGCAGGCTTATTTTTATCACAAAATAAAATGCCCGATAACTTGCGGTTATCGGGCACCCTGAAATTTTATTATGATGAGGTTATTTTTCTGATTCAACAATGTCGCCGCTATCAATGCGGCTTCTTTTTACAGGTAAAATTAACGTTCCGCGGTACAGTTTATAGTCGTTAAAATACGATGGGATACCTTCTGCCAGCAATTCTTTGGGGCTGCTGATCACGGTGTAATGAAGGCGGGGGTATATGGCTGCGCCGGAGAAACCTACGCTGCCGATTTGTTGTCCGCCCTTTACCAATTGTCCGGCCTTAACTGTAATACTTCCCATTTCCAGGTGCTGCATCACACTATACTCGCCATTGCCATGGTCTATAATCACGTGGTTGCCCATCCCTTTCGGATCTGTATTGGCGGCAAGTTTCGGGGCCTGGATAATTTTTCCGTTAAATTCATTGTCAGGGATCTCATTTTGTACTTCTATGATCTTCCCGTTTGACGGAACAAATACAGGCTTCCCGAAAACATACCAGTTTTCTTTTTTAAATGGTGAACCGTGATACATGCTCCCGCTTCGGTCAATGCTCATCAAATCGTAGGCATAACGATTCGGGTTTTTCGAAATAATATTTATTTTCCCGTCCGCCACGTCATCGCCCGACCTGCGGTTATCTGAGTAAAAATCGTGGCCGTCCCAAACAATTATTTTCCCCTTTAAAGGGAGATGATATTCGTTTTTTGCTATATATACTTCGGGGGTGATCAATTTAACAACTGATGCATCAAAATCCATAGGCAGCCGGTGCTTGTTACTTTCTGTTTGCTGCTGATTATCGGCATAATTAAAGAAGAACCCGTACTTTAAACTCGCTATGGTTACATCAGGCGTGAAAGTATGAAAAGGATTGAAAAAACTGATTGATTCACCGGGCTTTATTACCATATTTCCTAACGCGGCAAGCTCCGGGGACTGTCCGTTATGGTCCATAAATTTCCGCTGTACCAGTTTACCTGTGCCATCCTTTATCGCAATTTCTATAGAGCTTAGTTCAAGGGCATGGGCAGTTTGATTTTTAATTACGATATCAAAGTTTAAATAATATCCATAAATATCTTTTTCAACAAGCGGCCTGGCAGGCGTAATTTTAATCGAAGCTACGCTTGAGCTGTCAATTTTAGGGTCTTTGTAAGCGGTAACTACAGCACTGCTTTTAAAGCTGTTCAAAAACAATAAAGTGCCTATTAAGACTAAATTTTTACGCATAGCAATGATTTAAAATCGAATCAGGTTAATAAATACCCCTGCTTTTGTTAATAACTTCGGCAAAAGGTTTTAAACAATTGTTGGCTTGTACGTAAGTAACGGGGATATGTTGCAATTAAGAAAAAACCATGACTCTTGTGATAAAATATTTCTTATCAATTAAGCTTTAGCAAAATGAAAAATAAGCGTTTAGCGGCATCTGTTTTATACAATTGCCATGCTGAATTTCCGGATATTAAAAGCGCTATGGTTTAAAAAAATCGAGGTTTTTTGTTTTGACAAGAAAAAACGGATATACCGCCAAAAACGCCCCGCACAGGCCAGCCAGAATAAGTGATTTGGTATGTACCCCAAGGCCCATGGCCGTATTAAAACAGCCGAAACCGATGGGTAAAAACAGGAAAATAGCCGTAAAAAGGCCAGGTGAGAATTTCCTTTTTGAACGGATATAGGGCAACACGTGAGAGATCAAAGCGTTAATGATCAATATTGCCGGAAATATAAGACTGAAGGTTGGATGCGACCATCCTACTTCGGCACATGCTATTCCTACAAAAAGCATGACTACATTGGTTACATGAAAAGTATTCCAGTCCACGTCGAGTTTGAGAATTTTTTGCGCCCAGGTTTTCCAGTCGTAAGTATATTCCTCAAGGACATGTAATGCGTAGGCTGCCACAGCAACCCAGAAAACGTAATCAGTGTTCATCAATCAGGGGTTTAAAGCTTTGAAGATAAATAAATTTATTTGAATTGCGGGTGATAAATAGCGAAACATGGTATTAACAAAATGTATAAATTTATGCCCTTATGAAAAACCTGACAGAGATAGAAAAATATTAAAAATCCTGAATAAATAAAACATGAACATTTGGGGAATTGAGGAGCCGGAAGGCGACCGGAAAAACTGCCCTGTTATTCCTGCAAATTTACCATTGCACAAAAGGGTATTGCTTACATTTTTCAGGTTTGGCATTTGCCCTGTTTGCATAACGATGAGCCTGGGATATGCAATCATGAGGTTATTCCGGAGGGAATAATACCCATTATTAAAATAGGCAGATCAGGTTAAACCCGGTCTGCCTTTAAATTTAGAGTCTAATTTCATTGGTTATTTCTTCAGACTCAAGACAAATGACTTGCGGCTAACGACTTTACTGTGGCGCCTGCTCCAGCGTCCACGCCGAACTAAAATCATTATTGGCCATATTGGAAAGTATAAGGTTATTGTTTGCTATGCTTAAATAATACCCGTTTTGGACATTTCTAATCATAAAAACATTGGGGTCCCGGGTTGGCTCCATTGACCAACTACTGCCTGGCGACTGATTGTTTACAGAAAGCCCAACGTACCCCCTGTCGATAGCTAAAAAACTCCCCCTCCACCTGTTTTGTATGTTATAATAATTGGTTCCCTGTACAGGTATTAACTGCCATTGTGCACTCCACCAGCCATACTCAACAGGCGAACTTACCGGCGGCCCGTTTTGTATATTGATATAGGTACTGTTTAAAATATTTTTAAATTTTAAAAATCCCTGCATATCAACTGCTATTGAGGCCCCGTTTTGTATCAGCCCGGGGTTATAATTATTTTGCACCAGGCCCGGGTTATAATTGGCGTTTTCAATATGTTCGTGGAGGAACGGAGGCGCAAGGTAAACTACCTGCACATTGGGGCGCTGGTTTAGCGGTACAATAACAATTTCATCAGCACTGATAGTCTGCCCTGCCTGAATCCAAAAACCAACCTGGACATTTTTTTTATGATGTTCCATGTTATTGGTGTGCGGGTCTTTCTCATCAACGTACCGGAATTCATTGAAAGGCGCCGCCCTGATTATTGCGGTATTGGAGGTAAGCCTGGCGCCGGTAGCGTTGAGAATATTAAACTGGACTAATTGATCGGACACATTACCGCCATTGATAAAACCCTCTCTATTCCGGACGATTTTGTCATAGCCGGTATTAGTTACATAAAACCGGATAGCGTAACGGCTAAAATCACCCTTATCGCCTACCGCTTTTACTTCCTGTGACTTGATATTGTAACCGATACTCAATCCATCGATCAGAACCGGTGTTGTATCTGTAACAGGGTATGGTTGCTGTGCCCGGGACTTATTAATAATAAGTAATAACAGGATCAGGAAATATTTTATTTTATTCATGGCAAGAGTTTTTAGGATATAAATTATCATTATGAGTTTTTCACAGTTAAAGTTATAAATAAAATATTATTCTGTTCATAGGCTAAATGTCCTATATTTTAGTTATTTTATGGCAGAAGGCCTATTGACCACATTATTGCTGACATGAAATGCTATTTATGGTTACAGCATGAAATAAGGAAAATAAATTTTGAAACCTTATTTATAAACCTCATTTTTAAACCGGTCTTTTGTATCTCAAAAAAATTGAAAAAGTTAATTGCTGTAGTGCTGCTTGCCATCTGCCTCTTTAATATAGGCGGGCAGCTTGTATTGCACCAATACGCTGTATTTTTAACCGCGAGGTTTTTTAACGAGCAAACCAGCAAAGGCCTCTACAATGTCAATGACCTTACAGAAGTAAAACTCCCCGTTAACCTGCCGGGTATATCTGACTGGAGTGCTTACGAAAATATAAGCGGACAGATAAAGTTTGAAAACTCCAGCTATAATTATGTAAAAATGAAAATTACCCGGAACGCCATTTACCTGATGTGCATTCCTGATTACGCTACTACCAGTTTAACCAGTCAAAATATTATCGATGCCAAACAGGTTAAGGATATCCCGGTGCCGAAAAAGGAGCATGTTCCCTACAGCAAATCATCCGTTCGGGACAACTTTAGTTTCGCTTTTTTACACTTCCGGTTTTCTTCCCCTGTTCAGGGCCTGGCCGGCATTGATGTACGGTCTTGTCCGCTGATTATCCACCATTCCCCGGATATACCCGAGCAACCGCCGAAGTTCCTTTGTTAATTAGTGAATTAGTGATTTACTGAATTAGTGATTGAAGTAGTGATTGAAGTCATTTTACTTTGAAATAATATTCCGGACTTTCCCGGCATACGGACTTTCCGGTGTAAGAAATACTTAACTTAATTAAACTATTTATTGTTATGAAAAGCTTTAAAATAATAGCTGTTTTGGCCTGCCTGATCTTTATTGCAGCTTGTGCCCGCAAGCCGAAGACAGTACTCCTGAGCGACACGGCTGTGCTGCACGAAAACGAGAACCAGCTAACGCAGGTAATTATTTATGATATGTTTACCCCTCCGGTAGCCAGCCGGATTTACACCTATACGTCTTTGGCTTCATACGAGGCGATGCGTTATGCCGATCCTAAATACAATTCACTTATTACGCAGCTGAAGGGCTTTGCTACCCCGCCAGAACCCCAAAAAGGGAAAAACTATAACTATGCACTGGCTGCTACCAAAGCATTTTTTACCGTAGCGCATAAGGTCACCTTTTCCATTGATACCCTGAAAAAGTATGAAAATAAAGTTTACGCCATGTATAAGGACAACCTCGACGATTCAACCTACGCGCGGTCGGTAGATTTTGGCGAGCAGATTGGCAATTTAATATTAAAAAGGGCCAATGTTGATAATTATCTACAAACGAGGGCCAAGCCTAAATATCTGGGTGAAGAAACTCCGGCCAAATGGCGCCCTACGCCTCCCGATTATTTGGATGGGATTGAGTTTTGCTGGGGAACCATGAAGCAATTGCTGGTTGATTCTTCGGGTGTATTTGCCCCGCCACTGCCACCGGCCTACAGTGAAGATAAAAACAGTCCCTACGTAAAACAATATGTGGAGGTATATAACAAAAATAAAACTTTGACGAAGGAGGAAATTGAAATAGCGAAGTTTTGGGATGATAATCCAACCAATGTAATGCATAACGGTCACATGATGTTTGTTGATAAAAAGATCACCCCAGGCGGCCACTGGATGTATATTACATCAATTGCCTGTAAACAAACCCATGCCGGCGCGGTTAAAACAGCGCAGGCCTATGCACTTACTGCCATTGCGCTGAATGAAGCATTTATTTGCTGCTGGCAGGTAAAATATAAGTTCAGCTATATCAGGCCGGTGACCAGTATAGAGGAAAAGATTGATCATAACTGGCTGCCATTGTTACAAACGCCCCCTTTCCCCGAATACAGTGCGGGACATTCAACCATCAGCGGATCGGTGGCTACGGTGCTTACCCATGAATTTGGCGATCATTTTGCCTTTCAGGATACCAGCGAAATGAAGTATATAGGGATGCAGCGGCATTTTAACTCCTTTATACAGGCATCTGATGAAACTGCGATGAGCCGGTTTTATGGAGGCATCCATTACCTTAACAGCACACTAAAAGGTGCGATCCAGGGAAAACAGATAGGGAACTTTATCTGGGGTAAGTTAAAACTTACTAACTAAAGGATTTAATATAAATCCGGTAAATAAAAAAGCGGCTTATGGGCCGCTTTTTTATTTACCGGATTATAAGCCGGAGAAACGATGCCTTATTCAAGCACCCCGAATTTACCGGAATGAAATTCTTCAAAGGCCTCCTGTAATTCACGGTGGGTATTCATTACAAATGGGCCGTATTGGGCAATTGGTTCGTTAATAGGCTCACCGCTTAATAACAGCAAAACGCTATTTTTATCAGCACTGACATTTATTTCTTCACCATCGTTCTTAAACAAAACCAGGTCGTGCTGTCCGGCTTTTTCACCGTTAACCTCAACTTCACCGTTTACCACCAGCAAAATTGTGTTGTGTTCTGCGGGTATTTTTGTTGTCAACTTTCCACCGGCGTTAAGCCGGATATCAAACATATTTACCGGGGTAAAAGTAGAGGCCGGACCCTTGTGCTCATTAAATGAACCCGCTATAATATTGACTGATCCACCATTATCGGCAAGTGTCACTTTTTCCATTTGGCCGGCGGTTATGGCCTGGTAACCCGGGTTGGTGAGTTTATGTTTAGCCGGCAGGTTTACCCAAAGCTGTACCATCTCAAACGGGCCGCCTGTTTTCGAGAACGTTTTTTCATGGTATTCTTTGTGTAAAATGCCTGCACCGGCAGTCATCCATTGCACATCGCCGGGGTTTATCACCCCACTGTTCCCTGTACTGTCATGATGTGCCACGCTGCCTTTATAGGCGATGGTAACGGTCTCAAAACCCTTATGCGGGTGAACATCAACGCCGCGAAGATGATCTGAAGGGCCAAAATCATATTCAGCATTAAAATCCATCAGCAAAAACGGGCTGACACGTTGCTGGCTTAAACCGTTATTGGGGAAAT
Source organism: Mucilaginibacter sp. UBA5151 (assembly GCA_002413785.1). Classification (GTDB taxonomy): domain Bacteria; phylum Bacteroidota; class Bacteroidia; order Sphingobacteriales; family Sphingobacteriaceae; genus Mucilaginibacter. The sequence goes on from DHXR01000036.1 coordinate 49,758, forward strand.
AATTAAAAACCCTGAACCCGTCGCCCACCATCCCCGGCCGCAATGGGCGGCTGTATATTTTTTCGATTTGCTTTTTCATTTTTATTTATCCTTTCCGCTTTTTATTCAACCCCAATCTGCTCCGTCACATAAGCTGTATAACATTCCTGTTTATAAACAAACCATTGTTTTCTAAGTTCAGGATAATAGAGCAGCAGGTCGCTAAAATGCCGGAAAGGCTTTTTACGCGAAATGGCGTCGATAAATTTATTATGTGTGGGTATATGTGTTATTCCGGCAATAAAATTTTCCATTACTTTGAAGGATTCAAAACTGCTCATGCCCTCAAACCGCAGGTAATCGTCTGAATTCTCCTCCACTTTATTTATTGGATCGGCCCACACTTCCTCATCAAATCCAGGGTTTCTGAACTCATCCGGATAATACTCCATTTCGCCGGTGATTTTATGATAAAAGCAAACCATACCGGCATCCAGCATTTCCGCAATTTCATCAATCATCTCAGGTTTTATCTCAGTAGCCATATAATTTATATTTGAGATTTCAGTAAACTCCCTTCAAAAATAATACAAAAAACAACATTAATTTGGCTATAATTGAAACAAAAATATAGTTTAGTTTACATCGGCAAAACATTCACCTGTGAAAATAGCACACGAAGAAAATAAGTTTACAATTCAGAATTTTGATAAATGGATAAGCCCCGCCATGCTGAAAAAAGGGAAACAATATTATGATAACAATGCAGTGTTGGATATTGGGGAAAACCAGGGAAACTGGACCGCAGAAGTTGAAGGATCAGATCTGTATAACCTAACCATGTCATTAAAAAATGACGGGGAGATCAGCGAATACTTTTGCGATTGTCCTTACGACGGGGACATCTGCAAACACCTTGTCGCAGTGTTTTTCGCGATGCGCGAAGAAATCAAAAAGCAAAAACAAGCGCCCAAAAAAGGATCGAAAAAAAATCAGTTTGAGGATTTGCTTGCAAAAATAAACGTGGATGAGTATAGGGAGTTCACCCGGCAGTATGCATCAAAAAGCAAGGATTTTAAAATAGCATTTGAGATTTTTTTTGCAGATAAAGATGACAGGATAGATATCGGCGAAAAATACACCGATTTGATCCGGAAACTGGTCAAAAAACATTCAAGTCGTGGTTATGTCGAGTACCGTGAATCATCAGCCCTTGCTAAGGAAGTAAGCAAACTGATTGAAACCGGCTATCAATTGACGCACAAAAAAAATTACAGGGATGGCTTTGCTATCGCCGTTTCAGTGTTGAAAGAAATGATGGCGGTTGTAACCAGTTGTGATGATTCTAACGGCTCGCTGAGCGGAACAGTTTTTTACGCAGTTGAACTGATAGACGATATAGCAAAATCTGACGATGCGGCTATAGATATGAAAGGGCACATATTCAGCTTTTTACAAACAGAACTAAATAATAAACTATACTTTGATTACGGCGATTTTGGGTATAATTTGTTTGCTGTATTTGAAGACCTTGCCATTCAACTAAACCGGGCTAAAGAATTTTTAGATTTTATTGATGCCCTGTTGCTTAAGTTTACGGGAGAATATGGCGATTATAAAAGAAAATTTTTAAAAACATCGAAGATAGACTTTCTTAAAGCCATTGGAAGAACAGATGAAGCCGAAGCGCTGGTACAGCAAAACCTGGAAATTGAATCAATCAGACAGGGTGAAATAAACAAAGCCATTGATAAAAAAGATTTTGCAAGAGCAAAAAAGCTGGCTAATGACGGTATCAGAATTGCAGAAGCAGTGAAACATCCGGGTACTGTTAAGCAATGGGAAAAAGAATTGCTGCGTATTGCTGTTTTAGAAAAAGACATACCGTTAGTGCGCTATTATTGTAAACGTTTTGCCTTTGACAGGCGGGGATTAGACAGAGAATATTATAATCAATTAAAAGATACTTACAATAAAGAGGAGTGGTATGCTATACTTGAAGCGCATATTAATGAAACAATACAGCGCATAACAAAGGATAGGAAACCCGGCTGGGGTTCCCTTAATTCGCTATTGCTTGAAGCATTAAACGCCGTTTATATTGAAGAAAAGTATTGGGACAGGCTTTTGGCATTGGTAAAAACTGAAGATGGGCTGGAAATATTAATGCGGTACCATAGCTATCTGGCACCGCATTATCCCGAAGAAATGCTGCAGCTTTATTTACCTGCATTAATGCTTCAGGGCGATAAAGCCAGTGATCGCAGCCAATATACCAGCCTGGTTGGCACAATGAAAAAAATAATTAAGGATATTCCTCAAAGTAAAGATTCGGTCATCGCGATTGCTAAAAGCTTAAAAGACAAATATCCGCGCAAGCCCGCTATGATAGACGAGTTGAATGGGATTTTGAAATAAACCTCGGGGTCGGATAAAAATTGTTGGCCGTATTTTCTGAAACATCAATCTGGGGCATGCTGTCCCCCGAATTACCAACACGGTCAATTCGGGGGATGGCGTTCCCCGAATTGCAAAAAAACAAGTATCAGATCGCCGCCGACAAGATTGTAAACAACCTCTCTTTTTCTCATATTGCCTTTAAGTAGCATCATTGTTATAAACATATTGAAAAACAATATCACTTTTTGTGTAATTTCATTGATATTTGATTTCAGCTTCAATGCGTTGCTATTATAAACCAATTTGCCAATTCTTAAGATTAATAACATAAATCACTATGGAAAAATCGCGTCGTACATTTATAAAGCAGGCCACCATAGCCGGTGCCGGGGTATTACTTGCCAAAACAGGATGGAGCGCCAAAAGCTACAAACGTATTATCGGCGCTAACGACCGTGTGCGGGTGGGCGTTGTGGGCTTTTCCGACAGGCATAGAGGTTCGCATATCCCCAGCTTTATGAACCATTGCAAGGAACTTAATTTTGAGGTGGTTGGGGTATCGGATATCTGGAAACGACGCCGGGAAGAAGGCGCGGCCATTTGGAAAGATAAGATGCAAAATGAGGTAAAGGCCTACCGCAACAATGAGGAATTATACGATAGCAAAACGATAGATGCCGTATTTATCAGCACGGCCGATTTCCAGCACGCCCGTCATGCCATCGAAGCCGTAAAAGCAGGCTGCGACGCCTACGTGGAAAAGCCTTTTGCCGAAACGATGGAAGATAACCGCGCTGCGCTTAAAGCCATTAAGGAATCGGGCAAAATTGTGCAGATAGGTTCGCAACGCCGGAGTGGGGCCAATTACCATGCTGCCAATGACTTTATCCGCTCGGGCAAGTTTGGCCCTATAACCATGGTTGAATTAACCTGGAACGTTAACCAGCCGGGACGCTGGCGCAGGCCGGAGTTGTTGGGCGTGTTAAAAGAGGAAGATACCGATTGGAAACGTTGGATCATGAACCGTCCCTACGAGGCTTTCGACCCGCGCAAATACCTTGAATTCCGCCTGTTCTGGCCCTATTCATCAGGTTTGCCGGGCCAGTGGATGAGCCACCAGATTGATACGGTACATTGGTTTACCGGCCTTAAACATCCCCGCAGCGTTGTTGCCAATGGCGGCATTTATGTGTGGAAAGATGGCCGGAAAAACTGGGATACCCTTACCGCGGCATTTGATTACGGTCCGTTGGATGATTTGTCAACCGGTTTCCAGGTTACCTTTGGTTCGCGCATGCATAACGGCGATGAGAACCCGGCGGAAATCTATTATTCAAATGGCGGCGAACTCAACCTCATTACCAACAAAGTATCGCCAACAGGCGGCTTAACCCAAAAAATGGCGGCTGCTATGGGTATGCAGGCAAACCTGCTGCCGGAGATAGACCTGGCAAATACCCAACAGGTAGTAGCTTCGGCCAATACAGGCGGCGATGTGCTGACCTCAAACCATGTGCGTAACTGGATGGAATGTGTACGCAGCCGCAAACAGCCCAATGCGCCTGTGGAAGCCGGGTATAGCCATGCCATCGCTAATATTATGACCAACGCCGCTGTCCACACCGGCTACAAGGCCACCTTTGACGAAGCAACGCAGGAAGTTATGGCAAATGGAAAAGTATTTAAATTTTGACAGAGTCAAGAATCAAGAGCCAGGAGCCAAGACAAATAGCGCCTTATTTTGATCTATGATGCTACATTACAATAATCTTATGGCAAGTTTCAAAGCCCTCCCTTTCGTTGCAGTTTTCACATTCATTGCTTCTTCACTATTGGCTCAAAAAAAAGAAGCTGTAAAAGTGACCAGGTCGGCCACTGAAAACAAGGTGGACATTTTTATTGGCGGCAAACCTTTTACCAGTTTCATGTATCCCGATAGCCTGGAAAAACCGGTATTATTCCCTATTCGTGCAGCAAACGGCACTATTGTTACCCGTGGTTTTCCGCTTGATAGCAGACCCGGAGAGCCGACTGATCACCCCCACCATATTGGCCTGTGGTTTAATTTTGAAAATGTAAACGGGCTTGATTTCTGGAACAATTCCTATGCTATCCCCCAAAATAAAAAGGACCTTTACGGATGGATCCGTACCGATAAAATACTGGAAGCCAAAAGCGGTAAAACAGGCGTACTCGCCTACCACGCCAACTGGACAAACCAGCAAAAACAAGTTTTGTTAGAAGAAACAACCCGCTTTGAATTTAGCGGGGACGAAAACCAGCGGATAATAGATCGCTTTACTACCCTGAAAGCCGATACGGCGATTGTTTTTAACGATGCCAAAGACGGAATGCTTGGCCTGCGTTTAGCACATGAACTGCAAATGCCAACAAAAGAAGATCAGCAATTTACCGACAATAAAGGTAACGTGACCCTTGTGAAAGGCGGCACAGACCATATTGCTAATGGGAACTACATCACCAGCGCCGGTAAAATGGGCAACGACGCCTGGAGCAGCCGGGGTGTATGGTGCAAAGTTTATGCAAAAATGGCCGCCGATTCAGTAAGCATTGCCATCATTGATCATCCTAAAAACCCTAACTATCCAACATTCTGGCATGCCCGTGGCTACGGCCTGTTTGCCGCCAATCCGCTTGGTGAGAAAGTTTTCACCAATGGGAAATCCGAAAAAAATCTACACCTAAACAAAGGGGAATCAGTTACTTTCCGGTATCGTATTGTAATTAATAGCGGCAGCCAGACCATCAGTGCAGCGAAGCTCAGCGAAATGGCCGGAGAGTTTGGCGAAAAATAAGTTCGTATTATTATTTAATTTTACTTTAAACAACATTTCTTATTATTGCCACCTTTGAACAATGAATTTTATGAAGAGAAGTTTGTTCCTGTTTACGATTATATTGTTTTGCGGAAAAGTGAACGCACAAATACTGGCAGACAGCACCGTTAAACATTCGCCCCTTAAAACTTTAAGCTATGAGCAATATAATGCCCTGATAACAGGCGATGATATTTATGGCATGTCATTAGCTGCAGAATTAAATCATTATCCTTCACCGGAAAAAGTAATTAAATTAAAAAGGGAAATAATTTTAAGTCCCATACAGGTTACTAAGATCAGCGCCATAGCCAGAGAGCTGCACCGCAAAAAATTAGAAATGGGTTTGATCATCATTGGTAACGAAAAAACAATCGACAGTCTTTTCAGGACTAACAGGCTTGATGACGGCTCGCTTATATTTTATACAAACCGGTACGGCTTGTATCAGGGAGAACTGAGGAATGCCATTTTGCAGGCTTGCCTGGCAACCCGGGGTTTATTATCGCAGCAGCAGATCAGCAAGTTTGAGGCCTTACAAAAAGCAAAATAAAAAAATACCATTTCATTTAGTTAATTTAGCCGCCCCTAACAAGGAAAGTTTATGAAGATAACTTTTGATTTTGAAAAACCCCTTGCCGAACTGCAGCAGCAGATAGATAAGGTGAAGCAGGTTGAAGACAAAAACAAGCTGGATATGTCTGCAACTATAGCGGAGCTTGAAAGTAAACTGGAATCGACCAAACACGAAATATATGCTAACCTTACAGGCTGGCAAAAAGTGCAGATCGCCCGCCATCCCGAAAGGCCCTATACCCTGCAATATATTGAATTGATGTGCGATGATTTTATCGAGTTCCATGGTGACAGGACTGTTGGCGATGATAAAGCGATAGTTGGCGGCTTTGGCACCATAAACGGGCAAACCGTCATGTTTATAGGGCATCAGAAGGGCCGTAATACCAAAGAGCGGCAATACCGTAATTTCGGAATGCCAAACCCCGAAGGTTACCGCAAGGCCCTGAGGCTGATGAAACTGGCCGAAAAATTCAATAAACCTGTCATCACCCTGATTGATACGCCGGGAGCATTTCCGGGCCTGGAAGCAGAAGAACGCGGGCAAGGGGAAGCCATAGCGCGTAACTTGCTCGAAATGTCCATCCTTAAAGTGCCGGTTATTTGTGTAGTGATTGGCGAAGGTGCATCAGGCGGCGCTTTGGGAATAGCCATTGGGGATAAGGTGATGATGCTCGAAAACTCCTGGTATTCGGTGATCTCTCCCGAAAATTGCTCCACTATTCTTTTCAAAACCTGGGAACATAAGGAAAGAGCAGCCGAAATGCTGAAACTTACCTCAACGGATATGTTTAAGAACAAGCTGATCGACGGTGTTATCAAAGAACCGCTTGGCGGCGCCCACCAGGACCCCGTTGCCATGGCAACCACCCTCAAAAAACAACTTTTAAAAGATCTGAAAATATTAAAGGAACGCAATATTGATGAATTGGTTACCGACCGTATCAATAAATTCTGCGCCATGGGGGTTGTGATTGAGGATTAATTTTGTAAATTTGTTAGTATGACAACATTACTTGTTAATATTAATAATGAACAGGAAGAAAAGGTTTTATTAGCTTTTTTAAATAGTCTGAAATACGATTACAGTAGTTTAGGAGAAGGTGAAATAAACCACATGTCTTTAACTCTTGCTCAATCTTCGCTTAGTCATGATTGGGACATAGAAGATAAGGAAGAAAATACATACTGGAATAGTTTTGTGAAATGACATGTATTATCAAGGCGATGTTGTTTTAGTTCCATTCCCATTTACCGACCAAAGCGGCGGCACAAAAAGACCGGCGTTGGTTATTTCAGGAACCAGGATGAATAAAACTGCGGATGTTATTTTAGTTCAAATTTACTAAGGTTCAACATACGGATAGTTATTCGGTTCCAATAACTGCTACAGATTTAACAAACCCGCTACGATTTGTTTCCGAAATAAGGTGTAACAAAATTTTAGTAGCGGAACAATCTTTAATAATTCACCAAATAAGCAGGGTCTCTCAATCTATAATAAATCAGGTTATTGATAAAATAAACGAGATTTTTGAACCTTAACAGTTTTGCTGTTTTGGGTAAACTTGTTCTGTTTTTATCAGATACTTGCATATTTGTACTTTATCTGCTACTTGCTTGCATTGTGTTTCGATTTTTACCCTTTTTAAAAAAATCTTTTAACTTCAAAAAAAACGTCCTATATTTGCATTTCTTTTTGGAGAGGCTAACGATCCTAAGGAGAATGCCCGATAGTATAAAGGTAGTACAACGGTTTTTGGTACCGTTTGTCTAGGTTCGAATCCTGGTCGGGCAACAAAATTATTTTAGATTTACGATTTCAGTTTTACGATTTGCCGTTTGGGTGAAGATATAATCAAATCTAAAATCACAAATCTAAAATCGTAAATCAAGACATGCCATTACAGTTTAATACCGTTAAGTTATTTGCAGGCTCAGGCACATTTGCGCTGGCAGAACACATTGCCGCATCCTACGGTCACGGGCTTGGTGATGTGGTATTAACCCGGTTCAGCGACGGCGAATTTCAACCCCATTTTAATGAATCGGTGCGTGGCTGCGATGTGTTTTTGATACAGAGCACCAACCCGCCAACCGATAACCTGGTTGAATTGCTGATGATGACTGATGCCGCACGCCGCGCATCTGCACATTACGTAACGGCGGTTATCCCTTATTTCGGATTAGCCCGCCAGGACAGGAAAGATAAACCACGTGTGGCCATAGGTTCAAAACTGGTTGCCAATATATTAGTTGCCGCCGGTATTAACCGCATTATGACGATGGACCTTCACGCGGCCCAGATCCAGGGATTTTTCGATATCCCGGTTGACCACCTCGATGCGTCAGTGATTTTTGTCCCCTATATAAAAAGTCTGAAACTTGGTAATTTAACCATTGCCTCGCCGGATATGGGCGGGTCGTACAGAGCGCGTACTTTTGCAAAATACTTTAATGCGGAGGTTGTAATTTGCGATAAACGCCGTAAACGCGCCAATGAAATTGAGTCGATGACCCTTATCGGGGATGTTAGCGACCAGGATATAGTGCTGATTGATGATATATGCGATACTGCCGGTACGCTGGCAAAAGCTGCCGGTTTAATAATGGAACGCGGCGCCCGTAGTGTGCGTGCGGTTTGTACCCATCCGGTATTGTCAGGCAAAGCTTACGAAACGATTGAAAATTCGGCTTTAACAGAACTGATAGTTACTGATACCATACCGCTTAAATACGAAAGCAGTAAAATAAGAGTATTAACAACGGCCGATCTGTTTGCCAAAGCCATTATGAATGTGAATGAGCATGGATCAATAAGCCAGTTGTTTAAAGTGGATTGAAGCCTCACCTAAATCCTCTCCAAAGGAGAGGACTTGAAAAAAGGCGTTTGAAATAGAATTAATAACTTCTTGCTTAAGCCCCTCTCCTTTGGAGAGGGGTTGGGGTGAGGCCAAATAAATAAAAACAAATAAATGAAATCAATTGCTATTAGCGGTTCTCCAAGAGAGAACGTAGGGAAAAGAGACGCTAAAGAACTGCGTTACCAGGCACTGGTACCCGCAGTACTTTACGGTGGGCCAACCCAAACCCACTTTTCAGTGTCCGCAGCTGATTTGAAAGCCGTAGTTTACACGCCGGTTGTTCATTTCATCGACTTAGACATTGCCGGTACAAAATCAAGGGCTATTATTAAGGACATTCAGTTCCATCCCCTGACAGAACAAATTATCCATGTTGACTTTTTGTTGCTGGATGATAAAAAACCAATCACCATTGAGATCCCGGTTAAATTAACAGGAACTTCTCCGGGTGTTAAAACAGGCGGTAAATTGGTACAGAAACTCAGGAAACTGCGCATCAAAGCCCTTCCTAAGGATCATTTGGATGCTATTGAAGTAAGTATCGAAACTTTGGACGTTGGTAAATCAGTAAAAGTTGGCGATTTGAGCGTTGGAAAACTTATCATCACCAATGCAAAAGAAGATACCATCGTATCGGTAACAACATCACGTGCATTACGCCAGGCTGAGCAAGAAGCAGCTACAGGTAAAAAATAATTACGGGATTTCACCGATTAACGGGTGATTTCACCGATTAAATTTGTGATTTCACTGATTAACAGCGATAGGTTTAAACTTATCGCTGTTTTTATTTTAATTAATATCTTCGCGTTAATATTTAAAGGTTTACGTTCATCAATCCATGTATATAAAAGCCATGAACCATGAACCATGAACCATGAACTAAAATGAAATATCTCATCGTTGGTTTAGGAAACATCGGGCCTGAATATGCTGATACCCGGCATAATATCGGGTTTATGATATTAAACGAATTTGCAAAGCAGGAAAGCGCCAAATTTTACAATGAACGCCTGGCTTACTATGCCGAGGTTAGCCATAAGGCGCGTACCCTGTGCCTCATTAAACCAACAACCTATATGAACAACAGCGGTAAGGCTGTCAACTACTGGATGAAAACATTAAAAATACCGGTTGAAAATGTATTGATCCTGGTTGATGATATCGCCCTTCCCTTTGGTACTTTACGTTTAAAACCCAAAGGCAGCGCCGCAGGACATAACGGCTTAAAAGATATTGAGGCTATACTGGGCCATAATCTATACGCGCGCCTGCGTTTCGGGGTTGGTGATGATTTCCCTAAAGGTCGGCAGATTGATTATGTGCTGAACGGTTTTGATAAAGAGGAACTGCCCGAACTACCCGCTTTAATTGACCGGTCGATTGAAATGATAAAAAGTTTTGTTACGATTGGTACGGAATTGACGATGACACGGTATAACAAGTAACATACCCCAAAATACCGGCGGAAATCAATAAATTGCGCTATGAAAGTTTACGGCATCACCAACTGCAATACAGTAAAAAAAGCACTCGACTGGCTAAAAGCCAACCATGTAGCCTACGAGTTTCACGACTTTAAAAAACTGGGTATCAGCCCTGAAAAGCTGCATGAATGGGACAGCAAAGCCGGGTACGAAAAGTTTATGAACAAGCAGGGGCTCACCTGGAAACAATTGGACCCTGGGGTTAAGGAAAGCATCAAAACAAAAGAAGATGCATTAAAACTGCTACAGCAAAAAACCAGCATGATCAAACGCCCGGTTATTGAGGCCGGTGATTTTTTGTTTTTTGGCTTTGATGAGGGTATTTATAAGGGTGAATTGTTGTAAGTACGAATTATTGATTTAGTGAATTAGTGATTGAAAAGATAGGGTAGTTCCTTAATTCAACAATTCACTAACTCACTAATTCAGTAATTCAAAATTAAGATGCTATACTTGTTTTTTGTAACTGATCAAATTATTGAAAATGAAAATAAACCTGATTGCCGGTTTTACACTGGCATTTTTGGCGGCGACAAGCTATGGCCAGGCCCAGCAAACAGCCACCGCCGCTGCAACTACGCAGCCCGCCACCAATTATGACTACCACGAAACCTTCGGGCCATTATTTTATACAAAAAATGGCAGCGAATACCGCGCGGCAGATGGCGAACCCGGTCCGAAATACTGGCAAAACAGGGCCGACTACCAGTTGGCTGCCAGCTTAAATGACGAAACCAACGAAATTACAGGGTCGGAGATATTAATTTATACCAACAACAGCCCTCAAAAGCTGGGGTATTTGTGGATGAACCTTGAACAAAATCTTTTCAAGCTTGATTCACGGGGAACGGCTATCGTGCCTTTATCGGGCAGCCGCAACTGGGGCAGGGGTCAGGTGTTTGACGCCGGGTATAAGATCAGGTCGATAAAATTAGTGGGAAAAGGTAATGATGCGGATTTGAAGTTCCTGGTATCAGATACAAGGATGCAAATTTTCCTGCCCAAAGAGGTAGCTGCCAATGGCGGACAGGTAAAATTAAAGATCGAATATACCTTTATTTCTCCCGATTACGGCTCGGACCGCATGGGCATACAGGCAACCAAAAACGGGAAGATCTTCCAGGTAGCGCAATGGTATCCGCGTATGTGTGTTTATGATGATATTTACGGCTGGAATACCATCCCTTATACCGGTCCGGGTGAGTTTTACCTCGAATATGGTGATTTCGACCTGAAAATTACCGCACCTGCCAAAGATATTGTTGTTGGTTCCGGGAAATTAATGAACCCGCAGGATGTTTATACGCCGGAACAACTGAAACGCTGGGAGCAGGCTAAAAACAGTGAAAGTACGGTTGTCATCCGCACTGCAGCCGAAGTTACCGACCCGGCCTCCCGGCCTGCAGGAAAAAAGGAATTAACCTGGCACTTTATCATAAAAAATGCCCGTGATGCCTCATGGGCAGCTTCTTCAGCCTTTATTATTGATGCCGTAAAGATGGATCTGCCAGGCGGCAAGCCATCTATCGCCATATCTGCCTACCCGGTGGAGAGCGATGGAAATGATGCCTGGGGCCGCTCTTCTGAATATGTTAAAAAGTCGATTGAGTTTAATTCTGCCCAATGGTTCGGATTTCCTTATCCGGCCGCAACTGCTGTAGCAGGGATTGTTGGCGGTATGGAATATCCCGGTATAGTTTTTTGCGGCTATAAAGCTAAAGGTGTAAGGCTATGGAGTGTTAATGACCATGAATTTGGCCATACCTGGTTCCCGATGATCGTTGGATCGAACGAGCGCTTATACGGCTGGATGGATGAAGGCTTTAATACATTCATCAATACCCTGTCGACCGCTGATTTTAATAACGGCGAGTACAAAAGCAAGCGGCCGATGGATATGCACCGCGTTGCCACGTTCTTTACCCCTCCCGGTTTAGAGCCGATGATGAGCCAGCCGGCTAACCTGCGCGAAAGAAATACCGGAACGCTGTTATATTCAAAACCAAGCGCCGGGCTTGTGCTGCTGCGTGAGCAGATTCTGGGCCCCGAAAGGTTTGATTTCGCCTTTAAGACTTATATTGATAAATGGGCCTTCAAACACCCTACGCCCGATGACTTTTTCCGTACCATAGAAAATGCGGCCGGCGAGAACCTGCAATGGTTTTGGAGGGGCTGGTTTATGAACAACTGGCGTTTGGATGTTGCGGTGCGCGATGTGAAATATGTTGGTGATGACCCCACAAAGGGCGCATTGATCACTATCGACAACCTCGAAAAGATGGCCATGCCGGTGATGCTTGAAATTAAGACGGTAAGCGGCAAAACAGATCGCGTGAAGCTGCCGGTTGAGATATGGGAACGCAACAGTACCTGGACCTTTAAATATCCTTCCACAGAAGAGCTGCAGTCAGTGACCTACGATCCTGATAAAGTACTCCCCGATTTTAACCCCGATAATAACGTCTGGACTAAAAAGTAGTGATTAGAGGTTAGAGATTGGAGATTAGAAGGAATCTGAAAGTTGGGGAAGTCCAAAAAAAAGGAAGGGGCCTGACTAATCTCTAACCTCCAATCTCTAACCTCTATTTAAAAATGTTAAAATCCAAACCTTATCACAAAAAAATTAGTTACCTTACATTATAAATCATCCCCTATGCAAGTCAGGTGTTTTTTGGCCGTATTTATTTGTTTTATAGCTGGTTCGGTAAGTGCGCAAACCCTTTTGAAAGGCACGGTGTATGAAAATATGACAACTAATAAACTACAGAATGTTTTTATCAGGGACAAAAACACCAAACAGCTTGCGCTTACTGATAAAAACGGGAATTTTGAAATCGCAACCGGGGCGGGCCACCTGCTCATTTTCGATTCACCGGGTTATGTTTCCGATACCCTGTATGTTATTGATTTAACAAACAAAAAAATCATGCTGCAGCCAATAACTATTGCTTTGCGCGAGGTAAATATTAGTTCCACCAGGATTCAGTTTGACCCGCATAAGGAATACCCCGAGGTATATCAAAAAAGTAAGGTTTATATCATGTCGCCGAGCAGCTGGTTCAGCAAAGAAGGTAAGGACGCGCGGCGGCTTAAACAATATTTTAAGCATGAAGCAGAAGAGCGGCATATCGACGCGGTGTTTACCCGCGCTTATGTGGGCAGCATTGCGCCCCTGAAAGGCCAGGAACTGGAAGACTTTATGACGCTGTACCGGCCCACCTACGCCTTTTTAATGAGCAATAACAGCGAATCGCTGGCCGTGTATATCAATGACAGCTATAAAAAGTACGGGGCGCTGCCGCCCGGGAAACGTGTTGTAACCAGGTTGTTGGATACAAGCCATGTTAGTTTGAAGCGCTGAGGATTGAATAGAAAATATGATGTGATTAAGCATGGATTCCATTGTCTTTTTTCCCCTTCACAGTTGTAAATTATCCAGTCAGTTCTTCTTCCAAAAAAGTATCCCGAAAGATCCGGGATACTAATCAACTAAAACTCCGGTTATCTCATGACCTGAAGTATCTTTAAAGCGACCAGGATAATTTATCAAAATAACAATTCGGTTATTTACTTTATACTTTTCGGTATCTTCAGAGGGAAACCCCGAATTATTAAAATCCCAACATTAATGTTACAAGTTTTATTTATCCGGCAGCGCAAAACAAACGTAAGTATCACCCGATCTGCTGCCGATCTTTCCGCCGCCGCAGGCTATAACAACATATTGTTTGCCATCTACCGCATAAGTGGCGGGGGTGGCATACCCGGCTGCCGGTAATTTTGCTTCCCAAATCTGCCGGCCTGTGCGCTTATCAAATGCCCTTATCTTTTCATCTTTTGTGGCCGCAACAAATACTAAACCGCCTTTTGTTACCAAAGGGCCGCCATATAATTCGGTACCGGTTTTTGGAATGCCTCTTTTGGTAAGTTCAGGATACTCACCTAATGGCACTTTCCATAAAAGTTTGCCTGTTGTAAGGTCAACAGCATCAAGCGTGCCCCAGGGTGGTTTAATGCCGGGATAACCATTCGTATCCAAAAAACGGTTATAACCATTCATGGTATAAGGAATGTTTAAACTATTTTTTGCTGTAGAAACCGGTTCTTTTGATATTATTTTAGCATCCGAAGATTTTTCAGGTAATTTTAACAAAAATACCAGCAAGGCTTTCTCTTCATCTGCGGATATTTGTTTAAACGAAGGCATCATATTGCGGCCATTCGTAACGATCTGGTTTACCTGCTGCTCATTATATTTTTTATTGATATTAATCAATGAGGGATAAGACGTTCCATTGCCCTTTAGTTGGGACCCGTGACAGGATAAGCAATACTTGTTGTACAGGGCATGGCCCATGCCCTGTAATGTATGGTCATACGTATTTTTTGGTACGTCTATCATTACCAGCGCCCAGGGCATTTCGGTGTTGCTAATGTACATAATTTTTGTTTCCGGGTCAACTGCTGCACCACCCCATTCGCCGCCGCCGTCAAAACCGGGAAAAATCCAGTCGCCCTGTTTGCTTGGCGGGGTAAACATGGCATTATATTTTACCTTGTTGTATTTCGCCAGCATATCCTTATGGGTTTCGGGCGTTAGGTCGGTTACATCTTCGGGCCCGAAATGCTGACGGGCAAAAGGCTGTGGCAATGATGGGAAAGGTTGGGTAGGCCAGGGTTGTTCTCCCGGCAGGGCATTGGTTGGTACAGGTTTCTCTGCTATCGGGAATATGGGTTTACCGTTGGTACGGTCGAACATAAAAATAAACCCGTGTTTAGTGATCTGCGCTACTGCATCAATTGTCTTGCCATCATGTGTTATGGTTACCAGGTTTGGGTTGGCAGGCAAATCGCGGTCCCACAAATCATGGTGCACTACCTGATAATGCCAGATGTATTTACCTGTGGCGGCATCGAGTGCAAGCAAACAATTAGCAAAAAGATCGGGGCCCTTACGGTGCGCCCCATAAAAATCACCACCAACCGACCCCGTCGGAACATAAACAATGCCCCGCTTTTCATCTAAGGCCATGCCGGCCCAATTATTGACGGAGCCTAAGCGCTTCCAGGCGGTGCTGTCGGGCCAGGTATTAAATCCAATTTCGCCCGGATGCGGGATAGTATGAAAGCTCCAGCGGAGCTTTCCTGTCATCACATCATAAGCCCTGATATGCCCCGGCGCGGCATCTTCCGACTCATCAACCCGCGCACCCATAATTAACAGGCCTTTATAAATAACACCCGGCGTAGTGCCCGAAACAAAAGAGTTAACTTTTCGGCCCAGGTCTTCGGTCAGGTCTAAATAACCGCCCTTGCCGAAGTTCAGGATTGGCCGGCCATTATCCGCGTCAATGGCGTACGTTTTCGATCCAACACTATAGAAAATGCGTTTATTGTCCCCGTTTTTATCCGCCCAATAAACCACGCCCCTGCATATCTTGTAATAAGCCATCGGGTCCTTCTTTTTCGAAGTATCCTGGCTTGCAGGGTCGAAAAGCCACTTTTGTTCGCCGGTAGCTGCATCCAATGCAAATAATTTCAATTTGGGGCTTGTACCGTAAAGTATGCCATCCACCATTATCGGGTTACACTGGTTCTGGCTCCGGTTTGCGGTATCCTTATCATTAGAGCTATAGGTCCAGGCCACCTTAAGCTGACTAATATTTTTCCATGTTATCTGCTCATTTGATGAATACCGGTTTCCCTCCTTTGAACCGGCATAGGTACGCCAGCCGCTATAATCAGCTACTGATGAATGTTTCTTACAGGAAGAGATAAAGTATATTGTAAACAACAGGAATAATGAGATATGGCTTTTCATCAAATGAGTTTGTTTTTAATCAGGTTTAAATTGTATTGGCTATTAATACTGTGGGTTTTGTTTTAATTTGCCAGCTTCAAAATCAATTTGTATTTGTGGTATTGGATAGAGCTCATTTTTACCTTTAGTAAATGTATGACCATTTAATACCGGGTTAAATATGCGGGTATCAGCCTTAATATATGCATTTAAGACATCTGCCATATAACCTGAACCTCCTTTACCCCCATATAAACCATCATAACGCTGCAAGTCAAAGAAACGCATCCCTTCCATGCCAAATTCCAGTTTTCTTTCCATCAATACAGCCTGACGGGCATAATCCTGGCCGTTTGCAGCAAACTGGCCGCTATATAAACCTACTTTGTAATTTGCAGCAGGTGTAGTGGTAAAACCCTTTGACGGATCGGTATTATCAACATAAGTATGCACCCACCCGGTTGGGTCGGCAGCACGCGTCCTTACTTTGTTTACATCAGCTTCTGCATCCGGCAAATCATTAGCCTCTACTTCACATTCTGCACGCCATAATATTACATCTGCGAAGCGGATCAGATTATAGTTATTTGCAACATCCTGATTTGGATCCCAACCCTGGCCAGTATCGCTGGTAGTAGCTTGCGCAGCATGCCAAAAAACATTTTTAATTGGGTTATATGAACAAACGTCTCCGTGTGACCATGCTTCCCCGCCGCATAATGCCCAATCTAAGTATGGGATACCCCTGCGGCCTAATGTCCAGTCTATACGCGAATCCAATGCATCTGTAGGCGGTGTAAACGGATCGGTTGGACTAAGGCCGTGGTCATTTTTCAGGTTCTGAGTATCATAAGCAGGTAAACCATTCGCGTCAGTACCAAACATCGGTAAACCATTTGCGTCAACCTTAAATGAGTTTGCTAAGCTATATGATGGATGATAAAAACTGCTGGAGCCGCTTGTATAAGTACCGCCGGGGAAGTTTAAGATATCGCCAGCGTTTCCGTTATTACCGCCTGAACCGTCATTTACTGTCATTTGCACAGCAAATACCGATTCGGGGCCATTTTTTGTAGAGGCATTAAAATTATTTTCATAAGGCCCTAAAGCATATTTTACTCCACCTGATGTTTGGCCGTTATTAATCAAATCTGTTAAAAGCGGTAAAGCTTTTGGATATTGATGATCAAACATATAGGCTTTTGCTAAAAATGCTTCGGCTGCATAATAATTGGCACGGCCAATTTGCGGTTGTGTTTTAGGCAATACCGCCATTGCTGCACTGAAGTCACCTTCTATTTGTGTCCAGATGGGCCCACTGTTAGGTACATTATAATTACCATTGCCGTAAGTTATTGTTTCATCAACATAAGGAACGTTCCTCCATAATTTTGCAGCTTCCAGGTGATAAACGCCACGCAAAAAGCGCGCTTCAGCTGTAACCTCGGCTGCGTATGCCGCAGACACCGAACCATCTTTAACTAAAGGAAGTTCTCTTATCACATCATTTGCCCGCTGAATACTGTTATAAACGATCTCCCATTTGCCTTCAAGATATTCATTCGATGCGTCAACAGAGTGGTTCTCAATCGGAGATGCCGGTGGTTGATCGGTAGTGTTTGAGCCTTTGTAGGCATCATCTGAACCAATACCGCCAAAAGTCCAGTTATCAATAGAACCATCCCATGAGCTAAACTTTGAGGTGTTAGTCCAACCATCCAACATGGAGTAGGCCCCGATTAGCAAACCGTCAACACCCGCTTTATTAGCGAGTACTGCGTTGCTTAGTGACCCGACAGGTTGTATATCGAGGAATTTCTTACATGAATACGTTAAAGTAAGAAAAATCAGCGAACCTATGGCAATGAATTTACTATAAGATTTTTTCATGACGCTATAATTTTTTAATATTTATTAATAATAATTAATAATTAAAATGTTAAGTTAACACCTAAAATATACTGTTTTTGGTTATTTGGATAGGCACCATAATCAATACCAAAAGCGGCGCTTTGATTACCATCATTAAGATTATTGACAGAAGGCACCAATTCAGGATCCAAACCTGAATATTTGGTAATGGTAAATAAATTGGTACCCTGCGCATAAATATGCAGTTTATCAAAACCAATCCGCTTAAGCGCTGAAGGATCAAATGTATAACCTATTTGTAACACACGGCATTTCAAGAATGAACCGTTCTCAACATAATAAGAGCTGATGGTGCTTGAACCCATAGCCTGAGCGTAAGCTGCTGAAGGTAAGGTTGCACCCGGATTTGTTACAACACCGTTTGAAACTATAGCTGAATTGTTCAACAGGTCAAGGCTTTTACCCCCTTGAAATGTGCTGTAAAAATCTGTCCAGTATTTTACGTAATTAAAATCCTTATTCCCTGATGAACCGTACAGTACCATTGTGAAATCAAATCTTTTGTAAGTAGCATTCAGGTTTAAACCATACGTGAATTTAGGATTCGGATTGCCAATATCAGTACGGTCATTGGCATCGATTTTTCCGTCGCCATTAGCATCCTGATATATAAAGGAACCAGGGAGAGCGCCTGAATAACCCGGCAGGCTTGACACCTGAGAAGCATTTTGATAAATTCCAACTACTTTATATCCATAAAACTCGCCTATAGGGTCGCCAACCTTTTCTCTTACTATATTATTATCACGTGAGCTGGCCACGGTAAACGAGCCGCTCGGCAGACTGGTAATTATGTTATGATAAGTAGTAATGTTAGCGCCAATGCTAAAGCTAATATCGTTGTTTACCCTGCCATGATAAGTAGCCGCGATATCAAAACCCTTGTTTTGTACATCGCCAACATTTACATAAGGAGCGCTCGCGCCGCCAACTGTTGCCGCAAGCGGCAACTGGAACAATAAACCGCTGATAGATTTTTTATAGTATTCAACGTTCAAATCCAAATGGTTAAATAAAGTAGCGTCAAAAGCAACGTTCAGTATCTTGTCTGTTTCCCAGGTAGTTTTTGGGTTACCTATACTTGACTGATAAAAGCCCTGCGTAA
The DNA here is from genome assembly GCA_002413785.1 of Mucilaginibacter sp. UBA5151. Lineage (GTDB taxonomy): Bacteria > Bacteroidota > Bacteroidia > Sphingobacteriales > Sphingobacteriaceae > Mucilaginibacter. Next base: position 68,738 of record DHXR01000036.1, read on the forward strand.
TGGAATTAGAACTCCCGGTGATACCATAATAAGAAGCTCCCGTGCCCGAAGAAGATTGTGAATAAGCATTAGAACCGCCAATGTTGCTATTATTACCTGCCAATCCATAACTGCCGCGCAGTTTAAGATCGTTTATCCAGCTAACACCCTTCAGAAAATCTTCCTGGGATATACGCCATGCCAATGACACTGAAGGGAAAGTACCCCATTGCCTGCCAGGATAAAATGCTGAATATCCGTCACGGCGTAAGGTAGCACCTAAAATATATTTGTCATTATAGGAATAGTCTAAACGGCCAAATACGGATTCGGTTGAATATGGCTGAAAGATATAACTAACAGGAAGATCATTAGCGGTACCATATTGTATCTGTAAATAATTAGGATCCATAGAAAAGTAACTGGTTCCGTTACCCTGTATCTGTCTGCCGCTGGATGCCTTTTGTTCATAACCTGCAAATACCTGTACCTTGTGCTTGCCAAATGTCTGGTGATAAAGGATTGTATTTGTCCAGTTATAATTGCTTGTGTAAAGAGAGCCCTCATAAGCCGAGTTAACAATAGAATGACCTTCAGCATTCTCATACGGATTATAGCCGAGGCCATAATAATAATTATTATTAACATTACCGCCAATGCTGGTGCGCACAGTAAAATACTTGGCAATGTCAGCCTCAGCAAATATATTACCCTGTATATTCCAATAACGGCTATAATTGTTTACTGTCCTGGCTTGGATTGCTACTGGGTTAGCACCAATTCCCACTATTTTACCGGCGGGGGCATCATAACCGCCGCCATAATTACCTGCTATATCATACACAGGTATTATTGGCATTTCACGATAGGTGTATGATATGGCGTTGCCTTCACTCTGGTTATTGTAACTACTGCCACCATTATTATCTCTGTAATAAATATAACCATTTTCGCCAAAGCGTATATGGTCTTTTATATTAAAATTGGTATTCAAACGGGCTGTATACCTTTTTTCATAGGTATCAATCAAAGTACCTTGCTGATTTACATAATTTAAGGAAAACAGATAGGTGCTTTTATCGCTGCCTCCGCTTGCTGTTAGCGTATGCTGCTGCTCAGGCGCCGCTTTGAAAATTTCATGGAACCAATCAGTACCCTGCTGGTTAAATTTTTGTACCAGGAAATCATTACCAGGGTTAGACGCGTCAAAGTGGTAATATTTGGTTATGGAAGGATCAGTGGTACTACCGGCTGAGCCGAAACTCCCTGCAGCTGAACCACCCTGGTAACCATAAGTAGGAAGCGAACCGGGGCCACCGGGATATAAAAATTCAGTGGGTTGATCGTTAGCTAAAAAAGCAAGCTGTGACTGCTGTGTTGGATTAAGCAGATGCCAAACATTACCACCTAATGGTTGCTGGGTGCCATAATAGCCATCATAGTTGATAGTGGGTTTACCGCTTTTACCTTTTTTAGTAGTAATTACTATTACACCATTACCGCCGGAAATACCATAGATAGCTGCCGCGCCCGCATCCTTTAACACACTGATACTTTCAATGTCGCTGGGATTAATCTGTGACATGCTATTGATTTGAACACCATCAATAACATACAGCGGAGAGCTATTGCCAAAGTTTGAAATACCGCGAATAAATACGGTACTTGAGGCACCCGGAGCGCCCTGGTTAATTACAGTAACACCTGCAGCCTGTCCCTGTAACAATTGCTCAGAACTGGTAGCCGGTATTTTTGTTGCATCACCAACATTTACTATCGCCACTGAACCCGAGATGTCTTTTTTACGCTGGGTGGTGTAACCTGTTACAACAACTTCATTTAAGGATTTAGCGTCAGTTTCCAGGCTTACATTAATTGTATTCTGATTATTTACTGGAATCTCCTGCGAAACATATCCAATATAACTAAAAATAAGAATTGAAGTTGGAGGGACACTAATGGAGAACTTTCCATCTGTATCGGTAACAGTGCCCAATGAAGTCCCTTTAACCTGGATACTTACACCTGGCAGCGTTACATCTTTTGAATCAGTGACCTGTCCTCTCACCAGTATATTAGCAGATTCATCAATCCGTAAAGTTAAAGGAGTTACAGTTATCAGTCCATTCTCATGAACGCTGTACTTAAGATTCGCTACCTTAATAATTTTATCAAGTACATCAATTACTGGAGTATTTTCAGCTTTAATAGTAATCAATGTATTAGGAATATCTTCTTCAATAAAAAGTATCCTTATATTGCCCTTTTTCTCAAGAACTGAGAATGCCTCTTTTAATGGTACATTTTTTAAATCTAAATTAATTTTAACATTCTGGGAATAACTATTTGCTGAAACTTTAATACAAATTAAAAAAGTTAAAATAAAAGTCCAGTTGAGCATTAAAATGAAATTATTGGGGCATAAAATGGCAAATAGAACTTTTTTGAATAGTTCATTTTTTTTCATAATTTTGGAGTTTACGTTTAAAAATTGGATTTAGCAGTACTCATACTGCTTCTGAAGATGAAAGGCAGGGATGTTGGCGCATACCTGCCTTTTTTTTAGTAAATTTTTACGTCATGGTCGATTAGTTTAAAGTTAAATGGTTTAATTAGTTTCATTGCATTTAAGGCCTGGTCGATATTTTCATTGGTGAAAATACCTGTAAAATGGTATTTCATTGTGCTTTGGTTATCAACGGTAATGTGCACATTGAACCAGCGCTCCAATTTTGGAATTAATTCTGACAAAGATTCATTTTGAAAGACTAGCTTATTTTCTTTCCACGAGGTTTCTGCAATGTATTCTTCACCTCCGACTTTGACAGGTGATACATTTTCAAGCTTTAAAGTAACATCCTGCAACGCTTTGATTTCTTCATTATTTTTAGGATTCTTTTTATTATCAATTAATGCAAATCTTTCAGAAGGCTTAAGTATAATTTTTTGTTGCGAAAAGTTATTAACTGAAAGCTCTATTGATCCTCTTATAAGCGTAGTGGTTGACTTCATATCATTAGGATAAGCCTCAACATTGAATGCTGTACCTATGACCCTAATAGTAATCTTATCCGTATGCACAACAAATGGATGTTTTTTATCATGTACAACATCAAAAAAAGCTTCTCCGACCAAGTTTACTTCGCGTTGGTTTTTATTAAGCATTCCTCCATCAAAAGATATTTTACTTTCTGAGTTTAACCAAACATGAGTGCCGTCAGGCAAGCAAATTTGTTTACGGATTCCTTTACCGGCAATTATTGTTGTGTATTGTATAACATTGGCATCCCTCCTTATCTTAATCAAGATAAAGCTTACTATTGTTATAACCGACAATAATAATAAAAGAGAATACTTTAATTTCTTGTTTTCAAAAAGATTTCTGTAATCAAGTTGCCTTTTTTCTTCAGCATCTTCAATGCTAAATTCTAATTCCCCAGAGAATCTTAATTTATGCCTGTTATACTGTTCTTCAAGATATTCTGTTTCATTTATATCTATTTTAGCTGGTAACCAAAGTTGTTTTAAAAATTCATCATAATAGACAGAATCAGGATGCCGATGAAGTAACTCCTTCAGCTCCTCCAACTCATTTAAACTCGCTTCTCCTGCAAACTTTCTGGTTAATAATTCTATTATTCTTTTTTCTTCCATAAAAGATATGCACAAATAAGTTCTCTTTTTATAAAGACAATAATAAATGCAGAACTCCCTAGTCTTAGGAAAAATAAAAAGTAGTTTCTGTTTAATTCAGGTTGAATTCTACTTTTAAAGCTGAGGTTATTTTTTTTATTGCAGTTACAAGGTGGGCATCCACTGTTTTTATAGATATATTTAGTATTTCTGCAGTCTCCTTATAACTTAGACCATCTTCTTTAACCAGTTTGAATACCAGCTTACATCTGTTGGGTAAAGATTGTATGATAAACTCCAGTTTATTTTTGATTTCTTTGTTTATTAATATTTGTTCAGGTGAGTGCGTATCTAAAAATAATTCAATTTGAATATCGTCTAAAGATATAAATTCACGTTTAGATTGTTGTTTTATAATATTCAATGAAATATTACGCGCCATAATTAGAGCATATACTTTAATGTTTTTTATATCTGAAAGTTGTTCCTTAGCAAGCCATATCTTCATCATAACATCACTTGCAACTTCCTCCGCCAATTCCTGAGATTTTACCAATGTGTAAGAAAACTTTTTAAGAACCGGATAGAGTGACATAAATAATTGTTTATAGGCCGATTCACTATTGAAAACAGTAATATAACGCAAAAGATCGTTTAAATCAGTAAGCTGAGAAGACATTAATAAAGTATAACTTATAATTGGTAAGGCAATTATAATAAAATTAAATCATATAATAAGACCGTTGCAGAGCGAAAAGAAACAAATAATCCCGTGACGGCACAATGCTGCAGCTTTTTTTGATGATTTTAAAAAGAACTCATCCATCATCACGGAGACGCTTAGTTCTCCCTCATTTCATCAAAAAAGGGGGTTCTTTTTTCTTCAACACATTTCGCGGCATACAGGTACAAAGCAGCGCTCCAGGTTTGCCAGTCAACACCCATAACTTCACCTGTTTGGGCTTTTATCCATTCGTTGAAGCCAAATTCAAGTTTGGGATCGCTTGATAGTTTAATGAGTTTTGTTAATTCGATCAATTTTTGTTCGGCAAGTTTATATCGCTTTGCAGCAACAAGGGCGGCCACATAAAACCCGCAGATAAATGGCCAGATCCCACCGTTGTGGTAATTACCGGGCAGGTTAAAGTCTTCATAACGTCTGATCCAGTCCGGGTCTCCAGGTTGCGTGAACGGAAAACAATTGGGCGGCAAATTAACAGCAAGGTCGCCCTTTTGCATCATATTAGCACATTCCTCTTCTATCCATGAGATAATTGCGTCCGCCCGTGAAACCGGCGCTAAGCCCGATAGGATTGCCAGGCTATTGCCCAGCAGGTCGAACCGTTCACTCGAATATACTTTGAATGACCAAAAAGCATAATATGGCTTATTTTTTACCACAAGCCCCTCATGTACGTGCTGGTGCATCCTCCCCTCTTTTATCGTAAACAGCTTCATTTCCTTCGACATCAAATTGGCTCTTTCATCCAGACCAAGTAAACGCAGATAACTGTAGGCAAGGGTATTCACAAACAGGCCATAGCCTATCACCCACTGTTCATCGCGCCAATCGCTGGTTGGCAGCTGGGCAACCATATACCTGTCGGACGGGCTTTGGTATTCCATCCATGTTAGAGATTTAATAACAGCTTCGTCCAAAAAATCATTTTCGCCGGTTAGTTTCCTGAAGATCCCAACGCCCAATAAAAATAAAGGCGTGGTGTCACTTGACCCGCGGTCATCTTTATCATGAACAAGCGAACTAATATGCCCGTGTTCAGTCTGATTTTTTGCCAGGGTTTCCAGTACATTCCGGATGCTTTCTATCAGTTCATGATTGCCTGTAACGGCTATTCCCAATATGGAAAACATCAGGTCGCGGGTATATGGCTCGGGGTATCCCCAACCTGCAGTACGCGGCAGGCCGTGAAATGGACCGTGGGCATTATGCAGCAATACTTCCAATGCAGCTTTTTTTGCCTCTTCTATCTCCTGCCGATCTGTTGTTTGCATAGCTTTAATATTTAAGATATCCTCAATTTCCGGTTAATTATCTGTACAAATTGCTTTGCAACAACCCTGTAATCAAAATTTTTTACAACTCTTTCTCTGCCGGCCTTTCCCATCCTGATCCGTAATAATGGGCGGTTCATCAGCATCAGTAAATCCTTGGCTATATCATCTACATTTGCCCTGTAATCTACCGTCCGTGGTTTTTTAAAAATTATTTCATGATTTTTCTCATAGCCTGATTCTTCACCCAAAACCACATGATCTACCACTATTTTTTGTGCCACATTGGCCAGCAAAGCCGTTTCACCATCTACCATTGTATCAAGCATGCCCATTGCTTTCATTGATATTACCGGTTTCCCGCAAGCATTTGCTTCCACCTGCGGCATCCCAAAACCTTCCAGGCGTGAAGGGGCCGCATAAATATCGCAAGCCCCGATCAAATAAGGGATAAAATTACGGGAAGTAATACTGGTGGTGTAAATGACCCTATCCTCAATACCGAGCTGTGCGGCAAGTTCCAGGTCGGCCTGGTTTTGGAGGTCGGTTCGGGGCTGCGGCCATACTTTGCAAACATATTTCCAATCAGGCACTTTGTCTTTAATCATGGCCAGCGCCTGCATTACCTCCCGCGCGCCTTTTGATGCGGCATCGCCGCCAACCGTCAGCAGCATTAACTGATCAGGCGATACCCCAAGCGCCTCCCGCACTGCCGCAATTTTAGGGTCATCTTTAGCATAAGGCATAAAAATATCGGTATCGCAGCCTACAGGCAGTACTTCAATGTTTTCGCCGTTGATCCCATCCCTTACATACATTTCCTTCACCCAATTGGAGGTAACCAGGATAAGCGGAAGCGCATTAAGCACATCCTGGTAATTGGCGATGTAGCCATCGGCAACCAGCCAGGGAACCGGCTGAACGCCATATTTCTGCGGATGGAGAATAAGCTGGGGTGTATGTCCCCAATAACCAATCCCAACTACCACATCCGGCTTAAACCAACGATAGTACCATTCTTTTTCCTGTTCCGATTCACAATTAACGGCATGGGCGTCCACACCGACATCAAGCAGACCCCTGTACAACAGGTCTCCCTGGGTTGCAAGGCCGCTCGGCGATGCGGGATAATCATATAGTAATAATACTTTCATAATTTTTGCTGCCGGTAAGCAGCCATTTATGTGCCTGGCCGGCATTATAAAAATGCCAGAAAGCCTCTTCTGCCGGGGTGGTTTTTGCTTCCCAACTGTTTATGTCAAATCCGTAAACAGAGGTAATGATGTTATATTTCGTTTCCCATAGTTGCCGGGATAGTATATGATCTATATGTGCGTTTTCTATCGGCCTGGGATAATATTCCCTGTTGCCATCATCATAAGCAAAAGCCCAAAGTTCACCCGCTGTTAATTTGCCCGACTGCCAGAGATTAATAACAGCCCTGCCGATCTCTTCGTGGCGGCGGTGCCTGGTATATTCACCATGAATACTATGGGTGATCACAAGGTCAAATTGCGTGGAAGGTAAAAGTTCAAGTATCGCGCCCTCAACCTCGTTTTCCACTAAAGGTGCTTGTTCCGGGCCATCATCAAGATCTCCCATTTCCCCATCTGCACCTAAAATTTTTAAAACCTGGTTAAATTTAGGCGAACGGTCCGGATCGTTTTTTCTGCAAAGGCAGGCAATAAAACAATCCCATTCAGGATTACTCAAAATGATCCCACCCGCCCATAGGGTCTCATCATCAGGGTGCGCCACAATAACAGCAACTTTCTTTGTTTTTTTATCCATCAGGTGTATTGAAAAAACAACTTATACAACAAATAGTTTTTTAAATACCGTTTGTTTTTAAAAGCAAAAGAAGCCGCTTCTTTTGGAAACGGCTTCAAACTTATTGATTGATATAAATTCTTTTATTCAGGTTTAACTGTATTTGCAATTAATGTAACTGCTGTCTGGGCCAACAACCTGCCGGTAACCGTAGCACCCGTATTTAGCGAGATCAGTGTTTTGCTAAGGATATTTCCGCTAAAATTAACCGTTGTTCCGAGAGTTGCATTTCCGGACACTACCCAAAAAATATTTTTTGCTTGTGCACCGCCTAATAAATGAATAATAGCGCCGTTATTTACGGTAAGATTTTGTGCGATCTGGAAAACCCATACATCATTTGGCCCCCCGTTTAATGTTACGCCTGCATTTGATATCAAAACGCCTGTGCTCCACTTATAAAGACCGGCGGACAAAGTTCTGCCGCTGAGATCGCCGGCATATTTTTCAACAACAGGTGGCGGGTTTACCAGGCCATTTGCCGTTGTGAACGCGGTTTCCATATCACTTATGGCCGTGGTCATTTTAGCCGGGGTAGGGGGAGCGTAGTTAGCAGCATAAATCTTTCCTGTCACAATTGGTGAGTACGAAAACTGGTTGGTGGCATCCATCGCTAATCCAAAACCGGTAATAGCTGTTGAGGCTATAGGGCTTACACCTATGTCACCAAGGATTGCGGTAACACCGGTAGTTGAAATCCCGGTTTCTGTTAAAATTGTAAAATCACCGGCTGTTCCAAGGTTTATAGGTGCAAGGCCAATGGCAGGTTTCTTTACCTTAGCTGCCAGGCTTGCTGATAGCGGCGGATGCGGTACTGTACTTGTTGAATTATCCTTTTGACATCCTGATGCTACAACACCAAATAGTAATATTAAGGAACAAACCGCAATAAATGGTTTGGAATAACCCCGGCTTTGACTTACCCGCGGGCTTTTAGCGAAATAGAATTCTGTATTCATGATATGTTTTTTATGTGAACGGCAGGTGTTTTAATTTTCCCGGATCTTTTTTCATTGGGATCCGGGGAAATGCCTGCCTGCCCCTGCCATTGCAAAGCAAGTGCCTGTATTAAATATATTTCATGTTTTCCCTTGTATCTTTTTTGTTTTCTATGATTTTCCATCGCCTTTTTATCTCATAATGGCTTTGAAGCAGTTGTCAGGCATGTTTTATATAATTAAATATTGATTAAAAAAATAAATTTATAATTAAAATAAATTCGATTCATAACAATTTGACGGGCAGTTGATTGCATTTGCCGACAGATTATGATTAGTATAAAGGAATATACTGTAGTTAATTGACGAAGAACAGTCGTTTCGTGACGTATAAAAGCGATATTTAACTTAGGAAGTATTAAAACAAAAGAAGCCGCCTCTTTTGGAAACAGCTTCACGCTTATTGATTGATATAAATTATTTTATTAAGGTTTAACCGTATTTGCAATTAATGTAACTGCTGTCTGTGCTAATAATCTGCCTGTAACTGTAGCACCCGTATTTAGGGAGATCAGTGTTTTGCTCAGGATAATCCCACTGAAATTAACAGTAGTTCCAAGGGTAGCTTCTCCTGCTACAACCCAGAATATATTTTTGGCTTGTGCTCCCCCTGTCAAATGAATAATAGCGCCGTTATTTATAGTAAGATTTTGTGCTATCTGGAAAACCCATACATCATTTGGCCCCCCCTTAAGCGTTGTACCAACACTTGTTACTAATACACCGGTACTCCATTTATAAAGGCCGGGCGACAATGTCCGCCCGCTAATATCCCCGGCATATTTTTCAACAATAGCGGCCTTTGTCAAACCATTAGCTGTTGTGTATGCAGTTTGCATATCACTTATGGCAGTAGTCATTTTTGTTGCAGTAGACCCTCCATAACTGGCCGCGTAAACATCACCGGTTACATTAGGCGCAGTTGCAAACAGCCCGCTGGCATCCATTATTAATCCGAAACCAGTAATTGCAGTCGCGGCTATTGGGCTCACACCTATATCTCCGGTAATTGAAGTCACACCGGTAGTTGAAATTCCGGATTCAGATAAAATAGTAAAATTAGCCGCTGTTCCAAGATTTACCGGGGCAAGCGTGTTACCGTTATCGTTGCCTTTCTTACTTGCCAGGTTTGATGAAAAAGATGGATCAGGTGAAGTGCCGGCAGAATTGTCCTTCTGACAGCCTGATATAACCACGCCAAAGAGTAATACCAAGGTCGAAACCAAAATAGATAGTTTTGAACAGCTCTGTCCCAGGCGTAGGGAGGGGCTCTTAGTTAAATAAAGTTCGTTTTTCATGATTGATTAATTTAAATGAATGGTAAATGTTTTAATTTTCCTGATTCTTTATTCATTGGGAGTCAGGTAAATATCTACCTGCCCAAGCATTGCAAAGCAAGTGCCTGTATTAAGTGTTTTTAATCTTTGCCTATGTGTTCTCTTTTGATTTCTACGCTTTTCGATGGCGTTTAAATCCTGTTATGGCTTACAGTATGCGATCAGGCATGTTTTATATAATTAAATATTGATTAAAAAAATAAATTTATAATTAAAGAAAATTCGATTCATAACAATTTGATGGGCAGTTGATTGCATTTGCTGTCGGGTTATGATTAGTTTAAAGGAATATACTGTAGTTAATTAACGAAGAACAATGGTTTCGTGGCCTATAAAAGTATCACAAGATGGCCACTAAACGGTTTAAACTTTTCCGCCCATTTTAGAAATTTTTTTTATTATGCCGGCGCAGCGGATAATAAAAAAGACCCCGAAGAATCGGGGCCTCTTTTATTGAATAAGGCATTTATGATTTTTATTATTTAACAGGTACTATATCAATAATAACTGTCCGGTTATAAAACCGCTCTTCAGGACTGGTATTCTCAAAAGGTGAATGAGCCGGATCTTCACCAAAACCGACAGTTTCAAATTTCACATTGTCCCTGCCCGAGTTGGCGATTGCCCGTGCGAGTATTTTATGGGTTTGCTGCGCCCTTTTATCAGATAATTTCTGGTTATACTCTTGCCCTCCAATAATATCTGTATGGCCATGTATGTTAACTGTTGCCCCATCAGTAATTAATGGCGATACAATAGTTCTTAAAAATTTATCATACGAGGCTATCGTTGTTGATTTATCAAAATTGAACACAATACTATAACGGAGGCCCTTTTTAATTGTCTCATCCTGGTGTACCAAATGAATTGAACTTTCCTTTTTGACAGATAATCCATTGTTTGTCTCTCCAAGCATCACTATTTGGTAGTCCCCGCTTAGGCTGTTACCTAAAATGGTCGACCCTGGGACACTTTCCTGATTATTTGTGAAAGGCCCGTAGTGTTGAACAGTTCCTTTTTCATCTGTGATGTCTATTGTCCATGACTTAAGCAGTTCTTTAGCTGAATCTACATTGAAAACAACATGGCTATCCAGCGGATCTACATATGAAGTGAATTGAACCGGCTTCATCATTCTGCCACCCACTTCGATCAATAATTCAGGCGAAGCGCTTCTAATATCAACCCTGCGGTCTTCGGCACGAAGAAGGACAAGCTCTTTGGTGCCTCCCGGATGTTCCGATGGGGGGGTTGGCCAGTAGCTGCCCTTGACAGCGATCCTTGAAGCATCAATTCCAAAAACGGTAACGAGGTATAGTTTTACCGATCCGGCAAGTTCTCTGCCCTCTTCCGGCCCTTTGGCTGAAGCTCCATCCAGTGTTATTGTCGCGCCCGGATTCGCCCGCATACGATCACCCAAAATATTCAGGACATTATGATACACATTTAATTGTCCGGCAGAACGGCCAGCCCTGTTTTTCGACTGTTCTTGCTGTAAAGACTCTTCTTTGAAGCCGGATGCCTGATCTCTTGTAAGCATTACATACCGGTTTGGAACTTCAGTTGATCCTTCATCAAAAAATACAACACTAAGCAACGGCAAAGTTTCGCTTACCTGGAGCTCTAATAATGGCTTAGGTCCGCGAACTGTAAAAATAAAATCATGCGGTGGCATAGCTGTTTGAACAGGTGGTTGAACAGGTGGCGGAACAACATTATGGCCCTTTCCAAATTTAAGTGCAAGGCCAACTCTTACTGTTGTAATTGACAAGCTTTCTATACTTCGTGGGTCCTGACCAAAATAGGGGTGATAAGAAATAAACGGTGACAGACTAACCTTTGATTCGCTGCTTGCCGCCGACAGCGGGATATCAAAACCGGCGCCAACCTGGCCCGAAAACATGGTACTGTTAACGGAACTAAAATCGGCATTGGTATTTGGTTGTTTAAGCTGTGTGTAGGCAAATCCTTTATTTACATTAATTGCCAGGCTCGGGCCTGCAAAAAAGTACAGGCTTGAAGTCGTAAAACCTAAACGCAGGCTTGGTTCTATGGAAACATAGCTTAGCTCTGACTTTAAATTGGCAGGGCAATTACATGGGGCTTCAACACCATCGAACTTTGCACCCAGGCCATCATAGCCCACGTTCAGCATGCCGCCCCATACAGGGCCGGGACGGTATTCCACCAGTACAGACGCATAAGGCCGCAAACCGGTCCCTTTGTGAAAAGGGGTTGGAACGATCAATGAGTTATTCAACCTCTGGGTTGTTCCGGTATAAAAATTAAAGTTCGCGGCCCCGGATATGCCATACCACCAGATGGGCGGCGTAACCTGCCCCTTAGCTGTTGTGAAGGCAAAACTTACCATCAAAGAACAGATGACAAATTTTTTCATTATTTTAATTATGGGTAACATAAGATATCTCCTTTTAAAATTAATTTTTTGTTTGTTTTAACTTTTTTAAATCCTCCGTCAGCCAGCTGGCGGACGGAGGATAAACCCGTTTAGCTTTTAAACTAATAATCTTATGCCTAATTAGGCACGTTAATAGTTGTGTTTACCATGGTAACTGAAGCAACAAGGGAAAGCGCCCTGCCATTCAGTATCGTTTGCTTAGCAACTCCGGCAGTTGAGAAAGTAACTCCTGCAGTAGAAATTATAGTTCCCACCATTGTGCCGCCGCCTGCTCCGTTAATAGTTGCAGCAGTGCCAACATACCAGTATACATTTGCAGGCGAGCCAACACCGTTTTTAAAAATAACGCTTTTGGCGCCGTTTGGCCCTGCAACACCTACCGTAAGGGCGGTTGGAATTTGGAATATCCATACAGCATTCGGATCGCCCTGGGCATCCAGCGTAAGGTTCCCGCTTTCTATCATAAAAGTTTGTTGGTTTGTTGCTTTATAGACGCCCGGCTTTAAAGTTAAACCGCCGAGTTCGCCGCCAGCACCGCTGGGATCGGTACCCCCTGGTGTGCCAGCAGGTGAAATCTTGGCATAGAAAGCGGTGGCAGCATTCCAGCCCGCCAGTGCTATGGCTTCTTTGGCAATAGTTCCGGGAAAAGGAGGAGCTGCATAAATCCCGCCAGTTACAAGCCCCACATTAAGCGGTGTTTCCGTGTATTTATCACCGGTTATCCCATCGTGAAACCCTGTTATTTTAGTAGCGACAGCGATGGTACCCATAGCGCCATTAATTACAGTATTTAACCCCTGGTTAGTTATACCTGCACTTCCGCCAAAAACCCCGAAAATTGAAGTGAATAGCGGCTGCACCACTTTCAGCTTAAAGTTGGCAACCAGCGCTGTGGTCGC
>DHXR01000037.1:0-45287 GCA_002413785.1 Mucilaginibacter sp. UBA5151
AACTCACCTCTAATAGAATCTCCATATACTTTGTTAGGTAAGGGTTTATTCATATTTATACAACTACCACAATTATTGCATTGTTTCCTAATAAAGAATAACGGATATTTTCGTTCATCCTTAACAACAATCTCAAAAGGGTTTCGACAGCAGTCATTAATTCGTTCAAAGCGAAACGCACCACATTGATCACATTCATAGATATCGTGAAACAGATAAACCGAATTCTTCTTAACGTAGCCACTGCGACAGTTTAAACATTTATCCATATAGATTGATAATATTTTAAATGTACAGATTACACATTTTTTTTCAATTTAAAAATACGAGCCGAAAAAAGACAACGAAGAGAAACGTAGTTGTCTGCGAGTAACGCAAAAGGTCTATGAAGAGAAAGCCGATAGGCGGCTTCATAGAATGCTTCACAAAAAACTGGCGTTGCGATTGAGTAATGCGAGCAGCATTACAATTTCAATAGCTATGACAGTTTTGAAGCCTTTTGCGTCGGCGAAGGCTCGCCAAACAAGATGAGCGTCTGGACTTTTAAATGTTGAGTGTTGCAAGCGTCACCTGGTCGACAGACCAAGTGAAAGTGCAGCATAAGTGAAACGTTTACAAGTACAGAGAAAGCGAATATGGAGAAACGACTTTGCTTAAATCAAACCAGATGACAGATTGCGAAGCCAGGGCCTAAACAAGTGCAGCACATTTTATTTTCAATGGGTATTAGTGTATAAGGCTTAAAATAAAAATGTGCGGACTTGTAAGCGCTGACGCAGTGAAGTTTAATGTGTTCGTAGAACTCTTTAAACGTAACGACATCTGGCGACTGGTTTGTAAAAGCATAGGAGTTTCGTAATGCCTTATTTCCTGTGTGTGAAAGGCCTATACGCCCAGCCATAAGCAGAGCTTGCCTTTCCTCATCTAAGCAACAAATGAGGCTAAGGCAAGTGAGGGTTATGGTAAAAAATTCAAATTTCCTTTATCAAATAACAAAAGAGCCTACCGATAGGTAAGCTCTTGTTAAGTCATTGGTTAATTCCTTTAATAAACGACTTTACTGTGATGTAAACAAACCATATAATGAACCAAATAACTATATCCTCTATGGCAGGTAAAATACCGATGGCGAAGGCCAACCAGACAATGATTAAAGCAGCTATTAGCCACCTATAACGTTTTAAGTAATTTATAAGTTTAAGCGTCAGTATTTTAGCAGCTTCTATAATAAAGAATTTCCTGATAGATGAATGCAATGGGCGTTCACTGTTTGGTCCTATTCTGATACTCCCGTTTTGTTCAGCTATCAATTCCTTAAAATTGATAGCAATAGGTTGCAATATGGTATAATAAACAAACAGCCATGGTATCAGCATTATTACCCTTAGCTTGTATAGCCACGATATATTTGAAGGTCTGTCTGTTTGAGATTTCATATACTTAAAGAAAAGCTTTAAAAAAACGTGAGGGATAGTTAAAGTCAATTACTGTAGAAGGATAGCGGTAGCTTATGTTAGACTTTGAAAGGAACATTAACCTGTCATATTACTTGTATGTCTTTCCTCAAACTGAATATCAAAATCAACACCATTCCATACAGCTTCACAACTTTCCAAACGAAATGCATCACCCTGGTTCCAAATGGATTTAACAATATCTTCAATCAAATCTTCAATCCAAACTGTTTCTCCCGGTTGAATATCCCTTGGAATCAGATATGCTGCAAATGGTGATGGAAAATGATGTGGATAGTAAAACGTAAAATCGATAGCTTTCGCCATACCCTGGCTACTTCTGAAATCACCTATGACTTCAATTTTTCCTGTGATTGGATGTTGTACGATTGCGTATTTGGACTTGATTTTAGGAGATGGGATAACCGGTTTTACTAGAGGCCAAAACCCTTTGTTTGCTGCATTATTTATTTCTTGTTCGGTTCTTGCAGTCCTTATGATCCGCAAACCTTTTGGAGTCTTATTGTTCATTTGATTTGTATGTGATTGTTAAGTTTTGTTGATTCAGGTCGACTTTTAGGCATGTATGTGGATCATTTAACATTAATTGGGATAAGTCTTCATCCGTAAACAATGCTGTATCAATAATTGTCCTTTCGCAGTTATCACAGAATCTACCTTTTAAGTGAGCAGTTTGAGATAGGTTCTCCCATTGCTTATTTAACGGACAATGCAGTTTTTTAATGAAATTTTGATTGTCGGTGTACAGTTCCTTAGTGAACGGGTTATATTTCATAACTGTGTTATTTAAAGAGCCTACCGATTGGTAAGCCCTTTTAAAGCAAGTAAACGAACGTAGTGAGTTTGCGAAGCTGTATATTAATTGTCAAAAGGGTCTTTACTATCTTTATCGTCTTTTAATAGTTCTTGAAGATGTAATAAAGCCTTATACAGGCGTTTACATTCATCTTCTGTTGCTATTCCACCTAAAGAAACTTTATCGCGAGTGCCTATATACCAGGAAGCTGGTACATCGTAAAGAATTTGTTTTTCAAAGAAACAACAACTTAATGTGTTTTTAAGTGACGAGGTTGTAGTAGTATACTTGAACTGAATTATCAAGGTCTGATAATGACAACTTATTGCTTGTGGACTGTTACCACTAGGTAGCAAGATGTGAGCCTCTTTATAAACTTGTAATATATAATCTAAAGTTTGCTGCTTGTCGAGTTGCGCGAACACTCTGCTACTTGATATAACAAGCATTACTATTAGTATGATTTTTAGTTTCATAATTAGTTAATTATTGCGATTCAGTCCTTCATCGGCAGGATAAATAAAACAGCATTGAACTGAAATGCCGTGAAAAATGTAATTTGATGTTTATTAGAATTTTTACCTTTTAAGAAGTTAGGTTGAATATTCTATTAGCCAGCGCAGTAATTATCATAAATAAATTACTGCGCTGTGTTATGCATTATTGCAAGTAAACCTCCTCACCAAGTACAGGTATATAAGCTTTATATTGAAATATATCACTATGCGGTTCTTGGTATCGAAGTAGGCTAAGTGATATTCTGGTTTCATTAAAAGTCGTCCAGTAGTCCTGACCCATTGGTTTTACGGCAACTATAAAACGTGTATCATTTTCTCCAATGACGATACGTAGATTAACCGCTTTATGTCCATTTTCTGTAAAGTAATACCCAACAGTATATTGAATATTTACACGCTGTTTAGGCGGTTGATACTGCATAGGATTGTATGTAGGATATTGCATAGGAGTAGGTGTAGGTAACGTCGTAGGTACAGCCCCGCCAGTAGGAACAGCCTCGTATATAATTTGTGCCTTTGCTTTTAAACAAAAAATTGCAAGCATGGCGATAAATAAAATTTTCTTTAACATGATAATTAATTTAAGTTACCGATAGTCCTTTCGGTAGGTTTTTAAACACAATAAGCGCAGGAACTGAGCTATGTCTGCGTCTTAGAGGTACGGCAAAGCACCTGACAACAACAAACAAGTCAGCACCCTACGCTTATTGCGTGGGTGTCTGATCTCATTTGCTCTCGTTGTCTGATTAAATTTGCCGTTTCCTAAGACAAGAACAATAAGCTTAACACTTATATTTTAAATTAATAATTTCTCTGTTGAATGTACTGTTTGCGGTTTCCTCCTATTTTTAATGGTAAATGTAACAAACTGTTTTGATACTAAGCCACAGCTTTCATTTGTTTTCTGCGATTAATTGCGGGCTTATATTTTATAAGGTGAAACTGGTGATATTTCATCTGTTCTTCAACATATTCATATAGCGCTGAACATTGGGTAATGCACCAGGAATTAGAAACACTTGCTTCAATGTTTATTTGTGTTAATTCCTTAGAAGTTAACCGATAGACTGACCTTGTAAATAGTGAAGTGCGATTGCTAAGCTCCTCATCATTTCCGATTTGTTCAAAGCCATAATGAATAATAAACCGGCTATCTGTTGAACATTCCAGCCTTAAATAAAGCAAGGGATTTACAAACTCATGGATTACCATGTTTGAAGCTGTTAGTTTGCGTTCTTCCCTTACTAAGGTGTAGCGCAGTTCTTCATGTTCGATGGTTGCCAGCATGGCTTTTGCCTCTTTCAGGATTTGAAAATAGGCATCTTTGACTACCTTATTATAAGGTAACAAGGATGGTTGACTGTTAATTTGTTTCATGATTGTTTTTTTAAATGGGTTAATGGATTTGTTTTAAATGAAAAATGCCAAGTCGTTTCGAGACCTGGCATTTCAATACTGTGTTTATTTACCTTGTTGCCTTTTAATGAGTCAGATCAGGCTTTGACTTTGACCTTCTTCATCAATTTCCATAAGTCTTCTGATTGGGACAAAATATGCTGATGATAACTGTTCCTGGCTGTCAGATGCATTGCATAGAAAGCACTCATTACGAAACCAATCATATTCCATGAGTTCTTGTACTTCTGGCCATTTTACTAATTCATAAACGTCGTTTGCTGACGAATTTGAGGGGAAAAGATCTGTTTCCATTTTGTGATTGTGTTTAAATTGTTTTAAAGTTTTTAATGTACTGTGGCTCCTGGATTTTCAGGACTCTTTGGAAAGATGTGTTAAAGTCAGGCTGCAGTTGTATTTCTTTAGCCCTGGTATCAAGCGGATGCGGTTTAAGCATTTCTTTTATCGCTGCTTCAAACGGACAGTTATTAAATGCATATTCAACCTGGAAATCATAAAGCATATCGCATTCGAGGTTTAGGTAGCAAGTGGCAGTCATGAAGCAATGCATGGTCATGAAGTTTTCACTTTCCTCGTCTTTGTAGTTGCGTTCAAAATAAATTTCACCAGGCTTTAAATAAAGCGTCTTTATAGCTGCAATAATTCGATGATAATCACCTTCCGTAGCATTATTTCGCATTCGCTGGTACTTATGGACTTCTATGGTTCTTGACTGAGCAGTTATCCAAAGTTTCCTGCGATGGTACTTTTTGGTGATAGGATAGTGTTCTTTAATGATTTCTCCGATAGATTTTGACTCTTTCATGGCTTTGACTGGTTTTTGATTAGGTGAATTGATAGTTTCCGGGATTTAGGTTTAAAGCGTTCTGAAAGTCGGGCGATATTCATATAGACGGAATAGCGAACTTTAGAGAGCAATTTTGGCAGCATGGGATTTCGGCTTTCAGAGCAGGCTTTGAGCTTAAATTCCCGGAAAACTTTTTCTTTTTTCTCAATAACTGGTCAGGCGGTGGAAGCTTACCTGCAACTGAACGAAGATGCCACTCAAAAAAATTTTAGAAATTTGAAAAATGGATTAACGGCTTTTTGGCTGTTAGGTGAGGGCGATATTCAAATAATTGAACCAGGGGGCATTTATAAGTAATGGGGGGTGTTTGTCCGGTGTTGATTTATCAGTTTTACCTTGTAAGATGATAGGGAGCGGATTGGTGGTTTTGGCTTACTTCTTAAAAGGCGACTTTATAAATCACTTTTTAATAGAAAAATGCAATATACGCTACCGAGGTTCTAATATTGATTCCAGGGGCCGAAGTTTTTATAACTGGTGGTTTTACAGCTAAATGATGCAAAACATAGGTTTTAGTCATTATTGGTGCAAAAGTGGGTGTTTGGCAAATTATTTTGCAATAACAGGGGTTTGACGTTATTTTAAATTTTGGACTATGTGCCAACAAAAAAACCTGCACATAATGCAGGTTTTAAAGTCATTTTTTAGCAGTTAATTTTTCCAATTCTCCATTATTTTTTAACTTTTTGTAATTTCCCTTATAAAGGTATTTATCGCATTTTCTTTTGGAAAATGGTATTTTGTTTAGGCTATGCAACCATTCGTAAGCCGAATTGTGACCGAAGAATCAACAAGCCATGTACTGAATTGCCATTCTTATCGTCTCCTTTAGTCGCGTGAGTTTCAAAACGACCTTTATCACCAAGTTGGTTCGCAATTGCTTTTTTTATCTTTCCGTTTTCTTCACGGATGTTTAATTTATTATATACGTCCTGTAACTTACTTTTAATGTCTTCGTTGGAATAAAATTTTCCAACATCAAATGTCTGTCCTATCAGCTTGAGGAGCTTAACCTCAACTGAAGTATTTTCTTTCATTATTATCGCTGCCTGGACCTTCTTGATATTGTATTTAAGTTCCAGCAAAGTAGATTCTTCCAATAATTGATAGGCTTTATATGCAATCGGGTTGTTTGCTTTAACTTCCTGCTCAACAGTTTGGCCCAAACTAAAGATCATTGTGTCTTGCTGTTTTTCCTTAAAGTTTTTTAACCTTAAATAATCTTCTTCAAGTTGCTTAGGTGCCGATTTTCGCTTTATCGTTGTTGCTGTCTCAATTTCTAAATCAGAATATTGACTTTCTACTTTAAAGTAGCCGTCTTCCCAATCTTTCTTTACGTAGTCAATATGGTTATATATCTCGTTGTTTGCTGCTTGGTTAATTTTTTGATCAAGTTTCATGAGGTTTAAGGTTGCAATGTTTGTTGTGTCGTTTATATCAGCAAATTTGTCTAATCGTTCATCATATTCTGGCTTTAGCTGTTGTTCATTACAATCTCTAACATAATAGTTATACTGATCTATTAATAGTTCAGCTTCATGCAAATACTCCTTTCGGAACTCCTCTAGTGGTTTCATGGTTCTGGTATATTTATGGTTTGTCAAATGAATAATATTGTACGGTGTGTCTCTTAGCCTGCCAATTGCCTGTTTACCTTTTGATTTTACGCCAACCATAGTATGTTCGCTGTGAATATCAGTAACAAGTATTACTGTTGCGTTTTTGTCATATAAGTCCCACCCTTCAAAATATTTACAGGTATAGAAGTTTACTTTTTTGTACGTGCCTGTTTCAGGTTCAGCTACAAAAAACTTAACAAGGTCTCCAAGTTTATTCATATTGGCATTGTCTTTATCATTGGCACAAAAGATGTTACAGATCGTTAGCCCCGCACGCTTGATCGCCCTTACAATTTCAATAACCGAATTATAGAAAACGTGAATGTTGCCCGGAAATTCATCCAAATTTGTCAAAATGTCGTTTAAGGTAGCTACCACACTTTTAGCATGTACCAGTAAAACTTTTCCCAGCTTCTTTGTGAATTCGATCTTGAAATAGTCAAGAGTTTTAAATCTATGGTCTGAAAATACAAATGGTGTCGCTGAAATAATAGACTTTTTATCAAATCGCCAAAAGTATTTAAAAGGAAGTAATATGTCTTTCCTATAGCTTTCGCTTATGAAGGTATGGGACTCATCTAAAAGTAAAAACCAATCACGATATAATTCTTCTAATCGTCCATGCTCCTTGGCTGCTTTAATAATCTTGCTCATGCCTTCCGGTGTAGTCATGATTTTTTGTCCAGGCTTGTATTTACTTAAATACTGCTCGACTTCGATAGGCGTTATTTTCCCATAGACAATATCTATTTCCGGGTGCTGCTTCTGCTTGCATAATAGTATGCTTATATTCGGTACAACAATTATAGTACATCTTTCTTTATACATTATCTCTCCAAACGTAGCACCAATGGCGCATCTGCCTTTATCGATAAAAGCATTAACTGGCAAACCATTGGTAAAAATCTCGTTTAATCGGGTTTTGGTGCTTACTTTGTAAGTGTTTGTGGGTTTTAACATTTTTTTCAGTCATATAATAAATTTCGGTAAGGTGGATCTGGAAAGGAGAAATGATCTGAAAATGGAGATGGCGGATCTGTCAAAAGTCGTTTTTTTTCGGAAAGTAAGGGCAAAATTAAAAGACCAGTGATCAACTGGTCTCTAATCCTTACCGTTAGGTTATATATTGACTTTTGAAATGTGATTACAAATATACGGATAATAAATGACATTTCCAAATTAAATAATTAATAATCAGGAAGTTAGGCTTCGGCTACTAGCATTATATTGAGGCTATCTAATCAAATCTGTTCGTCGAAATGTCATTGTTTTGCGTTCAGCGTGGGCCTTAACGCAAAATTTAAATTCTATAAAGCCACTTGAGTAATTTCGTACTTTACTTCTTACAAGGTCAACTTCTTGAATATGCTTTCGCACATTTTCTAAACACAAGGTATTATAACATACATATGTGAAAATAAATGTGCGGAGCTATACGTGTGTCTTTTGATAGGGAGTGTATTGTTTTTGAGCTATGAATACATAACCGCGAACGTTTACTTTTTCAAATGACTCCCAGATACTTTTAAGATCAAAATACAAACTTACGTCTGTACCTTTAGCTTTTGTTGGGATATTAAACTCGTCAAATATCTCCTGAATTTTAACTTTAATGACATTAACAGGATAATATTGGTTTAGATTAAAACTTGAATGCATAAGGTTAAATAAGGGAAAGAAATTTTTTCCTTCTGCAATATCTAGTTTCAGTACTGCTTTTTCAATTTTAGTTTTTTTGAATCCAAACGATTTGATCATATCATAGCCTAGTCGGTCATACGCCTTGAATACCAGGGGTGAAAGCTTTTCAATTATAGCACGTTGTTCGTTGTATACGTCAATGCCTTTATAATCTTCCAACTCAAGTAAAGCTTGCGCCATTGTTCTGTTCATTTCTGGTGAGTATCTAAGGGATTTCTTTTGAAGTTTGATACGTTCGCTTTTCTCATAGATTTCTCTTTTGTTGATAATATTATAAAGTTTCGTATCGCTATAAGCCGTTCTAAGTGCTGAAGCACTCTGGTAATAATTTTTAACCCTTTCATCGTCCATATAATTATCAAATAAAAAATGACAAAACTCGCCATCTTTCTTTAACAGGTGAGCATATGGTTTAACAGTACTTAATGCCTGTTCAAACAATTCATCATAGTCATCATTGGCTAAAGATTTTTTTAAAACATAGATATGATCATATACGCATTTACTTTGCTGTACTTTCAATAAAGCTTGCTCTTCAGAAATCGGATTCAGAACTTTGCTAGCAGCATTATTGATATGCGTGATTTTATTATAAGGTAGTTCTTTTTTGTCCTGTTTTCTGAACCTTCCGATTATTTGTAAAATATCAGTGTATGGGTCGAGCATAGTATGGTCTTTGTAACTACAATCTGTTAGCATAACAATGTTTGGCTTGTATTTCAATATTATATCAAGCCCATTAAAGAAACTACTTGTGAAAAAATTATACTTTTTAAATTCTCCATGACACTTTTTAAATTCTTCCAAGTTAAAGGATGCATTTAACTCTCGATTTACTTTCAATTCATCAGTACTTTGTTTTGCACAAAAGATGTGGTAGTCATTTACAAGGTCCAACTGTTTTATTAAGCTATTAATGCCAACTATCGAATTAAAAAAAATGCAATAATGATCAGATTCGTTTTCCCTTAAATAAGATTGTAACCCGTTGACCAGGCTGTCTGCATGAATTAATTCTACGTCCTGTTTGAAATCATATTCTGGGGTAACCTTAATGTGTTTAAATCCTTGTTTCCTAAACCGGGGATCACTTGGTGGGATTGGAGTGGCTGATACCATGGCCTTGTTATCGAACTCGAAGAAATGTTCCATTAATTCAACCATATCGGTTCGATAGAATGCATCCTGTACTATTTTATGACATTCGTCAATTAAAAGAAAGAAAATTGATTTGTAGGGAATATCTTCACCATTGTTCTTTGAGTACTTCATCACGTTAATTATTTTATTAAGGCCCTTTGGTGTGGTTAAAAGCTTAACATGGCCCTGACAGGTTCTTAAATATTCAAATATTTGATGTTGGCTTATTTCTCCATAAACGGCGAATGTGTTTACCTTTAACTTTTCTTTGTAGTATTCATGCTTACTTGTAACTATTGAAATGTGCGGAAGTACGATGATGCTATTTCTAGGTGCAACGATTTCGCTGTGAGTAGCTCCAATGCCGGTAACGGTTTTGTAAATGATAGATTGTGCTGGAATTGGATAAACTCCTTCAATTTCAGTGAAATGTTCCACATCTTCTGGGAACTTGATTTCGTGGGCAAATACTATATTGGTGATGTTGGTTTTTTTATTTATGGTTTGCATTTTAGTTTATTTTAAGTTGATTTTATTAAATAAGATGGTTTAATCGTAAGAGAGGAGAGGCATTAAATTTCATACCTCTCCGTCTATGTTTTAATTGTGGATTAGGCGGGCACCAAATCGTCTTACTCATCATATCCTTGTTCGCCCTCATCACCGTAATCCTGACTATCGCCGGTAGCTTCAATTTCCTCAGCCAAGGCAACATCATAGGGGGCGTTGTCGGCAAAGTTTTTGCAAACTTCTGCTAAGGTTTTAGCTTTTCCTAAAAATGCGACTTTGCCTGCATTTTGGGCATTGATAAATGATGGCTTTTCATCAACAATATCGAAATCATATACTACCAGTTCATTCGGTTGGCCGTAATTCATTTCAACGCCCATGCGTACTCCATAAATAAAAATAGTCTTGTTAATGAGATCTTCTCGCGCGACAAACCTGTTTGATTTCGGGTCTAGAGAAAGATGGCGTAAGGCGACCTTGAACTCTAAACCGTCGATGAAAAAATCCTCTTTGTTTGCTTTCCAATTTACAATTGCCATAGGCACTTCTCTATTTAGTTTTGTAGTCTCATATAAAACGGCCCTTATAAAATAATAGCCTGGTCTTGGAGCAAGTCTTCCAGTACCTTCCAATTTTGCATCGGCGAATTTTTCGCTAACTCTTTCTGAAACTTGGTTAAATAAATTCATGATTAGTATGCCATTTTGTTTGATGGCGATACAAAGGATGATTGGGGAAATTTCACAAAAAGAGTACCCTAGAAAGAAATACGAATACCGGGTTAAACTGCTGTTAATGAGTATTATAAATATTAGACAAACAGAAATGTTAAAATTTAGTGAAAACTAAATTTCCCCAACTTTATCAGCATCTTTCATCATTAGCCGGATTGTATTTTTGTTTATACCATTTCGGATATAAAATTGAGGCATTTCATTATAATCGGTTGGGAAGGTAACGGGCTTCTTTATTTTCATTGCTTTGAAAAGTGAGAAATATTCGAAAAGAAATGCCGCCTCATCTGATTTATTTTTGAGCAATTTGTGAAGTTTTAAATAGTCACTTACAATTACACCCACACGAAGTAATGACTCAGGTTGGCTGACACCATGTTTTTTATACTGGTTATATAATGTCTTAAAGTCTTCCGATGTTAGGCCTGAACGGAATATGGCTTGGTAAAATTTGGTGTTGTTTCTTTTATGTTCATCGAGCATGTATCGAATAGTAAATTTAAAAAGTTCAGATTGAAGATAGGCGGGTATTTTGATTTTAGGGATTACTTCACCTTGAAAGGCCCTTAACGTTTGGCTGCTGGTTATCGAAAACAATAATTCATTTGGAACGTACATTTCCGAATCGAAGATTCTTACCCTAAGGTACTGAACTATATCTCCTGGTTTTTCATTTGGCCTATCTTCTGCAATTTGCTCTAGGGTCAATGTCTCAAACAGTTCTTTTTTGGCAAAAAAATATTCTTTCATACCTTCATGGTATATCATTTGATAAGCTGGGTTTTTAGCCATCGAATCAAAGTGTGATTTTCCCGTTTGATACAAGTCCAGGATAAATCGAGTATATTCAATTAAACGGTTTGTTTGAATATTTTTTTCGTGTTGCTTTTCGTAATCGTCCCCCAAGAATATAATGGCATAAAGAAGTGGACTTCTATGAATAGTAGGTATTTTGTGCTTATTTAATAGACTATTGAAAGCAAGTATAAAAGACCGAATTTCGTCTGCGGAATTAAATTGAGCTCCGTAAGCGCCTCCAAAGGGAATTTCTTCTTCATCTGGAGCGTTGGCCATCATCTTTTGATAAAAAGCACTATTTCGATCTATATTATCAACTAACCGGTGAGAATATATCCATTTTAGAAAGTCTCGTTGAATTTTTATTACAAATGCTAAAGGTTGATTTTCTTCCATTTGGGTCATAATAGTTTATGTGATTACGTGCAATCGTACTCATTAAAAGGTACGAAGATAAAAAAAGCAAGATAGTTACCTACCTTGCTCTGTAATATAAATCTGAAGTTATCGTTTTTTAAACCCATTCCAATTTGGGTGCAGCGTCTTTCAATTCGTCGCTGTTTAATTCACCTAAATTTCTTAAGTATTTAAGAGTAACAACAATTGTTGAATGCCCCAAAAGCTTTTGAAGTAAATAAACGTCTTTAGTTCTCCTGTATAAATCGACTGCTGCCGTATGCCGGAAAGAATATATTGTTTGATCTTCATAGATTAGACCGAGTTCAAACATTTTCGCCCAGGCGCGTGACCATTGGGTATTGAAATATGAATAATTGAATGGTTCTTGCTGCAAGCTGAATATATTATCATTTCTATTCAACTTTGAAATTATAGGAGCTAATTCGTCTCTGATGTAATCAGGTATATAGACAACTCTTACTTTACCACCTTTATTCTCGCCTCCCGACAAATGAACCTCCGTATTATTGTTTTTAAAATCACCTGCGGTTAACAATCTTACTTCTTCATGTGGTCTAAGCCACGACCCGTATGTGAATAAACAACAAATATAAAGATTAGGGTAATGTGCTTTTAAGTAGTTCAGTATTGGTTTTAACTGATCTTTTTCATATTTCTGGTGTAATTTAGACTTTGATTTTCGTCGCTGTGTTTCCTTTACAGATTTTAAAGGTTTGTCAATTAGTCGTCCCGCGGATGAAAATAGAACCCCAAGATTTCTTCTTTTATTCATGTAATATGTGCCTGACGACCCAAATTGAGAAAGAAACCTTTCAATCCTGGCAGTTGGAATATTTGTAATTGGGCCGTTTAATTCATCAGGTAGCATAAATTTTCTAAAATCTCTGTAAATGCTTTTAAGATCACGTTTGTAAGTCCTACTTAAGTCCGAACGGAGTTTGTCCCTCATTGCTACAAACAACAAGCTAATCGTCGATTGCAACGTAACATCCGTTGGCCGTTTATAATTTATCGGGGCATTGAGGCTATTTTCAACCGGATAGATATTTCCGTCTAAAGCTTTGTGTAACTCAAATCGAAGTTTCTTAAGTAGTTGATTTCTTTCTTCCAACGATTTTGCACGGTTTGGATCAATTTTTTGACCGATGTTCTTGCCGTGATATTCGCGCATTCTCTCACTATTAAAATAGAAGGTAACATAGGAACGTTTGTTCAAATCGTCGCTTGTAACGATTGTTGGTTCAGTAAATGAATTGATTGATGAAGACATTTGGCGCACTTTTGGCGCACTTTGAAGTCTAAATAGGCAAAAACCGCTTAAAAATGGTGTTTAAGTCGGTAGAGCAAAGGACTGAAAATCCTTGTGTCGCTGGTTCGATTCCAGCTGATACCACAAAATTTAAAAGGTCTTTTTCATAGCGAAAAAGGCCTTTTTTGTTATATTTGGGCACTTTTTAGACTTGTAGTCACCTGGTAAGGACAACCCTGTTCTGTCAGCATTTCCATAATAATTTGTTGAACTTGACGCAAAGCGCGGTACAAATGCGGTACAGAACTTTTGCGTCTTAAATCATTGTTTATGGCAACTGTTGATATTAAGATTTTTAAACACCACAAAAAAGTAGACGGCACTTATAATGTCAAAATTCGGGTTACCCACAAAAGAGATAAAAAATATTTTGACACCCCTCATTTTGTGTCCGAAAGACAACTGACCCCAAAGCTTACAATTAAAGATGCTTTCGTCAGAAAATTACTAAATACGCTATTGGATGATTACCGAGCCACTATTAGTGAATTAGGGGAAAAGCTGGAATTGTTTACCGCAGAATCATTACGGGATTATTTAAAGACTAAAAATCAGGTCATTGATTTTATTAAATTTTCCAACGACCATATTGAAGGTCTAATAAAGGATGACAGGTCTGGTTCCGCCAAGACCTTGCAAACGGTTGTCTTCAGTTTGAGTGACTATTTCAAACGAAAATCAGTATCGCCTATAGAGATCAATGAGCAAATGCTGACGCGATACGAAAGGTTTTTAAGAAATTCGCGGGAGATAACCAGGTTAAACCAGTTTAAGAAACCGATTTCCCGGCGCGTTAAAGGAATGAATGATGCCGGGGTTCATAATCATCTCCGTGATTGTAGATCGGTGATCGCGATTCCCTTACAAATTGGAGAAGGTATTGCATTATTGCCGGCATTTTTAATAGGCCAAATGGCTGCCAAAAAACTAGTAAGTCTCATTGTAAGTAATAGAGCGCCAACCGAATTCGAAACATTGGTGTTGCCAACCCAGCTTTTTGCAAGGGAGTCATCTTTAAACCTATCTAAGGTCAAATAGAAAACAGTTTTGGCCAGCTTATATCTTTAGCTATTATAAAACTGGTAGTTTTCTTTCGTGATGATGTCGATAGGCATATATATCGCTTTTTCTGGCTCATTAATATTGAATAAATATTTATATAAAGCCATTATAGCGAGATAACCTTGTTCTTTAGGTCGCTGGCATATTAAAAAATTGATCTGCCCATCTATAAGGTAATTAATGTTGCTCTTCAAGAAATCATATCCGACAAGCAAATGAGTTTTATTGTGTTTCTTCAGGATATTGGCAACAATATTTACCCTGGAGTTAGTTACAAAAAATGCCTTAACATTTGGGTTTTGCTGCAATGCTTCTAAAACTGCATTTTCAACAGAGGCGATATGAGTCTCATAGATATTTAAAGTTGTTATTGGGTTGGTCAGTTTTGAATCATTGAAATAGGTCCTGAATCCCTGCTCTTTTCTGACGAGATGGTGATCGTTTTCCAGATCAGTAGAGATGTTGATGATCATTATCTCATCCTCATGCGCGATGGATAGACTTGTAAGTTGAGCTGCAAGCCTTCCGCTTTGGTAAAGTTCAGGCCCTATATAGGTCAGACTTGGTTGCTTGGGAAGGTCTGAATTAATAAATACAAGCGGTATATTTAATTCATTTATACGCTTTACCATTGCCGTAGACTCCTCAATAAATGAAGGTGCCAGTAATATGGCCTGTGGATTGCAATTAAGTAGTTCTTCAGCGGCCTTATTAAAAGAGTCCCGGGAGTGCAGGTCGTAAAAAAAATATTGAATGGTTATCCCAAATTGCTTTACTTCCTCCCCTGCTTGTTCAATTCCGTTTAGTGGATAAGTCCAGTAATCTGTTTCGACCGAAATATCCGGAATAAGTACAGCAAAATTTAAAATCTTTTTTGAGGCAAGAAGACTTGCCATTTTATTGGGTTGATAATTGATTTCCTCAATTATCAGGTTGATTTTTTGTCGGGTTGCATCCGATACGCCTTTTCGGTTATGAATTACCCGGTCCACCGTTCCTATTGATACATTGGCACGTCTGGCAATTTCTTTGACGCCGGTAAGTTCTGTTTTTTTAATCATCTTATTAAGGCCGCAAATATAGTAAAATGATTTTGGGTGGATATGCAGGTGAAGGTAAAAGGACATCTTATTAAGGCCTCAAATATAGTAAAATGACTTGTTGGCGATCACGCCATTGCCAAGTTATGTGCTTTTTTTATGCCTCATAGCTTAAATGTTACAAATACGCCGCTTATCACTTACCCACAATCAAGCTCGATTTGTAATGCGATAAAAATCAGTCCGCTAACCATGGCAAAATCTAATTATTCATTTAAAATATAGGTATCGATTTAATTCTTAAAAAAAAGCGCAAATAAATTTGGAAAACTAATATTAATATATATACATTTGTTTTACGTTAACGTACACGTTATGCTATTTGTACGTTAACGTTGTCGTTTTAATGTGATTTATTTACCGGCTTTTGTGCCGCAAAAGCTGGGTCGCCCAGTTTGCAAAACTGGTTCGTTTTTGAATTGCAGCTGACACATTTTTTACTGTTTCTTCCATCATATCATAAATAGACCACATGAACTTCTAATTATTCACTCACCTTTTAATTTAAAGTATGAAAAAACAACGACCTCCTATTACTTCAAGTTTAACTGATTCAGAGACTGCTCCAGAACATGTTAATGCCACAACAAAGCGCATTTGTTGTCATCCCAGGCCCCTGATTTCCTTTAGGGAATCTTACAAAATGATAGCTTTAATACTGGCGCTATTTGTAAGCAGCGTGGCCCTTGCACAGGATAAAACGGTTACAGGTAAAATAATCGATAGTACTACTAATCAAGGTATCAGTGGTGCGTCTGTGAAAATTAAAAATACAACCAGGGGCGTAATTTCAGACCCAGATGGTATGTTTAAGATCAAAGTGCCCGACCATGGAATCCTCCAGATCAGTAGTGTCAATTACAGACCATTGGAAGTAAATGCAGACTTTGGAAAATTAATGCTTATTCCTCTGACCGGCATTAACAAAATACTTAACGAAGTAGTGGTTGTTGGCTATGGTACCTCAAAACGTTCCGATCTTACCGGGTCTATATCATCTGTCCCCAAGGAGCGGTTATCGGAATTGCCCACCGGAAACGTCCTTAAGGCGATAGAAGGCACAGTGGCTGGCGTTGCCATACGCGATGGTAGCAATGTTCCCGGAAGTTCTCCCGGAATTGTCATCAGGGGCATAAATTCGATCAATGGTAACACCGATCCACTGATCGTGATCGATGGCAATCCGTTTGAAGGAGGTTCATTAAGTGATATTAATACCTCCGATATCGCGTCGATCGATATTTTAAAAGATGTTTCTTCGGTAGCTATTTATGGTACCAGGGGTGCTAATGGTGTTATATTGATCACCACCAAGCGGGGGAAAACCGGAAAGGCAGCTATTACATTCAATACCTATGCCGGCTTTGAAGATATGGCACATGTTTTAAAGCCAATGGGGCCTGCCGAGTATGTGCAAAAATATGCCGACTGGAAAACACAGGCTGGTGTCGGGAATGATTTCGCGGTGCCTAATGCTTACGAACAGGCCAACTATGCCACCGGAACCACGACCGACTGGCTTAAAAAGATCTCGCAAAACGGCTTTATACAAGATCATACCTTAAGTATTTCCGGTGGTAATAAGGATGTAAAATACTACGTTTCGGGAGATTACTTTAGTGAAAAAGGAGTCCTTTTGGGCTATCAGACTAAAAGAGGCAGCATACGGTCAAATATTGATGCAACCATCACCGACTACCTGAACGCCGGGGTGAATTTATACCTGTCATCTACCAATAATGATGGCGGGCGATCAAGTCTTGCCCTGGCGGAAGAGATCAGTCCTTACGGCAGGTTCACCAACCCGGATGGAACCTACGCGATTTTTCCTATGGAAAATGAAGAGGCCTTGCAAAGCCCGATGCTTGGTACGATCACAACCAGGAATTCCAGGCGGCAGAATATGATCACCAACGTTTATGCCGAGTTAAAACCATTACCGGGTTTAAAATACCGCATCAACGCCGGGTATACTTACTTGCCTTCTCTTGCCCAGAGTTATCAGGGCCGTTTAGCGGGCGATATCGCGGGCGGAACAGCCGAAGTAGACAATTCTGAGAGAAAGAACTGGATCATTGAAAACATATTAACCTACGAAAAGAACTGGAACAAAAATCACCTTGATGTGACCGCATTATACAGCGCACAGGAAAATAACGAATTTTCATCTACCATCAATGCATCCGGGTTTATCAATGATGCCTTATTGTTTAATGCGCTGCAAGGTGCCAGTACGATATCTGCCCAATCAGAGGTAATTACCACAAACATGATATCGCAAATGCTAAGAGTAAATTACTCTTTCGACAGCCGGTATTTAATAACCGCTACTGCCAGGCGCGACGGCTATTCTGCATTCGGTGCTAATACCAGCAAGTATGGCCTTTTCCCTTCAGTTGCCATAGGCTGGAATATCAGTAACGAAAGTTTTATGAGCGATGTGAAATTCGTGAATAATCTTAAATTGAGAGGTTCTTATGGGTTGTCCGGTAATCAATCGGCCGTGATCCCGAACTCTACCATATCTACCTTTACAACTATTTCCATCCCATCAAATGGCAGGCCAACAACCGGCGTGATAGCAGATGTGTTGGGTAACCAGAATTTGAAATGGGAAAGCACCTATGGCAGTAACATTGCACTTGACTTTGCCATATTGAATAACCGGATCAGCGGTACTATTGAAACTTACAATACCCACACTAAAGACCTGGTGCTATACCGGGCGTTACCAACAGCCACAGGATATAACCAAACAGTATCCAATATAGGCAAGGTATCAAACACCGGGTTTGAGCTAACGCTGAAAACACAAAACGTTGCAGGCACCGATTTTAAATGGGAAACCAGTTTAAATTATGCTGCAAATACCAACAAGATCGTTGATTTATATGGCGATAAAAAAGATGACCTTGGAAACAGGTTGTTTATAGGGCAACCGGTAAATGTGGTTTATGACTATAAGCAAACAGGCGTTTGGAAGGTAGGCGAAAATCCTGCCAATCAGGATCCCGGAGCTACACCCGGCGATCTGAAATTTGCTGATCTGGATGGTAGTAAAACAATTACTACCGACGGCAAGGATCAAATGATTATTGGCCAGTCAACTCCCAAATGGACCGGTGGCATAACCAACACATTCCATTATAAGAATCTTAACCTCAGCATATTTATTCAAACCGTGCAGGGTATAACACTTGATAACCGGGTAGTAGATTTTGTGGATTATGGCGGAAGGGAAAACTTGCCAAGCGGGCTTGGATACTGGACAGCAACCAATCAAAGTAATATACGGCCGAAACTTACTTATGTCAATTTCCGGGGATATGGTTATCCGGAAGATGCGAGTTTTACAAGGATCAAAGACGTGACATTCAGTTATAACTTTTCAAAAAGTTTAGCCGAAAAGTTAAAAATAGGAGGGGCCTCCCTATACATTACCGGGAGAAACCTGGCCACATTCACTAAATGGTATGGGTGGGACCCTGAGGCTGGTTATGCTATAACAGGTGATACTCAGAATAACTACCCGTTGGTTCGCTCATTTATTTTAGGCGCTAATATTACACTTCGTTAATTAAATTGAAATGAAAAAGTATAAATATATATTGATCGTGATCATGGCCGCAGCTATCATACTGCCGGCATGTAAAAAGGATTTTCTTAAGGAGAAGGTCTATTCAAAATTCACACCCGAGGCTTTGAATGATTCATTAGCGTTCGAGGCAAGTATTGTGGGTTTACAAAGTCAGTATTCCCTTTGGAACACAATGAATGAAAACCAGCATGGCAACCAGGGATTTTTGTGTGTTTGGCAGATGGGTACTGACGTTGCCTATAATAAGGCACCGGACGATCTGGATCCTATGTCAATTCCTTATACAAACTATGAAAAGCTTACCTCGGCAGATGTTTCGGTTGCTTTTGTATGGCAATGGGCATACAATATCATTAACAACGCCAACGTGGTTCTTGCCAATATCAATAAGCCATCGATACAGGTTGGAAACAGCTTTAGAAATAAGATTAAAGGCCAGTCCATGTTTTACAGGGCGCTTGCTTATAATTACCTGGCTACGCTGTTTGGTGGCGTGCCGCTGGTAACCGAACCTATTACAGGCCCTAAAACAAATTTTGTGCGGGCTCCGATAGGCGATATTAACGACCTGATCGTGGCCGACCTGAATTTCGCGAAGGTAAATGCACCATCGATAGATGAGCTGGAAGCCAAATCACTTCCAAACAAGGCTATGGCATCACAATTACTGGCCGAGGCTTATTTGCGCATAGGTGGTAAAGATGCGGAGGCAGAAGCAGAATGTAATGCGATTATAAACAGCGGTAATTTTCAGTTAATAACTAATCGTTATGGTGTTCATGCCTCTCAAGCAGGTGACCCTTTTTCAGATATTTTTATTTATGGCAATCAACGGCGTAGTCAAGGGAATACAGAGGCGATTTGGGTCGAAGAAACGGAAAACCCGGCATCAGTATATAATGGTGCCGGACCTGATCTGCAAAACCACTTTCCTGGCTATAGATTCCTTGGCTCCCAGCACAGAAGGGCGTGGGGCAGCCGGTATTATAATACACCCGGTATGCTTCTATGCGATACCCTGGGAGGAAGGGGTATAAGCAGGATGGCTTTGACCTACTTTGTTTTAAACCTGTACGGGCCGAACGATATGCGTAACTCAAAGTACAATATACGCCGAAAATTTTATTACAATGACCCCTCCTCTCCAAATTATGGACAACTGGTTGCAGGACCGGGAATTGATACCAACCGTAATATTGTACCGAAAACCAATAAATGGGACCAGTTCGATCCTAATGATTCCTTTGGGAGCAGCATGATCAAAGATTTTGTTATTATGCGACTGGGCGAGACCTACCTGTTAAAAGCGGAAGCGCAATTTAAACAGGGAAACACCGGCGGCGCGTCGGAAACACTGAATATCATCAGGGCCAGGGCACATGCCACCCCTATTACAGCGGCACAGGTTACCATGGATTTTATCCTGGACGAACGGGTAAGGGAACTGATAGCCGAAGAGAATAGGCGGATGACCCTGATGCGCACCAAAACATTGCTGCAAAGGGTTGCGGGTCGCGGCTTAAAGATCACCGGGATTTCAGCCAACAATCTGCTGCTGCCTATCCCGCAGTCAGAGATCAACCTGAACAAAGACGCCGTATTGACACAAAACCCTGGATATTAACTGGTAACAGGCTATTTAATAAAAATAGTAACAATTTTGTGTACGTACACATTTGTGTCGGCATATACATACATTTATAATAAAATATCAAATACCCATTGATGAGGCCGAGCATTCTTAACAAAAACATCATTCCGATAATCATTATCGGGATGATGTTTTTTGTATTCGGGTTTGCAACATGGATTAATGCCATGTTGATTCCATACTTTAAAATCGCCTGTGAGCTAACAAATCTTCAATCGTACCTTGTAACTTTTGCATTTTACATTTCTTACCTGGCGGTATCTGTTCCCGCATCATTTTTATTAAAAAAAATTGGTTTTAAAAATGGAATGATGGTGGGATTTTGGGTAATGGCAGTTGGTGCTTTCGTTTTTATCCCGGCTGCAGAAACCCGTACGTACGGGCTCTTTTTATGCGGACTTTTCCTGATTGGGATTGGATTGGCTGTATTGCAAACAGCGGCCAACCCGTATGTCACAATCCTCGGCCCCAAAGAACGTGCAGCTCAAAGGATAAGTATCATGGGTATTTGTAATAAGACAGCCGGTATTATAGCGCCGCTCCTGCTTGCTGCAGCAATCCTGAGGCCTGGTGATCATGACCTGTTTAAAAGCATTCAACACATGGATGCTGACCAAAAAAGCCTGGTACTAGATGCCTTGATCAGGCGGGTTATAGTGCCTTATGCCTGTGTTGGAAGTCTGCTGGCAATTCTTGGTTTTATTGTCCGGTTCTCGCCGTTGCCTGAAATTGAAAACTTCAGTGACGAAAATAATCAGCCTGATAACGACGGGAACAACAGTATTTTCAAATATCCTCACCTGATCCTGGGAGGATGCGCCATATTCTTACATGTAGGCGCGCAAATTCTTGCCGTCGATTCAATTATCGGGTATGCACAGAGTATGGGCGTATCTATTATTGAAGCAAGGGTATTTCCTTCTTATACTCTTTTAGCAACGATTTGCGGATACCTGATCGGAATCACCTTAATTCCATGGTGCATTTCTCAAATAAATGCCTTGCGGCTGTGCACGTTACTTGGTATCATACTTTCCTTGTTAGTATTAACCGCCAAAGGTAACACCGTTTTATTTGGGCATCATGTTGATATATCCATTTGGTTCCTGGTAATGCTGGGTTTTGCTAATTCAATGATCTGGGCCGGTATTTGGCCGCTTGCCTTAGATAAACTTGGAAGCCACCTTAAACTTGGTGCATCTGTATTGATCATGGGGCTTAGCGGAAACGCTATCGTTCCACTATTTTATGGTTACCTGGCAGACAGGTATGATTTACGGACCGGTTATTGGGTTTTATTACCCTGCTATATTTTTCTTGTTTTCTATGCCTTTTATGGTTATAGGATAAAAAAATGGACATTTTCTTAAAAAATATATAAATAATGAATTTTTCAAACCTTAAGATTATTAATGCTAAAATTATCACGCCCTACCGCATAATCGACCATGGAAGTATATTAGTGATGAATGGAAAGATTACAGCGGTTACCGAGGGGCACATTGAATGTAATGAAGTTCCTGTTATTGATGCTGCCGGGAAATATGTTTCTCCGGGATTCATCGATATTCATGTTCACGGAGGGGGCGGGCACGACTTTATGGATAATACGCTTGATTCGTTTTTGAAAATTGCTCAATTGCACGCCCGGCATGGTACAACTTCATTTATGCCGACTACGCTAAGTTGCGAAAAAGATGCTTTGTTGAAGACCCTCCGCTTATATGAGGAGGCTGATGCTTTAAATATCAACGGGTCACAATTTATAGGCTTACATATCGAAGGCCCTTATTTTTCAATGAATCAACGTGGTGCACAAGACCCCCGCTATATTCGCCTTCCCAACCCTGAAGAATATAAAGAAATATTGAAGCATTCTTCCATTGTAAAAAGATGGAGTGCTGCGCCCGAACTAAAAGGCGCCATTACTTTTGGGAAATTCCTTAAATCAAAGGGAATTCTACCATCAATTGCCCATACAGACGCCGTTTATGAGGATGTTATCAAAGCTTTCGAAAACGGCTATACACATGTAACCCATTTATATTCAGCGATGTCAGGAGTCACCAGACGAAATGCATTCCGGTTTGCAGGTGTAGTAGAAAGCGCATTTTTGCTGGATGATATGACCGTCGAGATCATTGCTGATGGAATTCATTTACCGCCACCGCTGCTTAAATTAGTTTATAAAATTAAGGGCCCGGATAAAATAGCACTTATTACGGATGCTATGAGGGCTGCTGGTATGCCTCCGGGTGAAAGTATCCTTGGCGCATTAGATAACGGTCTTAGAGTAATCGTAGAGGATGATGTGGCAAAACTACCGGACAGAAGTGCCTTTGCGGGCAGTGTGGTAACTGCTGATAAGTTGGTCAGAAATATGATCACACTCGCTGAGGTACCGCTAACCGATGCAATTAAAATGATAACCAGTACTCCGGCTTCTATCATGGGTGTGGCTGACAAAAAAGGATCATTGGTGGTTGGAAAAGATGCTGACATCGTAGTGTTCGACCGGGACATTAATATTCAGTATACTATCATCGGTGGTAAAGTGGTTCATACTTCGAATGTTGCTGATATTTCATATATAAATTAATTTCTTAATTATAATGCCTTTACAAATCAAAAAAGACAAACTGGATATATTGGTTTTCGACAACCGTCAATCTTTGGGTGAAGCCGCAGCAACCATGGTCAGTGACAAGATCAGGGACCTGCTTTCCAAAAAAAAAGATGTCAATATAATTTTTGCTGCCGCCCCTTCGCAAAACGAATTTCTGCAGGCATTGGTAAGCGATACCACAATCGCCTGGCAAAAAATCAATGCATTTCACATGGATGAATACGTGGGGTTGCGTGACGGTTCATCAGAGTTGTTCGGAAGTTATCTGAAGTCGAGAATTTTTGCGCAAGTGCCTTTTCGTTCCGTCAATTATATTAATGCAGGTGCCGGTGATATTCAAAAAGAGTGTGAACGTTATACTGCCTTGTTGGCTGCAAATCCGCCTGATATTGTGTGCATGGGTATCGGCGAAAATACCCATATCGCTTTTAATGATCCTCACAAAGCAGATTTTAATGACCCTGAAATTATTAAAATGGTTTCCCTGGACATGATTTGCAGGCAGCAGCAGGTAAATGATGGCTGTTTTGATACCTTAAGGAAAGTTCCGGGTTATGCACTGACTCTGACGATTCCTGCCTTAATGAAGGCCCCATTTATCTACTGCATGGTGCCTGGAAAAACAAAAGCCTCAGCCATTTGGCACACCCTAACAGAACCCGTAACCGAAGATTATCCTTCAACAATTTTAAAAACGCATCATTCGGCTATACTTTTTCTTGACAAGGATAGCTACAGTAAATATCAAAATAATCCTATATGAAAGTTCGAATATTAATACTTGTTGCCATCCTGTTATTTGTTAAAGTGTCTTCGGCAGAAATGATTGACACGGGGGTCTTTAAGGTCCGCGGGTTTCATTTAGATCTTCGGATCCAGGTGATGAAAATGCCGGCGTTAAAAAGCTTTGCCCTTAAATTGAGCAAACAAGGGATCAATACCCTGGTAATGGAGTGGGAAGGGACCTACCCTTTTTTACATGACCCGCTTATTCCGAACAGATTTGCTTACTCGAGACAGGAAGTAAAAGACTTTATTAAGTATTGTCAAACTTTGCATATCGACGTTATCCCTCTGCAACAAAGTTTTGGTCATGTTGAGTATATTTTGAGAAATTATAAATATGCCGCCCTTCGCGAAGATGATAAGGATTTTTCTCAGGTATGCCCGAGTGAGCCCGGGTTAAACAAGGAATTGTTCACAAGGTTATTTAAGGATATGGTTTCCTTGCACCCGTCACCCTATTTCCATATTGGCGGTGATGAGACCCATTTGCTGGGCCATTGTGAAAAATGCAAAAAAAGGGCTGCGGAGATCGGAATATCACGCCTATATTTTGACCACATTAAGATGCTTTGTGATATTGTAGTCGGTCTTGGCAAGCGCCCTGTGGTATGGGCAGACATCGCCCTGAACTACCCGCAATATATCCACCTGCTGCCAAAAGAGACCATTTTTGTAGACTGGAATTATGGCTGGGACCTTAACAGGTTCGGGGCTCACGAAGAACTTGTTAAAAGTGGCTATGAAATATGGGGCGCCCCTGCCATCAGGAGTTCGCCTGATAACTACTATTTAACAAAATGGCAATCTCATTTCAATAACATCAGGGATTTTATACCGGTTTGCAAAAAGCTGGGATACCAGGGGATAATTATGACTTCCTGGTCTACATCCGGGGTATATTCGCCTTCCTATGAATCCGAAGATGAGATGGTTGATTTATTTGCGCTGCGGCATGTTTACCCGATAACCGGCTTTGACATTTTAATAGCTGCTTATTGCCGGGCAATAAATTCAGATCAAACCCTAAACCTTGATCAATTTATAAACAGTTATTGCCACACTCATTTTGGCTTTGATGAGAACGAATCCCGTGAGTTTAGAAAAGCGCTATTCACCGCACCATACACCATTTCAAATGGGAAAGTTCATTCACCCGATCACATTACAATCACAAGTTTAAGAGATAGCGTTCGGCTTGCCGCAACTATTTTTCACACACTTCGCCCTAAAAAGAATAGTCAGTTATTTAACCATTTTAAATTGATGGCTGATATCCGGCTATTTTATGTGAGTTATATGGAAATTGAAAAGGAAGTTAATGAGGCTAATTTCAGCCGGCAAAAGATTCCCGGCTATCTTGCCAGACTTAAAGAGCTGATGAATGAAGAACCTGATTTAGATAAAAGATTCATCACCTTAAACCAGAATATGCTTTATACTGCAGCGATGCATGAAGAGAACACGCTCAGAAATCAAAAAATAGGCATTTTATATAACCGCTTGGCCAGAATCAAATGAAAACACTGACTGTGCCTTTTATACGACCGGAAGACTTAAAACAGGACAAATTGCCGGACCATCCTATTGATCAAAAGCCCTGGGCTAAAGAAGGCGATTTGTCCTGCGAAGCTGCATTTTCAATATCTCATTTTAATCATGGATTATGTATAAGGTATTCAGTTATTGAGCCGTTTCTTCGGGTCAAAAAACGGAAAATAAACGGAGCGGTCCAAAAGGACAATTGCGTTGAATTTTTTATAGCTTTGGACGAAGATAAAAGCTATTATAATTTTGAATTCAATTGTCTTGGTTCTATCAAGGGTGCATTTGGCGAGGGTAGACAGCACCGACAGTTTTTGTCTGCAAACATATTATCATCAATTCAGGATAGCATGGGTATTTCACTTAATAACATAGGAAAAGCAAATCAAATCAGGTGGACGTTGAAAGTCATTTTACCCATGAGTGCTTTCTCACATCATAACCAGCAATCATTAAGTGGTATAAATTGCAGGGCCAACTTTACTAAATGCGGTGACGGTCTACCCAATCCCCATTTTTTGAGCTGGACAGATATTCCCACAGCAAATCCGGATTTTCATCAGCCCTCTTATTTTGGTAAATTGATATTTGAACCTTATGATTTATAAAACCATGTTTAAAATTTGCATAATTTCACTGACACTATCAGTTAGTGCCGGGTTTTCCAAAGCCCAGAATTTAAACCTTATCCCTTACCCCAGCCAGGTAGGGACTTTAAAAGGTAATTGTGTGCTGTATAGTAGACAGCTTTATACTAATAATAAGCAACTTTCTGTTTTACTTCAACATTTTAACGAAGAGATCAGTTCCCAGGTAAAAACTCCCAAATCACCAAAACAGTTTATTGATTTGAAACTCGGAGCTTCAACAGGTGTTTACGGATCTTATGAGTTAATAACCTATGAAAAACATGTAGCGATCAGGGCATCTGATTCTGGAGGCTTATTTAATGGGCTTACCACACTGTTGCAGCTTTACAAATCAGCAAAAGTGGTAAATGGTAAAATGATATTGCCGCGCCTTGTCATTCATGACCAGCCAAGATTCGCCTGGCGGGGATTCATGCTGGATGAGTCCCGTCATTTTTTTGGTAAGAAAACTGTAAAAGAACTATTAAACTGGATGGCCTTTTATAAACTTAACCGTTTTCATTGGCATTTAACAGATTCGCACGGCTGGAGGCTCGAAATAAAAAAATTCCCGTTATTAACTGCTGTCGGTGGAAGAGGGAATTTTACAGATTCATTGGCAGATGCCTCATTTTATACACAGGATGATATCAGGGAAATCGTTCGTTATGCGAAAGAACGTTTTATTACCATCATACCTGAAATTGATATGCCGGGACACGCAACCGCGGCAAATCATGCTTACCCTGAGTTTTCAGGAGGTAATGCGCCGGGTTATAATGACTTTACTTTTAATCCTGCCAATAACCAAACCTACTCTTACTTAACCAATATCCTTAAAGAAGTTAGAACTCTTTTCCCATCCGGAATAATACATTTAGGTGGCGATGAGGTTTCACTCGGCATTGCGGCATGGGGAAAAAATCCGGAGGTTATCAAATTGATGTCAGCGCAGCAAATGACCGACCTGAACCAGGTTGAACACTATTTCCTAAAAAGAGTAGGGGATAGCGTTTTAAAATTCAGTAATAATCTGATGTGCTGGGACGAGGCCGTTTCTGCCGGCTTGCCGGTTAGCAGTACTTATGTAAATTGGTGGCGCCAAGATAAACCTGAAAGCTTAAACGAAGCTATCTCAAAAGGCTACAAGGTAATTTTATGTCCTCGATTGCCGCTTTACTTTGATTTTGTACAAGACAGTACGCACCGGTCGGGCAGAAAATGGAGTGGGCGATATAATTCATACCTGGATATTTATCATTTTCCCGAAAATTCAATTCCGGCCAACACATTAGGCCAAAGTAACATCCTTGGCCTGCAGGGGAATTTATGGACAGAGACCGTTATTTCAGAGAAAAGGCTGCAATATTTAATATTTCCGCGAATGGCTTCGCTTGCAGAGGCTGGCTGGACTGTAGATTCAGCAAAAAATGATGACAATTTTAATGCAAGATTAAAAGCTCATTTATTATTATACGACAAGAAAAGAGTTTACTACTATAATCCCTTCCATCCCGGTAAGCACCCGGAACCTATAGATATAACCAGGGGGTTGGGCGATCAGGACTAAGTTGAAAAACAATTAATAAAAAAGGAGTCGATTGACTCCTTTTTTATTAATTAAATATTCCAAATGTTATCTGTAAATTATGAAAGAGCGGTCCGCTTATAGCGGGGTGAATTTGAAATTATGGATTATAATCTCAACGCTATATCCTGCCGCTGGCTTTTTACCATAATATAGCCAAAGGTTCATCATCACCGGCATAGAAAGGCTACTTACAGAGTTTGGTGGATTTGTCCAGGTCTGACTGGCATATAAGTTTGTGTCATCATCATAAAAGCCTTCTAAACTTTTAAAAGTAACAGAGTTACTGGTCCTCTTAAATCGTTGAGTAGTATAGGTTCCACTTAACGTAAACGGATACACTACTTCTACGCTCGATTGTGTGTTATCTGTTTGCGGATATAGGGTATAATTGAGCATATTGTTATTGTTTTGAACTCCCCATTTTGAATATTCAATACTATCTCATCAAACCCTTCATTGCCTGAATAATTAAACATCCCCAAAACCACATTCTTGTCAAATGAACCCAATGCTCCTTCTACACTCCATTGATAGGTCCCATAGCCAAAGATTTTGTGCTAAAGTTACTTCTGCGCAGTGGTACTTACTATCAGTTGCGCTTTTGGCCAGCTTCAAATGGAGGAATCCGCTTGCATCCACCCATGCATAAGATGGGTCAAAAATATTCGGGCCCGGTCCCTGGCTTGCACCTCCGCTGTTTGTAACATTCCAGGTATATCCAGCAAATTGCAAAGTATTAGTGGCCGCTGCTAGTGAAGAAGAGTTAGTTTTTATTGCCGGTTGTACTTCGGTAGCAGCACTTTTCTATGTGTCTTTTTTACAAGAACTCAATGCCACAAATAAAAGGAGCATGGGGAAAGTCGTTTTTTTCATACTTTAATTTTTAAGTGATTTAGATGTTTAAGAAAGAATATTTAATTAATAGGCAGTAGTACAAATAATTGCAATATAATTATCGTGTACGTACACGAATATATTAATAAATGTTTTAAATTGCATGTGAATATTTAAGAAATGATAGAAAAAGAACCACGCCTTCAATCCCTTGACATTTTCAGAGGCATTACCATAGCCGCCATGATTTTGGTGAATACGCCAGGCGATTGGGGGCATATCTATGCTCCTTTGGAACATTCAAAATGGAATGGTTGCACGCCAACTGATCTTGTATTTCCATCATTTCTTTTTATGGTGGGCATATCAATTGTATATGCACTTCAAAAAAAGAAAATTATCAAGGATTTGCATAAAGGAATCATTATTAAAGCTTTTAAAAGGATGGTTTTAATGATTTGTATCGGATTGGCCATTCAACTTCTTTACAACTTTGACTTTCGACATTTAAGGTTTCCAGGCGTATTGCAACGCATAGCTGTCGTGTATTTTGTAGCGACAGTATGTTACTTGAAGTTTAATAATCAAGCCTTGTATTACATCTTTTTTACCGCATTGGTAAGTTACTATATAATAATGGTCTTTATTCCAATACCTGATGGGCACTTAGCAAATCTTGAACCTTCTACAAATATGGCGGCTTATATAGATAGGTTCGTCTTTTCTGTTGATCACTTGAATCATTCAACTAAAACCTGGGATCGTGTTGGGTTATTAAGCACTATTCCAGCTATTGGAACTACTCTTTTTGGAATTAAAGTAGGGGAATGGATAAAACGAACAGACGTTGACAGTGAAAATAAAACAGTATGGCTTTTTATCGCCGGAATAGCAGCCATTATTGCCGGGTTGGCTGCCAATCTGTTTTTCCCCATAAATAAATCATTGTGGACAAGTTCATATGTATTGTATTCTGCGGGGATTTGTACTTTAGGCCTTACGATAACCTACTGGTTCGTAGATGTAAATAAGCAGAATAAATACCTATGGCCATTCCTGGTATTGGGAACCAACGCAATTACGGCTTATATTTTATCTGAAATTGTACCAGGGTTTATAAATTTTATTAAACTCAATAGTAACGGCCAACGGGTAACAGGCATGAAGCTACTTTATAGTCAATTATCACCCTACTTCTCGCCCAAAAACGCCTCCCTATTAAGTGCCGTTTGCTTTGTATTATTTATTTGGCTGATAATGTATCCGCTTTATAAAAAAAATATAATCATTAAATTATAACAAATCCCTCAAAATAGCCTATGAAAATCAACTACTGCATTGTAGCATCCGGGGTAAAAGGCTGCTTGACTTGGAGAAAATCAAAGCCGGCTACGCTGACCTTCGATTTCCTTCAACACAAGCGGGGTTGATTGTATCTTAGATTTTAGGAGCAAAACCCGAAAGTTGGCTCTTTATTGACTTAAAACGGTAAATGGTTTGGTTCCTAAAAACTGCTATTGGGAGGACTTGGCGCCTGCCGAAGACAAGCGACAAGAACAATTCGGCTGTGTAATTCCCTCGTTTTCGAGTACTCCATGCCACCTGGAGCGAACTCTACAGTGTAATTCCAGAGCGGCTATTTGAAAAAAGTTCAGAATTAATCAGATAACGATTTTTATTCACCCTTTAAAAATCATTAACAAAATTACTTTATCTTTTGACTGTTGCAAGGAACGAATTACGCCGTCTGGTCAAACTTTCCTGGATGTTTACATGAGCCTATTGCTTCGTGACTATAAGCGAGCAGGACTGAAATTTAGTATCGCATCTACTGCTAATATTGTCTCTCTTATTGGGGATGAGATTTATCACGATGTGACCTTCCCGGTGAAGGATAATGCGGGATAGATCTATTCTTATCAGTATAACATTAGCAGGCCGGTATCCCTAACATTTAAATATCATCCCGTTCGCTTAAACTTATTCAATCATTTGTTTCCATCAGAGTTTTTAATAGTAATTTGGCAACATCTTCTGATGAGCCAGGATTTTGTCCGGTGATTAAAAGCCCATCTTTTTTAACAAATGAGCCCCAATCTGATCCTTTGCTGTAGTTTCCACCTAATTTTTTTAGTTCGTCTTCCAATAAAAACGGAACAACATCTGTTAATCCAACCGCTTTTTCCTCTGTATTTGAAAAACCTGTTACAGCTTTGCCTTTTACCAAAGGGTCGCCATTTGGTGCT
The DNA here is from genome assembly GCA_002413785.1 of Mucilaginibacter sp. UBA5151. GTDB lineage: Bacteria > Bacteroidota > Bacteroidia > Sphingobacteriales > Sphingobacteriaceae > Mucilaginibacter. The sequence goes on from DHXR01000037.1 coordinate 30,949, forward strand.
TTAACTTTAATAAGGGCTCCCGGTGCATGGCACACAAAGGCCACCGGTTTATTGTTTTTATAAAAATCTTCAATAAGCGAAATTGATTTTTCATCATTTGCCAGGTCCCATAACGGGCCATGTCCACCAGGATAAAAAACCGCATCATAATCAGCCTGAGTTATCCCGCTCAATTTTACAGTATGGGCCAACTTATCTTTTAAATCCTGGTCAATATTAAACCGTTTAGTAGCTGGAGTTTGCGAATCAGGGGCTTCACTCTTAGGATCAATGGGCGGCTGTCCACCTTTTGGAGATGCAATAGTTAATTCTACACCGGCATCAGCCATAACATAATATGGCGCTGCAAATTCTTCTATCCAGAAACCGGTTTTTTCACCAGTATTTCCCAAATCACTATGGGAAGTTAATACAATTAATACTTTCATAATTTAAGTTTTTGAGTAACTATTTACTAAATTTCAACAATCATCTTTCCGGTGTTCTCTCCTGTAAACAAACCAATCAATGCGGTTGGTAACTGGTCAAAACCATGAACAATTGTTTCGGTAAACTTCAACTTACCTTCTTTTACCCATTGCGCTAACAGCCGGATAGCTTCTGGGTACATGCTTTGAAAATTACTAACAATAAACCCTTGCATCAGCACACTCCTTGTAAGCAGCATTGGCTGTAAGCGCGGCCCGGCAATTCAATATTTTCAAGTCTGAAATTATCCACTGTGGCCATGCCTTTTGGTCTTGATGCGAGTACGATTTGCTTTGTGTTCATTGGTTTGTTTTTTGTAAATAATTGTACAAGAAATTTAATGTTTCCTGATTTTTTTGCCAGTTTTTGAATTAATTAAATAACCTCATCCACGTAATATTGTTTTAATTTAAACAGATACTTTAAAGAATATTAGTGGTACATCGATCCATGTTTTTTCACAAACTTACACTAAAGGCCTTCTTACTATATCGCCAAACATTCATCTTAAAAAAGCACCGGCACAACAACATAAACACTTAGTATATTGACAAACAATCGATTATGCTAATAAAAAATAAAATACTCTTTTATGCTTAAATATTCGCTATCGTCGTATGAAAGTTCACGGATATCGATTTACAACTTTTGGCTGGTATCTGCCCGTGTGATGACATTGTATTTAACCAGTACCTTAATATGCCGGGAAACAGTTCTATATCCTATACCGGGGTCGGCAGTGATTCGGGCCACACTTGGGTAGCAGGTATTTGTTTCATTATCCGCATAGCAGGTTAAACACGCATATACTGCTTTTGCGGTGACATTAATTCTTGGGTCTTTCATAACGCGCTGGTCTACTTGCCCGTAAGTTTCTAATTTCATAGGGTTTGTGTTTTCACCGAATATAAAATTCATTTTTCCAAAAAAACGATTTGACGTATTCCACATGGTGTTCTGCAATGGGTATTCCTGATGTTTGATATTGGTTAGCAATAACATGTCCATGTGGAAAACAAAAAATCAGCATCTGTAGTGGTCGGGGTGATCAGGACTCTGTCCAAATATCTGGCTGAGCTGCTGATATAGTTCCGGATGCTTATGCTGTAACTCCTCAGGCTTTTCAAAAAAGTATTCTGCGGTTACCGCTAAAAACTCCGCCTCATCAGTTAAGGCGTAGGGATTAATATCCGAATTGCCTTTTTCGATACGGTGCATTTCACTATGCATCATCTTTAGCCATGGTACAGCATACTCATGGGCCATCAGGCTTTCCGGGATACCGTCAGTCGCCCCGTCAGCCTTATCCAGCAAATGAACAAACTCATGGATGGCTGTATTGCCTGCACCGGATGAAATAGAAAACCCCTTAACCAGCGCAGCCCTTGAGAGCAGCATTTGGCCATTCATATTACCGGAACCAACCATACCCATAATATTGCGGTTCTCTCCATCAAACTGAAACTCCTTGTCAAATGTATCCGGGTACAGGATCACATTGGTCAAATTTTTATATTTCCAATCAGGGAAGCCGAATATCGGGATCACGCCACTGGCTGCTACCAATACCCGATCCAGGACAGTGACTTCAATGCCAACACCTTCAATACGTACATATTGCAGGAAGTCCTGGATCATTGTTTGAAATCTAACTTTGCCGGTATCACTTAACTTCTGATAAAAATGAACATGCTCATTGAGCAGTTTTTCATAGGATTCCGCCAGTTCTTGATTTTTTACCGGCTGACCACTGCGCATTTTCTTTACGAAAAAATATGCTGCCAGCGCGATCAGCGAGATAATGATTAATAGTGCCATGGATTGATAATTCATCATAATGATTCCAGCTGCTGCGCAATAGCCTGCAATAAACCGATGCTCACTTCATTGCTTCCTTCTACCTGTTCCATTTTAACGAGTGCCCGGTATTTACCTTCTTCATCCGGTTCAAATAATATTGGCGTTTCGTTTATCATCACTTCCATTTTATGCAGGTAACCCATCCGGCGCAAACGCACTTCAAACTCAAGCTTTTTACCCTGATAATTTACAGTTATCACTAACTTCCGGCTTCGGACTTCCAACTTCCCCTCACCCGTTCCTTTTCGTCGATGTCCTCACAATCAATTTTGGTTTTATACTGATAATTTGGGGGGCCACCTCTGTACCGTCTTTATTATCCATCTCCTGGAAATAAAGGTTGGCAACCGTTTTGCCCATATAAACGCTAAACTGGTCTATGGTAGTTATAGAGGGACTTGTTATTTCGGTAAAGGCCTCGTTTGAATAGCCGCAGATCCCCAGTTCCGAGGGTACTTTAATACCCATTGCCAGGGCTACTTCCAGTACGCCTAAAGCCGAAAAATCAGACGTTGACGCGAATATGGCATCCGGTGGTTCGGCAAGATTGAGTAATTTACGGGTAGCTTCGGCCCCAAGGTCTTTGGTCCAGGCATTTTCAATGATCAGTTCATCCAATACGGGCATGTTATATTTGCCGAGAGCAGCTAAATACCCTTTTTTGCGCTGCCCGAAAATATCCAGGTTCTGCGGCCCTTCCAGCAGGGCAATCCGTTTATAACCCTGTTCAATAATATGCGAAACCGCTTCGAGCGAGGCCTGTTCATTGTCGTTAATAACTTTCAGTGTTTCCAGTTCACCGGCAACGCGGTCAAACTGTATTAACTGTATGCCGTTGTCTATAACGTTTTGCAAGTGCTTATGGTCCGAGCTATCGGCCGCTAAAGATATTACCAAACAATCCACATGCTGGTTAATAAGGGTATTAACACATTTTATCTCCTTGCTCTGTAATTCGTTCGACTGGCAAATAATCAGGTTATAACCTTTTTTATAGGAAGCCTCTTCAATGCCTGCAATAACGTTCGAGAAAAAGTTTTGGTTAATAAAGGGCACTACCACGCCAATGGTTTTGGATTGCCCCTTGCGCAGGTTTGAGGCAAGGTTGTTCCGCTTATAATTTAATTCAGCAGCCGTTTTTAGCACTAATTTTTTTGTCGCTTCGTTTACGTGGTTGCTGTTGCTCAGCGCCCTTGATACCGACGATGCGGCAATATTCAGCTTTTCGGCGATGTCATAAATGGTAGTCCGCTTTTTGGTTTTCATATATTTTGTAAAAATGATAAAATAAATCATTGCAATCGATTGCAGATTAAAAAAATAATTTAATTTCGCCGGTAATTCTTTGCCAATTTATAAACTTCATAAAATAATCTGACACATATCAGTAATGTTATTATTAGGAATAGATATCGGAACATCATCTGTAAAGGTTTCAGTTGTTGATGCGGAAACGCAAAAAGTTATTGCATCAGCGCAGTACCCGGATGAGGAATCGCCCATTATTGCCCTGCAACCCGGCTGGGCCGAGCAATCGCCTGAACTGTGGTGGGAGCAAACGCAAAGGGCAATTGAACTGTGCCATAAAACGGCTTTGTACAATCCTGCTGATATTGCCGCAATAGGGATTGCTTACCAGATGCATGGTTTGGTGCTGGTTGACAAGGAGCAGCAGGTACTGCGGAACAGCATCATCTGGTGCGATAGCCGGGCCGTTGAAACAGGCGATAATGCTTTTAAAGCAATAGGGGAGGGGCATTGTTTATCGCACCTGCTGAACTCACCCGGTAATTTTACCGCTTCAAAATTAGCCTGGGTAAAAAATAACGAACCCGAAATATATGAGCGGATCGACAAATTTATGCTGCCCGGTGATTTTATTTCCATGCGGCTTACCGGGGAAACAACCACGTCTGTTTCGGCATTGTCAGAGGGCATTTTTTTTGATTTCTTAAACAATCGGTTGTCGGATGATGTTATTGACTATTTCGGTTTTGATAAAGCGCTTTTCCCTGCCATAAAGCCTGTATTTTCGGCCCATGGCTACCTGTTACCGGTTCTTGCCCAAAAACTAAAGTTAAAACCGGGTATCCCCGTTAGCTATAAAGCCGGCGACCAGCCCAATAACGCGCTTTCATTAAATGTTTTAAACCCCGGTGAAGTAGCAGCCACAGCCGGAACATCGGGCGTGATCTACGGGGTAAGCGACCAACTGACCTACGACCCGCAATCGCGGGTAAACACCTTTGCCCATGTAAACTATACCGAACAGCATAAACGTTTGGGGGTATTATTATGCATCAACGGTGTCGGCAGCTTATACCGCTGGACAAAAAATACTTTCGGCACATCTCAAAGCTATCTGCAACTGAACAATAAGGCAGCAGAAGCTCCTGCGGGCAGCGAAGGCCTGCGCATATTGCCGTTCGGCAACGGCGCCGAGCGTATGCTGAACAATAAGCAAATCGGCGCCCATTTTCATAATATCAACCTGAATATACATACACAGGCCCATGTGATCAGGGCGGTACAGGAAGGGATTGCTTTCGCTTTCCGTTACGGACTGGATATTATGCGCGAAAACGGCATGGACCCAACGGTGATAAGGGCCGGGAAAAACAATTTATTTTTAAGCCCTTTATTTACCGAAACATTTGTAAACATAACCGGCGTGCCCGTTGAACTATACAAAAACGACGGCAGTGCAGGGGCAGCCCTCGGCGCAGGCATAGGGGCCAGGATATTTTCATCAGCAAAACAGGCTTTTGAACATTTCCATCCGGTGCAATTGGTTGAACCCGCAGCAAACCACCTTGAGCCGGCCTACCGGGAATGGAAAACATTACTCGAAAAACATTTGGAACAATAATCAGGGTAATCAAAACAACACCAAATCAATAATTCACTAATTCAATAATTCACTAATTCAACATTATGATACTTACAGGAGAAAAAGAATATTTTAAAGGTATATCCCAGGTAAAATATGAAGGCATACAATCAGATAACCCGCTGGCATTCCGCTGGTACGATGAAAACAGAGTTATCGCGGGGAAAACCATGAAAGATCACTTGCGTTTTGCCTGCGCATACTGGCATTCGTTCTGCGGCAGCGGGGCAGACCCATTTGGCGAGCCCACCCATTTATTCCCCTGGAACACAAACACCGATGCGGTTGAACGCGCCAAAGATAAAATGGATGCTGCATTTGAGTTCATTACCAAAATGGGCCTGCATTATTATTGCTTTCACGATGTGGACGTAGTTGATTATACCAATGATATTAAGGAAAACGACAGGCGTTTACAATCCCTGGTTGAATATGCCAAACAAAAACAGGCCGCAAGCGGCGTAAAACTGCTTTGGGGCACAGCAAACCTGTTCAGTCACCGCAGGTATATGAACGGCGCGGCGACAAATCCCGATTTCCATGTGCTCAGCCATGCAGCGGCGCAGGTAAAAGCCGCTCTGGATGCAACTATTGCCCTTGGCGGCGAAAATTATGTGTTCTGGGGTGGCCGCGAAGGTTATATGACCCTGCTGAATACCGATATGAAACGTGAGCAGGAACATTTGGCTAAATTTTTGCATGCCGCTAAAGATTACGCCCGCAAACAGGGCTTTAAAGGGACTTTCTTTATCGAACCAAAACCATGTGAGCCAACCAAGCACCAGTACGATTATGACGCTGCCACAGTGCTGGGCTTTTTGCAGAGATACGACCTGATAAATGACTTTAAACTAAACCTGGAGGTTAACCATGCCACACTTGCAGGCCATACCTTTCAGCATGAGTTGCAGGTGGCTGCCGGGGCAGGTTTACTTGGTTCTATCGATGCCAACCGTGGCGACACCCAGAACGGATGGGATACCGACCAGTTCCCGAACGATATAAACGAAGTTACCGAGATCATGATGATTATACTGGAGGCCGGTGGTTTCCAGGGCGGGGGTATAAACTTCGACGCCAAGATCCGCCGTAACTCAACCGACCCTGCCGACTTATTTTATGCGCATGTTGGCGGCATGGATATTTTCGCAAGGGCTTTAGTTACTGCCGATAACATCCTCCAAAAATCCGAATACCTGAAACTGCGCAAAGACAGGTATGCTTCTTACGATGCGGGCAAAGGAAAAGCATTTGAAGAAGGCAAACTTTCGCTTGAAGACCTGCGCGCATTCGCCGTCGAAAACAGCGAACCTGAAACCATCAGCGGTAAGCAGGAATACATCGAAAATTTGATAAACAGGTATGTGTAAGTGCAATTAAGTAAATTTTTACTATAATTGTCAGCTTAACATTTAAACCAATACTAAATTATGAATCAATTGTCTAATGGCGACTACCTTGTATTTTTAATATACTTTGCAATAGTAGCCTCTTATGGCTGGTTTGTTTACAAACATAAACACAAGGCCGACGTATCGTCAAAAGGTTATTTTTTAGCCGAGGGCTCGCTAACCTGGTGGGCTATAGGTGCTTCGCTGATTGCATCCAATATATCGGCAGAGCAGTTTATCGGCATGAGCGGGTCGGGTTTTAAAATGGGGCTTGCCATCGCAACCTACGAATGGATGGCTGCGCTTACCCTGGTGATTGTAGCGGTATTTTTTATCCCGGTATATCTTAAGAACAAGATATTTACCATGCCGCAGTTTTTAAACCAGCGTTATAACAGCACGGTGGCCATGATTATGGCTATATTCTGGCTGCTGTTATATGTGGTGGTAAATTTAACATCTATACTGTATTTAGGGGCCTTGGCGGTAAGCAGCATATCTGGCATAGCCTTTTGGCCTTGTATGGTGGGCCTGGCCTTATTTGCTATAGTTATTACACTGGGGGGCATGAAGGTGATCGGTTATACCGATGTTATCCAGGTGTTCTTTTTAATACTGGGAGGTTTGGTTACAACTTATATCGCCATAAACCTGGTATCAGCACATTTTCATACGCAGGGTATATTTAACGGACTTAAATTGATGGAGGTGCAGGCTAAAGACCATTTCCACATGATATTTAAAAAGGATAATCCCAATTATATTGATTTGCCGGGCTTAACCGTATTAATTGGCGGCATGTGGATAGTTAACCTTAACTATTGGGGTTGCAATCAGTACATTACACAAAGGGCGTTGGGCGCTAACCTAAAAACAGCCCGGGGAGGCATTTTATTTGCGGCTTTTTTAAAGCTGTTGATGCCTGTGATCGTGGTATTGCCGGGGATTGCCGCATTTGTCTTGTACAAACAGGATGTATTTCATAACCAGTTAATGCAGGGCGGCGAAGTTAATCCGGACCGTGCATACCCTGTATTGTTAAATTTACTTCCTGCCGGTCTTAAAGGATTATCATTTGCGGCGCTAACGGCTGCTGTGGTTGCTTCACTTGCAGGCAAAGCCAACAGTATAGCTACCATTTTTACCCTTGATATTTACAAGAAAAGAATTAAGCCTGATATGACCGACAAACAAATGGTAGTAGTAGGTAAAATTACTGTAGTTGTTGCGATGGTATTAGGTATTGCGATCTCTCCATTCCTTGGTATTGATAAAAAAGGCGGCTTCCAGTATATCCAGGAATATACCGGATTTGTTTCACCGGGTATTTTCGCCATGTTTATTTTAGGATTTTTCTGGCGGAAAACCACATCTAACGCAGCCTTGTTTGCTACAATTGGCGGGTTTGCTTTCTCCGTACTGTTTAAATTTTTGCCGAATATCGTTAACCTGAAATTTTTATCGCCTTTTGGGTTTTCTGTAAATAATGCAGGTGTTTATGAGATCCCTTTTCTCGACAGGATGGGATTTGTATTTGTAATCTGTATAGTCGGCATGTTTATTATTTCGATGATCGAGAATTCAAGCGGCAAAAGGGTTAATGCATTAGAGGTAGATACAAAAATGTTCCGCACCACAAATGCATTTGCTGTGGGCGCGTTGCTTATTTGCGGTATTCTGGTGGCATTATACTCTGTTTTCTGGTAGGCTGATATTATTTCCCCCAAAAAATAATTCAACTATTTGGTTTGGTCCTGATAAAAACATCCTATAGGGCTCTCCGCAAGAGAGATCCTATAGGATGGAAAAAGGGCTGTAGGTTATTCAATTATAGACTGGTTTAATGCAGATACAATCTATGGGCATACAGGTTCGGAGTTGCAAACTTCGAACGGCGGGCTTTTTTTGTTCAGATTAATTGCAAATCTTATTTTTCGAAATTAAGGTTTAATGTGAATAATTGCAAGTTTGACTGAATTTGGAATACGTTTGAACATATTAAAATAACCGTTAACAATCCTTGAATATTTACTATCTTTCAAAACAGTAACTTAACACTACAATGAATGAAAAAAAAGAGTTTGAATTGATTGAAAATTCAATTGGTGAGAACAACATTGATTTATCAATCGAGAAAGTTTACGCATTTATAATTAACCTTCAAGATTATAACACCGATATTTATCACGAAGGCTTATATAGGTTAGGAGAGCTGCTTTTTGAAAAATTTGAAGAAACAAGTGATAACAAAGACGCTTGTGAGGCTATAATAACATTGTCAAGTGCATACAATAGCTATTTATTTAAAAATAACAAGGTTTCTGATAAATATGCTTTGGCCATACAGAAAACTAGGGATAGCTATTTTAAAAAAAATACCAAACCAATTAAATAAAAGCAAAACCTAACGTCATGTTACTTTTTTAAAGTATCCTTTTGTCGTTGCTTATTAATCACTTATGCTGCCATTTGTAAAAAGTTTACTACCCCGATTAAAACAATATAGTAAGAACCTTGACCAAACTTCCATTTTTATTGATAAGCCCTGGATAATGATTGATGAAAATAAGGATCAACATCATTATGTTTTTCATAAAGATGGTCGGCTTATTATGAGTTTAAATGGATCAGTGCAAATTGGGAAATGGGAGTTTTTAGCCGGGTCAAACAGCTTATTAATCGATAGAATAAAAGATAGCATGTTGTTAAATCAGGAGTTTATCGAGGACGGGTTGATGTTCCTCAAGAAAGATGGTCTTAAAGATCATTTTTTTATTCTTATTAACAAAAATGTTATACCGGATTTAGATTACGAAAAATATCTCAAAAAATGCTTTATAAACTTAAAAGACCTACGAAAATTTGCATCAAATAATCAAAAATCTTATTATGCCACTTCACTATATTCCGACTCACAATACACTAATCAAAGTCGTTATCAAAGTTCTGTAGGGGACGAAATCTTCGATGAGAATTTGGAAGCTGTTCACTCAGAGACAATTATTAATGATGGAAAATCAATGGCTGTTATTAATGGTAAAATTGGATCAGTTTATTATGAGAGAAATTACGAAACAGATGAAAACCTAAGTTTAAAAATAAGGCAATCCAGCAATGATCGTTTGACTATCGGTGATATTGTACTTGATGAAAATAAAAACCCCGTAAGCGGGACGTTTAAATTCAAACCCCATATTCTTGAAAAAGTAAATCTTATCAGTGTTATGGATGGGACGATTTTTACAATAAAGAAAGAAATCAAAAAAAAGAGTAAGTTTTTTTGGATAGCTTTAACAGGCACTCTAATAACATTTACTGTTTTTTTTATTTATTACATATCTTCTTTACCTCCAGGGAAAAATGTACAAGTAACTACTTGGGCTGATATTGGGGCTTCGGGTTCGGTAAATATTACCGATAGCAAGTGGAGTAGTAAAGCATTGGCTGTAGATGCTGCTGGCAATGTATATGTAACTGTAGCTGATACGTTTAATAACCTGATTCGGAAAATAAGCCCAACAGGTAAAATAACAATTTTAGCGGGTAGTGGAGTAAAAGGCTCAGACAATGGTAAAGGTACTGCCGCATCATTTAATTCCCCATCTGGAGTTGCAGTAGATATTAATAGAAATGTATATGTTGCTGATAACGGTAACCATTTGATTCGAAAAATAAGTCCGGCTGGTGTAGTAACAACTTTGGCTGGTAGCGGTGCGGAAGGTTCTTCCAACGGTAAAGGAGCAGCTGCTTCATTTAGTTATTTATATGGAGTGTCCGTAGATGTCAATGGAAACGTTTATGTGGCTGATGCTGGCAACCATTTAATTCGAAAAATAAGTCCGGCTGGTGTAGTAACAACTTTGGGTGGTAGCGGTGAGGAAGGTTCTTCTAACGGTAAAGGAACATCGGCTTCATTTGATGGTTCTTTTAATATTGCTGTTGCTCCTAATGGGACTGTTTATGTAGCTGAATGGAATAACGATTTAATTCGTAAAATAAGTCCAACTGGTTTGGTAACTACACTTGCTGGAAGTGGATTTCCAGGATCCGATAATGATACTGGTATCTCGGCTTCTTTTTTTCACCCAACTGGGATTGCTGTAGATGCGGCAGGTAATGTTTATGTTGCTGATAGTGATAATAATCTAATTCGTGAAATAAGTCCGACTGGTTTGGTAACTAAGCTTGCCGGAAGTGGCACTTATAATTCAGAAAATGGCAATGGTACTACTGCTTCTTTTTGGGGGCCATCTGGGATAGCGGTAGATATTAATGGAAATGTATATGTTGTTAGTGAACATAATACATTAATTAGAAAAATAAGTCAAAAACCATATTTAAAGCAACTTCAAGTGAATTAAACTAAATTTTAATTCACTTGACTATTAAGACAAAAAATACATGAAAAAGCAAATAAACTTCAAAGAAATAGAAAGTCAATTATTAAAAACTCCTTGCCCCATCTGTCAGTACTATCCTGAAAGTGTTTCAATAAGCAATCTTATATTTGCGATGACTGTAAATTGCGATCATGATTTTTTAACTCTATTGAATAAAAAGTATTTAGAATTAAGAGATGAACAACTCGGTATTTAAGCAGGCCATCTTTCGGTTCCCCGTTTATATTCAATAAACAAAAACCTATCTGATATTTTATAATGGAAGTACTCTTATGCGTTTTTTATCTTCGTCCAGTACAAGTAAAGCGCCTTTTAGGCCGGTATTATTATGAAATATACTATTGAAGAAATATATACAATCGTCGGCAAAGATGATAAAACTGCAGGGCTGCAATTAATACCAGGCACAGAGTCTTTTAAAAAATTCGGCTCTTATATTACGGTAGTGTTTTTATATACACAAGCTGAGCGAGAAAAGATGGATATTATGATTCAGGCGCCGTTTACACATTCTGGTAAAATCAAAGCCAAATACCTGGGCTGGGACCTAAAGCCTAAACCGGTGCAGCTTTTAAATGATGAAGGGGTTGAGGCAGATGATATTTGGGATATAAGATACTTTACCGCCTCGGAAAAGAACACGTTTCATTCTAAAGAACAGCGAACAATAAAAAAAATAGAATTGCCACTTCATATGAAGTCAAAAGGGGGCGACTACGATTGGATTTACGGATTTGCAAAAAAACTTGTAAAAGATGGTATCGGTTTGAATCCCAGGCAGCGTCATTTTTATCTTGCGTCAAAAGCATATTTTGAAGAAGCTGAGTTGAGCGGCGAAGAAAGGGATGAAATATTTGAGGCTAATGGTAAAATGAAAGAAGTTGTCGAATGGGAATACTTACAGATTAAGCTTATTCGTCAGGATATCACCAACGAGCAGACAAAAAAGCTGGGACAATTGCTTCAGGCTAAAGAGAAAACTGATTATGCCATTCTTGATAAATATCTTCAAATGGTTGGAAGTAGTTTGGAAAAGCTAACATTAAAAAATATCGATCAAGCCGTGAAGATGTTTATAATGGTTAATGATTTTAAGGAACACCGATTGAATGTATTGGGCAAGGTTCCTGTATATCTTGATATTGACAGGTTTCTTCACATATATATGCGGCACGTAGATGAAATGAAAGTGGACAAGCAATTTGAAGACAAGGACAATTTTCAATGGGCGACCGAGGATGTCTTTACAGTTATGGAAAAAGTGGTTACCTCTATTGATGTTGAAATTCAAAATTTTTTCGTTGCTAATCCCAACACACGTTACAGTAGATATGGAGACCAATCCGTATATTTTGAAGGTGATTATTATACTTTACATATTGATCCATGTGGCAGGATAAGCACTTTCCATAAAAATAAGAAGAAGGCCTTGGCACTTGCTGTTGAGGCAACAGGTGAATAGAATTATTAATTTAACACGATTAACAGACAATATAATATGCAACCAAAATCTTTCAAACAGTCACTGAAATATAATCCGCTGCTACTTCCCAAAGAACACAAGCAAGCCATTCAAAATATCAATTATGACCTTTGGAACGACTTGTCCATCATTAATATAAATTTTCCGAAAGATGAAATTACCATTGATCATATAATCAAGGACTTTGGGAAAACCTACGGAATAGATTTGAAACTGGGTTGCAAAAATAAAACTGTGCAGCAATTGCTGGATGCCGCTTATGAAAAACACATGCGCCTGCCGAGGTTCACAAAGCATGAACATTTTGAAGCAATGCTCGCCGATCAATAATATATTATTTAAATTTCATCCCTTTTACATTCAGGCGTGAGTATCCGGGCCGGACAAAGCACCTGCACTACCCGTACCCCGCTGACAGGTAATAAACTTTGCGATTATTTTTTAGGAGCCCGTTTTTTCACCAGTAACCCCGCATCCTGGAGTTTTCGGCCAAGTTCATCATCCGCTCCCAGCTTTAAGAAATCTTTTTCCAAACCCAAAATGAACAACACCTGAAAGTAAGCCCCCATGGCCACGGAAGGTTTGCCTTTTTCGATCTGCCAGAGCGTGGAACGGCTGATACCTGCCCGTTCTGCTACCTGTTCCATACTCAGTTTCCTGCGCAGACGGGCCAGCCGGATGTTTTCTCCAAGGTCATCTAATACTTTTTGCGCTTTGGGTAAAAGAATAACCGATGCCTTCATAACGTTTAATATAATAAACAAAAATAACAAAAATGTTTAATATATAAAATGTTATACAATATTATTAGTAGGAATGCGGCATCATGGAGCGCAATGTCTGGCCAGAAAACACAGAAATATTAACTGAATATCTTCTGAACGAAAATATTTAAAACTTCTACAAGGATAAGGATAATGATCACCCATTCCAGACGGTAGCTGGTACGGTATTGTAACAGGTCCCTGAAAAGTTCGTAATTGTCTTTTACGATATTTAATCCTTCCTGGATATTCCTGAACCTTTCATTAAGGTCGAATGTGCGTTTAAGGTCGGTATGGATTTTGTTCAGGTTTTCGTCTTCCCAGGTTTCGGGGGGCGAATCAAAAATATACATATTTTCGGCGATCCTGTTTTTTAGCAGCAGGGTTTTCCCGATGTATTTTTTAAGTTTTTTCCCTGATATGTTAAGGCTCCCTTTTGCTTCTAAAATCTGGGTATGGTAATTGGTTTCCTCCATCAGTTTTGTAGTTTGCTCATGGTAATAATCAAGTGCGACCGACTGGGAAACATTCAGCATAATTAAACGCAGCACTTCAATATCCGACCCAATGATCTCAATTGAATTGAAACCTATTTTGTTTTTTGCAGAATTTGTCTGGATCTTAAATTCTTCCTCTAAACTCTGGTCAAATTTGTTTTTGCAATAGGGGGATATCAGCCTTAAAAATTCGGAGATTCTGATATGGTCGTAGCTTAAAAAACAAACTACGCCATATTTAAAAACATAAATGTATTGCTCCTCATCGGTAATGTAAAATAGTTCATCGGTATCGCTGAAATACAATTCGGCCTTAAAAGCAGCTTTGAACGCTTTTATATCAATGCTGTCAGCTATCTGGTATGATAAAACTTGTACTAACATATTTTGTTAAATGATCTCGTTATTTTTTCCTTAATGACAAAGGAAAAGCGATACCTCAATAAGGTATTACAAATATTAAAGTTAACGTGTTTCGTGATTGGAAATTCGCAGAATAATAATCATAATGAACTGATAATTTGAATGTTATGGCAACTCCCCTCTTGAGAGAGGGTGCGTCCGGTTGTGTTGTGGCGGGGGGGGG
>DHXR01000037.1:45405-48555 GCA_002413785.1 Mucilaginibacter sp. UBA5151
TTCCTTATTTTTCAATCACTAAAACACATTAAAGTTACGAAATACTTTTGTCGTAAACACATTTCCCGTCGATAAACGTCTGTTCAACCTTAATGTTTGCTAATTCATTTATTGCTGTTGTTAGCGGATCGCGGTTTAACAGGATAATATCGGCGAATTGCCCCGGCAGCAATGATCCGGATTGTGTGGTTTTGCCGATAGCCGCGGCGCTCAGGGTATAAGCTTTTAAAGCCTCTGCTATGCTGATTGATTCATGGGGTGCAATGGCAAAACCTTCATTATCCTTTCGGTTTACTGCGGCCTCAACGCCCTTAACGGGGTTTAAATTGCTGACTACCGGCGCATCAGACGATAAAGCGGTAAGTATGCCATGTTTCAAAACCGACCGTACCGGGTAACACTGGTCAGGGTAGTCCTGGTACTTTAAAATCACTTCATCAGTTTATTGAAGCCGCAGACCATCCATACGCCATCCGGATGTATGCAGGCGCCTTCAAGGTGGAGAAAGCTGTCACTCCAAATAAAAAACCATATTTGCTAATGAATTTACCTTATTATGCCGGCACAGCACTGCTCCAATATATTGAATGGTTTGTGCAACAGAAAATATAATGTATTGACCGATGGTCAAAACGATTTTTATTGTCATATTTGAAATTGAGAAGAATCAAAACTGAAATACACTATTTGTTATGCAAGAATTGGAACCTGCCGTACTACAAAAGATAAATTCATGGCTACAGGGAAGCTATGACGCAGCTGTTAAACAAGAAATCCAGGCGCTGCTGGACAAGGGCGCCTATACGGAATTAACGGATTCATTTTACAGGGACCTTGAATTTGGCACCGGCGGGCTCCGTGGCTTAATGGGGCCGGGATCAAACCGTATCAATAAATATACCATCGGGGCCGCTACCCAGGGATTGAGTAATTACCTCAAAAAAACTTATCCGGGTGAAAAAATTAAAGTGGCCATTGCCCACGACAGCAGGAACAACGCCGACCTTTTTTCCCGGATCACCGCCGAGGTTTTTTCGGCAAATGATATCCATGTTTATTTCTTTAAAGCGCTGCGCCCAACCCCCGAGCTTTCATTTGCGGTAAGGTTATTTGGCTGTAAAAGCGGGGTGATGCTCACTGCATCCCATAACCCCAAAGAATATAACGGCTATAAGGCGTATGGCGCCGATGGCGGTCAATATGTTTTCCCGGCGGACAAGGCCGTGATGGATGAAGTTGCAGCTATCAGCAGTATTGATGGGGTTAAATTTAACCGCGTGGATGCAAATATCGAGGAAATTGGCGAAGAGGTAGATCAGCTTTACCTCGACAAAATCACCGAACTTTCGGTTTCCAGAGAAGCCATAAAGCGGCAGAAGGATCTGAAAATTGTTTACTCGCCTATCCATGGTACCGGGATTACCCTGGTGCCAAAAGCGCTGGCCCAGTTTGGTTTTGAAAACGTGATCCTGGTGGATGAGCAGACCAAGCCCGACGGTAATTTCCCTACGGTTATTTATCCGAACCCCGAGGAAAAAGAAGCGCTTACCCTGGCCCTTAAAAAGGCGCGGGAAGTGGATGCCGACCTGGTGCTGGCCACCGACCCTGATGCCGACCGCGTTGGCATCGCTGTAAAGAACACCGAAAATGAGTTTATACTGTTCAACGGCAACCAAACCGGCAGCCTGCTGATCAACTACCTGTTAACTGCCTGGCAGGAAAAAGGCAAACTGACCGGCAAGGAATATATTGTTAAAACTATCGTTACCACCAACCTGATTGAAGCCATTGCCAAAGCCAAAAATGTTAAGTTTTATAACACCCTTACCGGGTTTAAGTACATCGGCGAGCTGATCACCAAATTTGAGGGCAAGCAAACCTTTATCGGCGGCGGCGAAGAAAGTTACGGTTACCTCATCGGGGAACTGGTAAGGGATAAGGACGCAGTGGTTTCGAGCGCGTTTATTGCAGAAATGACCGCCTATTATAAGGATAAAGGCAGCAGTTTATTTGAAGCGCTGATAGACACCTATATTGAGTATGGTTTTTATAAGGAAAAACTGATCTCCATCACCAAAAAAGGCAAAACCGGGGCAGAGGAGATCAGGGAAATGATGGAAATATTCAGGACCAACCCGCCGCAAACTTTAGGGGGATCAAAAGTGATCACCTTGAAGGATTATGAAAAAGGGGTGGAGATCGACCTGATTGCTGGCATCACCAGCAAACTGGAGCTACCGGTATCCGATGTACTGCAATTTATTACTGCCGACGGCAGCATTATTTCTGCCCGTCCGTCGGGTACCGAGCCTAAAATAAAGTTTTATTGCAGCGTAAACGGTAAACTGGTCAACGCCGCCGCCTATAAGGAAACCGATAAACAGCTTGATGCGAAAATTGACGGTATCATTAAAGACTTAGGGGTTTAAGCATCATCCCAAAAGCATAACAACATCCCGGGTTTAGCCGCCCGGGATTTTTTTTTCTGCTGCCAGGTGCTTTATGGCTGCTACGGTTGGGGCTAAACGCGTTTAGGGCGTGAGAAAAATTGATGATATGAAGGCTAAATGGGTTTAGGGTATGACAAAAATTGATGATATGAAGGCTAAATGCATTTAGGGTGTGAGGATTTTCCCGGTTTTGGAGGCTAACCCCGTTTAGCTTTCGCAGTAAAAATCACTTTTATTTAATATAAATAATTGTATATCAATAAAGTATAAAAATACACATCAAATAAGTGTAAAAAAACGCCCGTAAAAATGGGTTAATTTTTATTGGATTGTTGTTTAAGGTGGTATTTGAGCGACCGCTAAGTACTCAAATTTACGAATTTTCGGGAAGATCTGCAAGCGGAAAGCCGGGTGGAAAAGCTGGGAAAATAAAAACCCCCTTACTCTCGCAGTTTGGGGGCTTTAACCTAAACCTTATCACAATAGGCAGATAGAGTACCTGCCGTATGAATTACAAAAGTAGTAGTTAATCGTTGAAAAGCGAATGTTTTTTGCATTTATTTTTTTATAACACATAAGGGCTTTGGAAAAAATTTTAAAAAGTGGGGATGGGCGAAGATGGCGGGGAATTGTATAATTTATTTTTAAATGTATTTTTTACGTCTTCGCAGGGTCTCTTGAATGCTATTAAGTTAAGGAC
>DHXR01000037.1:48695-74560 GCA_002413785.1 Mucilaginibacter sp. UBA5151
GGGAGGATTTAGGTGGGGCTAAAGGGTATTGGCGGAGCGTGTAAATTTCCTTAACTTAATAGCATTGAGGGTCTTTTAAAAAGGACCCTGCGCGGGATGTTAGGGTAAAGTACGCATGTTTTTAAATAGCTTATTCTTTAAATCCGGTATCATCAACAGCTTATCCAGTGCAGGGTCGTCTGCGGCAGCGGAAACGATATGCTCAATTTTTTGTATGTCAAGGCGAAACGCCTGGAGAGGCGGGGTTTTATTAAATAAAACAATAGAAATATTCTGGTTGTAAAAGTGCATTAAATTGTGATGTTAATCATAGATAACCCAGCGTATTAATTCTAAATTTACACATAATAATCATTTATTTATTGCACATGGAAAGTGACGTATTGCAAAGAATTATACTACAGTTGACTGAGCTTGAAAAAAAAATGATAACAGAGACTGAAAAGAGACAATTAGCATTTAAAAACCTCCACCCTCATCAACAATATGCAGCTAAAAACCTGGTTCATTATTTAACATTGAGAAATGAAGATATACGTGAGCTCCAGTATTCATTACATATCTGCGGCCTTTCGGCGCTTGCCAGTTCGGAAAGCCATATTCACAGGCAATTGCAATCAATTTTACAACGCCTGGGCAAAAACTACCTGCCAGGTGAAATTGATGTATGCACTTATGAATTCGGAATGAAGCAGATAGACCAAAAAAGTGCAATACTTTTTGGTGATAAAAACGATAAAGTTATACCCTATATTATGGTAACTTTTGACTCATCTTTTGCCGAAAATTATGAATTGATCAAATCCCTTCTTCAAAGCGGGATGAATGTTGCGCGCATTAATTGTGCCCATGACGATGAACCGGTATGGTCTGTAATGGTTCATTACCTGCAAAAAGCCTGTCAGGAAACGGGTTTAAGCTGCAAACTCTATATGGATTTAGCGGGACCTAAGATCAGGGCCAAATTAATCAATAAGGGGCGAAAAAAAGGGAAAGTAAATGTTGAGGACGGCGGGCTGATATGGCTATCAGAAGATCACAAAGATTTTGAAAAAAATGATATTGTAATAAGCCCGGGTGTTGCCGGTATTGTTAGCATGCTTAAAAAAGGAGAAAGGGTTTATATAGACGACGGGATGATTAAATGCATCGTTGAAACGGTTAAAAAAGACAGGGTATCTATCCGGATCGTCCGTATTTCTTCAGCTAAACAACAGATCAAATCCAATAAAGGCATCAATTTCCCCGACTCGGAAATATCCATTTCACCACTTACTTCATTTGATCTGGACTGTTTACCCTTCATTTGTAAACATGCGGATATCGTAGGTTATTCTTTTGTGAGGTCCCATACAGACCTGCAATTGCTACAGGATAAATTAAAAGTGCTTTGCCTGCCGCCGCCGCATATTATAATTAAAATTGAAACTCCTGAATCAGTAAAAAATTTGCCAAAACTTTTATTTCAGGGTATGCAGCAAAAAGTTTTTGGAGTAATGATTGCCCGCGGTGACCTGGCGGTTGAAATAGGTTTTGAAAGGACCGGGGAAATACAGGATGAAATTTTATGGATTTGCGAAGCGGCACATGTTCCGGTAGTATGGGCTACACAGGTATTGGAAACCTTAAATAAGTCGGGTGTAGCTACCCGCTCTGAAATTACTGATGCAGGCCATGCCGCAATGGCCGAATGTGTTATGATTAATAAAGGTGATCACACGTTAAAAGTTATAGAAACTTTGAGGAATATCTTACACCGGATTAGCGGGCATCATATTAAAAAAAGATTCATATTCCGCCAATTAAGTATTGCTGAAAAGTTTATTAATGAACAATAATGCTGACTATCAGTCATTTGATTTTTTCGCCTTGAATGCCTGGGTGAAGTTAGCAGGTTTTTCCAAATAAACCTGTTCTTTAGACCCGCGTCCCATCAACAGCTTATCATCGCAGGGCCGTTTGCGATCGAGGAGACCGCAATGGACAGGCGGAAACGGTCAAACTAAGTCCAAAAAGGCTCCTGGCGGTTATCAAAAATATATAAAAGAATAATCTTTGTATCAGTTACTTCATAAACTAACGATGACTGACGGGAAATTACAGCCCTCCGAAACGGGGTATCTACAGGGATAGCCTGGTACAGATATGGGTTAATAATAATTTTTTCAACAATCAGGTCAATCCTGTCTAATAGTTTTTCTACAGATCGGGAGCCGTAAGCCTTTTCTACATTATCAATAACGGCAGTTAAGGTAATTTTATAAGTTTCAGTATAAACAAATCGGAGATCATTACCGGCCTAAAATGTCGCGGTGGCTGGTATAGGCATGCACCCTGCCATTTTCTTTATCATCTTCAGCCTGATGCAGTAACTCAAGTTCTTTTTCACTCATTTTTACATCCTGGGTTATGTATTCAATATTCATCACCTCTAAAATGGGTTTTAGTGCATCCCATTCTTTTTTGCTGTTTATATTCAAAACCACCTGTGTCATTGCCTTGTGCTAAATTAAGAAATTGCCGTTGATCGGCGTAAAAAAGTTAATTTAAGTTGCCTGTATATACAAGTCGCTTTATTTATCCACAGCAGGGCCGTCTGCGGCAGACTCAAGGGGACGGAAAGTTCTTACTTTAGCAATTATTGTCGTCAAACGTGGAAGGTTAGGGATTCATGATTTTATCAAATTGGGTTGCTATCAATCCAAGAGATAACACATGCAATATACTCCTTGAATGTTAATTCATCTCTCTGCCAGTGAAGTGCAATGCAATATGCTGGTAAAGCCTTTGTGAAAGTTTCAAAACGAGTAGCAATATAGGCGCCCCCGGCAATACTAATCCGATTGGCATGACTAAACAGAAAGTCACGTACATGAAGAATCACTTCAGATATGGCGTTATGATGGGCATTAATATCAGTGCCAGCTATGTCCGATATAAATGATTGGTATCGAAATTGTTCGATGTCCATGACTAATAAGCGCTTATCTCTGTTGTAATGCTTTGGTTGCGCGTAACGTTGAGCTCCCATAAATAGCCCCAATTCGAGCGGCATATTAAACCGTGCCAATCCTGAATCTGCATCCAAGTCAGCCTTGGAAATGTCATGAATTCCGTAACGGCAATCATCTATAATCTTGATAATTTTAATCAATCGTACATTACCACTATCATTTTCTTCTTTGGAACAACGAGCTATAAAACCACAATCATGAATAGTAAAAATAATCGCTTCAAACAATGGATGATAACCCTTATCAAATGGGCAATTTATGAAAACGTTGTTAAGGTAGTTGGTAGGTTGCGTCATTACTTCTGACTGCTTTTCTTAATAGCAGCATTTACTTTCTTCAATAAGCTTGACGATATTTTAGGGTTGCTTTTAACAGTCCGGCGGGCTGCCGATTTTTGATCTTGGGTTACAAGCAAATCGAAATTAACCTTCGGCCTTTTTTCCGCGCTAATAGGTTTTGACGTAGTACTTTTAACCGTTTTTCTTTTTGTTTTTGCATTGGCGTATTCCTTTTGCAGTGTTTCAAGCTTTTTATCACTCCGTGCGTCGGAGCCATCAGGATTTGTAATTGTACCCGGTGCAACTCCAAGTCTTTTTTCTAGTGTTCCTACGCGAATATCTTTTCTAATAGTTTTGCCCATAACAATGGTTATAAAACACTAAGATAACTTTTTTTTAAATACATTTGATAAATGGATTATACTTTAGTTCCGCATTTCGACACATATGATGAGGATGGTTTAAAAGAACTTTTCCTTTGGCATAAAACGTCCGAACAGTTAGTTGAAATAAAAGTGGTTCATTATGATTCGGATAGTCAGAGAAATATCTTTCAGGCAAGATTAACAGAAACCTGTTACTTGGACTTATGTATGTTAACTGATTGGGAAAAATACGAAGAACAGTTTGGCACAAAGCTGTCTTTTTGTCCCAATTATTATCAAGGTGATGAACTCAAAACATTTTATCATGGCCCCCAAAAGATCCTCTATTTTATTGGCGCGAGTGATTACCGAACACCAAGTACGGCATATCCCGTTGCAATTGTAATCATTGCTGGATTTGTCGTTATCATTCCTAAGCCAAAACTTTAATATGGAGGTTTTTCATCGAAACGAATCCTAACATCCCCGCGAGACGTTTCGTTTGCACCTACTCCGCTAATATTGATTTTTCTTCGATGTTCGTCCTCATAGTGTCGAATTTCCTCCAATGAGAGATGCACGTGCCTAAAATCAAAAAATGAATCAGGTTTTGCTGCAATTAACTTTTTCAAAGGTAACGATATACAATACCACAGTTCAAAATTTCCAATTAAAAGTGCTATTTTTGTATTAGCTGAAAAATCATTATGACAACTCTCACTATTGATATACCTGATAGCAATGCCGAAGAGGTTATAGCTCAATTAAAGAAACTTGGCGTTAAGATTCGCCAGTCGAGCATAGCAAAACTGGATAAACTTACCAAAGCGGATTATGAGAAGCATTTTTCGCACCGTTCGGCAATTACAAAAAATAAGGTGCTAAAGTATCTATGATCGTAAATCAAAGAAGAAAACGCCCGGATAGGCGCGGTTTTCATCTTAATAGGAGCATGCGCTGACAACCAAAAAAGCCCTCAGATCAATTTCCGAAGGCTTTACATTTCATTTTAGTTGAGCAATCCCCTACCTAAACCCCTCATTAATACCCGCCAATGCCTCAGCCCCCGGACAAAGTTCCTCCTGACCTAAACTGTTCAAAGCTCTGTCAGAAGATTGTATGGTATGGTGCAGGTCGGTTGATTCGGGTTCTATGTACAATAAACCGGTGAGTATCTCGTGGTTGTTGCGGGCGTTTTGCAGGGCGTTCATTGCGGCCAGGCGGTCGTAAGGATTGATGCCGGCGGCAAGTTTTTCCAGGTGGATATGGGAGCCGTCGTGCAGCTCTATATCCGTTCCGGTGCCATCTGCATATTTTGTGGTGATTTCTGTTTTTGCCGGAACAAAATCTATGGTAGCCGATGCTTCTATATGTTCACGCACATAATCATAAGCTTTTGTTGAGCCCGGGTTGTTGTTGAACGTAACGCAGGGCGAGATCACATTGATGAATGCAAAGCCGGGGTGGTCTATCGCCGCTTTTATCAGGGGTACCAGTTGTTCTTTATCGCCCGAAAAGCTTTGGGCCACAAAGGAAGCGCCAAGTTCAAGCGCCATTCCCGCAAGGTCAATGGGCTGAAACGGGTTTACCGATCCTTTTTTACTTTTTGAGCCTTCATCGGCGGTGGCCGAGTCCTGTCCTTTGGTGAGGCCGTAGCAGCCGTTGTTCATCACAATATAAACCATATTAAGGTTACGGCGGATCACATGCACAAACTGGCCCATGCCTATGGAGGCCGTATCGCCGTCGCCGGATACACCCAGATAAATGAGGTCGCGGTTGGCCATATTGGCGCCGGTAGCTACCGAGGGCATCCTTCCGTGAACAGAATTAAAGCCATGCGAATTTCCCAGGAAATAGGTAGGCGTTTTTGAGGAGCAGCCGATGCCTGACAGTTTCGCGATGCGGTGCGGTGCAACCGACATTTCGAAACAGGCCTGTATAATACAGCCGCTTATGGAATCATGTCCGCAGCCGGCGCATAAGGTGGATAAAGCGCCTTCATATTCTTTGGTGGTATAACCCAGCTCATTTACCGGTAAACCGGGATGGCGGAATTGGGAACGTATATAGGTCATGACAATTTTTTATTGGTGGTAGATAAGTGATTTTGCCGGAGCTAAATTTTTACTGATCTGGGTGGTAATGGTATTGGCCGTAATGGGCAAACCATCGTAGTTAAGCACGGAAATTAATTTTTGCGGGTTTGCATCCAGTTCATTGATCAGCAAACTACGCATCTGGGCATCCCGGTTTTGCTCAATTACAAATATCTTTTCGTGCGAATTGATAAAATCTTCTACAGTTTTATTAAAAGGGAAAGCCTTCAGCCTGATGGCGTCGAGCGCGATACTTTCCTGCGCCATAATGTCAATCGCTTCTTCCGCCGAATAGGTGGATGTGCCGAAAAACAGCAGGCCGTAAGGGCTCTTATTTTCCTTTTGATACAGATGGGGGGCTGGTACCTTAGTTTTTGCGGTGTCCCATTTCTTTAACAGCCGCTCCATGTTACGGGCGTAAACGTTGCCGTCTTCGGTATAGGCCGCATACTCGTCGCGCGAGGTGCCGCGGGTAAAAAATGAACCCTTTGTAGGGTGCGTTCCCGGTATGGTACGGTAAGGGATACCATCGCCATCCACATCAAGGTAACGGCCAAAATGGGGTATTTCTTCCAGTTGTTGGGCATTGAGCACTTTTCCGCGGTTATATTTCCGTTTATCGTCCCATTCAAATGCCGGCGATAAGTGGTCGTTCATCCCCAAATCCAGGTCCGACATAATGATGACCGGTGTTTGCAAAAGTTCAGCCAGGTCAAAAGAACCTGCGGTCATATCGAAACATTCTTTCGGTGTTGCCGGGAAAAGCAATATATGTTTGGTATCGCCATGCGAGGCATAAGCGGCCATCGTAATATCCGATTGCTGGGTACGCGTAGGCATGCCGGTTGACGGGCCGGTACGTTGTACATCTATTAAAACTGTCGGTATTTCGGCAAAATAAGCCAAACCTAAAAACTCGTTCATTAACGATAGTCCCGGTCCGCTGGTGGCGGTGAAGGAGCGCGCGCCGTTCCAGTTGGCGCCGATCACCATGCCGATGGCAGCCAGTTCATCTTCGGACTGCACAATGGCAAAGTTCTTCTTCCCGGTTTCTTTGTCGATCCTCATTTTTTTGGCATACTTTTCAAATGCCTCCACTACCGAGGTAGAAGGGGTAATAGGATACCAGGCCACTACGGTAGCGCCGCCGTAAACCGCCCCAAGACCGCAGGCAGCATTGCCGTCGATCATGATCTTGTCGCCGATGAGGTTGCGCCTTTTCAGGTGTATTTCAAGGGGGTAGGGGTAATTGTCCAAAATATACTGGGCGCCAAGCTTCAATGCTTTTACGTTTGGCGCAACGAGTTTCTCTTTGCCCTGGAACTGATCATCAAGCAGTTGTTGGAGTACTTCAAATTCAATACCAAGCAAAGTGGACAAGGCGCCTATGTACATTACATTTTTGAATAATTGCCGCTGCCGCGGATCAGTGTATTCGCGGTTGCATATTTCCATTAAAGGCACGCCGATATAATTCACATCGTCGCGGATCAATTCGGGGTGCAGCCTTTTGGTGCTGTCGTACAGGAAGTAACCGCCGCTTTTTACTGATTTAACATCATCGGGCATGCTCTGCGGATTCATGCAGACCATAAAATCAACGCCTTCGCGCCTGCCCAGGTAACCTTTTTCGCTTACCCGCACTTCGTACCAGGTAGGTAATCCCTGTATGTTCGACGGAAAAATATTCTTTGGCGTAACCGGTACGCCCATTCTGAAAACAGCTTTGGCAAAAAGATAATTGGCGCTGGCAGAGCCCGAGCCGTTTACGTTTGCAAAACGTACTACAAAATTATTTACTTTACTTTCTCGCATTTTATCCTGCTTTTGTAACCTTATATAAAAATTGCTGCATATCCCAGGCCGAAGTCGGACAACGCTCGGCACACAACCCGCAATGCAGGCAAACATCCTCATCCTTTACCATCACCCTTTGTGTGGGCAGGGTATCAGATACATATAGATCCTGTTTTAAATTCAATGACGGTGCTCTCAACCGTGTCCTTAAATCTTCCTCTTCGCCATTGGTGGTAAAGGTGATGCATTGGGTAGGACATATAAAAACGCAGGCATCACACTCAATACACTTGTCTTTGTAAAATACGGTTTCCACATCGCAATTGAGGCAGCGACGGGCTTCTTTTAAAGCCGTCTCCACATCAAAACCAAGCTCTACTTCCATTTTACGGTCGGATAAAGTGACCGATTTGGCAGCATGAGGCACCAGGTAACGATGGTCGTTTTCTACTTCGCTTTCATAGATCCATTCGTGGATTCCCATTTTCTGGCTAACCAGGTTGGTGAATGGCGATGGTCTTTCAGTAAGGTCTTTTTCCCTGCAATAAAGATCGATGGAGATTGCGGCCTGGTGACCGTGAGCTACCGCAGTGATCACATTTTTTGGCCCGAAGGCAGCATCGCCGCCGAAGAAAACTTTTTTATTTGACGACTGGAAGGTTTTAGCATCAACAATGGGCATTCCCCACTCGCCAAAATCAACCCCGGTTTCTTTTTCAATCCATGGGAAGGTATTTTCAAGGCCTATGGCTACCAGCACATCATCTGCTTCAATAAATACCTCCGGTTCGCCGGTGGGTATAAGGCTGCGTTTGCCTTTGTCGTTAAATACGGCATGTACTTTTTCAAAGGTCATACCTTTCAGCTTGCCGTTTTCTACCACAAATACTTTCGGAACGTGGTTGTCCAGGATTTGGATATCCTCGTGAACGGCGTCCTCTTTTTCCCATGGGGAGGCTTTCATTTCTGCAAATGGACTGCGCACAACTACTTTAACCTGTTCGCCACCCAGGCGGCGCGAGGTACGGCAGCAATCCATGGCAGTATTGCCGCCGCCAAGCACAATAACTTTTTTACCTATTTTATGAGTATGCTCAAAGGCAACGCTGGCAAGCCAGTTAACGCCTATATGTATATTTTCAGCAGCTTCCTGGCGGCCCGGAATAATCAGGTCGCGTCCGCGCGGGGCGCCGGTGCCAACAAAGACAGCATCATACTCTTTATCAAGAATTTCTTTCAGGCTTGATACATAAGTTTTGAACTGGGTATGGATGCCCATATCAAGCACATAGTTCACCTCTTCGTTCAGCACATCAATGGGCAAGCGGAAGGAAGGGATCTGGCTGCGCATCATACCGCCGCCCGCCTCCTGTTCGTCGTACAGGTGGATCTCGTAACCAAGCGGGGCAAGGTCACGGGCAACCGTCAATGAGGCCGGCCCTCCGCCGATGAGCGCAATACGTTTGCCGTTCCCTTCAAAGGGTAACTGCGGCATTAACGACTTTACATCGTCTTTGTTGTCGGCAGCGACGCGCTTGAGGCGGCAGATTGCAACGGGCTCTTCTTCAATTCTTCCGCGCCGGCATGCAGGTTCGCAGGGACGGTCACAGGTGCGGCCAAGCACGCCGGGAAACACATTGGATTCCCAGTTAATCATATAGGCTTCAGTATATTTTCCTTCGGCTATCAGCCTGATGTACTCAGGCACCGGAGTGTGTGCGGGACATGCATACTGACAATCAACCACTTTGTGGAAGTATTCGGGATTTTTGTCGTCTGTAGGTTTCAATTATAGTATATTATTGGGGCAACACAAATGAATGGATTCATTTAATACAAATATAAATAATTAATAATTAATTAACAGAAAACCGCTCCGTGAAACAAAAAAACTATTTAAAAGTTTTTAGTTTTTTTGACTTTTTAATTTTTGTTGCCGGTATTTTTATTTTGGTTCATCATTAAATGAAAGTTGTTGATGGTAAGTATTTTAAATTGAAATGGTCCTTAAAAAGGGGAGTTTGGCAAGGTAGTATTTCCCGTGAAAACCGGGTGAAATTGCATGTTTCGCCTTGTAATGTAGAATTATTATGAATTAAAAATATTTATTGTGACTTGGACACCAAAGGCCGGACAATATAGATATGCACGTTGCCAGGGTTGAGATTGCCTTGATCTGAAAGTTAAAGATGGTAATTGGTCGGCAAAGCTGAATGGGTAAAAAAATAAAATATTGAACGCTATCTTCGTGATCTCTGTGCCTCCTCCGTTTCTCTGTGTTAAAATTTATGAATTATTACTTATGTATAAGACATGAATTACGGTCACTACACATTAACAGTCTAATTAACCTTTAATGCTGTTGAATAACCAAGCCGTAAGGTATTTTGGGAACAATCCAGGTTGACTTTGGCGGAAGTGTATGCCCTGCATCAGCTACCCGGATCAGTTGATCTACCGTGAGCGGGCAAAGGGTAAATGCAATTGCTGCGGGATGCGACAGCAGGATGGTTTCTATTTCTTCCATTGCCTTTTCACCCCCGGCACATTTCAATCGGCTGTCCGTTTTGGGATCATTAATGTTAAATACCGGCGTCAAAACCTGTTGCTGTAAAATGGCAGCATCCAAATTATCTGCCTCGTTTTTATTTTGACGGGTGTGGGGTCTGCCAAGCAAATGATACCATTCTTTATCAAGGTACATGCCGATATGATGAATTTCTTTCGGTTGTACGGGGTGCCCGGCCGTGCTCTTCCTGATGTCAAAATCTTTATCAAGTTCCATCAAAAGTTCCGCTTTCTCCACTGGTTTTTCAGGAATTACAACGCGGTTGTATTCCTCTATCCGTAATTGGCCGGTAGCCATATAAAGTGAAGAAATAGTATCGTAAACCGGCTTTCCCTGTTCCTTTTGTTCCAGGGCAAGTTTATTTGCCGATTCAATCCGGTGGTGACCATCGGCCAGATAAACAGTTTTAACCCTGCTAAAGGCTCCAATAAGCATTTGCTGTATTTCCCGGTCGTCGATCTTCCAGAGCTGGTGCAAACCATTTTCGTTACCGAGCGTGGTTTCCGGTTGTTTAACTTTTGTCTCCGAAATGATCCGGTTTATGACCGCATCAGGCGGGTAGGTTAACAGTATCGGGCTGCCTTCCAGCCTGGTGTTCGCCCTGTAGTTTTTTAAACGGCGTACGCTGTCGTCAAAAGTAAGTTCGTGTATTTTTATATCGCCTTTCCGGTAATCTTCAAGACTCGTCAGCGCCCAAACGCCGGTTTGGCTGTAGGTTTCATGCACTATCTCATAAATAAAGATACAGGGGCTTTTCTCCCGGTTTAACTGGTCATTCTCCAGTAAGTTTTGGAGGGTGTTTTTAATATCCCCGTAAGCCATTTCCTGCCCTTCGGGTGTTTCCGGTCTCTGCCTGGCGCCTGTTTCGAGCAATGTTTTTAATGGTTTTAAACCACCTTCTTTGGTATAGTCGCCCGAAACCGATTCCGCCTGCGGCTTGGTAAATACAAGCTGGTCCGCGTAAAAAGGATTGGGCCTGATTGGGCTGAAAGGTTGAATACTTGCCATGTTAATTTATTAATATGCCGGTGCAAAATCGGAAATCGCCCCCATTTTTTAAGATGGAAAATACAAACAATTGTAAAGACTTAGTGTAAAAACATAAGCTGCAGCGAAGATAACGCAAACAAGCGAAAATTATGGTGTCGGCGGTTCAATTCCGGGTGATAGGTGCGAACCTTTTTGTGGTCATAAATGTGTTCAACCTGTAATATTTCGCCTTGTTTAGATAGTCATCTGATCATCGTTCTATTCTTTATTTTATCCCAAAATCAACATTACTGCCTTTAAACCACTAAATTTAAGCCCTAAACAAAAGATCATTCATTCATGCAGGCATATTTATTGGGGATTGATATAGGTACCGGGAGTACCAAGGCGGTGGCTGTTAATTATAAAGGGGAAACTTTTGGGGTATCACAGCATTATTACCCGGTTAAAAGTCCGCAGCCTGGCTATAGTGAGCAGGAGCCCGAACTGATCTTTGCAGCTTTTATCAATTGCATACGGGATATAGTAAAACAAATGGGGGATGGTCCATCTGCGATCAGCCTGAGCAGCGCAATGCACAGCCTTATTTGTGTTGACCAAAACGGCAAAGCCCTTGCAGATATGATGACCTGGGCAGATGCGCGCAGTGAAAAGATCGCACAAAAACTACGGGATTCGGATGCCGGCGCCGGCATTTATAAAACTTCGGGGATGCCTGTTCATGCTATGTCGCCTTTATGCAAGCTGATCTGGCTGCGCGAAAATAAGCAGGCGCTTTTTGCAGCAACACATAAGTTTATTTCGATAAAAGAATTTATATGGTGCCGTCTTTTTAATGAATTCCAGGTCGATTATTCAATTGCCTCTGCAACGGGCCTGTTTGATATTATCCAACTTAAATGGAATGATGAAGCCTGCGCACTTGCGGGGATAACACAGGATAAGCTTTCGGCTCCGGTAGCTACTACCTATAAACGTGATGATCTGAATGCAACGCTTTCGGTATCGTTAAACCTTAAGGCCGATACTTTATTCATCATTGGCGCGAGCGACGGCTGCTGTGCCAATTTGGGCAGCTTTGTTTACGGGCCTGGTATTGCTTCCTTAACCATTGGCACCAGTGGGGCGGTACGCATTACAAGCCCTGCGCCGGTGTATAATTATGAAGCCATGATATTCAATTACCCGCTTAACGAACATGCTTTTGTTTGCGGCGGTGCGGTAAATAACGGCGGGATCATTTTAGGCTGGCTGATAAAAAATTTCCTTGCCAAACAATCACCTACCGCAACTGATTACGAAAATGTATTTGGCGAAATAGCAACCATACCCGCAGGCAGCGAAGGTTTGATCTTTTTGCCCTATTTGTATGGCGAGAGGGCCCCGCTGTGGGATACCCAAAGCTGCGGTGTTTTTTTCAATATAAAACCGCTGCATACGCAGGCGCACTTTTTAAGGGCTGGTTTGGAAGGCCTTTGTTTTGCCTTGAACCATGTGTTAAAAACTCTCGAAGAATCATCTGCACCGATAACCCAACTCAATATCAGCGGCGGCTTTATTACCTCCACGGTATGGACGCAAATGCTTGCTGATATCACCGGGAAAACCCTGGCCATTGTCCAGCAGGAAGATGCTTCGGCCATTGGCGCTGTATTTTTGGCGATGGACGCACTTCAATTACCGCGCCCGGTTGATGATCAATCTGCTGACAGGGAGTTAAATATTGTCCCTAACCAAGCTAATCATCAAACCTATAACAAGGCGTTTTTGATATTTAAGAGATTGTACAATGATTTAAAAGATACGATGCATTGGGTTTATGGAGAGTCACAGGGTCATTAGGTCATTGGGTCATTAAGTCATTAGGTCATTGAATGGTGCAAAATACGTTCATCAAAATAATGACTCAATGACTCAATGACCCAATGACGCGCCACAAATGACCCGGTTTTCTGATTTTTCCTAATTGAAAATAAAGCCAATCTGTAAATTTAAACCTATGGAGGAGGCTTGGTCACCGCCAAATCTTACAGGAAGTGCTCCGGTCACAAAATAATTCACATATTTTGTACGGGCAAAAATCTGGTTAAAACATGGTGTAAATCCATATTTGCCGTCAGTTTGAAATGCCAGGCGGGTAATTATAGTAAACCCATGTTCAAACCGGAACATGGTGCCGGGGTCGAATAAGATGTTGCTTACACCGTTGTACCCTTTAGCTTCTTTAATGGTGGGTGTAATTTCATAACTGAAACCAAATTTATCGCTGTAAAGCACATTCACCCCAATGGGGAATCCAATTTTTGTGGTTCCGTTAAAATCAGGGGTAAACGAGCTTCTGCTAAAAGTCTCCAGCGGCAGAATAAAGCTCATATAGCCAACCACCTTTGGGTAAGTAGTTTTCGGCGCTGCTTTTGTTGTATCTGATAATCTTGCCTGTGCGCTTTGAGCAAAAGTAGCTCCCGGAGCCAGCAAGCTGACAATTGTTATTGCAATTAAAATGCCCTGCACCGCAATCCTTTGTTTAACTGCTTTTTTTAAAGTGTGTAAGTTTTTCTTCATGTTTTTGATTTTTTGCGATGGTTTATATGCGAAGCCCGTTAAAATTTATTAACCATTAAATGTCCGTTCGCTGGCTTTTCCTGTTGCAAACGCATTTGCAAATTTATCGTTATATCTTCAAGGATATAACGATATGCAAAAAAATAAGAAAATACGCTTCTATTTTTTTAAGCGCTGGGTTTCCTGGTCTAAAAAATCAGCAAAACGTTGCCTTAAAATGCGGTGATAGGCTATCATTTCTAAAGCCTCTGCTGTGAGGGTTGAGCCGCCGCCTTTTTTGCCGCCGGTTTGTGGTATTACTACAGGGCTTGCAGTTTGCGCATTTAAGGCGTTTACAAGGGCCCATGCTTTTTTGTACGACATGTTCATCTCTTTTGCCGCCATCCTGATGGAGCCTGTTTCGGCGATGCGTTCGAGCAATTCTACCGGACCAGGGCCAAAAAAATGCCCTTCAGCTGCTTCCAGCCACAAACTGCCGTTAACTTTTACTGTATGGTTATTTTTTAATATGTTATTTATTGATATGCTCATTGCCGTGGTTCAATTATCTTAATTTCTTTCGTGAATAGCGGTTTGCCGCAGTCTTAAAAAACCGCCTTCTCTTTTGGCGAAAACCGTTTTTATTTCGGCTATTATCGATAAAGCTATTTCTTCGGGGCTTACGGCGCCGATATCCAAACCGGCCGGGGCATAAATACGGGACATACCAGCATCGTTTATGGGTTTTCCTTCACCGGCCAGCTCACTAATGATTTTCTCTGACCGCACCCTTGGCCCCAGCATACCGATATAAAAGGCCTTTGTTTGTAAAGCCTTCAGTAAATTTATTTTATCTGTATCATAATCATGCGACATTAAAACAATAGCGGTGTATTTATCGATTTTTATGTCGTTAAATTGATTGTACCCAAAAATGGCGTCAACCGTGTCCATAAACTTTGGATTTATTTTCAGGGGATTTGAAACCATAGTTACCCGGTAGCCAACTTCTTTTGTAAGCCGGGCCAGGGGGTAAATATCATACTGGTGCCCCATCAAAACCAAATGGATTTCGGGCAAAAGTATTTCGATAAACAAAGCCACTTTTTTCCATACCTCAAGCTCAAAATAAACGGGTGCAGATTTACCGGTTTCAATTTGACTGATTATTCTTTCGTTCAGCATTTTTTCAAACGCCTCATCTCCAAAAACACTTAAACTTTCAAAGCCGGTATATCGAATTACTTCACCGGCTTTAACATGCGCCCAATTTCCTTCAATACCTGTTATGGTAAGCAGTACGTATGTTTGCCGGTTTGCAGCAATACATGATTTTAATACCTCAACCGGGTTGTTTTCATCCTGAAACCGGAGGGGGGTAAACAATACATCAATAATGCCATTGCAGCCCAGGCCCACCCCAATCTGATAGGCGTCGTCCTGGGTGGTATCATAAGTGATCAATGAGGGTTTTGATTTAGCGATGGCTAAGCGCGCCCGTTTCAGCGCATCGCCTTCAAGGCAGCCGCCGCTGATCCCTCCAACCCAAACGCCGTCATCCGTAACCAGCATCCTTGCGCCGGTGCGCCGGTACGAAGAACCCTCCACCCGCACAACGGTTGCCAAAGCCGCCTGCATGGTTCCCTTATCCAGATTATCGTAGGCCCTGATGATAGCTTTTATTTCTTTCATTTGTTTATCAGGAATTCACTATAGCTATCGCCATCCCGTCGTGCTCTTTGCTGCCAATGGTTTGAAAGATGGTTGCACTAACCTGCTTATTTGCGGCCAGCGCCTTGTTAAACCGCTGAACGCCTTTTACACGTTCATCGGTACTGTTATCATTCAGCACCTGCCCTTCGCGGATCACGTTGTCGGCAATAATTAATGTGCCCGGCCTTGAAAGTTTAAGTGCCCATTCAAAGTATTCGGTATAAGGTTGTTTGTCGGCATCAATAAAGATCATATCAAAAGGCTCAATGCCTTCCGCCACAATTAAGGGCAATTGCTCAAGCGCTTTCCCTACCCTGATCTGCACAATTTGGTCTAACCCTGCTTTGTTAATGTTCCGCTGTGCAACGTCTGCATGGGATTGCTCCAGTTCCAGGGTCAGCAAGTAGCCGTCAGCAGGGAGCGCCCGGCCAAGCCAGATGGTGCTGTATCCCCCAAGGGTTCCTAATTCCAATATGCGTTTTGCATTATTTAAGCGGGCTAAAAGCTGTAAGAACTTACCCTGGTTGGCCGATATGCTGATAGCGGGGATGTCCGCCTCTTCCATCGATTTTATTGTGTCTTTTAAAACAGCGTCTTCGTAACCAAATAAGTTGCTGATGTATGCATCAACCGATTCAAAAAGTTCCTGGTCCATATACTAATTGGGTTTTTGTTTGAGATGAAGATTGAAAATATTTTTTGAAACGTTTAAGATCCGCCTCCGGTTGCGGCAGGCAACGGCCACGCCGTTTTTGGCGCCGGACTGGCCATTGCCGGAAACAGTAGTAACTACCCCGGCAGGTGTTATCTTGCGGATCAGGTTATTATTTGCATCGGCCACATAAACATTACCTGCTGCATCAACTGCCAGCCCTGCGGGGCCGTTGAACGAAGCCGCTGTACCTGTACTGTCAACCGCGCCTGCAAAACCGCTGCCGGCGAGGGTACTTACGGCGCCGCCGGGTGTTATTTTACGGATCAGGTTATTTACGCCGTCAGCGACATAAATATTACCGGTTCCATCCACTGTCACACTATTGGGGAAATAAAAAGTGGCCGAATTTGCGGGGCCGTTGTTTGCCCCGAATAAAGTATCGGCGCCGGCAAAAAGACTGACATTGCCTGATGAATTTACAAACAGAATGTCGTTGCTGAGGTAATTTGCCACATATATATTTCCTGACCCGTCTGCTGCTACGCCGGTAGGGTTATTAAATGAAGTTGGTGTTGCAGTGCCGGTAGTGCTGGTGACATTTGCTGCAAAGGTGCTCACAGTTCCCGCAGAATTTATCTTGCGGATAAGGTCATTCCCGGCATCGGCTACAAAAATGTTGTCAGATGCGTCAACAGTGACCCCAACCGGGCCGAAAAATGTAGCATTAATTCCCACCCCGTTTAGCGCACCGGTAGAATCGCTGCCGGCAATGGTACTTACTGCCCCGGCAGAAGTTACCTTACGGATACGGTTATTCCCTGCATCGGCAACAAACAAATTCCCCGATGCATCTATAGTAATGCCCGCAGGCCTGTTAAAAGAGGCCAGGTTTCCGGTCGCATCAATTTTTCCCTGGTACCCGCTGCCTGCCAAAGTGCTTACTACACCGGCGGGGGTTATTTTACGGATCAGGTTATTGCCATAATCTGCCACGTATAAATTTCCCGCTGCATCTATGGCAATACCGGCAGGGCTGCTGAATGAAGGGAGCGAATCAATGGCAACAACAGCGCTGTCTTTTCCGCCGCCTTTGTTTACAATGATGCCGGTTTGTTTGAAATCTTTTTTTGTGCATGCGTCAATACAGCATGCCATTGAAAATAGCAATAAAGCAGTGTAAAATATTTGTTTATCAGGATGGGGCTTCAATTTATTATTAAAAATGGTTGTACCGCAATGGTACCAAATTTAATCATCATTAATTAATAATTGGCGATTTGTTCATTTAAAATATGAAATTAATCAATAAGGCGATTGCTGATGCCTTAATTAGCTGGCAGTGTCATATCCGTAGTGTACAATCCGGTTTCCATGCCCTTGTCCAAATCATAAATGTCATTGTAGGTCAGCAGAACACCGTCTTTAACACTGCATGTAAGGTAAGTGATTTTTATGGGCACGGCCTTTTTTAAATAAAAGTTCCTGGTTATATACTTTTTCAGCGCGTTTTTTAATTCGGGTATTTTGTCTGTCGAAGCATCATTCGCTAACAGCAGTTCTGCTAATTTTTCAGC
This sequence comes from Mucilaginibacter sp. UBA5151, assembly GCA_002413785.1. GTDB lineage: Bacteria > Bacteroidota > Bacteroidia > Sphingobacteriales > Sphingobacteriaceae > Mucilaginibacter. The sequence goes on from DHXR01000037.1 coordinate 66,291, forward strand.
CTGCTCAACCCTTATACAACCATGGCTGTATGCCCTTGCTTCTTTTTTAAACAATTGCTGCTCGGGCGTATCATGCAGGTAAACATCATAAATATTGGGAAAACGGAAAACGATCAGCCCCAATGAATTATCGAATCCGGCCGACTGACGGATGCCGTAATTACCAGGGTCTCTCCGCACCATGGCCCTGTTAGCCGCGTTATCCTCAATGTAATTTCCTTTATAATCGTAAATGGTATAGTTGTTTTTCCTGAAATAGTCCGGATTATTCCTTGTACGGGGCAGCAGTTCTTTAATAAATATTTTTGGAGGCACCTTCCACTCAGGCGCAGTTGTAAAATAGGCGATAGCGCTTTCAAGGGTTGGCGTTGGTGCGGCGGGTTTGCCAATAATTACTTTAAACTGGTAAACTGTATCGGGCTGGTGGAATTCAAGGGTAAATGATGGAATATTGATATGGATATAAGTGGTGTCGTTATCTTTTATCCAGCGCAGGCGTTCAAGGTTGACAGCAATTTTTCTGATATCACTATCGGACACCTCATAGCAGTCACCTGTATAAAGGCCTGTAAGCAAATGCAAATGGAACTGCAGGTCTGTATATGCTTTTAGTTTTGGCTGAACACTCAGCAATGTCTTTATAAAATTCTTTTGCTGCAAAGCTGCTGCTAAAACTGTTTCGGCAAGGAATCCGGTGGTATTCCCGGAGTCAATTTTGATGGAGGAATAGTCGGGGTTAAGCTTGCCATAGTGCAGGTTATTGATGAACGTGAGCATGGCATCGGTAAGCAGGATATCAAACCCGGCCTTTTCCGTAACACTCGCTTTACTAAAATGCCGGGTAAGGTCATTTAGTTTTTCGTACAGCAACTCACCGGGATGATAATCGGGCGGGTTCAAACCATATTGCATTACACAATCCAGCATCAGCATAGCCTCTGAGGCATGCATTTTTACGGTTTCCGGGGCTATCCACGATAGTTTATAGCCTGATTGCTGATAAAATCGTGCAACAGAGGCAGGGTAATTCAAATGTTTTTCATTTAAAATGATCTGCCCCCGTATGGAAGCCGAAAGCGCGGTGTCCTGGCTTTTATAAACGAAGCTTGCTTTTCCGGATGTATTACCGGCAGCCGCTTCAGCAATTGAAAAACAAGTCAGTAAGGCGCTTACCGCCAATAATATATACAGCTTAACGTTTCGTTTTAACCTGTAAGTTATGTTTTCCGGCCTTTTCATCTTATTGATTTTCACTATAAAATTGCGGTTTATGCGCCGTAAAAACAGTGACTGCCATCACTTTATGTATTGACAGTCAACATAGTTTTTCCCTTAAATAAAGAAAGCGCCCATGCATAAAGGCGCTTCCGGGTTGTATATCATAGCTAAATTAACAGGCGTTTAAGTCAATTGTTTTGTTATTCTCCCTGATAACGCTTTCTACAAGTTCAAACAATTGCTTTTTTACATCCCTGTAGTCCAGGGTTAACCTGGTCATCAAAGATTCCAGCTGCACCTGATTGGCTGCTAAATCTTCCGCATTTTCAGGGATTATTTCCTCTGCCATCAGTTCAACTTGTTTAAGCTGATCAATAAGCAGGTTATCCGCGCGGACGCTTTCTTTCTCCAGCTTCAATAGTTCTTTTCCGGCAATTTTAAATTTTTCAAAATAGGTTTTGTCACAAAGGGGGACGAAATAATCATCCATCAACCGGTGAAGGAATGCGGTTTCGATCTTAAAAAACTCAAGATCAGAAGACCATCGCCTTGCGGTAACATAATATTGCAAGGAACGTGACGACATTGCGGATGAAGTTCCCATGATAATAATATTTATGATGTAAAAATCAGCACATTATGGTGTATGGACAATGATATTAAGCAATAAAAAACATGATACTGGTCACCTGCGGGGTTTGTAGCGAGGATTGTTTTTAATTAACCTTTTTATAAATTATTTTACCCCACTTTATATTTTGCTGCCAAATGCATCTTTTTATAAAACCAGTGTTTAACCAGTTCGGCAGATAAAATATAGCATACAACGATCATTAACATCCAACCATAAAAAGAGATTGGCAATTGTACAAAACCAAACCATAGCGACATAGGTGTAAGCGGTAATACCAACACGAATATCAGAATAAAGGCAGTAGCAATGGAAAGGTATTTACCCGGCAGGCTCTTAAAAAACGGCAACCTGGTGCGCACAACCAATACTATCAGGGTGGCGGAAATAACCGATTCAATAAACCAGCCTGTTTGAAATGCTTTTTCTTTGGCATGAAAGACATATATCAATACCCCGAATGTGAGGTAATCAAACACGGAGCTTAACAGGCCGAATATGATCATAAAATGCCTGATAAATTTTAAATCCCAGTGTTGAGGCGATTGGATATTGATTTGGTCAACCCGGTCTGTGGCAATAGCCATTTCCGGAAAATCGGTCAGCAGGTTGGTGAGCAGTATTTGTTTTGGTAATAAAGGCAAAAATGGCATAAATAACGAGGCGCCGGCCATGCTGAACATATTGCCGAAATTGGCGCTGGTGGCCATGAAAATATATTTCATGGTATTGGTAAAGGTCTTGCGCCCTTCAATAATTCCGTTCGACAATACATCGAGGTCCCGGCTCAGCAAAACAATATCAGCGGCTTCCTTTGCCACATCAACAGCGGTATTTACCGAAATGCCCACATCTGCTGTATGCAGGGCAGGCGCATCATTAATGCCATCGCCCATAAACCCAACTACGTTCCCTGATTTTTTCAGAAACGTAATTATGCGCTCTTTCTGGTTGGGCTCAACCTCAGCAAAAATATGGGTTAGCGGCGCATGGTGTGTTAAAGCGGCATTACTCATCTTTTGCAAATCGGCGCCGGTAAGTATTTTTGGGTCTTTAATACCTACCTGCATGGCCAGGCTTCGTGCCACCAGGGCATTATCCCCGGTTATTATTTTAAGCTTTACACCAAGCGTTTCAAGCTTAATTAAAATATCGGCCACGCCCGCCTTCGGTGGGTCAAATAAGGTAATGAAACCCAGGAAGATCATTCCCTCTTCATCATCCCTGGTAAACTTGTGGTCAGCTGCAGCCGGTTTATAAGCAACGCCCAGCGTGCGGTAACCATCGTTGCTTAATTGCTGGTATTGCTCAACAATGGCTTTTTTGCACTGGTCAATACCAACCAGTTTGCCTTCGGGTGTTTCGGCCTGGGTACAGATGGCTAAAACAACATTTAAGGCGCCTTTGGTAATGGCCAGATTTTCAGTTTTGTTTTTTACCTGGATGGTTAGTCTTTTGCGGATAAAATCATAAGGGATCTCTGCCTGAACGGTGTACGTATTTGCCGGCCCTTTGTAGCTTAAGCAAATGGCTTCATCAATAGGGTTATTAAAACCCTGTTGCATGGACGCGTTGAGCCAGGCATATTGCAGCACCTTGTCGCTGTGTTCGCCATTAATGTCCAATGAGTCTTTCAGGTTTACTTTGCCTTCGGTAATAGTGCCGGTTTTATCAGAACAAAGCACATTCATGCTGCCGAAGTTCTCGATAGACGACAGACGTTTTACAATTACCTTTAGCTTAGCCATTCGCCTTGCGCCGGTTGAAAGATTAACGCTGATGATGGCAGGTAATAATTGCGGCGTAAGTCCTACCGCTAATGCAAGGGAAAATAAAAATGAATCAAGCGGCGGTTTGTGCAGATAAACGTTTATGCCAAAAATGATGATCACCAGTATTAAGGTAACCTCCATCAGCATATAACCAAACTTGCGGATACCCCTTTCAAAATCTGTTTCCGGTGATCTTTGCTGTAACTGTGAGGATATCTTGCCGAATTCTGTTTGCGTGCCTGTTTTAATAATTAATGCACTTGCTTTACCGCTGATTACATGGGAACCCATAAACAAGGCATTGGTCCTTTTTGCTAAGGGGGTATCAGCCGGCACTACGCCGCAAACTTTTTCTACAGGATAGGTTTCGCCGGTAAAAGCAGCTTCATCAACAAACAATTCCTGCGATTCTACTAACAGACTGTCGCCGGGGATCAGGTCACCGGCAGATAGAAACACAATATCGCCAGGGACAACTACCTCAACCGGTAGTTCCTTTTTTTGCTTATCCCTTAAAACTGAACAGTGCAATTGCACCAGTTTCAGCAGTTCTTTTATCGCATCAGCGGCGCCCTTTTCCTGCCAGAAACCAAGAAAGCTGCTGATCAGCACAATGGAGAGAATAATCACCGTATCAGGGACGTCCTTTAAACCTGCCGATAGCAAAGCGGCTACAATCAGCAATATGGTAACAGGGCTTTTAAATTGCGATAAAAACAACAGAAAAGCAGAAGTATTTGAATTGCTTTTTATGGTATTCGGGCCATAAAGGCTTAACCGTTTGGTAGCCTCCATATCATTCAGGCCGTCTTTATTGCAGTTTAACTGCTTTAATGCTTCATCTGTGCTTAAATGCCAGAAGTTTTGAAAAAGTTCAGGTGTGTTTTCCAATGTTTATGTTGTTGAAGGGTTGTCAAATTGAACTATTGTAAAGTTAACAGGATTTTGACAATGTTTAACTTGTGGCGATATTAAAAATATCACCTTATAACAATACCAATTAAAATAATTAATAAGGAAAAACAAGCAGGGGAACGGTAATAAGCTGAGGCAGCGTATCAGTGATATACCGTCCGATAATTTCCTCAAAATGAAACCGGTGGTTTACCATAACAAGTATATCATTATGCATGCCGCTGATCAGTACATCAACTACTTTTTCCAGGTTTTTCTCTTTAATATTATTAAAAAAAAGCCGGTCATAATTTACATTATTGCTGACCTCTTCGCTGAAAACGGTCAGGGCATACTTCTCGTCCATATCGGGCAAACCTTTTGCCGACATGTGCGCTATCGACAACGATGCGTCCCAGGGTCTGGCAATTTCAGCTAAATAACGTACCACCTGTATGCGGCAATACCGCAGGTCGGCAATGTAAACCAAACGCTCGATATCTTTTAAAGCCCAGCGTGCCGGGATGAGCAGTAAAGGGCAAAGCACCCTGTTTAGCACGGTATGGATATTTAAGTGCATTTTAGTATGTGCCGCCGGTGCTTCATCGCCTATACCTTTTATCATCATCCAGATATGGTTTCTGTTGACCAGTTCTATTACTTCACTTTCGTTCATGCCCGAAAAATCAAACTCTTCGATCTCCGGCTTAAATCCTTCCTGTAGTTCGTTTAAGGCTTTCAGGTGATTATGGATTTCAGAAAACGGGCAGTCTTTGCTTTCCTGATAGCTGTACAAATCTGCTCCGCCTTTAACAATAATTCCGGCAGCCACTTTTTCAACAGCTTTCCTTGTCTTTGGAAAAGTGTTAACCAGCATCAGATCTAACTCAACCCTTTGGGCTATGGCCAGGGCAAATTCAGCGGCATGTTTTGCTTCCGGAGAATTATCGTTAATGATCAGCAGCTTTCTCATAATATCAGTTTAAAGCTAAACTGTGTTACCATTAAAGGTGGCAAATACTTCATAAGGAACAAATGACGGCGGTCACTAATCTCCTCTTTTTCAATAAAAGCAGCAGTAAGAACTGCATTTAACTTTAATTAAAAATACCGACTTAATTTTGAGATAGTACAACCTTTTTGTCATTTTTTTAAAAACATGATTCAAAATCTCAATAATTTTAAGGGGCCTGTCCTAAAAAACTTGTGATAAAATATTTACTAAAAATATTCGTTAATAAATAAGTCATCGCCCCAAAATAGCAGCCTGTTTTTTCAAAATGGCGTTTGTCATCCTTCAGAAAAGGCATTATTATCCGATAAAATTATGCGGCTGTTTTACAAAGAATGATAAGCAAAGCTTAAAAAAGTGACCTGCGTCAGTTTTTTTGGTGCTGCAAAACGTAACTTTGGTAATTGAATTGGCCGGCGATGGCATTTTCATTATTTTATTTTTATTATGAGTCATACATTTCATATCCCTGTGTTAGGATTAGGTTATTCGATAGATACACCGCTTAAAGTTGCACGTTATGGTATTTCGTCTGTGATGTCGATAGTCGACGATGAACTGATTGAAAGAATGCGGGAATTTCATACAGGTGATAAAGAAGATTTTGAACCTATACCCAAGTCGGCTCCGGACAGCCGGGAAAGACGGATCACTTCTTATTTGAACCTGGTAAAAAAGAAAGTGGATAAACAATTTGAAAAATTAAAAAAACAGCCCTTTAAAAAAGGGAGCGATATATGCCGCTATTTCGAACTGCTGCCTGAGTCATCATTATTAAAACGGGGATATGACATGATGATGGATTTTTCTGATAATGAACAGAAATTAGCTTTCCAGGATATCCTGCGTGGCACTATGACTAAAGGGGACATTGACGTAAACATCATGTCCAAGCTGGATAAAATGAACTTTAACAGCGATGATGAATATACCGGCGATGAAAACACCGATGCCGTAGTAGCCTTGCGCGCATTTGCCAAAAGCGACCTCGAATCGTCCGTGATTTTATCAGCAGGGATGAACCCACGGTTGTATGGCTCATTGGAGAACTTAAAGGATTTTCTCCCCGATGAAAACGGCAAACTACGGAAAAAGGTTATTTTAAAGGTAAGTGATTTCCGTTCGGCGCTGATTCAGGCGAAGTTCCTGGCAAAGAAAGGGATTTGGGTTTCGGAATTCAGAGTGGAATCAGGACTTAATTGCGGCGGGCATGCCTTTGCTACACAGGGTTACCTGCTTGGCCCCATCCTCGAAGAATTTAAACAAAAAAAGTCCGAAATGATCAGCGAGTTATTGGGGCTTTACCAGGCGGCCTTAACAAATAAAGGAATAAACTGCGCTGCTGCGCCGGTACAAAAGCTAAGCGTGCAGGGTGGCATTGGTACAAGTGCCGAAAACGATTTTCTGCTCCAATACTACGAACTTGACGCCACCGGCTGGGGGAGCCCTTTTTTACTGGTACCCGAAGTTACCAATGTCGATGACGAAACCTTTAAGCTTTTACAAAATGCCAAAGAGGATGATTTTTACCTGAGCGGCGCCTCGCCACTGGGTATTTTATTCAATAATTTTAAAAATACGACTATTGAAAAGCAGCGCTTACACCGCCTGGAAAGAGGCCGGCCCGGAAGCCCCTGTACAAAAAAATACTTGGTTACCAATACCGAATTTACCGAAAGGCCTATCTGCACCGCATCGCGGGAGTACCAGAATTTGAAAATAAAACAACTGCAATCGCTGGCTTTACCCGAGGATGAATATAACCGGCAATTTGAATCGGTAACTGAAAAAATATGCCTTTGCGAGGGCCTTTGTTCATCGGTTTATATAAAAGACAATATCAGCAAGCCTAAAGAAAACAGGGCGGTTGCCATTTGCCCCGGTCCAAACCTGGCCTATTTTTCGGGGAGCTATACACTCGAAGAAATGGTAAAGCATATTTACGGTAAGCTTGACCTGCTTGATAAAATTAAACGTCCGCATGTATTTATCAAAGAGCTGAATCTTTATATTGATTACCTGCAGGAAGATATCAAGACCCAGTTGAAGGACCTTAACGATAAAAAGAAGAAAAGCCTCGACAATTTTAAGGCCCAGCTCCAGGAAGGTATAAACTACTACAAACAGCTTTTTAACGACCTGCCCGACCAAACCTCAAATATGCTGCAGGGTTGGTTTGAGGAACTCAGCGCTTCGGAAAATAAACTGAGAGAGACACTTATTGAAAGTAATAAGGATAGCCTGGTTGGGGTTGTTGGGTAGTTGCTTATTGTTTTCTGTTTTATTTTAAAAAGCCGTGTAAAAACTGTTGAGTGCAGTATTTTACACGGCTTTGTTTTGAACGGGGCAGGCATCGCATTTTTAGCCCCTTTTCATCATAGCCATCAAACCGTATGCATAAAGGCCTTACGCATTTTTGTCTGAACCCGAATTTTTGGAATTTAGGAATTGCCGGAATTCTAAAAATTCATAAATTCGATGAATTCGGGTTCAGACGATCTGCCTGTCTATCGTTTCCCCTTACTGTCCCGGCAGGGTCTGTCGCAGACGACCCTCAATGCTATTAAGTTAAGGAAATTTACACGCTCCGCCAATACCTTTTAGCCCCACCTAAACGGCAAAGCCCTCATGAACACCTTTAAAAAACAATAATTACGTGAATAATCCTTCCCGGTAGGGAGGACTTAAAAAAATGAACGCGAGCGCAGTTAAAGTCTCCCCAACCGGGGGAGATTTAGAGGGG
>DHXR01000037.1:74604-86699 GCA_002413785.1 Mucilaginibacter sp. UBA5151
GTCCTTAACTTAATAGCATTCAGACGACCCTGCGAAGACGAAAATGGGGTTATTTATCTCCTAAATTGTATTCCTGATACTAATCGCTTAACTTTGTTATTATGGAAACTTTGATCATAAACGTTCCGGAAAAAAAGAGCACTTTGGTAAAACAACTACTAAAGGAGTTGGGGGTTACCATACAAAATAAAACAGCGGCCAAACAAATGGCTGAAGAAATTAATAAAAGCATTAAGCCCGGAGTAAAACCCAGTCTGGATGAAATTGTGGCAGAAGTGAGAGCAGCGCGGTCAAAACAATAGTTATGATTGTCCACGCGTGCCGCCTGGGCACACAAAAATTTAAGCGGAACGCTTAAATTAAACAGCCTGTAGCTATTTTGAAGATAAATGCCCATATTTATAGCATGCCATGCAAGGCCTCAACCGATGAGCTTTATTTTATTACGTAAACCTTAATGGAATTTAAACCAAACACTTGAATAGGCGAGAGGGTAGACAATTAACAGCAATACAATATGAAATACACAGGACTTTTAAGCTTAACTTTTGGACTGTTTCTTTTTGGGTGCAGTTCTAATATTAAATCAAACGATTCGACAAAAGCCAATGCTGATATTAAATATAAAGCTTCGGCAAAGACCAATTCTGAAACGATAAAATTGTCTAATGATTATAAAGACAAAGATGAGATTCGGGCGCTTATCAGACAGGTGCTTAAATGGGGTGATTCTAAAAGTTCAATTGAATTGCTTCCAATTGTGAGTAAAGACAGCATTTGCGTTGGATTTGATTTTGACAAGCAAAATCAGAATCTTGAAAAATTAAGAAAGACCGGATTTTTCGCTGATGAGTTTATTGATAACTACAACCAAATTATTCAGACACTTGACAAAAAAATAAAAAACAAAGAATTCGAAAAGTGGAATATTTATGAACTTCCAACATTTAATTTTTACAATGATGTAAATCCCTGGTGTTTATGCCAGGATAATCTCTCGTGGGATAATGTAGAAGTTGAAATTATTAAACTTAGTAACGATAAAGGGGAATTGAAATGGAACTGGGGAAAACTTGATTCAGGCACTGATTCGAGTTGGAAAGATTTTTCCTATACATTTAGGGTAGTAAAAGTGGATAGCAAATGGAAAATTTCCTATTTGCAAGGATTTGGTTATAAGGAAAGTATAAGGTAATAGAGAAATAAAAAACACAATCTGGTGTAAATAGGTCGGACAGGGGAGAAGTTACAACACAATCTCGCATACCATACTCTATAGTATATTATGGTCCTAAGGCGATTCAGTATTTGTGTATTAATAAATACAGAAAAAGGTTGCCTATTTGGCAACCTTATGTCAATAAAGAACTTTCTTGATTTTGAAATTACACGTAATATCTTATAAACCTGGCTCATGATCTATCATTCTGCCGGTTTTACGTCCGTGCCTGCCAGCGCTTACAAAGTCCGTTTCTGCATTGCCGAAAGATGGAAACTCATGTGGGTTAGGTGGAGTGACATCATGCTCCTCGCTATAAGAGATATCACCACCGCTTTGAGCTTGCTCTAATTCATGAGGATAGTCCGGTCTTTGCTCTTCCGATTTTTTCTTTTCGGGAATTTCGTTTGCACCCTTTTGTTTCGTGGATTTCTGATTTTTAGACTTCATGATCTTTTTAATTTATAATTGATGAAACCTTCGTTTCCATTAATTTGTTTCTCAAAGTGTGAATTATGCAACTAATTACAAAAGTTGTGCAAAACTTGATTTTACAAAAGCGTTTAATTTGCTTTCTATATTCATTCACTGTTCTGTATTAAATTACAGAACAAAGATTTGACGGGTAATTTCAAAAATGACTTATTTTCAGACGCAAAATGTTTTGACAATAAGTATTAAATTAAAATTAATCAGTATGACACTTGCGGTCAATGTCATTAAGTTAAGGAAACCCTTGTGATTTAGCCCCCTCTAAATCTCCCCCGGTTGGGGAGACTTTAGCTGCGCTCGTGTTGATTTTTTTTAAGTCCTCCCAACCGGGGAGGACTATTCACGTAATTATTTTTTTTAAAAGGTGTTCATGAGGGCTTTGCCGTTTAGGGGCTAAAAAGCTTTGGCGGAGGAGTAAATTTCCTTAACTTAATGACATTGCGCTTGCGGGGGCGCTTGTGTGCCGGCGAAATGTTTGTGATGTAACAAAGCCTGGCCAAAGAGCGCCGTGCTTTGTTATTTAGCGAGTTCTTTTTTTTGGCAGGCAGCTATATTTTCATGGCTATAAGTCCTTGCAAATCCCCGCCAAATTTCGTATTTTTGATAAAATCCAATGGCGTTAAGTTTTCACCCGGCAGCAGGTGCTGCAAAAACGGGGCTGCAAAATATTTCGCCGCAAAAAGCCAATTTTTCATAGCTTTTTTTGTTTTCTTTGAAGTGTTTTTATATATTTATTTGATATACAGTATTTTAAATAAAATAACAGCCGATATTTTACGAGGGGCTAAACGCGTTTAGCTCCTCAAACGGTAAAAATTACGAGGAGCTAAACGCATTTAGCCTCTCAAACCGAAAAAATTACGAGGGGCTAAACGTATTTAGCCTCTCAAACCGAAAAAATTACGAGGGGCTAAACGCATTTAGCCTGGCAGAATTATGAAAAAACAGAGCGGGGGCAAGGCAGCCGGGTAAACCCGGGCAGTAAAAACTTAACCGGCAACCTCTTCTTCACCCATGCTCTCCACATACCTTGATGGTATGGTATTGTACTCGGCCTTAAATGATTTTACAAAGTACTTCTGGCTCTTAAAGCCCACTTTATGGCAGATCTGCGATAAGCCATTGTTGATATCAAGGTGCGAAAATTGAAATTGGTTATTTTGCGCTTTCGAAAAAGCGCTCCAAAACAGCACCCAAAGGCACAATATCATTTTTTTACATTTAATAGACGTGTTTTTCAGGCAATAAGCATTTATTTAAATGATTTAAACTTAGGTTTGCACCGGGGTTAAAGGCAAATAAAGATTTCACTTATGATACTTTTATTTCATTTTATTGGCAAGTTTTTTGGCTTAATAAATTAGTTTAAAAAGTTTTTGCTCATATTGTAATAAATGAATACTGAGAACAACACACCGGCGCCGGCACAAAAAAAGGATAATACAATTAAACGCCGCATTACGGGTTTCTTTACGGATCTTTATAAGATCCACTTGTTTATTGTGCGCTTTTTTAAGGAAGCTTTTGTGCCGCCCTTTGAATTTAAAGAGATAGTAAGGCAATGTTATGAAGTAGGCGTACGCTCATTTGCGTTAATATCAGTCACCGGTTTTATTGTCGGTTTTATTTTTACCAAACAGTCGCGCCCATCACTGGCAAGTTTCGGGGCAAATTCATGGCTGCCTTCGCTGGTATCCATAGCCATTATGCGTGCGCTGGCACCCCTGGTTACAGCGCTGATAGCCTCGGGTAAGGTTGGCTCAAGTATCGGGGCCGAATTAAGCTCAATGCGGGTAACCGAACAAATTGACGCAATGGAAGTATCGGGCACCAACCCATTTAAATTTTTGGTGTGTACCCGGGTACTGGCAACCACCCTGGCCATACCTATTTTAGCCACTTATACCGCTTTAATAGGCATGTTAGGCGGGTATTTGAACGTCAGCATGAATGAAGGGGTTAGCTATACCGCTTTTGTTGATCAGTTTTTTCGGCCACTCATGTTTCTTGATTTTACGTCGTCCCTCATTAAATCAATAGTATTCGGTTTTACCATTGGTATTGTTGGCTGTTACCAGGGCTTTTATTCAAAAGAAGGGACCGAGGGCGTTGGCAAGGCGGCAAACGGAGCTGTAGTAACGGCCATGTTCCTGGTTTTTATAGAGGAAATTATTATCGTACAAATTACCAGTAACTTTCGCTGATTGCAAGCCCAATATGGAAAAAGCAAAAGCAAATATCGATTATACAAAAACCGTGATCAGCATCAGGGGCCTGGAAAAATCATTTGAAGATTTTGCGGTTTTGCGGGGAATTGACCTTGACCTGCACCAGGGTGAAAACCTTGTGGTGCTGGGACGCTCCGGCTCGGGGAAATCTGTACTTATAAAACTTATTTCGGGTCTTTTAAAACCCGATAAAGGCACCATTGAAGTTTTGGGGAAGGATGTGTGCTGTTTAAGTGATAAAGAATTGCGTGAATTGCGCATCAGGATGGGTTTTTCGTTTCAAAGCAGCGCATTGTACGATAGTATGACGGTGCGTAAAAACCTGGAATTTCCGCTGGTTCGGAACCAGAAACAGCTTGGCCGGAAGGAGATCGACGCTGCGGTTGAATCAGTATTGGACGCCGTGGGCCTTTCGCAAACTATAAACCAAATGCCGGCGGAATTATCGGGGGGGCAGCGTAAGCGGATAGGAATTGCGCGAACGCTTATCCTCAACCCCGAGATCATGCTTTATGATGAACCAACGGGGGGCCTCGACCCGATCACCTGTACGGAGATCAATGACCTGATCAATGAAGTGCAGCAACGGTACCATACCTCATCTATTATTATTACACATGATCTTACCTGTGCAAAGTCAACCGGCGACCGCATTGCGATGCTGATAGACGGTAAATTTCAGCGGACAGGCAGTTTTGAGGAAGTTTTTGAGACTAAAGACGAACGGATAAAACCTTTTTTTGATTATAATTTTATACAATAGATATTATACCATATATTATGGCTACTCCAGAAAATAAGAAAGCATTAGCAGTTGGCATATTTTTAGCGCTTGGCATCGTTGTATTTGTAATTGGCGTTTTCACGCTTGGCGGTCAGCAAAAAAGTTTTGAAAAAAGTATTTATATCAGCGCGGTATTTAATGATGTGGCCGGTTTAAAAAAAGGCAACGATGTTTGGTTCTCAGGCGTTAAGGTGGGCACTATAAGCGAAATAAAGTTTGTGGGTATAGCACAGGTCAAAGTAAAAATGAGGGTTGACCAGGCCACCCAGCAGTATATCCACCGCAATTCCGGCGTGCATATCGGTTCCGACGGCTTGATTGGCAACAAACTCATTGTTATTGATGGGGGAAGCCCGCAGGCCCCGGTGGTGCAGGATGGTGATGCATTGCAGGTAGAAAAACTGCCCTCAACCGATGATATTTTGAAAACCCTGCAGCTAAACAACCAGAACCTGCTTGCCATTACTACGGATTTTAAACTGCTTAGCCATAAAATTTTACAGGGAAAAGGTACCGTTGGCGCCTTAATGGCTGATAGTGTGATGGGTATGCAGTTACGTCATTCAATGAGTAATTTACAGGCGGCCACTTCGGGCGCGGCACAGCTGGCGGTTCAGCTTGACCAGTTTGGTAAACGATTAAATACAAAGGGCGGCTTTGCCGATAAACTGCTTACCGATACAATGACCTTTAACAGGGTAAAAGGCGCGGTTGCCCAGTTACAGCAGGCCGCCGCCAATGCAACTACATTAACCAATAACCTCAACAAAGCCAGTAATAAGCTAAACACCACCGATAATACATTAGGCGAATTATTGAACGACCCGAAAGGCGCCGCACAAGTACAATCAACATTGAAAAACCTGCAGGAAAGCTCCGTTAAATTAAATGACGACCTGGAAGCCCTGCAGCATAACTTTTTGCTTAAAGGTTTCTTCAAGGCTAAGGCGAAAGCGAAAGCGGATAGTCTTAAGAAGTGATTGGAGGTTAGAGATCAGAGGTTAGTTTTTTAGTCCGAAAGTAAGTAAAGTCCGAAAGAAAAAAGGCTCTATAACGATTTGTATGTGTAAGCATTTCATCCCGATAGCTATCGGGAAACGTAAGAAAATTGTTATTATAATGATAAAATATGGTTTTCTAAGACACCGAAGAGGCGTAGCCTCGATAAATATCCGCCCATTGGCGGACGGATTTTAATCCGTTGAAAACGGTAAGAAGGAAAATATTAAGATCCGCCAATGGGCGGACTCTTAATATTGAATTCATGTAACAACGGGTTAAAACCCGTTGCTACAAAATGTTTCGAGCCGAAGGCTCTATAAAAGGATAACCCATACAAACCGTCAACCGGAAAATAGAACATTCCAACTTTCCAACAACATCACTGCTTCTTAAATATCTGCCCTGCTTTGCGCTCATCGGGACTGAGGTTTTGCCATGCTTTATATGAAGTGTCAAGGTAGGCTAACAGGTTAAACTCCTTTTTGTTATATTCTTTGAAGGAGGGGGTATATAGCAGCAAAAAGTTATCGAGATCTTTTCCTTTTAAGGGCAGGTAGTGGCTGATATTATCAGCAGTGAAAATAGTGCTGATCTCATTGCTTAATACCCGCTCTTCTTCTTTTTTCTGTGCTTCTTTTTTTCTGCGTTCATCGCCTTTAAAGTAATGGAGCCGGATAATAATGCCGCCATCATAATCACCTTTGGCATCGCGATGGTAAACAACGGTCTGCCCGTGAAATTCAGGGTCGTATGGCAATATCATGTTCTTGGCTGCTACGGATGTATGGGCACTGCTATCCGTAACCGTAACCTGGTTGAGCACCGTGCGCTGCGGCTCCATAAATATTTCCCGGTCGTGCATATTGGTAAGCAATAAAGTATCAGGCTGGTAAGCAAATTGCTTTAAAACCAGCAGGTCGCCAACTTTGGCCGCAATACTGAACCTGCCCGATTCGTCGGAAATTGCCTTTAGCTTATTATTCAAATTTTGGATAATTACCCCATGCAGGGTGATGCGGGTTTTGTTCTCAAAAACACGGCCGTTAAAAACGGATTGCGCCTGTAAGGATGAAAAACAGGCAAGGCAACAAAAAAATATCAGTAAATATCGTAGCATGTGTAAATATAAATGAAACGTTTTTAATGCAGGCAGTAATAACAATATTTAACATTTAAACGGGAAAAAGACTTCCGAAGTTTAATTCGGAGTTGTTTGTTTTCAACGGCCTCATTGAGGGCTTTGCCGTTTTAAAACTTCGGAAGTCTGATACAAATCCATTATTTATTCCAGCTCCAGCGTCACCGCAGATTTTGCAGGCATTACCACCACTAAATTATCGCCATCTTTTTTAGCGCCGGTAAAATTAATCAGGTGTAATTTGTCAGGCTGATCAAAAGTATTGATGTCTGTAATATTTGCCGAAGTAAGTATCTGCCCGGTTACTTTTTTCCACTTAATATCTTTCAGGCTGGTGCTGATAGTGATATTGTTATGCAAATCAAGATTAGTAAGCGAGATATGCACCTTCCCGGCAGAATCCTGTGATGCGGAAACATTTATTGCAGGTAGTTTTTTTCCGTCAACCACATAGTCAGGAGAAGTTAATTGTACCGGCAAATATTTGGCATCCTGGTGTACTTTGTACATATCAAATATGTGATAGGTAGGCGTCAGCAGCATTTTGTCTTTATCTGTAAGGATAAGCGATTGCAATACGTTAATAGTTTGCGCCAAAGCAGCCGCCCTGACCCTGTCGCAATGGTTATTAAAAATATTGAGGGTGGTTGATGCTATCAATGCATCGCGCAGGCTGTTTTGCTGGTATAAAAAGCCGGGGTTTGTTCCGGGTTCAACATCAGTCCATACACCCCATTCGTCAACAACCAGTGCAACATGTTTTTTAGGGTCGTATTTATCCATAATAGCCGAATGTTTGGTAACCAGTTCCTCCATTTTAAGGCATCTTACCATGGTTTCAAAATATTCATTCTCGCTGAAACTGGTTGCCGAGCCTTTATGACCCCAGTCGCCGGTAGGTACGGTATAATAATGTAATGAAATACCCCACATCATCCAGTCGGGGATATTTTTCATAATAACATCTGTCCAGTTATAATCATCGGAATTAGGGCCGCTGGCAATTTTTTTAAGCGGCGCACCCGGATAGTTTTTGGCAAAAGAAGCATAGCGTTTAAACTGGTCGCTGTAAAATTCGGGTGTCATACTGCCGCCGCAGCCCCAGCTTTCATTACCGATACCCCAAAAAGTTACTTTATAGGGATCAGGGTGCCCGTTTTGCTTACGCAGTTTTGCTACTGTGCTGGTGCTGTTTGAGTTTACATATTCAATCCATTTCGACATTTCTTCCACTGTCCCGCTGCCTACGTTGGCCGCTATGTAAGGTTCGCAACCCAGCAGGCTGCAAAGTTGTAAAAACTCGTGCGTGCCAAAGCTGTTATCCTCGGTTGTACCGCCCCAGTTGGTATTTACCATGCGCGGCCTCTGTTCAGTGGGGCCAATGCCGTCGCGCCAGTGGTATTCATCGGCAAAGCAACCGCCGGGCCAGCGCAGGTTAGGGATTTTGATCTCTTTAAGGGCGGCAACCACATCCAGCCTGATCCGGTCTTGTTTGGCGACAGGCAGGGATTTATCCACCCAAAAACCACCATATATGCCATGGCCCAGGTGCTCGGCAAACTGACCGTAAATATGTTTGCTGATGGTTAGTTTTGAATCGTTGCTGATAGCAAGGCTTGCCGTGTTTTGTGCAAAACAGGTAAAGTTTAGCCCGGTAAGGATAAGGGCGGATACGCTAAGTTTTTTAAGAGTCATAGTTTTATATGGTTAACGATAGTTTTAAAGAATCTACTGGCCAAAGGGAGGACAGACTTACGAAGTTTTTAAACGGCAAAGCCCTCAATGAGGCCTTTGAAAACAAACAACTCCGAATTAAACTTCGTAAGTCTTTTCCATTTTATTGGAGGAAAGGTCTGCCTTTCAGCTTTTACCTTTCGCCTTTTACCTTTTTTAATAAGTGTTAAAATAACAATTGTTAAATGTATGAAGAATTTTTAAAGTCAAAGTAAAATCTGTAAAATTCTTTCATTTTATTAACTTCGGGACGAGTTAAACCGCTATGATCAGATACATTATTTATATTCCCGCCGTACTTTTAATATCATGTTTTGCATCGTGCAAATCGTCAATAAAGCCCGAAGAACTTTACGGCAAATGGAAATACATAAAAATTGAAAAACCAAAAGATCCGGACGATATTATTAAAGATGCTGATGTAGCTGCACAGTCGCCTTATATTCAATTTTCAAAAGATAGTTCGCTGGTGATTATGTGGGGCGGAAAAGTATTGTCGCATGGTAAATTCACTATCGACGGGGATAATATCCGCTATACGGAAAGCCTGCCCGATAGTACAACCCGGCAATTCCCCTTCTGGGTATCCAAATTAACTGATAAGGATTTGATATTTGAAACTACAGGGGAAAATGCATCGAGGGTTACGGCGGTGAAGGAGTGATATCATTATCCACAATTTAATATATATCCTAATAATAAGATATAATAATCGCGATTGGATTAGCCTATTGTTTTATACGAGTTAATTTTGTGTTGGGACAAAAACTCTCACAGAGTTATTATCAGGCGGATTAACATCAAACCTTTTGTTACCGGAACCAATGCCCATTTGATAACCGTCAACTTGCAGGTTATAGCCATTAGCCTTTAAATAGTTAATTAATTCACCACCATAATTGTTGGCCTCGGCATCCACCATAGATATTACCACGATAATTAAATTATTTTTATCAAAAGTGCTTAATCTATTTTTGTCTTCTGAACTTATGTGGCGTGCCTCAGGTATGGGCTTCCCGTATTGATTTACTGTATGAGCTGTTATGCCTCCCGTTTGATTTTGTGAAATCACTACGTCACCACGGATATTTCCAAGATTTATAGGTGGGTTTTTATTTTCTTTACCGAACATATTCTTTTTTTTAGAGGTTACTTTTTTCTTTTTTATTGTATCGGATGTGATTGCCAATTTGGTCACAGGTTTATGCAAACTTACTACATTTTGTTTGGAGTTTAAACGTTGAGGTTGATGTGTACTGGTCCTCGGTTGATAACCAAAATAAGCCAAAATCGTCAGGACTGCACTAAAAAATCCGAACAATTGTACATACCACTTACTAAAAAAAGATTCCTTTTTGCTTGACACAGTGTTTGAAATGACGTTGTTATTCACACTGTGTGCAGTTGTCCCACCTGATTGATTATTGCTACTTACAACACTCCCTGCAACGTTTTTAATACTGATGCTATGCTTTTTGTTTTTAGCCACTTTTAAATATGAAATCAAATGTAACAATTTATAAGTTTAATGTAATTAACAAATAATTATCCACCTTCTGGCGCGCGAATGCCGGGCACGGCAAAAGAGGTGGGCTTCTCGTGCCCTGCATGCAAGGTAAACGGTATACATGTCAGAAACGGGTGGGTCTGGTCGGTGGGTCTGGTTGGTCAGGCACAGGTCAAAATCACGGGTAGCCCAACGCTTTTTTCCGGCCCGGATACTTGCGCCTGGGGGGCGTTAGCGGCGAAGAGCAGGTTTGTTTTTATACAGTTTATATATCGCTAAATTATTTTGTATTTTTGAAATATGGAAACGCTAATTGTACAGCCAAAAACCCCGCTACCGCAAGAGCTTTTTCGCTGCCGCTTGCGGCAGCGAATGCACAGGTGTTATTCTTGAAATTCTAAATAAGGAACTTTTAGACGATAGTATTTAGGTTGTTTTTTACCTTTCGCCTTTTACCTTTCAGCTTTCACCTCCTTTTACTACCTTTGCCATCTGTTTTAAAAATAACAAATGAGCAAAGCGATTATCAAAACTGAAAAGGGCGACATGACTGTCGAATTTTACGATAAGGATGCCCCGAATACAGTGGCTAATTTTAAAAAATTGGCTTCATCAGGGTTCTATAACAACGTGACCTTTCACCGTGTTATCCCTAACTTTATGATCCAGGGCGGCGACCCGACAGGTACAGGCGCTGGTGGTCCGGGTTACAAGATCGACTGTGAACTTACCGGCGAAAACCAATACCATGACCGCGGCGTATTATCAATGGCCCATGCCGGCCGTAATACAGGCGGCTCACAGTTTTTTATCTGCCATAGCCGTGCCAACACAGCCCACCTCGACAGGAACCATACCGTTTTTGGAAAAGTGATTGAAAACGTTGACGTAGTTGACGCGATCAGGCAAGGCGATAAGATTTTAGGAATAGAGGTTTTGGATTAGGTTGAAAAAGTTGGAAAAAGTTGTAGTGGTTGTAAAGATTTAATTTTAACTCTTACAACCTTTACAACACTTTCAACAACTTCAACCCTTACAACATAAAAAATGAATTTACTGGGAATTGTAGCGGTATCGGGGAAACCCGGACTATGGAAAGCATTGGCTCAAAACAAAACGGGTTATATTTTAGAGAGTTTGGACGAACAGAAAACCAAACTGGTGGCCAATTTATCTACCGCCAAGATCGCTGCGCTGCACGAGATCACGCTATTTGGGCTGGAGGATGATATTAAGCTGATCGACGTTTTTGAGCGGATGAAAAGTGCCGAAAATGTTCCGGATGCTAAGGCGGATGGCAAAAAGCTGCGTGAATTTTTCAGGGAAGCAGCCCCTGACCATGACGAAGAAAAGGTTTATGCTTCGGACATGAAAAAGGTGATCAACTGGTATCAGCTATTGAAAGATCTTCCTTTGTTCAGTGAAAATGAACCCGGTGCTCCGGTTGCTGAAGAAGCTCCTGCAGTTGAGGCCTCTGTAGCTGAAGAACCTGCAAAACCGGTTGAAGCTCCTGTTGCACTGGCAGAGGAAACCCCGGCTACCAAACCAAAGGCAAAAGCCAAAAAGGCTCCGGCGAAAAAAGCATAAATAATGAGTCATGCCAATTCTCTCCTTCTTCGGGCGGAGGGAATTGGCATGCTTTGTTTTGGGTGTCATTATAAGCGTGGGCTGTCATGCTGAGGCACTCGAAGCATGTGCGCAAAGGCACAACGCCAATGCATTAGCGCCAATGGCAAAGCATTCAGGCCGCCCCACATGGTTCGAGTTCCTTATAATGACCTGTTTATTTTTTTCAAATCTTTTGTCATGCTGACCCACCAATATGCGGAGATACATCTTCTAAAAAAAATGAACGGTCGGCTACATGCAGGGCGTAGAAGATGCTTCACTTTGTTCAGGTGTGCCGTGAATGAAATACAAAGCGCAAGGCTTTGTTATAACAATGTTGTATAAAAGATGGTAGTAGGCCCTACCACAGTCGCTGTGCAAGC
>DHXR01000011.1 GCA_002413785.1 Mucilaginibacter sp. UBA5151
TCTTTTTTAAGTGTACAAAGTTCAGTGAAATAATTAAATAAATTTAGTTCAGTTGGCACCTGCAATTTTTTTCTCCCCCGCTTTCTGCCAGATAACAAAAGATAGAACAAGGTATATGTTTGTCCGTCCAGTTTGGGGTGGCTTATGTGTTAGGACGGGCGGACATATTGGGTGTCACGAGGTAGCCTTTGGCAATGCCTGGGCCGCAGGCTCATGCGAGGATGCTACACTCAATTATTCAAAATCCGGTATTCGTTCGGTGAATATCCTACGTGTTGCTTAAATAACCGGGCGAAATGCTGCGGGTATTTAAAGCCCAGCTCGTACGCGATCTGGCTAACGGTTTTGCTGGTATCAAATACCTTTTCTTTTGCCATATCCACCAGTTTAGCCTGTATATATTCCCGGGCTGTTTTGCCCGTTTCTTTTTTTACCAGATCGCCGAAATAATTAGCAGACAGGTTCAATTGGTCAGCGCAGTAGGCTACCGAGGGTAAGCCGATCGTTTGCGGTTTTTCGGACCCGAAATAATCATTCAGCATAGTTTCAAACCGTTCCAAAATACCCTGATGTACATTTTCACGGGTGATAAACTGCCGCTCGTAGAAACGGACACAATAACTCAAAAGTAATTCGATATTGGTGGTGATCAATCTTTTGCTGTGCTTGTCAATGGCATGATCCAGTTCGTATCCGACTTTAGAAAAACAATCTAAAACAATGCTCCTTTCCCTATCCGATAAATGAAGCGCCTCGTTTGATTGATAGCCAAAGAAGCTATAATCCTGTATATGCCGCCCAAGCGAAGTGCCGTGTATCAAATCAGGATGAAACACAACACCATACCCTTTAGGCTGATAGGTTTCGCCCTTGCTGTTAACGCCGGCAACCTGTCCGGGTGCCATAAACACTAAAGTGCCCTCCTGGTAATCGTAAGTACTTCTTCCGTACACGAGGTCGCCGCATTTCACATCCTTCAGGAATATCGTATAAAAACCAAAATACATGCGGGAGCCTTGTCGCGTGGCTGCTTTTGAAAAATCAACAACACTAACCAGCGGATGCCTGGTTACATTATTATTGAATGCATTATACTCACTAACCGTATTGAATCTTAACAGCTTATCCATATCCTTCATTTTCTGCTATCAAAGTTACCATATTATTTATTGCTGTTTGCCGCATGCTTCGCAATCTGTAATAATGGTACACATATCCGTAATATGTATCCTATACGGACGGATAAAAGGCATGACCTTTGTGCTATCAAAAAATAAATATGCAAAAGGTTAAATTAAACAACGGTGTTGAGATGCCTGTACTTGGGTTTGGCGTTTTCCAGGTAACCGATTTAAAGGAATGTGAAAGAAGCGTCGCAGATGCGATAGAAACCGGCTACCGTTTAATTGATACTGCCGCTTCTTATATGAATGAAGAAGCCGTAGGTAAGGCTATAAAGCACAGCGGTGTAGCCAGGGAAGAATTGTTTATCACCACCAAACTATGGATACAATCTGATGGATATAAGGGCACCAAAAAGGCTTTTGAAACCTCACTCAAAAAGCTGCAATCAGATTACCTTGACCTTTACCTTATACACCAACCTTACGGCGATGTGTATGGCGAGTGGCGCGCTATGGAAGAATTGTATAAAGAAGGAAAGATCAGGGCCATAGGCGTCAGTAACTTTCATCCCGACAGACTTATCGATCTCATCGTTCATAACGAGATCGTTCCTGCGGTTAACCAGGTAGAAACCCATCCCTTCAACCAGCAAATCGAAACACAGAAATTTTTACTGGAGAATAACGTGCAAATAGAATCATGGGGGCCATTTGCCGAAGGGAAAAACAATATCTTCCATAATGAGTTGCTGCTTTCCATCGCAAATAAGTATGACAAATCCATTGCACAGGTAATTCTTCGCTGGCTTACGCAAAGAGGCGTGGTGGCCATTCCCAAATCGGTCCGCAAGGAAAGGATGGAAGAAAACCTCAATAGCCTCGATTTTGCGCTTGGCAGCGAGGACATGGAGGCTATCAAAACATTGGACACCAATACGAGCAGCTTCTTTGACCACCGCGACCCGGCAATGGTAAAATGGCTGGGGGAAAGAAAAATGAACGATTAAAATTTAAACGATAGCATGAAAAAGAGAATATTGGGTAATAGCGGACTGGAAGTATCCGCATTGGGATTGGGCTGCATGGGGTTGAGCTACGGTTACGGCCCTGCAACAGATACAAAAGATGGAATCAAACTCCTTCATGCAGCGGTAGAACGCGGTGTGACCTTTTTTGATACTGCCGAGGCATGCGGGCCATTCGTAAATGAAGAGTTGCTTGGCGAAGCTTTAGCACCGTACCGAAGCGGGGTGGTTATCGCTACCAAATTCGGTTTCAAAGACGGCAAACCGGCTTCGGGTTTGGACAGCCGTCCGCAACGCATCCGTGAAGTTGCAGAAGCTGCGTTAAAACGCCTGCGTACCGATTATATCGACTTGTTCTATCAGCATCGGGTAGATCCCAACGTTCCAATGGAAGATGTAGCCGGAACGGTTAAGGACCTGATCGCTGAAGGAAAAGTAAAGCACTTCGGGCTTTCGGAGGCGGGTGTGCAATCTATCCGCAAAGCACATGCTGTACAGCCTGTAACAGCGTTGCAAAGCGAGTATTCCCTTTGGTGGCGCGAGCCGGAAAAAGAGATCCTGCCAACGCTTGAAGAACTGGGTATTGGCTTCGTTCCGTTCAGCCCGCTCGGCAAAGGCTTTTTAACCGGAGCGATAAATGAAAATACCACTTTCGATAAAAGCGATTTCCGAAACAGCGTTCCGCGCTTTTCAGAAGAGAACCGGAAAGCAAACCAGGCTTTGGTTGATCTGTTGGGAAATATTGCTGCTGAAAATGGTGCAACGCCTGCACAAATTGCCTTAGCATGGCTGCTTGCGCAAAAGCCATGGATCGTTCCCATCCCCGGCACTACGAAATTGCACCGGCTGGAAGAAAACCTGGCAGCTGCGGAAATTCAGTTATCAGATGACGAGCTCAAGGGGATCAATGCGGCACTGTCTGAAATTGAAGTTCAGGGTAATCGTTATCCGGAACAATCGCAAAAAATGGTGGGCCGTTAATAAATTCATTAACATTTAAAAATAAAATCATGAAAGCAACATTATCAGGACTGTTTTTAATCTTCGCGTCCATACACTTCTGCGCCGCTCAGGAACAAAACGGAACATCAACCGTGCCTGCGAAAGCCGAACAGGAAATTATTGATCTCTCTAAAGCCAAATGGCAATGGATGGCAGACAAAAAAGTAGATACTTTAAACACCCTGTTTGATGACAAAGCTGTTTTTGTTCACATGGGCGGAAGTTGGGGTAAAACCCAGGAGCTAAACACTATCAAAAATGGCTTTATCTGGTATAAGAAAGCTGCAGTGTACGGGGCATCGGTAAATATTTTCGGTAACATGGCTATCCTGTTAAATGACATTGACTTACTGGCAGTAGTCGGCGGGAACGAAGTCACCAATCGATTATGGTGACTGAGGTATATATCAAAGAAAACGGCCAATGGAAGATGGGCTCACTCACTTTCTCGCATCTGCTCAGGCCGGTTAAAATGAATAACAATAATAATAACCAGCAGCACTAAGGCCAAAATGTGCAGATATGAACCGGGCTAACCTTTTAAAATCTGGCCTGGCCTTAGCCGGAGGCTCCCCGCTGGCTTCTGTTATAGGGGCTGAGACCCTGGTAGCCTTAAATATCTCCGGTCCTGGCGCGACTCTGTCGCGATGGGCAAAGCGTAAAGGCTTGCCTTCGACTTGTGCCTGACCAATCATGCCCATATCTCACATGCATACCGTTTATTTTGCATGCGGGGCACGTAGCCTTTACCCTACAGGCCATACAAGTCATTCGCGCGCCAGGGCTGGGATATAATAATGTCTCTTTGAAAGTTCCACATTTTTTAGCTATAAATTTTCAAGCGCCTTATTGGCCTGATATATCACACCTGCGGCCTCAAAAGGCTTATCTCTTAAATCTTTCCAAGCAGGCACATTAGACTCCTTCAAAGAAAATAAATTTGGTGCGGCCCCGGATATAATTGCAATTGCAGTTGCAGTATGTCCAAGTGCGCCTGCAAGCAGACTACCCAATGCCAATAAAGACGTCACCACAATTTTACGTGTTTTGAAATTCCCCTTGTTGATTTCCTCTTCATATCGCCGTAGCATTTCTTTAAAATCCTCCATTCCCTTAGCTAAAAGTTTTTCAGAAGGCTCCGATAACAGTTCAGGCATCGTGTCAACCTGCCACTTTCTCAATGCTCTTCTTGCAGATTGAAAACTTTCTTTATTACGCAGTTCAACTATATCCTGTAGTGGAGTTACACCATTGGGAACGCTTATTAACTGGCTTAATTCAAGGATTTGATTATTTTTTGGTGACTCAAGCTTTCCATAGATGTTTTCATATTGTGCTTTCGCTCCGTAGATGGGCACGGCAGTTACATCGTAAACACCGTGAGGCTTTATCTGGTCTGATTTGGCGGTCATCCACAATCTGCTGTCGTATAATAAGTCTGTTGATTTTGCCGCCAGGGATTCTTTTAAGAAAGAGTCACGCCATTCGTCAAATTGATCCTGTTCCCACGGATAAATAATTGCGGCATCACTGTCTTCTAGAAAAGCAGCATCTGCACTAAGCCTATCAAGTTCCTGACTGGTAATATCATGAATAGGTTTATTAGGAACAGGGATGACGATTCTGTCAAAAAGAACTAGCGATTTAATAAACATCGCATCCCTGTGATCATAAAGCGAAAGAGTTCCCCAATATTCGTTTACCATAGAACAAAGTTTAGTTGTGCGGCATTAAATATAGCAATATGAGTTGACATACGAAATTAGTTATTGAAAATGTTAAATTTTATTAATGTCAGGCTCCAAGATTGTTGTCCTTTAGGTCGTCCTGCCTACACAGATTACCGAACCTTTTCTACATAATCTGAGGGAGTTGGTAATATTGGCAAATATTACTGAAATTGCAATTGATTTTATGGCAAGCATGGACGTATGTTTGAATTGAGATTATCAATATATTTAAACAAAAAATTATGAGCAAAAAATTATTGATTGCATTTGTTCTTTTAGCTACGATCCAATCAACAAATGCACAAAGCCTAACAAACCGGACAAACTCAAAAAGCATTACTATTCGGACCTTGATATATATTCTCGAAGGTGTTAAACCTGAAAACTTGGATGAATATCTTTCGAATAACGGATATGAATTTGCCGGAAGTATGAATCATAGCGATACAATAGAAATGAGATATAAATTCCATAATACAATAAAGAGTTTGGGAGTTTCCATTGTAAATAATGAAATAGTATCATCAGATTTTTATACTATTAATATAAAAGAAGCAGTTACTTTTCTTAAAACTGCTAAAGGTTTTGGGTTTAAATATATTGAAACAACATCTAAAAGCGATCAACAAATTTGGACGAAGTACCAAAAGAATAATTATCATTTATATTATTCGAAAACATTTTATCCCGGTGAAGGTAATGCCTATTTATTGTCACTATCAAAATAATTCAATCATTTTTAGGTTGCTTACTCGCTGGTTCAAGCGTCCCTAATCTGGCGCAAGTATGACGCGCAAAGGCTAAAAAGGCGAATATCCGAGCTGGAAAAAGCGTTGGGCTACGTGACTGAAGGGATTCGGTTTCGGATACAACCTATTAATTTTAATTCCGAAATCGAAAATCCGAATTCCGACATCAATCACATCCCCTTCTGTATTGCCTGGTAAACCACATCCTGGATCCTTGGCCTGATGTTCAGGCTGGATAGCTTACTGCTGACCACCGGATTCACCCTGTTTGATAAAAATATATAAACCAGGTTATACCTGGGGTCAACCCAAACACAGGTGCCGGTAAAACCGGTATGTCCATAAGTTTGAGGCGATGCCAACTGTGATGGATAATGGTGGTCGGCGATAGGGTCCCAGCGGTCAAAGCCTAAGCCCCGGCGACTTATTGCAGATTGCTTTGCGGTAAAAAGATCCACCGTTTCGGGTTTTATAAACTGCACCCCGCCGTAAAACCCGCGGTTTAGCACCATCTGGTATAAAATGGCCAGGTCGTTGGCATCGGCAAACAAACCTGCATGACCGGCTACACCACCCATCAGGGCCGCTGTCGGGTCGTGTACGTAACCGTCAAGCAGTTCATGACGATAAACTTCATCGTCCTCCGTAGGGGGTATGCGATCAGCCGGGAAACGATAAAGCGGCAAAAAACCTGCTGTTTGCATGCCCAGCGGGTTATAAAGCTGCTGCCGCACATAAATATTCTCGGGAGTTGCGGTAAGCGTTTCAACTATTTGCTGCATAATAATCATGCTCAGGTCGCTGTAAACATATTGCCCTCTTGTTCTTAACGGCGAATTCATTATCGCAGGCCACATCACATCTTTAAAGTAGTCCTTCCTTAAATAGTAATTATCATTCACTTTCGTGGGATAAGCCGCTGACGAATCGGCGGTGTGATCTGTTGGTTTTACCACATCAACCGTAGGTATATCAGGGATCAGCCCCGCCTGGTGCTCCAGTACTTCGCGCACACGGAGATCATTTTTATTGGTTTTACGGGCCACAGGCAGGTAATCACCAACGGTTGAATCGAGGTTTAATTTGCCCTGGTCATAAAGCAGCATGGTTTCCATGGTAGTCGCCGATACTTTGGTCATCGACGCCAGGTCGAAAATATCAGTGATCTTATCGGGTAAGGTCTTATCATAAGTATGATGGCCATAAGCTTTATTAAATATCACTTTGCCGTCTTTTGCCACTAAAACCACGCAGCCCGGCGTCGCCTGGTTTAAAATGGCCTCGGCAGCTATATTATCAATCCCAAGCAGGTCGTTGGTATTGATCCCGGCATCTTCGGGAACGGTGTATTGCAGGCGGACTTTTTCAGTAGTAAAACCCATATTTGCCCTGTAGGCCAATGAGAAACTCCTGTTTAATTTATGTGTGATGGACACCCCGCCAAATATGGCCTGGGCGCTAAAAAATGCCGAAACAGGGGATACCCGTTCGCACCAGATAATGGGCAGGGCAACATTATTTAATTTAACCAATCCATTGCTGCTGCCAAATAAGGCGATAATCACATTTTTGATCTTTTGATTGGTGTTTATAAAACTGATGACCTGCGGATTGTCCAGGTCGGCGTCATTTAACTGGAGGATGATGGTATTATATAACTTCAGGTTGAACGACAGTTCATCAAGGCTTTTTACGCCGGAATAGTCCATGCCGTTAAATGACCGCACCTTAGTATATTTATTCAGCAGGCTATCGAATCCGGTTGCATATTGATTTGAAAAATGGATACTGGCAATTTTCAGCTGACCGGGATTTTGCAGCGGAATTAAATAACCGGCATTGTTCAGCAGCACGGTTGTTTGTTCAACCAATCTTTCTTCCTCAACATAAGCCCTGCCGGTAAACGGAGGATTTTGGGCACAGGCCGAATTGAATAAAATAAATACCAATAAAATTAAAGTGCAAAACCGGGAATTACTTTTTCTCATAAACTTTTTCGCCATTTATAAATGTCTTTAACACTTTTACCTTTGGTATTCCGGCCCCGCTTATTTTCATAATATCTTTGTCGAGGATCACAAAATCGGCATATTTGCCCGGCTCTATGCTGCCTTTTTCTTTTTCTTCAAAATTTGCTTTTGCCGCCCATATCGTCATTCCCCGTAAAGCTTCCTGCCGCGTAAGGGCATTTTCGGGCTGAAAGCCGTCTTCCGGGTAGCCCTTTAAGTCTCTGCGTTCAACTGCTGCATAAAACGTGTACATCGGGTTAATATTTTCAACCGGGAAATCAGTGCCCAGCGGCAGCCAGCCGTTTTGCTCAAGCAGTTGCTTAAATATATATGCCGATTTAAGGCGTTTTTTATCCAAGCGGTCGCCGGCCCAATACATATCAGAGGTGGCATGGGTTGGCTGCACCGAAGGGATAAT
This sequence comes from Mucilaginibacter sp. UBA5151, assembly GCA_002413785.1. Classification (GTDB taxonomy): domain Bacteria; phylum Bacteroidota; class Bacteroidia; order Sphingobacteriales; family Sphingobacteriaceae; genus Mucilaginibacter. Next base: position 8,058 of record DHXR01000011.1, read on the forward strand.
ATTATATTCGCCAAATAATTTAATGTCCTCCGGCGACAGCACCTGCGCATGTTCTATCCGCCAGCGGCGGTCGTTTTTGCCTTTTAATACACTCGCATATACCTTTAAAATTACCCGGTTGGCCGAGTCACCGATGGCGTGGGTGCATAACTGGAAACCTTTGGCCATCAGCTTTTCCGCAACATCCTTAAAATGCTGCTGGCTGCTCAGTAAAAACCCGCGCCAGTTTTTCTGATCGGAATAAGGCTGTAATAAACAAGCCCCTCTTGACCCCAACGCGCCATCGGCATACATTTTAAACGACCTTACGTCGAGACCGGGGGTTTTAAAAACACCACGTTTAAATAAGTAAGCATAATTTTCCGGGTCATCCGACAGCATAACATACATCCGCATTTTAAGGGCGCCTTTATGTTGTAATTGGACAATTGTATTCACCATCGTATATGGCAGGCCGCAGTCCTCAACGGTAGTAAGCCCAACTGCAAAGCAATTGCTCTGGGCATCCAATAAAGCAGTTTGAATTATCGGGTCGGTTGGGGCGGGGATCTTGCGCTCCACTAATGCTTCGGCGTTATCCACTAACAGGCCGGTTAGTTTTCCGTTAATGGTTTCAATTTTTCCACCGGCAATGGTTTGCCCGGGTTTAATACCGGCTATGTTCAATGCGGCCTGGTTTACCATTACAGCATGCCCGTCAATACGTTCCAACATAACCGGCCTTACCGGGAATAGGGAATCAAGCCTGGCTTTATTGGGGAATTCCCTTACTTTCCATTTATTCTGGTCCCATCCGCGGCCAACAATCCAACCTTCGGCATTTTTCCGGGCGAAAACGTTCACCGAATCTATCACCTCCTGCCAGCTTTTGGTTTTTTCGAGTTTAACTTCCTGCAAACTTAATCCGTAGCTGTAAAAATGTGAGTGGGCATCGATAAAACCCGGATAAACCGGTTTCCCTTTAGCATCTAACACCTCACGGGCGGTATATTCTTGTTCTAATGTATCAGCTTTTCCTACTGCAACAATCTTTCCGGCCGTTACAACAAAAGCATCGGCAGTGGTGAAATTACTGTCAACAGTATATACCAGTGCGTTTTTAACCAGCAGGTCGGCATTATAATCTTTGTGTTTGCAGGCTGCCGCAAAGAGCAGGAGTATCAGGGACCATGTTTTATTCATTGGGGTGTCTTAAAATTTGTAAGCTACAAAACTATATACAAAAACAAAGGCATAAAGTTATGGCATCAAATATTTAATTTAGCACCGAAAACGAAAAAGAAGGGAATTTTTACAAAATGCCAGATATAATTCATCTTTTACCGGATGCCGTTGCCAATCAGATTGCCGCAGGCGAAGTAGTGCAGCGCCCGGCGTCAGCCGTAAAAGAACTGGTGGAAAACGCGCTCGACGCCGGGGCTGATAAAATACAACTGATACTTAAAGATGCCGGCAAATCGCTGATACAGGTTATTGATAATGGCTGCGGCATGAGCTTAACCGATGCCCGGATGAGTTTTGAGCGCCATGCTACCTCAAAAATACAGAAAGCCGAAGATCTTTTCGCCATCCGCACCATGGGTTTCCGGGGCGAAGCCATGGCCTCCATAGCTGCAATAGCCCAGGTTGAATTAAAAACGCGCCGGCATGAAGACGAGTTGGGCACCTGTATTTTTATTGAAGGATCGGAAGTTTTAAGCCAGGAGGCCTGTTCGGCAAATCCGGGTACGTCTATATCGGTAAAGAATTTATTTTATAATACCCCTGCCCGCCGTAATTTTTTAAAAAGCAACCCGGTGGAAATGCGGCATATCATTGATGAATTTCAACGGGTGGCGCTGGCGCACCCGCAGGTGTTTTTCACCATGCACCACGACGGGCAGGAAGTTTACCATTTGCCGGCGGCAACGCTTAAACAACGCATTGTTCATTTGTTAGGCAGGGAATATAACGAGCGGCTGGTGCCTGTTGAGGAAGATACATCGGTTATTCAGTTGCACGGCTTTGTGGGCAAGCCCGAATATGCCCGCAGAACACGCGGCGAACAATTCTTTTTTGTGAACAATCGCTTTATAAGGGATGCTTATTTAAACCATGCCGTGCTGATGGCGTTTAAAGAGCTGTTGCCGGAAGATACTTTCCCGCTGTATGTGCTTTTTATTGATATCGATCCGGCAAAAATTGATATTAACGTTCATCCTACCAAAACCGAGATAAAATACCAGGACGAACAGACCATTTATGCCATTATCCGTTCGGCGGTAAAACGCTCTTTGGGCAGGTACAATATTACCCCCAGCCTTGATTTTGACAAGGATAGCGGCATTGAACATTTGGTTACCCTGAAGCCATTGGAAGAGATAGTTGCACCAACAATTACCTTTAACCCTGATTTCAACCCCTTTAATGCGGATAAAAAAATAGAGCGTGAAATTCCGTTTTTGCGGAACAGCGGCGAATACCGCAGTTCGCCAATCCCGCAAAACTGGGATACACTTTATGCCATCAGCAAAAAAGAGACAACCTTGCAACAGGAGATCCACGAAGAAAAAAGTATTGTTGCCGATGACCAGGATATAAGCAAACCAAGTGAAAGGCAGCTCTTCCAGGTGCATAACCGCTTTATCCTTTCGCCTATAAAATCGGGCTTTATGGTAATTAACCAGCAGGCGGCGCATGAGCGGATTTTATACGAACGCTTTTTACAGCAGCTTCAAAATCATTCCGGCGTGAGCCAGCAAAGCCTTTTTCCGCAGTCGGTGACATTTAATGCCAGCGATTTTGAACTATTAAAGGAACTTTTACCCGATATTCGTGCCCTGGGATTTGATATACGCGAGTTTGGCAAAAATACAGTGGTAGTTGAAGGCATACCGGCCGAATTGAACAACGTCGGCGAACATGAACTGCTTGAACAACTGCTTGAAGGGTATAAGAACAACCAGGCCATATTAAAACTGGATAAACGCGACAGCCTGGCAAGGTCGCTTGCCCGGAATGCTGCAACGAAAACAGGCACAAAGATGTCATTAGAAGAAATGAATTTGCTGATAGACCAGCTTTTTGCCTGCCAGATGCCAAACCTTGCCCTCAACGGCAAACTGGTAATTACTACTTTTACTTTGAATGAACTTTTAGAACGATTTGAAAAATAATTCCGCAGGCGCGGGATTCAACAATTTACTATACTATGAACAGACAATCGCCCTTCGCTAATTTAACACCAGTTGTAAAAAACCTGCTGATCATTAACCTCATTTGTTTTTTACCTTTTATAGTTTTAAGTGAAAGCAAATACCAGGGATTAATTGTCAATAATCTTGGCTTGTTCTATTTTGACTCACCCAGGTTCAGGGTTTGGCAAATTCTTACCTACATGTTTTTGCATGGCGGCTGGGAGCATATCCTTTTTAACATGTTCGCCCTGTTTTCATTTGGCCCTATATTGGAATATGCCATAGGGCCAAAACGTTTTTTTAACCTGTACTTTATTTGCGGTATTGGCGCAGCCTTATTTCAGATATTGGTACAAGCAATCGAAGTGCACAATATCGTTGGTGGTTTTACCATTTCACAGCCGATGCTTGAATCATCCTATCTTCAATTTGGCGGACAGGCTCAAAAATTATACGATATTTACAGCACCCCTGTTGTTGGCGCTTCCGGTGCAATATTTGGCTTGCTGGTGGCGTTTGGAATGTTATATCCAGATCTTGAACTGATGATCCTTTTTGTACCTGTTCCTGTTAAAGCAAAGTATCTTATTCCGTTTTTTATATTACTTGAATTATTTTTAGGTTTTGGTCAGTTTGGTGGTGATAACGTGGCGCATTTTGCACATTTAGGCGGGGCCCTGCTGGGATTTTTACTTATAAAATTCTGGCGATACAAGTAGTTGTAATATTTTTGTTTTATCATTGAAAACTGCCTAACAGTCCGTATATTGTACAATACTAAACGCTAAACAACTTTTTTATCAAAATTTAGTTATCAGCTAAAACACGAAATTCAATTTATGAATACCCTCTGGCAAGAAATACAAAACAAAATGCTTCGCTCCGGGAGTAAATTAAACCTGCTGATAGGGATTAATATTATCATTTTTTTGCTGATCAATATTACCGATGTCTTAGCAAAATTTCTGTTTCATTCGCCTGTAATAGGCTATTACAGCGATGAATATCTCTTATTGCCGGCTTACCTGCCCAAATTACTTACCCATTTCTGGACGCCGGTAACCTACATGTTTATGCATGCGGATATTTGGCACGTCCTTATCAACATGCTGTGGTTTTACTGGTTCGGGCAGATATTTGAAGAGTATCTCGGTAAAAAACGCACCTTAGGTTTGTATTTTATGGGCGGCCTGGCAGGCGCCTTCATTTTTGTTTTCTGCTTTAATGCTGTCCCGTTTTTTACCCATAGCAATGCGGCAGCCGGTAACGTTTTGGTTGGCGCATCAGCAAGTGTAATGGCCATAACGGTTGCCACCGCCACACTGCTGCCTGATTATACTATCCCTCTAATTTTAATAGGGCCGGTTAAATTAAAATGGCTCGTGCTGTTTTTCATTGCCCTTGACTTTTTAGGAATTACAGGAATGAATGCCGGCGGTGAACTGGCCCACCTTGGCGGCGCCTTAACAGGCTTTCTGTATATCAAACAATTACAAAAAGGCAACGACTGGATCGGCAATATAGCAAAGCTGTTTAAACCGAAATCAAAACTGAAAGTAGTATCTAATAACACATCAAAAAGAACGGTGAGTTTACCACGCCAGGAAGAAATTGACCTTATATTAGATAAAATTTCACAATCGGGATATGACAGCCTGAGCAAGCAGGAAAAAGAAATATTATTTCGCGCAAGCAATAATGAAGGTTAAAACCAAACTATCCTTTATTGATAAAATTATCTTGTGGCTCAATGCCCTGCTATGCCTTGCTTTAATAATCAGTTACTTCGCGCGGTCCGTAGATCCAAAAAAAGTATGGGAAGTTGCTTTTTTTGGCCTGGCTTACCCCTTTTTACTGATAGCCAATATAATTTTTGTGTTCTGGTGGATAATACGGAAAAAATGGTATGCGTTTATTTCGCTGCTGTGCATTGTTGGCGGATGGAAGGTGCTGAATAATAATATTGGCTTCCGCTTGCCTCCCTCGTATTCAAACGCTCCCAATATGAATATTGTGCGGATGATGACCTATAATGTCCATAATTTTAAGCGTTACGGTGCAAAAAACGATATATCCACAAAACATGATATTCTGCAAATTATCAATGACCAGCAACCTGATGTTATTGGCTTCCAGGAGTTTTACACGCGAAGCCAGGGCCAGTATGACATGCGCGATTCCATTGTAAAAATTATGGGTTCAGGTTATTTTTATTTTGACCCGGTGATATTCAACAGCACTGAGGCCATCGGGATTGCAATTTTTTCAAAATTCAAGATCATAGACCATGGTATGATCCTCTTATCTGACAAAAAAAGTGAAAATGCCTGTATTTATGTTGATGTAAAAAAAGGGGACAAGGAATTCAGGGTCTATAGCGTGCATTTGCAATCCATCCGTTTTGATCCGGAAGATTATAAATACATCAACAACATTACGCAGGAGGGCACAACCGACATGGCATCAGCCCGGCGTTTAGGCGTTAAACTAAAAAATGCATTTATAAAACGAAGTGCACAGGTTGCCAAAATAAAAGAACATGCAGCGCAATGCCCTTATCCCTACATTATATCGGGCGACTTTAACGATACACCAACCTCCTACGCCGTTAACCAAATGGCCAAAGGCTTAAAAAATGCCTTCCGCGAAAAAGGCTCCGGCTTCGGCCGCACCTATAACGGCAGTTTCCCCAATTTCCAGATAGATTATATTATGGCCAGTCCTCAATTTAATATATTGAACTACCAGGTTATCGAAAAAAAACTATCAGATCATTATCCCGTACGGAGTGACCTGGTGTTGGTTCATTAGTTCATTGGTTCATTGGTGGTTTAGTTTAGTACAATCACGAAAGAATTGCTTCGTTCATCAACTCTTCCCGTCTTGATTTGATTTTCCAATAAACTTCAGATATGCGTTTAGTTTAAGATGGATTGTTTGGAGTTTGTCGATTGCTAATTGATAAACCTCTAAATCTTCAAGATTGTAATAACTCATAAAAATTGCGCTAATGAACCATCCACCAATGAACTAATGAACCAGTGAACAAATGAACTATTTCTTCATCTCCTCCTGTACGGCGCGTAAGAATTCATTGGCTTGCTGGGACCCGATTATATAGACAAGCCCGTCCCTGTCGGTTAAAAATATGGCGTCTTTACCGGAGGCAAAAAAACGGATAGCGCCTTTTGAATGGAGATTGTAAACCGGGTTATTAAACAAATACCTGCTGTAATGACCCTTGTCTGCTTTAACAATGCTGTTAAGATCGATTTTTACAAGACGGGTGGTCCATAAACCGTTTATGAGGACGCTTTTGTTTTGTACACGGGTGCGAAAATGCAGCAGGAAACCCATAATGACGGATATGATGATGATGGCGAAACCAACTACAGCCAGAATATCCGCCTTATTATGTTCATCGGTAAAAAAATTAAAAGTATAAGCGGCAAAACAGCAAGCCGCCAAAACCAAACGGATGGAAACAGGGATCCATTCCCTGCCCAAATATTGTTTTTCAGTAAAAACCGGTTTCTCGCTCATTGTTTTAATTTGACAATTCGAATATAGTTACTTTTTTAGTGTTATCACTTACTTTATATCTGTCATCCGGGCGGTAACCGCCAATCCATATAATATCGCCGTTGCCATTAACCAATAATGGTATTGCTTCTTTTTCGTGCAAAGGCACTTTCTGGTCAATAAAAAAATCGCTTATTTTTTTGGCCTTCCGCATACCCAGCGGGTAAAAGCGGTCCCCCTGTTTCCACGGGCGTAAAGTTATGGGATATATCAGCAAATCAGTATCTATTGAAACAGCCATGGGATTGTTTTTTACAATCAACGGACTATCATCATGTAAAATGCTCAACTTATACCCCGCATAGCTAACTTCCCGTTCGTTTTTGCTTACAATCACTTCCTGTTGCGTCCCGTGGCTTAGTTTTGCCAGGATTAGTGTTCCCCTGTCGAGCAGGAGCCGGTACCCGGCCGATTCAAAAACCCGGCCGGCATGTTTATCCAGCGCTTCAATAAGGTCATCTGTTACGGTTTCATTAAAACCAAATTCCTGTAGCAGTTTATAAATGAGGAGCCGTTTTGGTTCCAGTTTTTTCAGGGCTTCTATTGAAATATGGATCTCATCCCCCTTATGTTTAAACAATTCTTTCTTTAATGTGGCTACCTGCTGCTCCAAAAATAGTTCCAGGTCGCGGAAATGGCCGAGGTTCTTTTCAAAGGTATGCTCAAGTGCGGGGTTCAGCTCTTTTAGTTTCGGGACCACTTCCAGCCTGATCTTATTGCGGGCATACTTTACTGATGCATTTGAGCTGTCTTCCACGTAGGCCAAACTATTTTCATCGATAATATTTTTAACCTCATGCCTGTTTAAAAACAGCAGCGGGCGTACCAATGTGCCATTTTTGGGTAAAATGCCATGCATCCCGGCAATGCCCGTGCCCCTGGTAAGGTTTAACAATATTGTTTCAATTGCATCGTTTTGGTGATGTGCCAGCGCGATAACAGTATAACCCGATTGTTGCCTAACCTGTTCAAACCATTGATAGCGAAGATCGCGGGCTGCCATTTGAGTGGATATTTTTTCGGCAGCGGCATGTTTTAAAGTATCAAAACTGACGGTATGAAAAGGAACGCAGGTTTGCATGGCCAGGTTATTGCAAAACTCCTGGTCGCTTAATGATTCATCGCCGCGCAATTGAAAGTTACAATGTGCTATGCCAAAATTATATCCTGCTGATTTTAGTAAATGAACCATAAGTACCGAATCCATACCTCCGCTCACCGCAGCCAGTACTTTGCTGTTGCCGTCAAACAACTTATTTTGTTCAATAAAATCAGTGAAACTTTTAACAGGTAGCATCCATCAAAATTATTAATTTAAAACCCCAACAAAAAACTAATTTTGCCATCGTGAATAAATATGTTTTAAGCCTTTTGTTTTTGTTGACGGCAGCAACTGTTGCGGGGCAGAAAAAATCAATTGTAAACCTGATCAAGTCGCAGAGCAGCACGGGGATAAAACTCAACGGAAAGGACGTGGTTAAAGTTTACCAGGGCACCTTTAAACAGGATTATTCGACGCTTACCTCTGACAGCGCCTATTTTTATATCCAGGATAACGCCGTTGATGCTTTCGGACATGTGGACATTAACCAGGGGGATACCTTAAATATTTATGCCGACAAGCTGAATTATAACGGCAATACCAAAATTGCCATCCTGACTGATAACGTGCGTATGGTGGACAAGGACGCTACTTTAACAACCAATCACCTTAACTATAACACAGCTACCCGGATAGGCGTTTATACCGATGGCGGGAAGCTGGTTAATAAGGATAATACCCTGCTGAGTAAAAATGGCTGGTATTTTGCTTTTACCCGCGACTCTTATTTCAGGTATAACGTGTCGCTCACCACGCCTGATGCATTGGTAAAAACCGACACCATGCGTTATAACACAAAATCGAAGATCTCTTATTTTTACGGCCCCACCAATATTTACAGTACCAAGGGCGAAAAAGACAAAGATACCTTATATACCGAAAACGGCAGTTACAATACCACTACAGAGCAAGCCTCTTTCGGAAAAAAAAACTTTTACCATACGGGGACCAAATCATTAAAGGGCGATAGTTTATTTTACGATAAGCTAAAAGGGTATGGCCGCGCGGTTAAACATGTGACTTTTAATGATAACGAGCAAAAGGTAACCATCAAAGGCGAACTCGGCACTTATTTCAAAGCAGATGAACGGACTGTAGTAACCCAGGACCCTTACGTTATTATGGTTACCGAGAAAAAGGACACCACAAAAACCGATTCCCTGGCAAAGGCTGATTCGGTTGCCAGGGCCGATTCTTTATTAAAAAAACAATCGGCTAAAAACGGGAATGCCATGACAATGGCGCAGCTAATTAAGAAGACGATACCTTCGGGGTCCATGCCCATTAAACAGGATGGGATAAAAACAGATACGGATTCTATTAAAAATATAAGGGCAAAAGCTGATTCTTTGATAAAACAACAGCGGCCTGATCCTGTCAAAGAAAAGAGCGCCAAAGCAAAGAAGGCGGGCGATAATTTAAAAAAGCAAACTAAAACCAGGCCGGGCGGCGCAGATAAATTACCGCTGAAACCCTTAAAGGCAAAAGATACATCGAAGGTAAAACAAGACTCTATTTATATGTCGGCAGATACACTTGAAACAAGGATGCTGACCTATAAGGACTATAAAGTTTACCTGGAAAAGCAACGGCTCTCCCACGTGAGGGATACCAGCACAAAGGTGAAAAAAGTTAAAGTAAAGGAATCAAAGTTCTTAACTGCCGTTCAGTCCGGGATAAGACCGGATTCCAGTTACCTGCAGCGTGATTTTTTTGGCAAGCCAAAGCCTGTGAATGTTAAGAAAAAAGCAGTAAAACCCCTGAGTAAAAAACAACTGGCGCTGGATAGCCTGGCGAAGAAACAGCAGGTCGATTCTGTTTTAATGGCCAGGCTGGCCGAACCGAGCGACACAACAAGGATCCGGATCATCATCGCGCACCATCATTTCAAGATGTTTAAATCAGACCTGCAGGCCAAATCGGATTCTATGTTCTATAGCAATGCCGATTCAACCATCCGCTGTTTTGTGAACCCTCTGATGTGGACACAAGGTTCGCAACTATCCGGCGATACCATTTATTTGCAGATGAAACATAAAAAACTGGATAACATGACGATGTTCCCCAATGCCTTTATTGTGAATATTGAGAAGGATGATTCCGTGCATTTTAACCAGGTAGGCGGAAGGCGGATGCGGGGTTTCTTTAAGGATGATAAGCTTAACCGCATGTTTATTGAAGGTAATGCAGAAAGCATTTACTTTGCGCGCGACAGCGGAAAAATGACGATAAGCGGCATGCAGCGGTCATTAAGCAGCCGCATACGGGTTGATTTTAAAAATAACGAGGCAACCAACCTCGCATTTTATACCAAACCCGAAAACAGGTACGGTCCGCTGGCCAAGTTTAAAGAAGACGAAAAAATATTAAAAGGATTTATATGGAAGCCAAAAGAAAGGCCGGTTTCAAAGGAGTCGATCATACCGTCGTTTAATAAAAAGGCATCGAAGCCGGCGCCGGGCAAATCAAAAAACGGTAAACCTCAGCTTAAAAACCCGAAGGACGGAAAAGGACCTGGCCAAACAGCTAAGGACAGTACAATAAATGCAGCCCCGCTGATTAATCCGGGATTGCAAACAAAGAAAGACAGCGCAGTTATTAAAAAGACGCCTGTAAAAGCGCCGGTTGAACAGAAATAGGGCCATCCTGATAAAAGTATAGAGCAGCGGATGTTAAATATTGAAGTTTAAAGTGCCCTGTGTAAATTAAGTTCCGCCGGTTCAGGTACCCTTTATTGAACAGGGGCAGGCTATTATCGGACTTTGATCTGAGGGGTTCCAAATGGTCGGAATTTATCAATCATGCGCCGGAAAGTTTCCCTCCTGATTGCTTTAATTTAGCACATATACATTGCAAGGTTTGGTCTTTTACAAAAAATAGGCATTATTAATAATATCAACGCTTAACTGATCGGCAGCTGTAGTGCCGGCTGTAAGTCCATGGAACCATATTGTATAAACATAACCTGCATTTATTTTCACATTACTAAGGGTTGCCAGTACAGTTGCGGTGCCTGCCTGGTGTACTTCGAATGTATAAAACGCGTTACCTGTAATTGGCGAAAGGCTTTCAATTACAAAGCAAACCTGATCACAGAAATGGCGCCAAGGCCGGGTCCGGGGCTTTTTATTTCCAGTGAACCTGCATGGCTTTCAATAATTGTTCTGCAATTGTACAATCCAAGCCCTGTTCCATTTTTTTTCGTTGTAAACCCTCTTACAAAAAACAGGTTCGCCGTTTTTTCATCAAACCCGTGTCCATTATCTGTAATGATCAATTCCACGGCCCGGCCTGTATTATACATATCTATGGTGATGCTTTTTTGGGCGGCCCCGGGATCGATCGCCTCGATGCTATTTTTAAGGATATTCAAAATTACCTGCATCAGTTTGGTATGGTCACCTTTTATGGTGTAGGTACCTGGTTTTATATTTATTGAGAACTGGATATCTTTTTTGTCAATCGAGGCAAAAAGCATCGCCCTGCAATCATAAAGGATATTTTCGAGGTTAACCGGTTTCCGCTCGTGTAACCCGCGATGGCCTTTTACCAACTGCCGCTGGATATTCAGTATTTCCTGGATATGCGTAATTATGTTCAACAATTCTGTTATTGATTTGTTAATCTCGACCAGATTGCCTGATTGTGCCGATTCTATACCTTCGGTAATAGAAACCAGCGCACCCGCCTTATTAGCGCCAATTACTCCCGCTATTGCCGGTTGGTTTGTTTTTAAAAAAAGTATTAAACTTCTGATATTATCAATATTGTTCTGGTCAACAACACGGTTGATGCGGTTAAGGTGCGACCCAAGGCCGACCATGGCATTACCTATATCATGTAAAAACTCCGAAGCGATTTCAAATTTACCTTGCGCAATGGCCTTTTCAAGCTCCTGTTCTTTTTGTTTTTCTAATTGACGGTTTAGCGTTTTCAGATCTTCAGCCTGTTTACTCAGCTCCTCCGACTGTAGATACAAGTCTTCATTTAATTTTTTTAATACCTCCTCCGACTGTTTTCTGACGCTTATATCCTGTCCGATACCTAATAAACGGATAATCCGCCCGCGTTCATCCTTAACAGGGATTTTGGTGGTAAGTAACCAGCGTTTTTTTCCGGATTCATCCAAAAAATATTCTTCCTGTTCTATAATAGCTTCGCCTGATTTCATTATCCGCATATCATCTTCGTAACCACGCCGGCCAATTCCATTCTTAAATAAATCCAAATCGGTCTTACCCAATACCTCATCTTCAGATGAATATCCTATATAGGCTACATCTGCCCGGTTCGCGATAACTTTTCGCCCCTTAATATCCTTTACATAAATGGTATGCGGTAAATTATCAATTAAGGTCCTCAGTAAAATACTTTCCCTCTGAATAGCTTCTTCTGCTTTTTTGTGTTTGGTTATATCAGTATGGGTCCCGATAATAAGCGGGCCGGGATTCCCGCGTTCATTCTGCAGTAACCTTACCCTCGACTCTATCCAAATCCAGCTGCCATTACTGTGTTTCATCCTGTAGTAATTCTCGTAAGTTTCGTTTGGCTTTTTTATACAGGCGGCGAACTGTTTGCTTGCATTTTGCAGGTCATCGGGATGCACAAAATCTGTCCAAACATCCTTTAAATTCGCGATTCCTGAGAAATTATAATCATTCAGATCACGGCCCAGCATGGTAAGATAAATTTCGTCACACTCAAGACAACCCGTTTCGGTATTATATTCCCAGGCACCGATTTCCTTTCCCCTCATTAAGGCTTTATACCGCCCGAATTTTGCAGGATATTGTTCAGATGAAGGAGTTTGGTGCATTTTCTGTTCGATGAACTGGGTATCAATACTTTCCATAGGAATTTAGTGATTGTTTGGTTTGTTTAAATAAAATAAATTGGAAATGATTTTGAGCACATCAGGCAATGTTTACAATGGAAGGGTTATAGTAAATGTAGCCCCGTTGTTATTATAAACAGCAATTTTTCCGCCATGGCCTATTATAAATTGTTTTACAATTGAAAGCCCTAAACCTGTGCCGTTCCTTTTGCCTCTGGTAACAAATGGCTCGAACAGGGTTTCAATGATCTCGGGCGGGATACCGGGGCCGTTGTCAGTAATATTAAGCGTTGCTTCTTTACCTTCAACTTTGGCCGAAATACTGATTACGCCGTTAACTATTTGCCTGTCGTGCAAAACATCTATGGCATTGTTTACCAGATTTATGATGGTCCCTCTCAGTTTGCTCTCATCACCCGGCACAACCAGGGTATCAGGGATATTTTTAATAATTGTGATATGTTCAATACCGGCTCTTGCTTCGGCTTGCTTAATCGCCTCGCTAACTATTTTATTAACATTTACCGCTACCTTAGTGATCCTGGTTTCTTTGATAAAATCAAGGAAATCATCAAATATCTTTGATGCCTGTTCGGCCGATTCGTCAATTAAATCAACCATCTCACCTGCCTGCCCCTCATCACGCATTAATCCGGTAATTAATTTAATATTTTTTATCGGTGAGCGCAGGTCGTGCATCACCATGGCTAATACCTGCCCAACGGCTGACAGCTTTTCCTTTTGAATCAATTTTTCATTCAGTTCAGCATTCCTGATTGCCTGGGCCGCATTCTGTACAAATAGCTTGAGCATGTACATTTTCTCGGTTTTCAGCCGTTCGTGCTTTTTTAAAATGGCGAAAACTGAATAATTCTCCATGCGGGCCAATACCAGCTCATCTATCTGAATTACTTCATCCCTTTCAATGGGCGTGTTTTTTACCCTGGTTATTAATTCTTCCAGGTTTATTTTTTCTTCAAATGCCCCTATAGAAAGTATTTTTTCATACACAAATCCGTCATGGAGTTTCCCCAGCAGGGCCATGTCTGATTCTAAGGACCCAGCAAGCTGATCGAGTATGTTTTTTAATAATGAATTAAGCTGGTTGCTATTTAATCCAATTGAAGAAATTGATTCGATCAATTTTTCAAGGTTGCGAAGTTTATTATAATCAGTGACAGCCTTTGTTGCTATTTGAATGATCTCTTCTGACGCATACGGTTTACAGTGACACCCAACATTTTGACCTGCCTGTTCCACAATTTCCTCGATAGAACAATCGCTATAGGCAGTAATAAAAACAATTTCTGCTTTTATATCATATTTCCTGATCTCGATAGCGGTTTCCAATCCATTGATCCCCGGCATACGCATATCAAGGAATATCACCGCGTAAGGGCGGCCCTCTTCAACTGCTTTCCTGACTTTTTGGACACCCTCCATACCATTGGAGGCTTTGTTTACTGTAAAAACCGGAATATTACGGGTGCGTGGCGCAAGTAATGTTGCAGGCGCATCAAACAATACATTAACTGCATTGCTGATATCATATTGCTCCTGTGATATTCCCCGCGGAACGAGGATGTCTTCAATGTTGTCCCTTACCATTTCTTCATCGTCTATTACTAAGACAGATGTATTGAGTTCATTCATGCTGAAACTGTAATTTAAATTGGCAATAAAATTGTCATCATTAATACATAGGATTTGTAGTATTTATGATTTTCGGGCTCTTATACGCCGTATCTTTATATTTTGTTATGAATAGTGCTCCGATTGAACAATTAATTACATTTCAACGCATTGATCAATTTATTCTATATTTATCCGTCAATCTGACGCCGCCGGATTGCTGATTAACCGATTATGAAAAATTCCAACTTTATTTTAACCATCCTATTTATAACCATGCTTACAACTGCAGGGCTTGCCCAATCAACCGGGCCGTTTGATGCTTACCCGGTATATTCCGGTAACGATCTCGGCGTCTGCTATTCGCCTTCAAAAACCGACTTCAAAGTTTGGGCGCCAAAGGCTTCGCAGGTAACATTGCGTCTTTATGAGGCGGGGGACGGCGGCCACGCCACCGGCGCTATCAGCATGGAAAAAGGGGTCAACGGACTTTGGACTACATCGATAAACAGGGACCTGAAAAATAAATATTACACCTTCCAGGTGATGCAGGATGGTGTATGGCTTTCGGAATGTCCGGATATTTATGCCAAAGCGGTTGGCGTTAACGGAAAACGCGGGATGGTGGCCGATATGCCCTCAACCAACCCCGAAAACTGGGAGAATGATGAAAAACCAGGGCTTAAAAGTGTTAATGATATTATCATTTATGAATTGCATATCCGGGATATTTCCATCAGTCCAAACTCAGGTATAACGCAAAAAGGCAAGTATTTGGGCATAACCGAAACCGGCACAAAAAACCCCGATGGCGAGCCTACCGGACTTGACCATATTAAACAGCTTGGCGTAACGCACGTACACCTGCTGCCTTGTTTTGATTTCAATTCGGTTGATGAAACAAAATCCGGTCAATACAACTGGGGGTATGATCCTTTAAACTACAATGTGCCTGAAGGTAGTTATTCAAGCAATCCTTATGATGGCAATGTGCGGATAAAAGAATTTAAAAAAATGGTGCAAACCCTGCATAAAAACGGACTGCGGGTGATACTGGACGTAGTTTATAACCACACCAGCGATATTAAAGCCTCAAATTTCAGCCAGTTTGCGCCCGGCTATTTTTACCGGCATAACCCGGACGGTTCGTATTCAAACGCTACCGGCTGCAGCAACGAAGTTGCCTCGGAAATGCCGATGGTCCGCAAGTTTATGATTGAATCGGTTGTTTACTGGGCCAGAGAATACCATCTGGATGGTTTCAGGTTTGATTTGATGGGTGTGCATGATATTACAACCATGAACATGATCAGCGATACGCTGCATAAAATTGACCCAACGATTTTTATTTATGGCGAAGGATGGACCGCAGGCAACAGCCCAATGCCCGAAGCCTTAAGGGCTGTAAAGAAGAATGTTTCCAAGCTAAATAAGATTGCTGTTTTTGGTGATGATTTCAGGGATGGGTTAAAAGGCGGCTGGAGCGATATAAAAGAAAAAGGCTTTGTAAGCGGTAACGCAACAATGGTTGAAAGTGTGAAATTCGGTATTGTGGCCGCTACACCCAACCCGCAGGTTAATGACCTGGCTGTTAATTATTCAAAAGCACCCTGGGCAGCCGAACCTTACGAGGCTATTACTTATGTATCCTGCCATGATGATAATACTTTATTCGACAGGCTTAAAATTTCAAACCCCGGTGCAAGTGAAGCCGGTTTAATAAAAATGGATAAACTGGCTGCTGCAACGGTGCTAACTTCGCAGGGGGTTTCATTTTTGCATGCAGGGGCCGAATTGTTGCGTACAAAACAAGGCATTGCCAATTCTTTTGTATCCCCCGATTCCATCAACCAGATTGACTGGAGCCGTAAAACCAGGTACAAAGCCGTATTTGAATATTATAAGGGCCTGATAACCCTACGGAAAAACCACCCTGCATTCAGGATGCCGTCAACACAAATGATCGTAGCTGATTTGAGGTTTTTAGAAACCGGCGTTACCGGGCTGATCGCATACCAGGTCAGCAATAATGCCAATGGCGATAGCTGGAAAAATATCCTTGTGATTTTAAACGGGAATGCCGCAGGAAAAACCTTCAAAATACCGGCAGGCAACTGGGTATTGGCGGCCGATGAAAATACTATTAATGAAAAAGGGATAAAAACAGGCATAACCGGTACGATAACTATTCCGGCTACCGCAGCCTTTGTTTTGTACAGCAATTAGTGGTTAAGTCATAAGTCGAATTTTGCACCTTTCTTTACTTAGGACTTTCGACTTGAGACTTCGGGCTTTCGGACTCAACTCATGCAGCCAGCCGAAAGGCGACAATATCAATCAAACTGTTAATATCAAAAGGTTTGTGCAATATATAATCAGGCGCACCTTTTTGTTTTAATGCTTCATCAATGTTATCATCCCCCGAACAGATAATAACGGGCAGGTTTTGGGTGGTTTTATTTAATTTTATCAATTGGCAAATCTCCATTCCGTGCATTCCCGGTAATATGTTGTCAAGTATCACAAGATCGGGGTGGTCCGTTTTAATGCGGATGAAAATATCGTTTCCGTTGGGCAATGAAACAACCTCATAGCCGCAATTCATTAAAATGTAGGTCATAATTTCAATTGTCTGCACATTATCGTCTACAATTAATATTTTCTTTGGCATTGTCTTATACTTTAGCTGCATAATGCAATACAAAGCCAATGCCATTTGTTAAAAAAGTATAAATATCAATGTCCGTTATTAAACTTTTAATACCATCTGCATTATATTTACATAATTATAAATTAGAATTTTAACTAAATACCCTGCTTTTTTTACATTTGCCCTGTATTACAAACGATTAGCGTAGATATGGATAATATTAATATTAAGAAACTGGCAAAAGAATTAAATATCTCAACCTCTACCGTTTCAAGGGCTTTTAACGGCAGTCCGGATATTAATAAGGACACTAAAGAAAAAATTTTAGCGTTTGCCCGTGAACATAATTTTTTACCAAACCATTATGCCAGCAACCTGCGCGATAAAAAAAGCAAAACCATTGCCGTTATTGTGCCTGAAATAGCCAACGATTTTTTTGCCCAGGCCATCAATGGAATCGAAGAAATTGCCCGAAAAAAAGGGTTTTATATTTTATTATACCGTACCGATGACATTTTTGAAAAAGAAGTTTCGTTTGTAAACTATTTGAACAATGGCAAAGTTGACGGTATTATCATGTCAGTGTCGGGTGAGGCAAGCGATCACAATTATTTGCGCAAACTCGAACAAAAAAATGTACCTGTCGTATTTTTCGACCGTGTGTATGAAGATATTGAGGCCGCAAAAGTTACCACCAATGACTACGACAGCAGCTTTGCTGCAACAGAGCACTTAATTGATACCGGCTGCCATAAAATTGCATACCTGGCTGTTAACAAAAGTATTTCCATCGGTAAAGTGCGTATGCAGGGTTATGTGGATGCCTTACAAAAGCACCATATAGCCTTTGACGACGAGCTTGTGATTGATTGCAGTAATGATGAAAAAGAAAATTATGCCATCCTGAAAAAGGTTTTGGAAGAAATTAAACCCGACGGTATATTCAGTTCGGTTGAGCGCCTTGCTTTTGCCACCTATTATGTATGTAATGATATAGGAATTGATATCCCCAAAGATCTGAAGGTGATAAGTTTTTCCAGCCTCCATATAGCGCCATTGTTGTGCCCGCCCCTGTCAACCATTACCCAGCCTGCGTTTGAAATGGGAAGCAAAGCTGCCTCCCTGTTATTTGAAGAACTCGAAAAAAAGGGCATGTATATTCAAAAAAAGGAACATGTGCTGAAATCTAAATTGTTTATCAGAAAGTCTTCCGGCGGCTGATCACAAAACATATTTTAAGAATTTGCGTTTTACTTAAAAGTAAAATCATGAAAATATTGAAATTTGCAATAGTTGGCGCTGCCGTTGGTTTTGGCATCCATCTGATCACTAAAAAAGGTGCAGACGGACGTTCTATACTGGACGATATTACCGAAAAGGCCCCTGAATGGCTTGACCAGGCCAAAAAATTTGCCGGAGAAACCCTGGACCAGGTAAAAAGTTATCGGAGTTAAAAACCTTTTTGCAATCAATTGTTTCAACCGCTTCGGTTTTAATTGTTCATTTTTTTTATTTCCAATCCTGGGTCAAAAAACCGTATTTTTCATCAAAAAAACAAATTCATTCTATAAATTGCGTAATAAACGGTATTGTGCATCGACGATGCTCCTGGCTGGTTTTTGAGCGATAAGATCAAAAAGCGTTAAATCGGCATAATAAATTTCAAAAAAAATGTTTGGACATACATATAACTCCCTGATTATGAAAAAAGGTTACCTCGCAACCAACATAGTAGTTATTTCGCTTTTATTTTTATTGCTCGCTATTGCGTCGTGTAAAAAAAACGACAATAATAATGTAAAAACAGTACCTGTTGCCACACCAAAACAGCTGGGATTATATGAAACCGACTCATCAATTTATAAATTACTGGTAATTGATATCTCAAATATCGGGACCCAGCCGGTTAATTATGGTTTGGTATTTGATACCGGTTCCGGCGGAATGGTTATTGACGCAAAGGGGGTTGTACCGGCTACAATGATAACAAGTACGGGTTTTAATTTCACAGGGGACTCAACGGTTGTTAATGGCATTACTATTACCAGCCAAACCCAGATTGTTGAGTACGGAAACGATGCGGCTTCAATAGATAAAGTGTATGGCAACCTGGCATACGCCAGTGTAACGGTTGGTGACCAAAACGGTAATATAGTAATTAAACGGCTTCCATTTTTTTTATATTATAAAGCGGTTAGCGCAACCGGCGCCGTGTACGCTGCCCATGATTTTGATGTGTTTGGCGTGAACGAAGAATATGATGTTGTTTTTCCGAACAATGCCCACATTACCAGCCCTTTCCGCTATTTCGATCCAGGAAACGGCCTTACCAAAGGGTTTAAGCTTGCCCGGCTTAATGCTGCCAATTTTTCATATTCAGGCACATACGTGCCGGGCGCAATTACACTTGGGTTAACGGCTTCTGATCTTTCATCATCGTCGGGATTTTTTATGACCCAGCTTAGTTTTTATGCAGGGACGGGCTACCCGCCTGTTGTTCCGGCTACTGTAACCTACAATAGTAAATCCTTTTCAACTGAAATGTTATTTGACACAGGAACAGATCCTTACAGCTATATTGAAGACCCGGCTTTTACGGGCAGTATTACGCCGCTGCCATCGGGTACGGCAATAACGGTGGGTACCAATTTCGGGTTTAGTTACAACTATACTACAAGCACTGTTGATAATTTAACGGATGTAGAAAACCCGACAACATCAGGGGGTGTATTTTCTATTATGGGACTTGAGTTCTTTTTAAATAACGAGTACATGCTGGATTTTGCCAATCATAAGTTAGGATTGAAACGCAATTAGGCAGATTCCCGATAGCTATCGGGAATCTTAAAAAAATGTTATTATGATGATAAAATGTGGTTTTCTAAGGCGCCAAAGAGGCGTAGCCTCGCTAAATATTATAGCAACGGATTTTAATCCGTTGAAAAGGTAAGAAGAAAAACATTAAGAACCGTAGGTTCGACCCATATAAATAGAAGCTAATATGGATCGTGCTTATAGCACTCTTAATATTGAATTCATGTAACAACGGGTTAAAACCCGTTGCTACAAAATGTTTCGAGCCGAAGGCTCTATAACGATTTGTATGGGTGAGCATACTTCTTTTCGCCAAATATTCTAATACCAAATGCAAAAGTTGCCTTAACGACATACTGCCCCGCCAACTGGCGGGGCATTCTATTTGAATTAAAAACATAGAACTATTACATAAACATTATAAAGCGAAATTAACTTCACCCACCCGAAACGTCATAGAACCTCTTTTTCTTTCTTAAATCAGGCTTTTTACACAAATATAACAGTAGTACAGTGCTTTAAAATTTACTGCCATGTGTCTTTTTGATCAATTTGTCGGTTACAAAGGGTGTTCTTTTGAGCAAGCCAATAGCGATATTGGTCAGTAAGTTTTTCCCGAAAAGATGCTGGAGAAAGAGGCCGGTTTTTATTCTGTTTAAAAAAAGATTATTCCATTCATTGCTGTATGATGATTCCAACACCTGGCGGGTTATTTTACCTTTCAGGAATTTGTCAGTCAGCCCGAAGGCTTTGAACGAAGCGTGCATGGCCATACTCATGCCATTGCCGCATAATGGCGTTATGGTGCCTGCTGCATCGCCCAACATTAATACATGGTTTTCTATCGTGGATTTTTTACCGAAGGTGATCTGGGAAATAGTGAGGGGCTGTTCATATAATATAACGGCATCCGTAAAATATTTTTTCAAAAAAGGGTTCTTCATCAGCACATTTTGTTCCATCAGTTTAATGTCGTTATTATTGTTCTTCAGGTTTTTCGAATCGGTTAAATAGCAAAGGCAATAACGGTCCCCGTCAACCTTTGAAATGCCGCAATAACCGTCTTTAAAATTGTGCAGTTCAATGCGGTTAGGCGGGAAGTCTGTTTTAACATGGTATTTTACGGCTACGTAATTTTTCTCTTTACGGTGAATGGGATTTAAAAAATTCCGGTTTAATTTTTTATCCAGCGCCGACCTTTTGCCATAAGCCCCAAAAGCAGTTTTTACCCGGTATGTTTGCTGATCGGTTTTCATCAAAAACGAATCGTTTTCAAAAACAATACCGGTAACTTTGGTTCCCTGCAATAAGGCAACGCCTTTGGTTTTTGCGATAGCCGCCAATGCAGAATCAAGTGTAAAGCGGCTGATGCCAAAACCGCCCAAATCTAATTTCCGGGTAAATGAATTTCCGTTGGGCGAAGATATTTTCACCTCATTGATCACCGGCAGGTCCATGGCGGATAAGGGTAAGCCGAGGCGTTCGAGGAAGTCAACGCTCTCCATAGAAATATATTCGCCGCATACTTTATGAAAGGGGTATTTTTCTTTTTCAAATAAAACAACCGAATACCCTGCGCCTGCCAGCTGGATAGCCAGTGTTAAGCCCGCCAGGCCGCCGCCTGCAATACCGCAATCAAATAGTTGATCATTCATTGGGATAAATAATTACCAGATGCCTGAAAGCAAAGCAATTTTTAACTAAATAGTTTTTTATGCCTGCATTTTGAAGTATGACATGCCATTCCTTTTTTTTGAAGCCCCTCAATACCGACAAGGGCGCGTCGTTTTTTACCAGTGGCGATTTTGAAAATAAACGGGTAATAAACTTAATGGCGTAGTAGGCTACCGGGTTTCTTTCCAGGTCGTTGATGACAAACACTGTTTTGTTTTTATTGCAGAATCTGATGAACCCGATTATCTCATCTTCGGTAAAGTGATGGCAGAATAAAGAGGCGTGAACAATGTCTATATCCCTGATCGTTGAAAAAACATTCCGGAAATCGTCACAATAAAAACCTATTTCGGGGAAGGCGCTACAGGTCTTTTGGGCATAATCAATGCAATCCTGTTTCAGGTCAATTCCGGCTAAATTTATTTTATATTGCTCATCGCGCGCCCAGCGGGCAATTGCTTTTAATGAATCGCCGCCACCGCAACCAATATCAATGATTTTATACGTTTTCGATTTATCAGTCATCACCTTTTTCAGTCCCTGTAAAGAAATAGCGTGACCGCCCAAATATTTGTTGATGATGTCCAGCTCTTTCAAATTCTGAAAAAGCAAGTCCTTTTGAATATCGGGCTCGTCTAACAGTTCTTTTTGGTATGATCGGTTTTCAAACATTTTCGAGAATTACTGATTCCATGGTAAGGCCGGGGCCAAATGCAACACCGTAGGTAAGTTCCTTTCTGTTTGCATCTGCTTTAGTATCCCAAATGTCTTTTAAAACAAACAAAATTGTTGGCGACGACATATTGCCGTAGTTTTTTAATACCCTGTATGAACTTTCCAGATCGGCATCGGCTAATTCAAGTTCCTTTTGTATCACTTCCAGTATTTTTCTTCCGCCGGGATGGATGGCCCAGTGGGCAATATCCTGCTTTTTTATGCCCAGCCGATGTATCGAACCCTCGAAGAGGTTTTTAAACCCCTTCTCGATCAGTTGCGGGATGTACGAACTTAATGACATTAAGAAACCGGTGGACGACAATTGCCAGGTCATATCCCGCTTCCCGTCTAAGTCAAGTTGCGAATGGAAGTTTTTTATGCCAAAGCCTTTAAATTTATGTTTTGATGCGGTAGTATCCGGCACAATCAACGCCGTAGCGGCGCCGTCGCCGAAAAGCAAATTGGCCAGGGTATTGTCGAGGTCGTCAATTTTTTGAAAATGAATGGTGCATAACTCCACGCAGACAACCAGCACGACCGCATCCGCATCGCTTTTGCAGATATAATCAGCTTGTTTTAATGCATGGATGGCCGCATAGCAACCCATAAAATTAACAGAAGTGCGGTTAATGGTTGAATTGAGCTGTAGTGACTGCACAATATCGATGTCCAAACCCGGAGCAGACAGGCCGGTGCAGGAAACAGTGATAAGATGCGTGATTTGATGGTACAGCACCTTCTCTTTTATGCAATTTTCAATTGCCCGGATACACAATGGCAGCGCGGCATTATTAAAGTACTGCATCCTGTATTCAATGCCAGGGAAGGGCTCAAGGTTATGTGTTTTAGGAAAGAAAACCATATCCTCCCTGCCGGAGGAATAATCGGGAATCACTGAATAGCGGTTGGCGATCCCGCTTTTGGCATACATGATCTTTAGTTTCCTTTTTTTATGATCAGGATACTGGTACAAGTCCGACATAAACTCCGCTAAATCCGATTGCTTGTGTTTATATTCGGGCAGCGCCGTTGATATATTAGCTATAACGCTCATCTGAGGGTATTCAAAATTAAAAGTGTGATAAAAAATAAATTCATGCAGGTAGAAGCAATAAAATTCATGCGCATAGTGTTTTTAAACGAGGCTTGTTTATTGTCCTTCAGCACTTTGAGGAACCATTGTAAAAAATAAACGATCACCGGGAATAAAAAAGCCTGAAATAACAGGAACTGCCCTGTTTTTTGAGCAGAGCTAAAATACAAGTACAATAAGCCATTGGCGACGGCAAACATAATTGCGCAAAAAATAAATGTGCCCCTGACGCCTAAAATACAACTGATGGTAATATCCCCCGCTGCTTTGTCGGCTTCGTGCTGATATACCTGGGTAAGGGGATAAACCCCGCTGATCAGGAACAAACAGGCGGCTAATACAAGCAGGGTATGGTTGTTCAATTCGGCAGTATTTTTACTTACGCCGTGATAAACCATCCAGAAAGTAAAAGCGCCCTGGAAAAACACAACTGTTAAAAAGCCGGGGATAGCATGCTTTTTTAACCGGGTGCCCTTATAGCTATAGGCCCTTGAAGCAAGGATATAAGCCAGCACGCTGAAAAAGAAATAATACCCCAATAACAGGGAAAGGCTTAAGCCGACAGCATCAAAGATGACGGAGGTAAAAAAAAGTTTCCTGGTGGGTTTTGGCGGGTTTTCCAATCCCCCTATGCTCGATTCATCCTGGTCCATATAGCTGTTATAGCCATTACTGGCGGGATATATGAAAAGGTGTAAAACAAGAAAACAAATGATAGCGTTCACCCAATCTATTGCCTGTACCTGGCTGAGCGCAAAAAAGAATACAGGCATCAGGAAGTAGGAGAAAGGGATCCTGAGCAGCTTCAGCGTATCAGTATCTAAACCGGGAAACCCGGTTACTGCTTCGCTCTTCGTGTAAATTTCTTGATTTTTCAATGGCCCGGCTATAATTTTATCAATGATGTGAATACGGTTCAAAAACAGATAAATAGTTAACAAAGGAATTGAACCCTTGTTTCAAAGATACAGGAATATTGATAAAACAGGGTTTGGGCAATATTTAATAAAATCCATCTTGTAAATAGTACCTTTGAGCAACCAGCTAATTAAAACGGTACAAATAATTAACTTCAACCGTGTCAAAAAAAGCATGAAAAAAATAGCAGCAGTATTATTTTTATCAATTCTGTCCTTTTGCAGTTTCGCGCAGGATGTAAATAAACTTATTCAGCAAAACGATGTTGAGCGGATCATAAAAACCTTATCGGCCGATGATATGCAGGGCAGGGCTACTTTTACGCCGGGCATTGAAAAAGCCGCCCGCTTTATTGAAAGCGAATACAAGCAAATCGGTTTAGCGCCATTGGCAGGCGATGAAGGCTTTCGCCAGAATTTTACCATGACCCGGGTTACCGCTTTAAAAACCTTTGTAAATATTAACGGCAAACTGATTTCGCCCGACAGTGTATTTACCAGCACAAGCGCGACAGCATTTAACTGGAGCAATAATAGCGGGGTACAAATTATAAAACTGAGCGCCGACAAAAATTTCCGGACCGAATACCGGGGCTATCTGCAAAGCGGTAAAAAAATGCTGATCATGGTCGATCCGCAGTTTACGGCACAGTTTAACAGTCTGAAAGAACGCCTGAAAAAGGGCTCGATTAGCAATAAAACAGATGATGCCCAGGCGCTGGTTTTTGTATTGGGCAACCACGATGATATAAAATCATTTGATGTGAACTATACCGGTAAAAAGGAAGAACTTCCCCTGTTTAATATTGCTGGTATTATACCCGGTAAAACCAGGCCGGATGAATATGTGGTTTTTTCGGGGCATTACGACCACCTGGGCATCCTTAAACCCGTACAGGGGGATAGCATTGCCAATGGGGCGGATGATGATGCTTCGGGCACAACCGCAGTGATTACGCTGGCCAAATACTTCAAAAAGCTAAACAATAATGCCCGCACCCTGGTTTTTGTAGCCTTTACGGCCGAGGAGATCGGTGAATATGGTTCTCAGCATTTCGCCACAACGGTGGATCCGGCAAAGGTTGTCGCCATGTTTAATATTGAAATGATAGGCAAGGCATCAAAATTTGGCGAGAATTCGGCATTTATTACCGGTTTTGAGCGGTCGGACTTTGGCCCTATCCTGCAAAAGAACCTGGAGGGTACCGCCTTCAAATTTTATCCCGACCCATACCCGGCACAGGACCTTTTTTACCGTAGTGATAATGCTTCCCTGGCAAGGGTTGGCGTCCCGGCGCATACCATATCAACCGACCAGATTGATATTGATAAATTGTATCATACCGTAAAAGATGAATTCAGCACATTGGATGTAGCAAATATAGTAGCAACTATAAAGGCAATTGCGCTAAGTTCAAGAACTATAGTATCGGGAGAGGATACGCCAAAAAGGGTGGCCAAGCTGGAGCGGTAGTTGCTAAATAAGCAATATTACATTGATGAAAAGAAAGAAACTATACGTAGGAATAATTTTAGCAATCGCAATAATGGCGATGTTTATTGTTTTTATCGTGGATCGCATTCCTGACTTAGGACCAACCTACGTTATAAAGGAGATAAATTTTCCAGGTAATAATTCCAAATTGTATCTCAAATCAAAATACTGGGGAATTACAGATGATCATGTGATTATTCAGTTATCCACCGACAATTCATCATCGGTGGATAGCTTGCACAATTATGTTTATAAAGGTGAGTCATTCTTGTTTTATAAAACATCTCGTGACAGTCTGTTTTTATATGTTTACAAAAAGGCCATCAATCCACCTCAATTCAACACCAAAATTAAAATTGCACAAATTGAATTGCCGAATACAGAAATGATGGATTTATTTTCAA
Organism: Mucilaginibacter sp. UBA5151; assembly: GCA_002413785.1. Taxonomy (GTDB): domain Bacteria; phylum Bacteroidota; class Bacteroidia; order Sphingobacteriales; family Sphingobacteriaceae; genus Mucilaginibacter. The sequence continues at coordinate 34,148 of DHXR01000011.1, forward strand.
AAGATGGTTTTAAAAAGAAGGGCCTATTTAAATTTGAATAGTATTAAATTAAATCTCCCCGATCAGACAAGAGGCGATGATCGGTACACCATCATCCATTGCCGATGCACGGACGACTGAATTGAACTCAAAGACGGTTTTGTTTTTACTTCACGTCTAATTAATCAATTTGTTATGTTTGTATTATATGGAAACCGCGATCATATCGGGCAAATCAAAAAAAGATATTCAGCTTTTAATTACATTAGCTGAAAAGATGGGTATAAAAGCCAAATTGCTTAGTAAAGATGATCTTGAAGATTTTGGTATGTCAAAAGCTATAATTGAAGGAGCCACCGGTGAGTTAATTGATGCTGATGAGTTTTTAAATACACTAAAATGATCGTACGGTTATGTTTACTCAAAAAGTAAATAGAAAATTATTTTTAGATCATTAAAAGGCCATGACATTTAAACCCGGCGATTTCTTTCCCCTAAATACCATAAACGAACCATTCCTTCTTTTAGACGATCCCAAATGGGCTGAGTTAGAAGGAGGCTATAAGAGCAGTTTATATGATGCATCAACGGCTTTAAAGCAACTTGAGCAGGCCGAAACACTTTCTGATGCTAATATCGTCTATAAGGAATTATGGAATGAACTCCACCATCAGGGCGATGTAGGGTTGGCCTCATACTACGCACTGCCACATTTGGTGAGAATAGCAAAACAGAAACAGTTGGTTGATTATAATGTGCTTGGTCTCGTTTCAACCATCGAAATTCAACGGTATAAAAATAACCCTAAGCTCCCGGGCAAATTAGCGCCAGCTTATGAAAAAGCAGTTGGGGATTTGCAAGAACTTGCACTTATAGCGATGAAGCAGGATAGCAGCCTGGATTCTGTAATAGCTGCGCTATCGGCGATTGCTTTGGCAAAAGGCCAACGCAACCTGGCGGATGCAATTCTTAAATTTGACAGTGAAGAGGAGATCGACGCTTTCCTGGAGAACTATTAACACCTTTTTGAGTCAAAAAAATGTAAATTAAAGGGTTAACATAAAAACCTTTCCATTTCACTAAATTTGCACCCTGATTGTTAATTCATTATAAATGAAGCAAAAATTTTATGATACTGCTGTGAAGCAGGAGCGGGCTGTATTGGTTGGTGTAGTTACACAGGGCGAAACTGAAGAGCAGGCGAAAGAATATTTAGAAGAACTTGAATTTTTAGTTGCTACCGCCGGCGCTGAAACGGTAAAAAGCTTTACCCAAAAATTGCAGCGCCCCGACAGGGCCACCTTTGTGGGCTCCGGCCGGCTGGAAGATATTAAAGCCTTTGTGACTGAGGAAGAAATTGATATGGTGGTTTTTGATGATGAACTCACCCCCTCGCAACTGCGTAATATAGAAAACGAATTACAGGTTAAGATCCTCGACCGCAATAACCTGATCCTGGATATTTTTGCCGGGCGTGCGCAAACCGCACAGGCCAAATCGCAGGTGGAACTGGCCCAATTGCAATATTTGCTGCCCCGCCTTACCCGTTTATGGACCCACCTTGAACGCCAGAAGGGCGGTATCGGTATGCGTGGTCCGGGTGAATCACAGATTGAGACAGACAGGCGTTTGATCCTGAACAAAATAGACCTGTTGAAAGACAAATTAAAGCTGATAGATAAGCAAAATGCAACGCAGCGAAAAAACCGGAACCAGCAAATAAGGGTGGCTTTGGTCGGTTATACCAACGTAGGTAAATCAACTATTATGAATATGATCTCCAAATCGGAGGTTTTTGCCGAGAATAAACTATTCGCCACGCTGGATACTACGGTTAGAAAGGTGGTGATAGAAAATGTGCCTTTTTTATTATCGGATACTGTTGGTTTTATTAGAAAATTGCCCCACCATTTGGTTGAATGTTTTAAATCGACCCTTGATGAAGTGCGCGAAGCGGATATACTGGTCCATGTGGTGGATATTTCGCACCCCAATTTTGAGGACCAGATCAGAACGGTAAATGAAACCCTGAAAGACCTGGGCGCTATTGATAAAAGGGTGATCACTGTTTTTAACAAGATCGATGCATTTCAGCCAACGCAGCACCAGATGGGCCAGCAGGCCGAGCCATTAACCCTGGATGATTTTAAACATAGCTGGATGGCTAAGAATAACAGTCCGGCCATTTTTATTTCGGCAACAAAAAAGGAAAACATCGATGAATTCAGGGCGCTGCTTTATGATGAAGTGAAATCGCAGCATATAGAAAGGTATCCATACGATCAATTGCTGTACTGATCCTTTCCTTCGCCTCATTGGGAGTGGGGGTGTCGAGCAAAATCAACGTCAGCGCAGCTAAAGTCTCCCCAACCGGGGGAGATTTAGGGGGCTAAATCACGAGGGCTTCCTTAAATAATGATCTTAGGCTAAGGTGCCATATCTCTTTTTGGCTTCCTCCAATATTGCGGCTGTTGCTGTTGCGCCCACCCTGGTTACGCCGAGGGCTTTCACTTTTAGCAGGTCATCAAGTGTGCGCACTCCGCCTGCGGCTTTTATCTGCACTCCGGGCGCCGAATATTTTCGCATCAGGATCAAATCTTTTTCTGTTGCGCCTTCATACGAATATTTGCCGTCATCACCCTTTATAAAACCGTAGCCGGTAGAGGTTTTTACAAATGCTGCCTCTAACTTGCTGCAGATCCCGCACAAGCGTATTTTAAATCTGTCATCCGGCAGATAATCGTTTTCAAAAATAACTTTCAAAGCGGCATTATATGTATTGGTTACGGCAAGGATTGCGGCAATTTCATCCTCAACATATTGCCAATCCTCACCTAAAACCTTACCGATATTTACCACCATATCAATTTCATGGGCGCCGTCTTTGCAGGCTTGTTCCGTTTCATAAACCTTAACGGCAGTAGTGCTGTTACCGTGCGGAAAACCAATTACAGCGCAAACCATCACATCCGAACCATTGAGCCATTCAAGTGCTGCTTTAATGGCATAAGGCTTGATGCAAACGGTGGCAACATTGTAATTTTTTGCCAGCCGGCAGCCTTGTAACAGGTCATCATCGGTCATTGTTGGGTGTAACAACGAATGATCGATCATTTTAGCAAGTTCGGTAACTTTATCCATTATGGTTTTTATAGAGACACTAAATTCATGAATTATTGCAAATTACACCAATTAAAATTACTTGTGTTATTTGTTGGGATTTTTCTAATCCTCTAAAGAAAATACATCGGGATGGGTGCATTTGTTTTCAAAGGATGATTTGTTGTATAGCAAGCTCACAAAGCAGCAGATTATTAAATTACTGTATGTGCCCGAAAGATTTTTGAAAAGCAGCGGACACATGCTATTCCTTCCCTGGCGAAGGGAAGGTAGGGGGTTTAGCGAACTATATTATTTTATGATCAGCTATTTCACACGCTCAACATATTCGCCGGTGCGGGTATCTACTTTTATTTTATCGCCCTGATTTACAAAAAGCGGGACTTTTATTTCGATGCCATTCTCTGTTGTTGCAGTTTTCAGGGCGCCCGAAGAGGTGTCGCCTTTAACAGCCGGCTCGGCATAAGTAATTTCTAATTCCACGAAGTTTGGCGCCTGGGCCATAATAGGCTCTTCACTTTCAAAGGAAACTATAACGCTCATGCCTTCCTTCAGGAATTTTGCAGAGGGGCCAAATAATAATTTGGGGATGTTATGCTGATCGTAAGTGGTGTTATCCATAATCACCATATAATCACCTTCCTGGTACAGGTACTGGAAATCGTTGGTTTCTACGCGGCAAATTTCAACCTGTTCGTCGGTGGCTAAACGGGCCTCTACAATTTTCCCGGTTTTAATATTACGGAATTTATCCAGATAGAATGCCCCGCCTTTGCCTGGTGTACGATGCAGCACTTCGGTAACGCTTACCAGTTCGCCGTTAAAACGTAATATATTGCCTACTTTAATTTCAGATGCCTTTGCCATGAGAATGCGCTTGTAAATTTTGAGGGCAAAGATATATTAAGTTATGGTAAACCACGGGCTAAAAAAATTAATAGGTTGGTATTATTTGTTTAATTTTCGCACATGGCAAATAATGAATCGCGGCTGGATGTTCCTTCGCGAAAGAAATTCTTTTATCCGGTTAATGATGAGCTGAGCGCTTACCTGGCAAAATACAACAGGTACCGTAAATTGGGTGTGCAATACACTGATCTGTTAAGATTTCAGCACAGTGTTCCCCTGCGGGATAAAAACGGTAAAGACACACTCTGGCAAACTGTTTATTACGATGCGGCCGAAATGAATGAGCTTTTCCCGGCCCTTACTGCAATTTATGCCTTGATGAATGCCTCGGGTTTCCCGGAAGTGGTTGAACAACTGAAAATAGCACAGATCGACTACTGTGTTTTTGGTAATTCAAAACCTTTCAGGGTACGCATCATCAATAAACTGAATGATAACTACGATCATTTTTATGTGAAAATTGCCGACGCCTCGCGCATATACGGACTGGAGCTTGAGCATCTTCTTTCACCAAACCGTATCGGCTATTTAACCGACGGTACTACCATCATTGAAGATCATATTATTGGCGTGCCGGGCGATACTTTCATCAAAGAACGCCTGAGTACCTCGAAGTTTAACCAGGTTAGGATTTGCAAGGAGTTTGTAAAGTTTAACGAGCGCTGTTTTATCCGCTTGCTTGGCGATATGCGGTCGTACAATTATGTGGCACATATAACGCCCGATATTGAAGGCAGCCAGTACCGCATAAGGGCCATTGATTTCGATCAGCAATCGTACGAAGGGCGGCGCCAGTTTTATATGCCGCAATATTTTAAGGAAAATAATACCCTGGTAACCTTGTGTATGAAACACATGGATAAATATGCCATGCGCCAATACCAGGAGGAAGAGCGCAGTCTGATAAATAACCGGGTAAAACTGAGTCGTTTACGCCTGGTTGATATGCTGACCTGCATGAAAAAGGATGTGGTTTCGCCACAGGCAAAAGTAGATCAGCTGGCTGCCGACCTGGCCGATTACCACAAGGAACCGGCCTTTAATGCCTGTAAAACAATGGGCGAGCTGGTTATTGAACAATTAAATGTTTATACTTTTCTGTAAACATCACCATGTGGTTTGGCGGGTTTTTTCCGACCCCCGCGCTGCCCTTTGCATCCGGGAAAGGCCAGGCGGCAATCGATTTCATGGCCGGATTAAAGGACGAATTTATTAAATTTTAAACCAGGTTTTTGTAACAAATTATCTGCATCAATTCTTTACTTTACATTAAGCACAAGACCAAGGCTCAGGTCCTGGGGCGCCAGGCTCTGCGCCATGAACGTTTTCACCGTTACCGCTATCCGGGAGTTGAGGTAGCACTCCGCCCCGGGTATAATATAAAAATGCTGGTCGGGGTAAAGCGCGGCATAATACACGTAGTAACCAAAATTTACATCAAACGCAATCCTTCCCAGCCACAAACGGCCGCCGGCGCTGATACCGAGACTGATGTGTTTATAAGATGTAAACATTCCCTGATAGGTTTGAAAGAAGTTCTGATACGAGAATGTTTTCTGATAATAAACACCGTCAACCCCCACCCTGAGGCTTAAAGGCGCAGTTATCTGATAATTATATCCGGCATAAAAATGGGCCTGATATAACCCTGCCTTATTTTTTTTTGCCACTGAATCCGGCAGCCACATATTTTGCCCGGTTTTCGGGTTTTTAAAGAGTCCAAGGTTCGCGTCCCCCTGCCTGCCGGCCGTTAATGCAAATTCAAATGAATTACTTTCAAATGAGTCATCGCCGCCATCAGCAAACGAGTTTGGCTTTGCAGGACCGCCGTAATCAATGTATTTGATAATACCAAGAGATACGTTGACAATATTCAAGCCATCGTCTGGTTTTTGAAAACAGCCATTTGAACAGTGGATAACGGATGTTCCCAATTGTATTCCGGTTGATGGCCCTGTCGGTATCTGAAGTTTTAACCCGGCCCGCAGCATAATGTTGACATTGCTGCCAACAATGAAATTGTAATTGTTGTTATAAAATGTTTGGGTTAGGTAAACAATCCCTATACCCGGGGAAAAGCTAAACGTTGCAGCGCCAATTTTAAACAATGACAGATCAAGGCCGCTGCTGATCCCGTAACCGCTCCCGATAGATCCTTTTGAACCAGGCATTCCCGAAAGGGATATATTTTGCATGTTAAAATACGATCCGACAAAGCTAATGCCCGATACATTGAGACTGCCGACCCATTCCGCAGAACTGTTACTCATATTCACCTGATAACCAATATCAACCCCATAACTTTTGCCTGCTAACTGACTTTTATATGTGGAGAGAACCCTTAAGCCGTCATTGACTGTTACAAAGAAACTATTATTTGGGTTATCCTGCCCTTGCGCATAGCTATGGAAGAGAAGGCAGAGCGGTAAAAAAAATATTTTTTTCATTGTTTGTTTTAGTCAGGGCAAAATCTGCCCTCTTCGTTTTAAAAGGTCAATAATAGGTTGCATGGCATTTTCTCCCGGCCCGGTTGCAGAAACAGAACAATCCAAACGTTTTTTTTGTTTGGTCAGCCTGCGCTATCGCAAAAGGCGCTGCGTTTAATAATTTCTTTAAATTATTTATATCCCCCGCCAAATCGTTACATTAACTTTCTGTTAACTCCGCCAATCCCTCAAAAGCAATCGCTACATTTGATTATCCATTTAATTCAGCTATGAAATCAAAACTACTACTGCCACTGCTCACTGCCACCATATTACTTACCTCAAAAGCCTTCGCCCAGATACCGGGGAAAATTGAAAAAACCGGACAGGTATTGCTGCCAAACGGCTGGAAGCTGAGTCCGGCGGGGCGAGCGCTGCCACTGGGCGATCTGCCATTAAATATGCAGATCTCCGCTTCGGGCAGGTTAATGGCGATTACCAATAACGGACAGAGTACCCAATCCATCCAGCTGATCGACCCGAAAAACGAGAAATTGTTAGACGAAAAAATCGTCGGCAAAGCCTGGTACGGGTTGGCCTTCAGCCGCGACGAAAAAACGCTCTACGCTTCGGGGGGTAATGATAATTGCATCCTTGTTTTCCCCATTCATAATAATAAGATCGGCAATGCCGACACCATAAAATTAGCCGCCGAGGCCTGGCCAAAAAATAAAGTTTGCCCTACCGGTTTGGCGGTCAGCAAAAACAATACTCGTTTATATACCGTCACAAAGGAAGACAGCGCCTTGTATGTGGTCGATCTGATTGGCGGCAAAGTTTTACAACGTATAAAGCTTGCCGCCGAAGGGTACAGTTGTATCGTGTCGCCCGATGAAAAAACGCTGTATATCTCCATCTGGGGCGGCGGAAAGGTGGCTTGTTATAACACCCTGAACGGGGAAATGAGCAGTATAAAAGCCGGCAGCAACCCCAACGAATTGCTGCTCAACAAAAAGGGCAGCCTGCTGTTTGTCGCCAACGCTAGCGATAACTCGGTTTCGGTAATCAATACCGCAAGCCATAAAACCATTGAAGTAATAGCCACCGCACTTTACCCAACACATTTAACCGGCTCAACCACCAACGGCCTGGCGCTATCCGCAGATGAAAAAATACTTTATATTGCCAATGCCGATAACAATTGCCTGGCCGTATTTGATGTGAGCAAGCCGGGCAGCAGTCAGGGCCGGGGCTTTATCCCGGTGGGCTGGTACCCTACAAATGTTAAAACGCTGGGCAATAAAATACTTGTAGCCAATGGTAAGGGCTTTACCAGCATGGCTAATCCGCAGGGGCCGCAGCCTATTAAAAAAGCGGACAACAGCGGTTATAAAACCGGGGCAAAAAACGTTAAAGAACAATATATCGGCGGCCTGTTTAAAGGCACACTTTCGTTTATCGATGTTCCGCAGGCTGCGCAGCTTAAACTTTATACCCGGCAGGTGTATGCCAATACGCCTTTTAATAATAAGATAACCGCCCTGGCCGCCGGCGAAGATGGCAACCCCATTCCCCGGAAACGGGGTGAAAAATCGCCCATAAAATATGTTTTCTACATCATCAAAGAAAACCGCACTTACGACCAGGTGATGGGCGATGCGCCGCAAGGCAACGGCGATACTTCGCTATGCATCTTCGGGAACAGGGTTACGCCAAACCTGCATGCCATAGCTAATGAGTATGCTTTATTAGATAATTTTTATGTAGATGCCGAGGTAAGCGCCGACGGGCATAACTGGAGCATGGCCGCCTACGCTACCGATTTTGTTGAAAAAACCTGGCCCACCAGCTATGGCGGTCGCGGGGGTAATTATGATTTTGAAGGCACCCGCCCGTCGGCCTATCCGCGCGATGGTTTTATATGGGACTATTGCAAACGCGCCGGGATAAGCTACCGCACCTATGGCGAATTTGTTGACGACGGCCCCACCGGCAAAGCCAGCCTGAAATCGTTGCAGGGGCACTATTGCCAGCATTCGCCGGGTTTTGATCTTGATTTTAAGGATGTGAAGCGCGTCGATGTTTGGGCGCATGATTTTGATTCGTTGCTGGCCATAAACGCCGTGCCGCAATTTAATTCTATCCGCATCTCCAACGATCATACCAGCGGACAGCAAAAGGGCGCCATTTCACCCATAGCCGCCGTTGGCGATAACGACCTGGCGGTAGGGCAGTTTTTAGAACACCTTTCAAAAAGTTCCATCTGGAATGAATCTGTAGTATTTATTTTGGAGGATGACGCCCAAAACGGGCCCGACCATGTGGATGCCCACCGTTCGCCGGTATTTGTGGCGGGGCCTTATGTGAAGCGAAATGCAGCGGTCCACGATATGTATTCCACATCCGGTGTATTGCGAACCATAGAGCTGATATTAGGCCTGCCGCCCATGAGCCAATACGATGCCGCCGCAACGCCGTTATACAATTGTTTCACCGGCAAACCCGACTTAACGCCATATATCGCAAAACCTGCGCAGGTTGATTTAGAACAGCGCAATATCGCCGTAAATGAGAGCAGTAAACGCTCGCAATCATTCAACCTGGCCAAAGAAGACGCCGTACCCGACCTCGACCTGAACGAAGTGATATGGAAATATGTAAAAGGAGAAAATTCGGTGATGCCCGCCCCGAAACACAGCGCCTTTGTGATACTGGAAAAGAAAAAGAAAGAAGAGGATTGATGTGCGTGCAGATGTGCGGATGTGCGGATGTGCAGATGAGTAGATGTGCAGATGTTGGGGGAAAAAGCAGGAGGCCTGTGCGATTCCCTCCCTGGGGAGGGTAGGGAGGGTTTATACGCCCTGCTGCATCTCGCTTTTGAAGCGGAACATCGGGACAATTTAACGTGCATTAACGGCGAAAACCCTTCCCTGCCACTTCACAGCCATCCGCATCGGAATTTTAGCTGCAATCCCATTATCGCTTTGCCATTCAGCGGCAAAATAATATTTAACACCGCATTTTTTCGTACCTTGCATCCTTTACTATAAAAGAATTTGACATTCCAGGATTTTAACTTTAACGAACACTTAACAGAAGGTGTAATAAGCATGGGGTTCACTACTCCAACCCCGGTGCAGGAAATGGCCATCCCGATCATATTGGCAGGACAGGACATTATTGCCTGCGCCCAAACCGGCACCGGTAAAACAGGGGCTTACCTGCTGCCTGTATTGGAGCATATCGGCAAAACCGGCAAACACCATACCGCCGCACTTATCTTAGCGCCAACGCGCGAACTGGCCCAGCAGATAGACCAGCAGGTAGAGGGCCTGGCGTATTTTACGGGCATCAGCTCCATTGCCGTTTTTGGCGGCGGCGACGGCAGCGCATACGAACAGCAGCGCCGGGGTATCCAGAACAATGTAAATATCATTATCGCCACACCGGGCAGGCTTATCGCCCACCTTACCTCGGGCGTTTTGAAGCTGAACCATTTAACGCATTTGATTTTGGATGAAGCCGACCGCATGCTCGACATGGGTTTCCAGGATGATATTATGAAAATTATCAGCTACCTGCCGAAAGAAAGGCAAACGCTGCTTTTTTCGGCCACTATGCCCGGGCGCATCCGCTCGCTGGCCAAGTCGGTTTTAATTAACCCGGCCTCGGTAAGCATCGCTGTTTCGCAACCCGCGGTGGGTATTGATCAGCAGATCTACCGGGTGCACGATGCGCAAAAAACACCCCTGCTGCAAATGATCCTGAAAAACGGTTCGTATAACAGCATCCTTATTTTCTGTTCGAGAAAAGAGATTGTAAAGTCATTGGCAAGGGAATTAAAGGCGGCCCGCATGAATGTGAGCGCCTTTCACTCCGACCTTGAGCAGCGCGAGCGCGAAGAGATCTTGCTTAGTTTTAAAAACAAACAATTGCCGGTGATCATCGGTACCGACGCCCTTTCGCGTGGTATAGATGTGGAAGGGATTGACCTGGTAGTTAATTATGATGTACCCGGCGACCCGGAGGATTATATCCACCGCATTGGGCGCACCGCCCGCGCAGAAACTACCGGCACAGCCATCACTTTTGTTAACCACCGCGATGAGCATAAACTAAAAAGCATTGAACAGCTGATTGATAAACCCATCCGACTGATTGCGGTGCCCGACGAACTGGCCGGCATACAACAGGTAAGGCATGAGCCAGCGGCCAATAAAAGGCCGCAGCGCAGGCAATGGGGCAATAAAAATAAACCGAAAAGCAAGCCGTAAGCCCCCTCTAAACGTCGTTGCCCTCATGAACACCCCTGAAAACAAACACATGGTGAATAATCTCCCCCGGTAAGGGAGATTTGAACTTCTCTTTTTTTAAGTCTTCCGAACCGGCATCAACACAGATGCCTACACCATGCGAGTTATTTCTTTTTGGGTGTCGTTTTCTTTGCCACTATCTCAAGATATGTGCTTATCTCTTTTTGTGATTGTCGGATGCTGTCTAATATTCGCTCTTGCTGTTGCATTGATTTGCGTATCAATATCAGGCTTTTTGGATCATCTTTGTTATAAGCCATAATGGCAACAATGGCGGTTACTGCTATTGCAGCTGTTGAAATAATAGAAAATGCTATTTGATACTTTGAGTTTTCTTTTACAACCTCACTTGTTTTTCTATTAGACTTAAGCGTTTCACTTATTAAATGTGTTGTTCTATACTCTTCAAGCTTATCAAGTCCCAGTTTTGTTATTTTCACCTTTATAGGATATGTATCAAACCAAAATTGATACCTTTTTCGCCCCACCGGATTTGTCCAGTCTTTATTGCATATATGCTGTATATCCTGTTCGTTAGCATCTATTAGCCCAGTATCCAACAAATCAAGTAAAAATTGCTTACCGGGTTCTTTTTCATTATCAGTGTAATGTTTTAAATCCTTTGGCTTGTCGAAATTTTTTACCATAAAAGGACGAATTAAAATTTCTTTTGGTAATTCGTCCATTGGTTCTAAGAATTCAAGAAATTCCATAATAGGTAGTTTTCCCATAATCAGAGGACTAAATAAGCCCCTAATTTACAAAAGTTTAAGAATTTATTTATATTAATAAGTATATTTGGTGATGGAGCTTATTATTATACATTAGTTTACTAAACCAAAGAGAAATGTCTGAAGAAATTGATGTTAAACTGGTTAGACATAATTTAGAAAAAAAGACAACTGAACAGTTGCTTGACATTTTAGCTTATTCTCAAGATGATTATAACCCATTAGCTATATCTATAATCAAAGCAATATTGATTGCAAGAAATGTATCACAATTAGAAATTGATGAAGCAGAAAATAAATATCAAAATATTATACTTAAAACTTCTCCAAATTTAAAGACGCAGAAAAGAATACCAAAAACAAATAGATTTCTTATTTGGCTGCTTTATATAGTGGCTTTAGGAATGGCAAGTTATTTGGTAAAACTTGTTCAAAAAGGGATGTTAAATTCTGCAATTCAGTATTCAAATACAGCAAATAAAACACCATGGTCAAAGGAATATTCACAAACAGTTTATACTGCACTTTACAAAGGATACGATAATTTTTTCGAGGATGATAAAAGCAAAAAAAACCTTGCTAATTGCGTTGTCGAACAATTGAAAATCATTTATCCCAATGGATTAGAGAGTCTTAATAAAGATAGCCTTAAAGTGGTTGCAAATAAATGTGGCTATGAATGCTCAAAAAGTTTAACCTTACATTACAAAAAATGGCCTGCGCAGTATGATACCGTTCTAAAAAAGCAATTATTACAAAGCGGCTTTGTAAAAAAAATAAAAAATAGATACAAAGAGCCTTTTTGCAATTGTTACATAAACAAGTTAGAAGACCTATATCCAAGCGGAAATTTCGATAAGTTATCAGAACAAGTTAAAGATACGATTACTATAGCTTGTGCTAAAGAAATAAAAATAAATCAATAGCAACTACTGTTAACGATGACGTTGCCCAATTAATTTTATTAGCACTCGTGAACACCCCTGAGAACATACACCGGTGAATAATCTCCCCCGGTAGGGCAGACTTTAAAAGTTGTAAGTGTGTTGATAATCAAAAACTTATAAACGCATCATTATAAGCGGTTGCTGTCATGGTGAGGCACTCGAACCATGTGCGCAAAGGCACGGCGCCAATGCATTAGCGCCAATGGCAAAGCGTTCAGGCCACCACACATGGTTCGAGTAGCCTCACCATGACAGCCTTTTTTGTCATTCACTCCTTCAGGATTTGGCGAAATTTTGCTACTCAGGATTACAAACCGGTAATTTTTTTTGAGGTTTTGAATCTTCCGAACGCCTATGGAGATGTCTGCCACAAGTACTGTGGATTGAAAAATTGAATCATGTCCATCTTAAAACGGCGAAGCCTTCTTGAACGCCTATAAAAACAAATAATAGGTGAAAAATCCTATAAATCATGGTTCAGACAAACAGCACCTACCCAAACAGCTCGCTGCTCAGGTACCTGTCGCCACGGTCGCAGCAGATGAATACGATGGTGCCTTCGGTAAGTTCCTGTGCCACTTTAACGGCGGCTGCCATGGCGCCGCCGCTGCTCATACCTGCAAAAATGCCTTCCACTTTTGCCAGTTTGCGGGCCATGTCGGTTGCTTCGGCTTCCGAAATATCCAGCATGCGGTCAACCCTTTCGGGTTCAAATATTTTTGGCAGGTACTCCGCCGGCCAGCGCCGTATGCCCGGTATCGACGAGCCTTCGGTTGGCTGGCAGCCCACAATTTGAATAGCAGGGTTTATCTCCTTAAAATACCTCGAATTGCCCATAATGGTACCGGTGGTGCCCATCGCGCTTACAAAATGGGTGATCTGCCCTTCGGTATCGCGCCATATTTCCGGTCCGGTGGTTTTATAGTGGGCAAGGTAATTGTCGGGATTGGCAAACTGGTCCAGTAAAAAGTATTCGCCGCCTGCGCCTTTTTCTTCGGCATAATCGCGGCAAACTTCAATATTCTCCAGCAGGGTAACCTTCGCGCCAAAAGCTTCCATGGTGAGCGTACGTTCGCGGGTGGAGTTGGAAGGCATCACCAGTTCAATTTCAAGCCCGAACAAACAGGCGATCATGGCCAGCGCTATGCCTGTATTCCCGCTGGTGGCTTCCACCAGCTTTGTGCCAGGTTTAATATCGCCACGTTCCAGCGCACTCCGTATCATGTTAAGCGCCGCGCGGTCCTTTACACTCCCGCCGGGATTATTGCCTTCCAGTTTGGCAAAAATGCGCACATTGGGGTTTGGGTTAAGTTTTTTTATTTCGGCCATAGGCGTGTTGCCTATCAGATCAATAATGCCTGCCATAATCTTTTTTAAACGTTGGTTTTATTAAGTACAGTAATATCGGGCTTGTGGAACACGGTAGAATGCGGCGCAACGCTTTTTGTAAGCCATACATTGCCGCCGATAACACTGTCATGCCCTATAATAGTTTCGCCGCCCAGGATGGTTGCGCCGGCGTAAATAACCACGTCATCCTCCACGGTAGGGTGGCGTTTGGTGAAAGCCATGCTCTTGGATACACTCAATGCACCCAGTGTAACCCCCTGGTAAAGTTTTACATTTTTTCCTATTTTACAGCTTTCGCCGATAACCACGCCGGTGCCATGGTCGATATAAAAATATTCATCGATCTCTGCAGCCGGGTGTATGTCGATGCCTGTTTTTGAATGGGCGTACTCGGTAAGGATGCGCGGCAGCAGGGGAACATCATGCTTATATAAACTATGCGCCAGCCTGTAAAAGGAAATGGCAAAAAAACCCGGATAGGTACGGATCACTTCAAACTCGCTGCGGGCTGCCGGGTCGCCGTTAAATATAGCCTGGATGTCGGTGTTTAGTAACAGGTATAAATCGGGCAGTTGTTCAAAAAAAGCCTGTGCCAGCAGTTCGATATTACAATTCTGACACGCCCTGGTGGCATTCATTATATGGGCAAGCTCCTTTTGCAGGTGCGCAAATTCCTGCTTCAATTGATGAACATCGGCATAAACCTGCTTTGATTGCTCCGGGAACAATAACCTGATCACGCGCAAAGCCCAGGTAGTAATTTCCTTATTGGAAGGTACCGCCTCCACATGCTGGTGTTTATCAAAAATTTGCCGGTAAAATTGATTATCCATCTTTTAGTCTGAATTCTGAGTCTGAATTGCAAATGCAAGTTTATGTAAAAGAATGTTGTCTTTTTGTAAAAAAGGCAAGATATTGAATACAGCAATCAAACAATTCTTTCTAACTTTGCATATCGTAATCTATTTTAGCTTCAATGGCACATACACATGATCATAGTTTTGAAGCACTGCTCGAAAAGCATCACTTAAAGAAAACCGGACCCCGCCTGAAGGTATTGTCCATGTTATCTGCAAAAAATGTGGCGACGTCCCAACCCGACCTGGAGAGTGTGATGGACGATATTGACCGGGTTACCCTGTACCGGATACTGAATGCGTTTGAGGAAAAGGGGATTATCCATAAAGTATTTGACCTGAATGGCACGGCAAATTATGCCATGTGTTCCTCGAATTGTGAAGAAAACCAACACCACGACGAGCACCTGCATTTTAATTGTACAATGTGCAAAAACGTATATTGCCTGGATGACCTTGATTTGCCGGCTATAACACTTCCCGAAGGCTTTAAACCCGAAGGTTTTACTTTATATGCCACCGGGGTATGCCCAAAATGCGGTAAAACAGCTGCAAAAAAAATAGATTAAAACAATTTATTTAATTACGCCCTTATCTGTTTTAATGATAAAAAGATCCGCAAAGCTAAAATCTATCATAAATTATTCGCTGTTTTTATATTTAGTGCTCGTCAGTTTTACGGTGACGGGCAGGCCGCCAAAGTCTGCCTTTAAATTTAAGACGGTTGTTATTGATGCCGGGCATGGCGGAAAAGATCCTGGTGCGCATGGTGCCTGGTCATTTGAAAAGAACGTAACACTGGCCATTGCAGAAAAAGTACAGCGGCTGATGCTGAAGGAAATGGCTGATGTGAACGTGGTGATGACACGCAGCACCAACAGGTTTGTTGAATTAAACCGGCGGGCGGAAATAGCGAATGAAAATAAGGCGAATCTGTTTATCTCCATTCATTGTAATTCGACGCCCGAAGGGACGGCTGAAAAGGTAAATAAAGAAAAAGGTGTATTGATTTTGGTTTATGGCTATCACCGCAAGGAAGAGCAAATGGAAGCGTTGCGGGAAAACTCCTCAATCTATATTGAAAAGGATTATCAGAAAAACTATGAGGGGTATAATGAAAAAGACCCAACGGCTTTGATAATTTTAAATGCCTTTATGCAGAAATACCGTAAACAAAGTATCCTGTTTGGCAGCATACTAAATAAAGATTTTGTAAATAATGACGGACGCAGAAGCAGGGGCGTAAAGGAACAGGGCGTTTTGGTGCTGGCGCATAGCGGCATGCCGGCCGTTTTAGTTGAAACCGGCTATATTAACAATCCCGGCGAAGAAGCCTATCTGAATTCAAAAAGCGGGCAGGATGCTATTGCCCGATCAATAGTACGTGCTATTAAAACTTACAGGGAAGAGATTGATACGCATTAGACGAAAGCGGCAATTTTTTCATTGAAATTATTAGCGAAGAATTTGACCGGATACTGGTTTCCTAAAATGATATATCCTTCGTTTTTGTATATAGTTGCTATGTTTTCTTCCCTAACCCCCCGCCTTATCGTTAAAAAAGGTGCTTTCTTTAGGAAAACTCGTTTTTTTCGGAACCTGATTTAACGTGAGTTCGATGTAAGAAAAATCTTTGCCCCATCGGGGCTACCGCTTTGTAGCACATTATTCAAACGTTATTTTTGCCACGTCAGTGGCTACCCAATTCGCGAAGGGTAGCCACTGACGTGGCAATTATCCTTGTTATTTAGGGTTTGGTGAATAAGTCGA
>DHXR01000078.1 GCA_002413785.1 Mucilaginibacter sp. UBA5151
ACAGAATCAGCATCATCGTTAAACAGGCTGAAGGCTTTTCCATGGGCATAGGAGGTGTCGGTACTTGCAATCAGTATATTAATCCCGGAAGTAAGATTGTTTTCCAACTGGTCATACCGGATTTTCCTTTGGTATTGTATCTTATAAAAATAAGCCGCGACAATTAAAGAAGAACAAAGCACCGCGATTACCAATGCAATGATGATAACAATATAAAGGGCTGATGCTTTCAGCATAGTTTATAATTAAGCGCTTAATGTTTTTTGTCTGTTGAATCGGCAGGAATTGATTTTGCCTTTCTTTTCAAAATATTAACCTTATCCCAAAATGAAAGAGTTCCCTCGGGTATTAACGCCCCGTTTTTCCAGTTGCCTGTCTGGCTTAATGTCCCGTCTTCGTTCCAGCTTTTCCATACCCCCTCTTTTAAACCTTTTTTAAAGGTTCCCTGTTCTTTCAGATTGTGGTTCAGATAATAAGCTTTATACAGTCCGTTCAGCAGTTTGCCGCTATAGCCGCCCTGTGAGGTGTGGATGCCGTTGTTATAATACCAATAATATAAACGCTCTGGTTTTATGCCCGGCGCAGAATTAACTGGTATTATTTCAATCTCTACGATTTTATCAACGTCAATTATCCTCACCTTATCCAAACCATAATCGGGTAGCTTTTGGGCATATACCGAACCGGAAATCAAAAACAGGAGTGCGGTTATAATTCTTTTCATGGTAATTTACTTTATTGGGATAAATTTGGTTTTGCCGTTAAAGCTGATCTTGATGGAATCCCGAAGGTTTTTGATCAGTTTAACATTGTCCCTGCTTTCACCTTCCGAAAGCATTTCATTTTTACCGTTGATGTTTATCAAAGTAATTAATTTTCTGGATCCCGGGTTGCGGATATAGCCCGAATATTGGATAAAGCCCCAGTTAAAGGCAGGCTTTTTATCCAAGGAAATCATGCTTTTATGATAGCTTTTTTTAACGGCAAGGCTTAAGGTGTCCTTTTGTTTTACAAGGCCAAAGGGATCGCGATAGTTTAATAACAAATGCGTGGTATCTTTTGCAATCGCAAAATCATTATAGGCTTCTTTCTGGGGTGTGTTTGACACTACTGGTACAGGATCTTCGCTGCCTGATGAGGCATCAATGATCCTGTAAATAATGACGCCCCAAACCATTACTACCACAAAACCTAAAAAGTACATCAGTTTTTTATTTTTCATAGCCTCTTATTGCAGCGTAAAGTTCCATAAGGGGCTGGCCTTGCCTTCGTTCCCTTCCGCATCAAGAGCGGAAACTTTCCAATAGATTTTATTACCCGAAGTACCCTGGTTGAAACTATAAGTGTTAGTGTTTACCACCAATGGGAAATTTGAGTTATAAAGTGTTGTTGAATCGCTTTTGAATGCGTATATTTTATAATGCACGGCATTAGGCACTGCATTCCATTGAAGAGAAACAGGCTGGCTTAACGTTGTTCCGCTTGCCGGGACTACCAAACTGACCTGTGCAGGCGGGGTACTGTTAAACGTGAGCGTATTAATAGCCGACCATTGTGCGACGGCAGTATCATTTTGGGCCTGCACACGCCATTGGTAAACATGTTTTTTGGGGAAAGTGAAATTATATTGCAGCCCCGGTATTACGGTATTTAATACTACTGAATTTTGATTTACAAAATTATTGGTATCAATTTCAAAATTGTATTTGGTAGCCCCGTACATAGGAGTCCACTGAAAGGTAACCGTGCTTTGATTGGTAAGAAAATCATTTGCAGGGGCGGTCAGCTGAACTGCTTGTTTGGTAATAGACGTTGCTGCTATCGTAAAACTATTCGGCACTGAATAAGCAGTTTGCGAACTGCCATTTTCCGCCATCACCCGCCACTGGTAATTGCCAGGGTTGAGGGTATAGGTGAATTTATAGTTTTTGACTATCGTATCCAGCACCAGCTTTCCGGGTGATGCGAAATTAGGTGTAACAACCTGCAGATGGTACGAAAGGGCATGGTCAACAGCATCCCACCAGAAATTAACGGCATAACTGGTACTGGTATATGCGTTGGCCGGCGCTTCTAAAGTTACCTGGCTTTTGCTGATCGACGGCTCAATAATGTCAGTGCAGGAGGGTGCTAATCCAATTCCAGCTAATAAGAGCATTATCAGATAGGGGAGAGGTCTTGGTTTCATAAGGGACTAATTTAGTAATTAGTTGTATTAAACCTTTAATTAATGCAATAAAAAAATTCAGCAGATCTGAATCTATTTCTGGAGAGTAAAAAACACCTACCTCATGTACAAGGTGTGATAAATATATTTTAGCCTTCCTCACATTTGCCACAGTAAAATTTAAGCTATGGCAAATTACAATGAAACTCAGAACGACTTTCCAAAAGTTCACAGGGATCAGTTGATAACTGTTCAGGACTTGATTGATTTTAAACAGCAACTTATTGGCGACATTAAGAAATTGCTAAAAGAACAATCCGGGCATCCGGGCCACCAATGGCTCAAAGCTTTTGAAATTAAAAAGATGCTCCGCCTGTCGGAAAGCAAGCTTCAATACCTGCGGGATAAAGGCGTTATTCCTTTCAAAAAATTAGGTGGCGTAACATACTATAACCTGGAAGAGATCGAAAACCTGATGCACTCAGGGACATTAATTGATCAGATGAAAATGGCATGAAGCGGAAGGCAAAACGTATCATTCAGCAACTACCAAAAGCCACCCAGGCTAACCGTAAAATCAGGGGTCAAAACCTGGACGGATTTGGTGTCAATGTGCCCCCTGACAGGTTTGTGGTACATATCTATTTTGACCAAAAAGATCTGGCGGAATTCGCAGATGTGTTCTTGGCAGAGCAGGAATTATTGCAATGGAAAACGGGAACAGGTACGCCAATTCGGAACTGGAAAGTCTGTGCGGCTGACTGGGTTTTTGACCATCGGCAGCGAATGAAGCGGAAATCAAGGCTATCTCCATATTGCAGCGACTCAATTTGAGTATGGATGTTTAACAAATCCAATAGAGGACTTTGAAAAAGGAGGAGATTGCCTCTTTCAGCAATCAGCAAGATGTACGTTTGTAATACAAACGAAATCTTGCCCTCCCTTCCGAAGTCAGTGCGGGACATAGAAAAATCCTCCGCAGTCGGATTTTTAAAAGATCAAGAAGATGGAAAACGAAGAAGAAAACAGGTCAAGGATATTATTAACCAGGTTTAAACCGGCAGAATTTAAATTGCTGGACAGCCGGTTTAAGAAGACGAGGTTCAGAAAATTAAGCGAATATATCAGAAGTGTTTTACTCGAAAAACCGATAACCGTTACCTACCGCGATAAGTCAATGGATGAGGTATTGGAAGAACTAATTTTGTTACGGAAAGAGCTTAACGCCATTGGTAATAATTTGAACCAGGCGGTACGTAATATCAATAGCGCACACGGCCATGCTGACACCCGGTTATGGGTCAATTTGCTTGGTGTAATTAACGGCAAACTGGAGCCGTCCATCCTCCAGATTAAAGACCGGATGAACAAATATGCAGATATATGGTCGCAAAAATTATAAGCGGAAAAAGCATCATCGGCGCATTGAATTACAATGAGAATAAATTGCGAAATGATAAAGCGCAACTTATTGAGGCGAGCGGATATTTCAAGGATTTGGAGGACCTGAATTTCTATGACAAGCTGTTACGGTTGACAGATTTGGCATCAAGAAATGAAAGAACTAAAACCAATACTGTCCATATTTCTTTGAATTTTGCTATCGGTGAGCAGCTTGAAAAGCACATACTTCAGCAGATCGTTAATGATTATATGGAGCAGATCGGGTTTGGTAATCAGCCTTATTTGGCCTACCAACACTCCGATGCCGGGCACCCGCACGTTCATATTGTCACTACTAATATCCAAACATCGGGC
The DNA here is from genome assembly GCA_002413785.1 of Mucilaginibacter sp. UBA5151. Lineage (GTDB taxonomy): Bacteria > Bacteroidota > Bacteroidia > Sphingobacteriales > Sphingobacteriaceae > Mucilaginibacter. Next base: position 3,926 of record DHXR01000078.1, read on the forward strand.
GAACGGATAAGCCTGCACCTGTTGGGTAAAACCAAATCAGAAACAGCAAGGAAAGCCATAGAAATTCAGTATGGCTTGCAACAGGCCGGCAACAGCTCCAAGGAGCTAAGGCTACCGGAAAGGATACCATTAAAACAGGTTAGCTATGGGAAAACAGAAACTAAACGAGCGATAACCAATGTGGTTAGTGAGGTCATTAAAAGTTATAAATTCACCAGCATACCCGAGTTAAACGCGGTGCTTAACCAGTTCAATGTAACCGCAGACAGGGGCTCTAAAGATTCAAGGATGTATGAAAAGAACGGGCTTGTTTATTGGGTGCTGGATGAAAAAGGCAACAAACTTGGCGTACCAATTAAGGCCAGCAGCATTTATGGAAAGCCTACTTTAAAAACACTGGAAGATCGTTTCAGGCTAAATGAAGCATTACGCAAACCATTGAGAGAACAATTAAAAAACGCAATTGATGCAGTATTGGCTAAACCCATTAACAAAGCAAAATTCCAACAAGAACTTCATCAAAAAGGGATACAGGTAATATTCAGGCAAAACGAGGAAGGCCGGTTGTATGGGGTAACTTTTGTGGATCATCAAACTAAATCTGTTTTTAATGGCAGTGATCTGGGTAAGGCCTATAGCGCAGCCTCGTTTATAGATCGCTTTGCGAATACTGATAACCTCAAAAATCAACCGGTTACCGCAAATAAAGATACTGGTAGCAGTAATGACAATATAAATACCTTGAAAGATCATACAGGTAGCCAGGGCGATTTTAATTCAGGTGATACTTTACTGGATAATCTCTTTCAGGAAGAACATCAGGATATGTCTGCTTTAGGACGGCTGCAACAAACA
>DHXR01000077.1 GCA_002413785.1 Mucilaginibacter sp. UBA5151
ACAGAATCAGCATCATCGTTAAATAGGCTGAACGTTTTTCCATGAGAATATGAGGTGTCGGTACCCGCGATCAGTATATTAATCCCAGAAGTAAGATTGTTGTCCAATTGGTCATACCGGGTTTTTCGCTGGTATTGTGTCTTATAAAAATAAGCCGCTACAATTAAAGAGGAACAAAGCACCGCGATCACTAATGCAATGATGATAACAATATAAAGGGCTGATGCTTTCAGCATAGTTTATAATTAAGCGCTAATGTTTTTTGTTTGTTGAATCGGCCGGGATTGATTTTGCCTTTCTTTTTAAAATATTAATCTTATTCCAAAATGAAAGAGTCCCCTCAGGTATTAACGCTCCATTTTTCCAGTTTGCCCTTTGGCTTAATGTCCCGTCTTCGTTCCAACTTTTCCATACACCGTCTTTTAAACCTTTTTTAAATGTTCCCTGCTCTTTAAGGTTGTGGTTCAGATAATAAGCTTCATACAGTCCGTTCAATAGTTTGCCGCTATAGCCGCCCTGTGAGGTGTGGATACTGTTGTCATTATACCAATAATATACACGGTCAGGTTTTATACCCGGCGCTGAATTAACAGGTATTATTTCGGCTTTTATTATCTTATCAGGTTCAATAATCCTCACCTTATACAAACCATAATCGGGTAGCTTTTGCGCATACACCGAACCGGAAATCAAAAACAGGAGTGCGGTTATTATTTTTTTCATGGGTAATTTACTTTATTGGGATAAATTTGGTTTTGCCGTTAAAGCTGATCTTGATGGAATCCCGCAGGTTTTTGATCAGCTTAACATTGTCCCTGCTTTCACCTTCGGAAAGCATTTCATTTTTGCCATTGATGCTTAGCAAAGTAATTAATTTCTTCGATCCGGGATTGCGGATATAACCTGAATATTGGATAAAACCCCAGTTAAAGGCCGGTTTTTTATCCAATGAAATCATGCTTTTATGATAGCTTTTTTTAACAGCAAGGCTTATGGTATCCTTTTGTTTTACAAGGCCAAAGGGATCCCGATAGTTTAATAACAAATGAGAGGTGTCTTTTGCAATGGCGAAATCATTATAGGCTTCTTTCTGGGGCGTGTTTGACACTACTGGTACAGGATATTCGCTGCCTGATGAGGCATCAATGATCCTGTAAATAATGACGCCCCAAACCATTACTACCACAAAACCTAAAAAGTACATCAGTTTTTTATTCTTCATAGCCTCTTATTGCAGCGTAAAGTTCCATAAGGGGCTTGCCTTGCCTTCATTTCCTTCCGCATCAAGAGCGGAAACTTTCCAATAGATTTTATTGCCCGATATACCCTGACCAAAACTATAAATGTTAGTGTTTACTACGAATGGAAAATTTGCGTTATACAGCGTTGTCGAATCACTTTTGAATGCATATACCTTATAATGCACAGCATTGGTCACAGCATTCCACTGGAGTGAAACAGGCTGACTCAACGTTGTTCCGCTCACAGGAACCACCAGTGTCACTTGCGCAGGCGGGGTATTGTTAAATGTGAGCGTATTAATAGCTGACCATTGTGCATTGGCGGTATCATTTTCCGCTTGTACGCGCCATTGGTATACCTGGCTTTTTGGGAAAGTGAAATTTATTTGCTGTCCGGAAATTACTGTATTTGATACTAAGGCGTTTGGATTTGCAAAATTATTGGTATCAATTTCAAATCGGTATTGGGTAGCTCCATACATGCTGGTCCACTGAAAGCTAACAGTGCTTTGATTGGTAAGAAAATCATTTGCCGGTGCGGTCAGCTGAACGGCTTGTTTGGTAATAGACGTTGCTGCGATAGTAAAACTTAAAGGTGAGGAATAAGCAGTTTGCGAACTGCCGTTCTCCGCCATCACCCGCCATTGATAATTGCCGGGGTTGAGGGTATAGGTGAATTTATAGTTTTTGACTATCGTATCCAGCACCAGCTTTCCGGGCGATGCGAAATTGGGTGTAACGACCTGCAGGTGGTACGTGAGGGCATGGTCAACAGCATCCCACCAGAAATTAACGGCATAACTGGTGCTGGTATATGCGTTCGCCGGCGCTTCTAACGTCACCTGGCTTTTGCTGATCGACGGCTCAATAATGTCAGTGCAGGAGGATAATAATCCAATTCCAGCTAATAAGATCATTATCAGATAGGGTAGAGGTCTTGGTTTCATAAGGGACTAATTTAGTAATTAATCGTATTAAACCTTTAATTAATGCAATAAAAAAATTCAGCAGATCTGAATCTATTCATGGAGAGTAAAAAACACCTACCTCATGTACGAGGTGTGATAAATGTATTTTAGCCTTCCTCACATTTGCCACAGTAAAATTTAAGCTATGGTAAATTACAAAGAAACTCAGAACGACTTTCCAAAAGTTCACAGGGATCAATTGATAACTGTTCAGGACTTGATTGATTTTAAACAGCAACTTATTGGTGACATTAAGAAATTGCTAAAAGAACAATCCGGGCATCCGGGCCACCAATGGCTCAAAGCTTTTGAAATTAAAAAGATGCTCCGCCTGTCGGAAAGCAAGCTTCAATACATGCGGGATAAGGGGGTTATTCCTTTCAAAAAATTAGGTGGCGTAACGTACTATAACCTGGAAGAGATCGAAAACCTGATGCACTCGGGGACATTAATTGATCAGATGAAAATGGCATGAAGCGGAAGGCAAAACGTATCATTCAGCAATTACCAAAAGCCCCTCTGGCTAACCTCAAAATCAGGGGTCAAAACCTGGACGGATCTGGTGTCAATGTGCCCCCTGACAGGTTTGTGGTACATATCTATTTTGACCAAAAAGATCTGGCGGAATTTGCAGATGTGTTCTTGGCGGAGCAGGAATTAATGCAATGGAAAACGGGAACCAGTACGCCAATTCGCAACTGGAAGGTCTGTGCGGCTGACTGGATTTTTGACCATCGGCAGCGATTGAAGCGGAGGTCAAGGCTATCGCCATATTGCAGCGAATCAATTTGAGCATGAATGTTTAACAAATCCAATCGAGGACTTTGAAAAAGGAGGAGATTGCCTCTTTCAGCAATCAGCAAGATGTACGTTTGTAATACAAACGAAATCTTGCCCTCCCTTCCAAAGTCAGTGCGGGACATAGAAAAATCCTCCGAAGTCGGATTTTTAAAAGATTAAGAAGATGGAAAATGAAGAAGAAAACAGGTCAAGGATATTATTAACGAGGTTGAAACCAGCAGAGTTTAAATTGCTTGACAACAGGTTTAAGAAAACACGCTTCCGAAAATTAAGTGAGTATATAAGGAGTGTATTACTGGAAAAACCGATCACGGTTACGTACCGCGACAAGTCGATGGATGAGGTATTGGAAGAGCTCATTTTGTTGCGGAGAGAACTCAACGCTATAGGTAATAATTTGAACCAGGCGGTTCGTAATATCAATAGCGCACACGGCAATGCAGACACCCGGTTGTGGGTGAATTTGCTTGGCGTAATTAACGGCAAACTGGAGCCGTCCATCATCCAAATTAAAGACCGGATGAACAAATATGCAGATATATGGTCGCAAAAATTATAAGCGGAAAAAGCCTTATCGGCGCATTGAATTACAACGAGAATAAATTGCGAAATGATAAGGCGCAGCTTATAGAGGCGAGTGGATATTTTAAGGATTTGGCCGATCTGAATTTCTATGACAAGCTGCTACGGTTGACAGATTTGGCATCAAGAAATGAAAGAACTAAAACAAACACCGTCCATATTTCTTTAAATTTTGCTATCGGCGAGCATCTTGAAAAGCACCTGCTTCAGCAGATTGTTAATGATTATATGGAGCAGATCGGGTTCGGTAACCAGCCTTATTTAGCGTACCAACATTCTGATGCCGGGCACCCGCACGTTCATATCGTTACCACTAATATCCAAACATCGGGCGAGCGGATAAGCCTGCACCTGTTGGGTAAAACCAAATCGGAAACAGCAAGGAAAGCGATAGAAATTCAGTATGGTTTACAACAGGCCGGCAACAGATCCAAGGAGCTAAGGCTGCCGGAAAGGATACCATTAAAACAGGTTAACTATGGAAAAACAGAAACTAAAAGAGCAATAACCAATGTGGTTAGTGAGGTAATTAAAAGTTATAAATTCACCAGCATACCCGAATTAAACGCGGTGCTTAACCAGTTTAATGTAACCGCAGACAGGGGCTCTAAAGATTCAAGGATGTATGAAAAGAACGGACTTGTTTATTGGGTACTGGATGAAAAGGGCAATAAGCTTGGCGTACCCATTAAAGCCAGCAGTATTTATGGGAAGCCTACTTTAAAAACACTGGAAGATCGTTTCAGGCTAAATGAAGTATTACGCAAACCATTGAGGGAGCAATTAAAAAACACCATTGATGAAGCATTGGCTAAACCCATTAACAAAGCAAAATTCCAACAATATCTTCATCAAAAAGGGATACAGGTAATATTCAGGCAAAACGAGGAAGGCCGGTTGTATGGGGTAACTTTTGTGGATCATCAAACTAAATCTGTTTTTAATGGCAGTGATCTGGGTAAAGCCTATAGCGCGGCCTCGTTTATAGATCGCTTTGCCAATACGGATAACCTCAAAAATCAACCGGTTACCGCAACTAAAGATACCGGTAGCAGTAATGACAATATAAATACCTTGAAAGATCATACAGGTAGTCAGGGCGATTTTAATTCAGGAAATACTTTACTGGATAATCTCTTTCAGGAAGAACATAAGGATATGTTT
>DHXR01000053.1:0-10079 GCA_002413785.1 Mucilaginibacter sp. UBA5151
TAAGCATGGCATGCCACCAGGCTGTAGGTCGTTTTTCCAATATCCGTTCAATACGTACCCGTAATTGATCGGAATCATTTAATAAGCCTTTAATTTTCCTGCCGATAACCCGGCAACACACCAATTGCAAATAGTCGCTTTCGGCAATATCATAAAAATCCATCGTGTCAAAATGCTCCTCATAAATATCACCTGAATTCAAGTCGAAGTACACTTTAATAATGTGTTCTATGTCTGAAATGTCCTTTGTGCGCTCGGGTCTGTCATCATTGGAGATCAGTTTCAGCAGGACTATGCCCTCCATAGTACAAACTTTGACTGCAAAGTTCTCTTCTACCATAATATCATTGACAAACGGATATATCTCCCGAAAGCCTTGCATATTCAGTACGAATGTAGGGTCGGTTAAATTTACATTCCTGTTTGGCCCTTCTATTTCACCAAATGGTAACAGGTCAACCTCAATACCTCCCTTATAAAACAATTTGATAGCCTCTTTTGGATGTGAGGTAAAGTGGCCAGTTGCAATTAATGCTTTTTTTAGTTCGTTGTATTGTCCGTTGTCATTGATCGTAATAGCCAAGTCGACATCCTTTGTTTTCCTGACTGCTTCGGCACCGGCATCCGCTGACAAGTGAATATCCCTGGCCACAGCACCCACCAAGTAATAATCTATCCCAAAATCGGTAAAGATACCCTGCATGTCTTTTAGCATTTTAATAATGCTGGGATGCAATAATAAATTAGTCAAGATATTGTATTTTAATGCGATTTGCAGTTTCTTGGTTACGACTGTCAAAACTCGTTATTAAATCCGCATATACCAATAGTGGGGGCACTGTTGCGCTATTGCCGGTTTCAATTTCGCCATCCGGCCAAAACTGTTGCAATATTTCCACATTTCCTGTTGGGTCAGCAACGAGTTTTAAACTGTGCATTATTTTTACCCGGTTTTCTGTAATATAAATCGTGAATTTTTCTGGCTGTAGATATTTAGTTAATAAAGCCCCGGCATTTTCACCGCCCCATTTAAAACCAATTGGCTCTAAATTTTCCCATGATTTAGCGGCACTTTTGTCAATGAACCTGAAATTGCCGATCATTTCTTTCGGGCGCAAGTTTGCCCGATAAGTTTCCGCCCACCGTTCAATGAGCCGGTTTCGGTTTTCTATAAAAACCATTTTGCCGCCTTTATTACTGCCGTTTTTCAAAAAACCCTCCCTGGTAAGCTCTTCCAATAATCCGCCAATACTGCCCAGCGCGATGCTTGCCTCTTCGGCAATAGCCCTGTAAGAATTATTTAATAACTCCGGGAACCTTAAAATTGCAAATAAGAATTTCAGACCTGCTGATTTCCATAATTTCCCCTCTGCGGGTATCCTTATGTCGGTTACTTGCTGGTCATTAATATAAATAAACATATTCGATGTGCTGATAAAGCAATTACCGGCCGCTTCCAGGTAATTAATGTTTCTTTTTTTAAGCTCCTGTTTAAGCGGCATAGGAATATATTGGCTGATCAATAAATTTGGGATGGCATTTTGCTGTTTGGTTATTAAAGAAACGGGAAAGCTATTGCCCCTTAATTCATTCTTTATATTGATCCCGAACGTCTCTATCTGTTTATTCAACCTGATTTCAATGAAACCATCAGCACCATTATCAGGTCCGTTATATATAGTAGGACTTTTAATTGTTGCGCCAGTTATATTGGATAACTTTTCAGTGGCTTTATGTAGGGTTTCCTGCTCTTTCTTGTTCATTTATTTAATAGGTTCATGTTACATGAACATTCAAATATAGTGAACATAAATATGATTTCCTAATTATTTTACTAAAATGTTCAAAATAAATAAATGTTCATATTTCATGAACGGTCTTAACTTCAAAACGCAAATTATAGTTTTTCTGCCAATCGTATTCTAAGATTTTGCATATCCTCCTTCAATTTCCTTTCTATAACCTTTGCATAAATCTGAGTAGTTGTAATTTTTGTATGCCCTAAAATTTTGCTTATTGTTTCAATGGGAATGGATATTCCGGGAGGCTTGACCAGGCTATTCAGTGCGAAATGTAAACCGGCCGGAAAACCCGATTACTGCCAAAATAAATTTTGATATTTCAAAATAAAAACAATACTTTAGAGCTGCCTGAATTCTAGCGTGATGAACAAAGCAGACATAAACAAATGGGTTAAAATAAAATTCACCCGACGAGGAGAAAGCCTGTTCGTTCTTTATGAAGATGGCCACGGCAAAAAAGTGTCGCGTGTCGGGCCGGATTTCCGTAAAGTCGCGTTTGACAGCAAAACCACACTCATTATCCCCGTTGAAGTAGACACCTGCCTCGCAAAAATGCTGGATGCCGCGCCGATGGAGCGGGCGACTGCCCGGGGGACCGCAGATGTTCCGCTGGCGATATTCGTTGATACCGGCCGCAAGCGGGATGTAGAAAATTTACTTTTCCCGGAAGCCTCCGCCAGCGAGTTCCAGCTTGTGCAGGAAATATTTGGTGGAATTTTAAAAGGAAAAATCTACCAACTGGCTTATCATGTGGGCATCGCCCCGAAGCGGCCATTCACCTTTCCATTCCGGATTTGCGTTTCCGGGACGATGCACGAGGATATTTACAGCAGGTTTAACCAATGGCGGTGGTACACAGAAAGCCGCCATGTGCAGGAATATGGCATTCAGTTAACCAGTACCGAAAATATCAGCCGCAATGCTGTCAGGAAGCTGGATATCCTCATCGCTTCACCGGGGGGCGATCTGCCCGGAAAGTATGAGGCTGTAAAATTCCCAGCCCTGATCATTTTAGTTGGCAGCACAAAAGATACCCAACGATCAAGGTTAGTCAAGCCCGCCACCTCCGTCATTGTGCTGAATACCATTGCGCCAGAAACCACCTATTCCTTTTTGAAGGACTTGCTTTATAGTATTATACACGACTTGTCCGTTCCTGAAGCTTTTAAATTTGCATTAGATCAAAACGAAGGGCCGGAAGTGCGCAATGCCGTTCTTTTCAGTTCGCCGCCTGCAGGCCACTCGGTCCGTATTTCTGACGGTCTGGACGCGTTTAAAACAATCGTTAACCGGTCATCAAAAAGCATGAACCCCGGTGATTATGAGCAATTTGCAAAAAGATTGGGAGCAGATACAGGGCAACGTCTGATGGACGCTTTTTCAGGCAGCCGTAACTTATCAGATTACTTCCACGGTGTGCAGCGCTACACTAATAATTTCTTGCAGGAATCTACCGGTCTGGCGCCCATAGCACGTGACATGCATCATTTCCATAGCGAGAAAAAACCGCTCATCAAAGAAATCAACGGCAGACTTACAAGACTTGTGCGTGACCCCGACATTTTTCACGAATTACGGAAAGAACAGCGAAGGGTTGTCGACGCTACCCTGGATGAACTGAACTCTTTTTTGCAATATGGGGCCAAGGACGTTAATTCTCCGCTGATGCCAGGAGAAAAGTACAAACTGAACATCACCATCGGGCAGCGGTCCTGGGGAAGCCTGATGGTCGGCGACATTCAGCCGATCGACCCCCTTCTGCCCGATCCCGAAAATGAAACAGGGCATCAATTGGATATCGTGGTCTTTCCAAAAGACTTCAAGCTTAATTCTCCGGCGATCGTTATCGTGACCCTTCCACTGGCGGGCGCGTCCGATACGGCTTCCTTTCTGCTCGAAGCCCCCTTAAACACCGGTACTGCACAGTTGCGCTTTGCGATTTTTCTTGGCAATAACCTCCTGCAGGCTTTTATTTTAGAAGGCACCATCGAAGAACACTATGGATACGGCGCCATCCAACGGATCACTGTCAAAATGGACCTGTCCAATTCCTTGAAGTTTACCAACCTGGATGCTATTGGTCCGCGCGATCTGTATCTTGGGCTGAATTCCGGGTCGGACGGGACCCACTCGCTATTTATAAAAGACGACGCGGTTGCCAACGAGATCCACGGCCTTGACCAGCAGGTGCTCAAAGACGCGCAAGACACCTTTGCCGGTTTGCTTGAGGCCGCTTATTTTGACCGCAATGATAGGCAACGCTTCCCCGCTTTAGCTCCGGTCGGCGTTGATCACGAGCCGTTTTTTGAAGTTGTAAGAGGACTATCCGTTGCAGGTAGAAAATATTATTCGAAGGTATTTCAGGACAGCGGAAAGGAGTTCCAGGTAAAACTCGCCGGGATAAAAAAATCAAAGGACTTGAGCTTCCAGATCGCCCGGCACGAAGTGAACTACGCCTTTCCCTGGCAGATGATGTACGACTACAGCATTCCGCCGAACATTGCCGGAGGCCTGTCTTACCCGGTCTGCATGGGGGCCGCGCTGGAACTTGAGCCTGAACAGCGCATGCGCTTTGCATGCAACGAAGGCCAAGGGTGCCCCCACAATCCCGGTTTGTATACGTATTGCATCGAAGGCTTTTGGGGCGTCCGGCACCAGATGGAACAACTGCTGACCGCAGAGAGAGGGGAAGATACTGTGACCGTCATAAAAACCGGCGCAAACAGCATTGTTTATTCAAACAATTTAACAGATGGGCCAAGCAAACAATTAAGCGCAACATTAGCAGCCTATAACCCCCTGCTTGTCCGGCACGATAGCGACCTGATGAACATCCTTTGGAACGAGCAATCCCGGCCCGCCACTCTGGTCGTATTCGGGCATATGCAGACCGATATCATTACGGGGGAACCCGCCGAACCCCGGATATTGACCTTCCAAAAAGATACCTGGCCAAACCCTGCAATACCGCTGCCGCCGGACAAATGGCTGTCGCACTGGCTGCTTGACAATAAGATCACCAACGACCTTTTCTGGAACGGTAACCCGCTTCCCCTGGTGCTGCTGGTTACCTGTTATAATTCGACCATGAAGATCGGTTCGCTAAATTCGATTATTAAGGATTTTCATACCGCGGGGGCCGCAGCAATAGTCGGCACCGAATGCGATATCGTGTCCGACCTCGGCGCCCTGTTTATCGAAGAATTGCTCGAATCCCTTTACAACGAAAAAATCAGCCTGGCACAAGCTATTCAAAATTTTAACAAGAAACGATTTCTTTCCTATAACCCTTTGGCCTTCGTCTTTACCTGCTTTGGTAACGGCGACCTTAAAATTGAAACCAATGACCACAATTAAGACCTTTGCCAGTGCGATCTTATTGTTTGCGCTGGCCATTACCAGTTCCAAAGCACAAACCGTCAGCGTTTCCGGAACCGCCAATTATGACATCAATACGACCGTCGCCGTCTATACGATATCTGTTCCGTTGAAACTCGACGCTGTCAAGTTTTCAGAGTTCAAATTAACAGGAAACAAACCCTTTTCGATCCGAAACGGGAATAGTTCGGATCAGCGCTTCTTCGATGGGGTAACAGTTACTGCTATCGATGGGCCGCCGCACCTGCAACTTATCGTTCACCCGGAGTTGCTGGATGAACAAGGAACATACGAATTGAACGTCGCCTACACAATTACAGCAACCGGGAAATCCGCAGTAATACCTTTTACCCTGACCCGGCAGAGCGCCGTGCTGACAGCCCCTACAGTGATGATTACAGAAACCGGGTGCGACCTGGTCAGTGACCAATTGCTATTAAAGGAAGCCAGCGGCAAAGCAGGTGTGCAGCTCACAGACTTGCCTGTGCCCGCCGTGCCGGGCATCAAAAGCGGCAAACTCATTACGTTTGGCAAAACTGCGATAAGCATTCCTGCAGCAGGCCAGCAACCCGTACCATTCCACATAGACTCCATAGCCTTCAAAGAATTACCGCTCGGAAAAACAACTGCCACCATGCTGATCGCCTCCAAAACGCTTGCAGCGCCATTGACCGTTCAATTTGAAATATGGAACAAAAGAAGTAAATGGTGGATCGTTGTGATTGTACTGGCGGGATTGCTCGTTGGTTTTTTAGTCAAACATTTCCTGAAAGACAAACGCGACTATAACCAGGCCAGGTTAAATGCGCTGGATGAAATACGGGATATCACCACCTATACGATTAGTGTGCAGGATCCGGGTTTTCAGGCGAGCGTAAAAATCATAATCGGAGACCTGCAAATGGCTATCGACCAGCCAAACGGGTTCAGCACAAGTTCTTCGGCAACAGCACTCAACACGGCTACTACCGCCGCTACGACTGCTTATAATAATTTGAAAACCACATTTGAGACCTCGCTCCAGATAGGTATAAACAATTTTCAAACCCTGTCGGGCCAACTTTACGACATTGGTTATGAAAAGCCAGTACGTGACCGGCTCACTACCGCCATTGCCACCCTCCAACTGGCGAAACACGAACTGGACGTGTATAACCCGACACAAGCTAACGTGCTGCTCGCCCAGGCCACCGCCCAGGCTACCGCCGGGCTTACCTCCTATCTAAGTTACGCCGCTACGATGCTCGCCTTTTTTACCACGCAGACAAATTATTACCCTGCGCCGCCGCCCTGGCCGGCGACATGGACCAATATACAAACGCAAATCACACCTATCCAGACCGATATGACCGCCATTAGTCCTGTCGGCACACCCATCCAAACCATGCTGACACTCGTCAACCAGGTACAGCAGGCATGGAAAAATCTGGTCGCCTACATCGCCCAGCAGGTACTGCAAGATTACCAGAACGCCAGCCCGACCGCCGCTGCCGATCCGAACTTTACAAGCGCCTTCAACAGCTGGCTGTCCGCCCTCACCGATATCGTTAACAACGCACAACTCTCCAATGCGGCCTCATTTTACTGGAATGCCGTATTATTGACCCAATTAAACAATACATGGGTAAATTTAACCGCGCCTGCTCTGGCAACGCGTATGGGAAATATTGGCAATCGGACCATAACGCCTGCCTGGAATCCCATCGCTAAACTGATGGCGCAACCCGTGGCTACCAAACCGGTCTTCCAGTTCAACAACCGGCAACTCGACACGATCAGCAAATCCTACCAGGTCATCCTCAAAGATTACTGGTACTATACCTTTCTGCAAAGCGGCTTGCTGGCTATCCTGATCTGCCTGGGCGCACTGATGACCTATGGGAAGAATTTCATCGGCACATCTGACGACCTCATCAGCCTGTTCTTTTTTGCATTTTCGCTTGACCTGACCGTCGACAGTATAGCCCAGTTTAAGGCTAAACCGACGGGCGGAAGTTAAGTAAGGGAAATGCCAAGCGCGGCAGCCGTTTTTGCCCCAACTTCGCCGTCGGGGGTCGAGCCCTTTGCGTTCTGAAAAGCGATCACAGCACTCAGTGTATCAAGACCAAATGTACTGTCCACCCCGTTTGTGCTAAAACCAGCATCGGTCAGGGCCTGCTGTATCACGCCTATTTTTGGCGAACTAATCATAGGACTGGCATAACGATAGATCGCGCCGGCGGGTAAGTTCAGCGTAACCACTACAAGGGCGCTATAAGTAACCCTCGGAACCAATATCCCTTAGTCCCATCGCCTAAGGCTTAATGTATCCTGCACCCCACGCCTTGCCTTTAGCCTCGATCGTTCCGCCGTTTCCGTCAGAAAGAACAATATGACCGCCTAACTGAGCTGTAGGTGCCCGCAATACCATCGCTCCCGGCGTTCCGGCAGCATTGGCGACGGAAATAATGTTACCCTTCGCTTCATCGTCTATCTTCCATGCACCCGAGTAAGCGTCGGCGACAGCCGGAGCCGCGTTGTCATTTGTACAATCATAACTAATGTTAGAAACCTCGTATAGCGCCAACGAGCACAATTCCGCGCAATCCCAGGGACCCGACCAGTTCGCAGGTATTCTTACTTGCATATTTGTGATAAGGTTTAGGTTAAAGTCCCCAAAGAGCGATTCCAAGGGGATTTTTATTCTTAAACAAATTCCAACGGCATATTAGCTTTTGGATGATGGCGATGGTCAATGTCACCATTTCCTCCAATTTAATACGGAAATTACAGTTTTTCTTCCAATCGTAATTTAAGATTTTGCATATCCTCCTCTAATTTCCTTTCTAAAACCTTTGCATATATCTGTGTAGTTGTAATTTTTGTATGACCTAAAATTTTACTTACTGTTTCAATTGGAACACCATTTGATAGCGCAACAGTAGTAGCAAAAGTATGCCTGGCCAAATGAAAGGTCACGTTTTTAGTAATGTTACATACTTCAGAAATTTCCTTTAGATAGCTATTCACTTTTTGATTGGACATTACCGGGAAAACTTTACCCCCTGACAAGGAACGAATATTGGTTTTATATTTATCCAATATTTTTAGTGCTTTCGGTAAAAGGGGTACATTAACCGGGATCATTGTTTTTTCACGGCAGGTCCTGATCCACTTTTCGCCATTGGTACTTGCAACGATATGGCCAGGTGTTAAATTGATAACATCAACATAGGATAGTCCTGTATAGCAGCAAAAAACAAACAAGTCCCTTACCATATCCAGGCGCTCAATGGCGAACACTTTCTCTTCCATATCGGCCAGTTCTTTTTCCGAGAGTTGTTCCCGGTTTACTTTTTGTATCTTCAACTTATAAGCGGCAAAAGGATCAGTGTCGATCTATTGCAGGTTCATCGCCAGGTTGACCATTTTCTTTAACCTTATAATGTGCTTCATGACACCATTATTGGCAAGTGGCTTTTGATGGTCCTTTGGTTTATGGTTGCGCAGGTAAACCTCAAAATCTTTAACGAATTTATAATTCAGCTCACGAAGGTAGATGTCTGTAACTTTGTAATGCTCCTCCAAAAACTTGACTAAATAGCGCTGGGTAACATAGTAGTGCTTTAGCGTACTCCACTTAAGATCTGTGGTAGAAGTCTCGTTGTGATAGGTTACAAGGCGACTTAACGTGTAGACCTCTTCTTTCTCACCGAGGAATAAATTTTTAACCGATGTGATATTAATCAGTTTCCCTTTTAGCTACAGTTCTTTATAAATATTACCTAATTTTAAACGAATCTCTTCGAGATAAGCGTTCAATTCCTTTGTTTCATCCTTGGTACCTTTTGCCGCACCTTTACCAAAATCCCAAATCTTTGTATCAACCATTTTTTGCTTTAGCGCGATAAAGCATTTTTCCTTGTTGATGGTTACCACCACGTAAAGAGGTGCTTTGCCGTCTTTTTCTTTATCACTCTTAATAGTGAAATAAATACGGAATGACTGCGATGTTTTCATAGAATAACATTTTTTAAGTGATTATTAATTAATTACATCCTGTTTTAGCTTCGTTTTCAGGTGTTCAAGAGGTGCTCAGCACGACTGCTTTTTGGGTGTTTTTAACCTATCTAATAGATTACTTTTCAGCACGTTACATCACTTTTGAACAACTAAGTTAAAAACTAAACTCAGGTAGTCAGTTAGGTGTTCAGAATTTTGGTTTTCTTGAAGGTTGTTGAGGGGATAATAAATGAAAAAACCCTCTAAATCAGCGATTTAAAGGGTTTCGAGGGGGCTTTAAAACCCGTTTTGTGCGCCCACCTGGGCTCGAACCCATCTTTGTAATTAGCTTAATATCAACAACTTATAAAGAATTCAATCTTCGGGTGCTTAGTTAGGTGCCCACTTAATTGACTATTCAAATATACAAATTTGTTACAGAATGGTAACATTTAATCCTATTTACGGCTAAACAGCCTTTATCACCCTATAGCTTACTCTTTGACTTTATTATCTATTTCTCTTTTTAGTATCACACTAATATTCTTTTTGGGCGATGCCCTCCAACTGTTGTCTGCTGATATTTAATCTTAATCTCCAGGCTGATACAAAGTCGCCTGTTTCGCTACCTAAAGGATCAACCAGGCTGTACTTTTCATTGACCTGCGTTTGGGCATAATCCACGAATGCACTAAGTGACTTCTTTTCAAAAAATTCCGTCAGAAAGCCGATACGCTTTATTACCGCAATGTTTGCCGCTGCTCTGCAATAGGCAATCATTTTGTCGGCATTTAAATCAACTTGTACGAATGCCCGTAAAAGTTCAGCATAGCCGCCGGAGTATTGTGGCTGATCAAAACAATCAATGACCGTCTTTTCTACATCGGTTATGGGATACTTAAAATTTCCTTGTCCGTT
>DHXR01000053.1:10319-10694 GCA_002413785.1 Mucilaginibacter sp. UBA5151
GTAAAATTCGTGCGGCAAAACTTTCCACGCTCAATCCTGGCCAGTAGCCCCTTGTGAACGAGATTTTCAAGCACTTCATTCAGGTTATCAAATTGTTGCTCAATTTGCTTTTCAATTTCGTCAAACCTGAATAGCTGAATTTCATATTCAAACAGCAACTTCAGAAATGCTAACTGAGTTTCTGTTAAATTCTTCGATATNNGTGCCAAAAATAACTTTGTCCTCTTTTTCCTGGGTCGTCTGTATAAAGGTGGTATTGGAAAACTGTTCAGTTAATCCATGTTGATTTAATGCCGACCAATAGGCGACAGCGCTATTCGCTACTACAAAGGTCCCGATCACATTTTCATCCGTAAAATTCGTGCGGCAAAACTT
>DHXR01000053.1:10893-13946 GCA_002413785.1 Mucilaginibacter sp. UBA5151
CTTATCCTTGTTGTAAAGGTAATTGCTATTTATCACAATTAAAAAATGAATAAATCATGTCTCATATCAATGCAGTTTAATGAAGTTTCCCAGCTTCTATATAAAGACTTGCTTGTTTATAATGTGTTCACTATATTTACTTGTTCACGTTACGTGAACAAGACAAGACGATGAACGAAACAGAGATAGTCAACAACGCATTAGAACGCTTAAATCATCAGACTGGTTTGACCGGTAACTGGATGCCATTAAATTTAGAGATCGATGGGGAGATCGATTTTTTGATTGAAAACAAAAAGCTACACCTCTATGTGGAAGTCAAAAAGGAACTGAGAAATCACCAGTTACCACAGATACTGGAAATGGCCAAAAAATATAAGCCCTTTATGGTTATTGCTGACCGGATATTTCCAACCCTTAAAGAAACATTACGCGAAAATAAAATAGGTTATCTTGATTCTGCCGGTAATATCTATGTAAATACACCGGAACAATTTGTATGGCTTGATGGCCATAAACATACAGAAACAGAAAAGCCGGTTACCAACCGGGCTTTTACCAAAACCGGCCTTAAAACCGTATTTTATTTAATGCTCCACCAGGATAGGATCAACTGGCCTTACCGCAACCTGGCTAAGGCTACTCAGGTAGCTTTAGGGAATATCAATAACATTATTACGGGACTAAAAGAGGCCGGCTTTATTTTACCCATTAATGAGAAAGAGGTACAACTGCAAAATAAAAAGGCCTTATTGGACAGGTGGATAGCAGGATACCGGGAAACCTTGAAGCCTACCCTACATTTAGGGAATTTTAAATTTTGGAATGACAATAATTTCACGGATTGGAAAAACTTACCTCTCAGACCCGGTGAAACGATTTGGGTGGGTGAGCCAGCGGCGGAGTTAGTCACCAATTATTTAAACCCGGAGATATTGACGATATATACGCAGGAAAAAAGGGCGGCTTTAATTCCCAAATGGAAATTAATACCTGCTGATAATGGAAATATCAGGCTTTATGAAAAATTCTGGAATGATCCCGAAACAGACCATCTTCTTTATGCCCCCCTACTATTAGTTTATGCAGATTTGATGATAACGGATGATCCGCGATGTATTGAAACTGCAGAAATGATTTATAACCAACACCTGAAAGATGAATTTGAGCGATATTAGAGAGGTTGAATTAAACTCAACCTTAAAATCTTGGTATTTTAAGGTTGACCGAAGTTTTAACCTTAAACTGGATAATGTGGTTGTGATCTGACCAGATTTGTAAGTATTAACCCTTCAATTGAAAGGTGGTTAACAAACGTTCGTAAATATTTTCAACTTCAACAGTTCCCAAACCCATTGCTTTGTAAATCGCCTTGTCCGGCAACTCCTCTGCTGCTATATTCATAAAGCTTTGCAACTGATCTTTTATAGCACCAGGCAGTTCATGCAACTCGTCTTCTTTCATCATCACCGCTAACCGGAACACATCGGCTTTATGCTTTTTCAACTGTTTCTTATCTTCGGTATTGCCATTAGTGATACGTTCCGTTATTTCCAGAAAAGCTTTCGCTTTAAGACAGATCAGCGCCTCTGTGCTGGCGCGGTGCAATCCATCCTCTTCCACGCTATGCTGGATTATAAACCGGTAATAATCATCATCCAGTAATATCGCTGACAGGCTCGACAGATCATCATCTGCAGGTATGGGTGTTAAATGCGCACCTTCTTCCAAATCTATGGTATCTGGTGTACGCGAAAACAATTCTACCTGAAACGGGAATGTGGTATCTTCCGGTTTCATAAACCTATAATATTGCCTGCCGTCCCCGCTTTTTTCCTTGCGCTCATATTTACCATCCTGTATAAACTGCCAGAACTGTTTTACAAAATCGGTGGTAAGGGCTTCCACGATCAGGATGATGTCAATATCTTTTGTCGCCCTGGGGATAAATCCGGCATCTTCAATAATCACATCACAGGCCGTGCCCCCTATGATAACGTAGTTTTCAGGGAATGCCTCAAAATACTTTTTAAATATGTCCAAGCCTCTTACCATATCTGTTTATTAACGATTTGATCCAATGCCATATCTATCCGCTCATCGGTGTTCTCCTGCAAGCTTAGATACAAAGATAGCGGATCTACTACCGGCATATCATTAGGTAATTCCCCAACGAGTTTTAAGGGATTATATTTCCAAACCTCCAGGCCAAAACGGCCTTCCTGTTCATTCAGGTCGCGCAGCTTATCATTTTCCAACAGATCATAAAAACTGCCCTTATCAATAGCGTAAAACTGCTGCCTGCCCGGGTTTATATCACTATATTCAGGTAAGGCAGATGTATTGGCCAGCAACATAAAGGGTTTTTGAGGCTTTTCATCAATATAAACTGTGCGTAATACCGGGTTGACAAACAACTTACGTTTGATCATTTCGTTCCAAAGTTCAGCCCGGTCTAACCTGAATCGGATGAACTTTTCTTTTTCACCGCTTACCTCAACGACCTCTTCTTCTTTAAGGTTATCAATCGCTTTTGTTATGGCCATAGCGGTATAACCGGTTTTCTCAGCGATAGCTTTGAATGGATAATTTTCCATTTGCCATTTTTCATTCCGGTGAATAATATGGTAAATAATCAGAAATTGTGCAGAGGGCAAAAGGGTCTTATTCTTTCTTTTATTATGATCTTTTAAATCACTTTCTCTAAGGTCGATGAGCAGATCGGGTAAAAACAACTGTTTGCCCGGAACAATAAAATTAATCCCCTTATCAATGAGTCTTTTCCTATTATATGCGGTGGTCTGCGGCAATAATAAAATAACGCTGTTAAATGTCTTTTTTAGTTGAGCGAATTGCTTTTCTGTTTGTAAAATACTTAAATTTTCAAGGTCTTTGGGTTGAGCAAATACCAGTTCCTTATGATACAACTCCCCGTGAAAGAACTGGTAGGCTTCACTCATATAAACAGGCAAATTACCTAACCTGTTTTTTGGCAGGGCACTTAGTTTAAGGTCTTTGCCTAAAACTTCTTTTATATATACCTGTACACTCAT
>DHXR01000053.1:14150-28928 GCA_002413785.1 Mucilaginibacter sp. UBA5151
AATAAAATTGTTTTATCTGTTTTGAATAAAAGATGCTCCTTATAACGCACATAGCCCATTTGGTTAGTCATTAGGTGCGTTTGTTCAATTTTAAAGTCCGGTGTATTGATATGGTGGTGGCCGTATATCCAAAAATCCGGCTTGGTAGTTTCGATCATATCTGATAATTCAACGGCAAATGCTTCACTGAGTACACTTCCTTTATATTGTTCAGGATAATGCTGATAGGTAGGTACATGATGTGTAACTACTACTTTTTTTAGTCCTGGCCCGCTATTACTTAACTCATTTTGAAAATAGTTCAGGCTATCGGTATGCAACTGGTTGTACTGTTCAAACGAGAAACGGTGTCCGTCATATTTGATAATGCGAAAATCATTCATGCTCTTTTCAATATCCCATTGATGCTGCGGACTTATTTTAGACCACAACGTAGAAAATACAACGAGGGTGTCATTTAATTTGACAGACCAATTGTTTACCAAACTTACGTTACTCCTGATTTTCTCGCAAAAAGTACCGCATTTTGTCGCTGCATCAAAGTGATAATATTCGTGATTACCCGAAATCCAATAGGTGTGCTGAAAATGATCTGACACGTAATCAAAAAAATCATTGTATTTATCAATCAGGATAAAAGGAAGCAGATCACCGGCCAGGAGTAAAATCTCTCCTTTGGGGATAATTGGATTGGCTTTAATATAAGCCTTATTTTCAGGGAACTCCAAATGTAAATCCGAAACGTATTGTAATAGCATGGCTTAATAACGTTATTGCAGTAGCATAATTACACATTTGGTTAATAAAGCGCAACAAGGAAAATTAAAGGGTGCTCAAATACAAAGTAGTATTTACGTCGATAGCTTAAAGCCATTCCCGCGACTGAATAACAATGTGTTTATACTGGTTTTCACCAACAGAAAAGTAACCTTCAAAAATGCAGTAGATAGAATTGTGAAGAATGGTGTTACTTTTATAGCTAAAGGGATATCTATTTACGATAAAACTGCATCATTAGCAAAAACAGAATGTGAAATCGATTTATCGGAATTTATAGTTTAGGTTCATGGAATACTTCCATTAAAATTTAATTTATTATTAAGGTTATATCCGCAATCAATCCTGTATATGCGTTTTTTATCCTTTCGCCAATTACCCGTAATTCGCCGTGGTCTAACGAATCGGGAGCAATGTAAACCGCGAAGCCTGTATCTTCCTGTTCCATATATTCTTTTTACTTATTCCTAATAAAGTATAATTTCCGTCATACAATTCAGTTTTTCGCTCAACCAAATCTCGTCGATATGGTGTTTGCATATTTTCTCCCCTGGCATTTTTAATTCCGGTAATGACTACGGTTTCCATTAAATGGACAACATAATCCAACTCTCCAATAAATTGATTGATAAAAAATCCGAACGAAACCGGCGCTTTTACATCGTCATAATAACGAATGCCATAGACCTTCCCAAGAATGGTTAAAAAACGTAAATCAATTTTTTGGGTAATGTCATAATAGCATGATGCAAGAGCCCGTTGCAATTGTGGTAACCTATTAAGGTGTACGTTTATTTCATTCTTTGATTTTCCATTGAGAATAAGTAACACCTTAAGATATTTTTCTACTGCGCTGCTGGCCAGTGTTAATCCTTGAAGGGTAAACCCATTTTTCAATAAAAACCGAGCAGCTATATAATCGCGGTAAGCCAGTACAATAAAAGAGAAACCGACTGTTTCCTTTGTTATAATATTCGTTTTAGCCATTATTCGTCGGTTTTATTTGTCTCGTTTGAAATTACATATTTGTTGTAGTACTCCAGATATTTTTTCCAGGCGTATTGATGAAAGCCTTCTATAACTTTTTTGAGTTCGGCAACATCTTCAGCATCGATATCCGCAAGAACTGCCATCATAATTTCCAGTGAGAGATTAACCGCCATGAAAGAGGGGATTAATCCTGCGTAGGTATTGCTATTTTCTTTATAATCATAAAGTCCATTTTGCATCGGATTAATACTTTTCAATAGGTCGTGTTTGGCAATTATACGCCAGTGGCCGTGCGTTACGTCCGATAATCTTTTGAATAAAAGATAGTACATATTGTCCTTACCAAAAACCTCGTCTGCCATTTGATCGATACGTAATTCGAATGCGTCACCACGTTCGGTTGCCACATCGATGTGATGGACACCAGCTTCCTCAATAGCTTCATCTATTAGTTTTGTTGCTTGCTTTTTCATTTCGTCATTAGGAGCATGACCGGCGAGCATTTCTCCAAAAAGACGTTCCCGCCCGGTACTAAATTCTCTGAACCGTATAAATAACGCCGGATCTTTTCGTTTGATAAGCCAAGAAGCGACAATAAAACTTTCCATTTGCGCCCGCAAAACGAGATCAGATATTTCACCCTTAAAGGTTCGGTCAAATTCCATGATCTCTAAGGCAAAATCACCTTTCAAAGCAAAATCCTAACATAAGTTACTAACAATCAAATGTTTATATCTTTTCGGACAGGCACTATATATTAAAACCAAAACTATTCGCTGACTCTAAACCATTAATCATCAATTGATTTAAAATACCGTGAAAACACGGTGGGAAAATTGGAATTAAATTTATATCATTACAGCACTAATTAAACTATTAAAATCTTAACTTAATCCTAAAAAAATAACATATCACAGCAGCAGCTTTATTGAATAAAGCAATCCGAAAATTTTCTGACTAATTATCACGACCCCAATACAGGGCTTGTTAATCCATTAACTCAAATGCATCATTTCTTTATATGAAAAGATATTTCTTTGTATTTTTTTTCCTTTTTCCATTATTGGCTATTTCTCAAACATTGCCATCTTATATAAATGCTAAGGCCCCAGAGGTTTCAGCATTTGAAAAACATATAGAAACTCCCGTATCGATGTATACAGGAGTTCCAAGCATCAGCATACCCTTATACGATATTGAGATAAAAGGAGTCAAAATACCAATAGTATTAAATTATCATGCTGGCGGCATACGTGTAGATCAGGAAGCTACCTGGGTGGGCCTCGGTTGGGATCTTAGTTATGGCGGACAAATTTCAAGAACAGTACGTGGATTACCAGACGAAAGGTATTTTATCATCGGCGGAACGCAATCAAATGCCTTAAGTAATATTAATTATTTTAGGCAATATCCCAATATCACGGCAGATCCTACCTTGTCTCTCAGGTATGATGCAATGCGCCAAGCAAAATATAGGGCAAACGATTATATGCCGGATGCTTTCTATTATTCAGCCTTAGGATATTCAGGAAAATTCATGTTCAGCCAAGAGCAAAACAAGTTTATACTTTTTCCAAGAGAAGATATAGCCATTAAGTACTTCGGCGCACCGAATATTAGTGCAGTAAATTTTTATAAATGGAATCTTAAACTTCCTGAAGGAACCTCGGTAGATTTTGGCCAGGATGCGAACTCGAGTTCATATACCGATCAAAACGTTACCGAGCCGGTTACATTAAATAGTTGGCTAGTAAAAACTGTACGGAATGTTAATAATGACAGCGTTACGTATAACTACGAAAGCTTTTTATACGACACCTATAAAATATCAGGACAAAGTTCAACAATTACCACACCGTCGCATCTTCAAACATTCAATACGAATGTCACCCGGTTTTATTACAATGACAGACGTCCGACGAGTATAAATTTCCCCAATGGAACAATAAATTTCATTACTACTGACCGAAGCGATATGCCGACCAAGGCCCTTTCTGAAATCGATGTTCTCAATAATAATGGTGGTATTATAAAAAGAATAGTTTTCCGCTACAGTTATTTTAATGGTAGCAATTATGACATGGCATCTATCATTGGCAACTGGCAAAATTATGTTAGTGACTCTTATAGATACACCCGACTCCGTTTAGATGGCATTGATATCATAGGGAGCGATGGAACTTCTACAAAATCGTACAATTTCGACTATTATACATCAACCATAATGCCCTCTAAATGGTCATTTGCTCAAGATCATTGGGGATTTTATAACGGCAAAATAAACACGACCCAATATTCCTTCATCCCTAACTTTTATACCAACAACTACGCCCCGTTCACAGGAGGCGACCGTGGTGTTGACCCCAATTACAGTAATTTATTTTCATTAAAAAGTGTCATCTACCCGGAGGGTGGCAAAACTGAATACATTTATGAAAATAACACAACAGGATTAAATGGCATTCCGTCAAATTTTTTAAATACCTTTCAGGACAATAATCTATTGGATAAATCAGCGACTATTAGCATTAATGGTAGCGGACGAATGAGTGCTAATCAGACTCCCGACCATACTACCAGCGGGGTGAGATATTTTTATCAATATTTTACAGCCAGCGATCCCAATTTTTTATCGCCGGGATATTCCTGGTTGTGCTCAACTAATTTTGGAATATCCAGTTTGGAACAGAGCATGACACCAGCAATGAATAACGCCAAGTTTATGCTTGAACAACTTGTCGGTGGAGTATGGACTGAAGTAAGAGAATTTAATTCTCACCCGACCAACAACACTTTTAATGGCAGTAATAATGATATTATACGCTTCAAATCGGCAGGTTCATATCGTTTAACAATTGCATTGACATATACAGGCACTCAAGGTTCTGCCGCGGAAAATCAGCCCTACAATCTCTCCTTTACGGTAAAGTGGCGCGAAATAAATCCGGCAACCAAGATGGTATATGCCGGTGGCCTAAGAGTTAAGGACATCAACTATCGGCGGGCAAATGGAAATATTGTAAAGAAAAAGCATTATGATTATATTAACCCTTATGCTGATGCAACTATCCCAACTTATACATCGGGCCGCGTTGTTTCTTTTCCATACTATTATCAACTCAAAACGAATATAATAAACTTCGCTGGTGGTGGGGATTATTGGTTTGAAACATTAAGCGCACAATCCTCACAGCCACTTGAAACAACATCCGGCTCCTATTGCGGTTACGAATACGTTAATGAAATAGACGTGGATAGCACCAATGCCGCCAACAATCTTAAGGCAGTAAACCATTTTTCTTTTAATCCCCCATATTTTAGCCAATATTATCCGATGATGCATTTAGGGGCATGGGAGCCGGAAGAATGGACCAGAGGCAAGCTACTTTCTACGCAATATTATAAAGGTAATAGTATAATTAAAAAAGAAGATTACAGTTATTATGACTGGTCGCCGCACCTGGTTAATCAGACAAATGAAGATTACGTCCAGGAAATTAATACTGATCTTATCAGTAACCAATATTTACAAAGAATATGCAGCTGTACGGTAAGTAATTTCCCGGTTGATTTCATTGACACAGATCAATTGCTCAACACCCTTGGACAGGGTGCATATAACACCGGATGGTACTATGGTGTTGACTTTTATCACCAAACCTCTCCGCCACCCCCAAATCCACCTTATGCGTGGGATCACGTAGAGTTACCGTATTTTCTGCATTACACTGGCTTCGATAAACCTAAAAGCAAAACGATTACAAGTTATGATGGCGGTCATGCTGTAGTTCAGGCTGAAAACTATTTTTATGAAAAAACCCCGTCATTGTATCAGCAAACAAAGACCCAGACCTTTAGCAGTATGAAAGATACTTTAGAAACAAGAGTAAAATATTCATTGGACTCGGCCGCTGTAAACGTGTACAACCACATGCTCATGAGGCATATTTTAAATCGTACGATCGTACAGTCTCAATATAAGAATTCCATTTTTTTACAATCAAGCAATACTAACTACAAACAGTGGGCCGATACTGCCATCCTTGCGCCAGTAAGGGATATCGTACAAATTGGATCAAATGGTGCTTACGTAAAAAATGTATACAATGCATACGACAGCAAAGGAAATGTTTTAAGCGCATCAAAGTCACTGGGCGCAAATGTCAGCTATTTATGGGGATATAACAATCAGTATCCAATAGCAGCAGTAGGTAATGCTCATAGCAATGATATTTTCTTTGAGGGCTTTGAAGAGAATTTAGGTAATACCGTCTTAGGCGATTCAAAAACAGGCCGATACAGTCATACCGGCGGCTACTCAAAGACACTTACAGGATTAGACAATGGTTCGTATTTGTTGACTTACTGGCAAGGAGCCGGTTCGGTCTGGACACTTGTATCAACTCCAGTAACTGTTAGTACTGGAGCTTATACAATCAATCTAAGCACCCAGGTAGATGATATACGATTTTATCCAGCTAACGCCATGATGACAACGTATACGTACGATCCATTAATAGGAATTACAAGTATCACTGATCAGAAAAATGAAAGTACCTATTATGAATATGATGGTTTACAGCGGCTTTTAGATATTAAGGATAAGGACAGAAATATTATAAAAAGTTTTTGTTATAACTATGCTATTAATGCCAGTGGTTGCTTACTTAATCTCCCTTCAATTCCTAATGCAAGAAAAGATATTGTTTTTACCAAAAGTTGTTCCGCCGGTTATGTAGGTTCACAAGTGACTTATACAGTTCTATCCGGGAAATACGTATCCAATATTTCACAACAGGATGCCGACATACAGGCAACAAATGATGTCGCTGACAATGGGCAGAGTAATGCTGACTTGTATGGAAGTTGCACATTGAGTATAACATTTACCCTGAGTAATACTACTGGTAGTGGATACCAGGTCAATTTTTCTTCAGGGCTGACCAACCTCACTTATAATTTTCCTAATACCGGAAGTACAACCATTCAAATTCCCGCAGGAACTTATAACATTGACATATTTCCTACCGGGGCTTATGTAAATCATAGTATCCAGTTGGGTTCCCGCTCGGCAATTGTTGCACCCAGAACTTCTTTTTCCGGCATAAACATTAATAACAGCAGTACAGATCTTAAAATTTCCATCTATTAATCATATGGATAAATCTATAAAAACCATCGGGCTCAATTGCTTAATCACTTTGATGATAGTCTTTTTTGTACAGACAGTCCTAGCCCAAAGTAGCAGCCCGCCGATTATTAGTTACATTACACCACAAACTTTCGTGGCCGAAACAACAATATCTCCGCTTTATATAACAAACACCGGCAATCCAGCCACTACTAATGGAGAAACCTTCTCTTTTGCAGGAAGTGGGTCAGCCGGATCGACCAATGGGACGGGTGCAGCTGCCAGTTTCAATCAGCCAATTGGCATGACGGTGGACGCATCTGGAAATGTATACATATCGGACGTAGGAAACGAGGTGATTCGTAAAATTACCCCTTCCGGTGTGGTTTCAACATTTGCAGGAACAGGAACCATTGGTTCAACTAATGGTACAGGTACGGCCGCTGCATTTTACCATCCGGTTGGAATGTGTGTGGATGCTTTAGGTAATATCTACGTTGCCGATGAAGACAATCATATGATTAGAAAAATGACCCCAGCCGGTGTCGTTACGACCCTTGCGGGTAGTACCACACCTGGTTCTGCAAATGGTACTGGTACTGGGGCCAGCTTTAATTTACCCTGCGGGGTTGCTGCCGATGCCGCAGGAAATGTATATGTGGCTGATTACAATAATAACCAGATACGTAAAATAACGTCAGCTGGCGTGGTGACTACCTTTGCAGGAAATGCAACAGCAGGTTCAGCTAATGGTACCGGGACAGGTGCAAGTTTTAACCATCCTTTCAGTATCGCAATTGACCCTTCAGGGAATTTGTATGTTGCTGACAGACTTAATTTTATGATACGAAAGATTACCCCTGGAGGAGTAGTGACAACGCTTGCTGGCAGTACCACAGCAGGCTTTCTGAATGGTACCGGAACGACAGCTGAATTTAACTATCCGACAACGGTGACAACTGATGCCTCGGGAAATGTATATGTCGCCGATGAAAGCAATAACAGAATACGTAAGATCACATCTGCAGGTGTTGTGACAACACTTGCTGGTACTGGTGCCCAGGGAGCGAACAACGCTGTAGGAAATAACACTACATTTTACAATCCTTTTGCCGTAGCGTTTGACCCTTCAGGTTATATATATGTTTGTGATTATAGCAATAACCTGATTCGGAAAGTAAGCTGTACCCCATTTAATATAATTCCCCAATTACCAGCCGGCTTAAACTTTAATACAGCCGACGCAACCATTACCGGAACCCCAACGGTGGCCTCTGTTACTACTCCATATTACATTTCGGCACATAGCAATTATGGTGGAGGTAACACGACGTTAACTATAACCGTCAATCCTGCTGGCAGTATAAATTTAAGCCGTGATCAGAATTTTATCGCAACGTTCAATCCAAGAGTTTCAGGACTAACTAATAATTCTCAATTGATGGCTTCTGTAAATGATAAAACACAAGTGCAGGTAGATGTTACTTACTTGGATGGGTTAGGGAGAGCGTTGCAAGCGGTGCAGGCTAAAGCTTCTCCCTTGGGAGCGGATATAGTGCAACCAGTTGCATATGATGTTTATAGCCGAGAAGCTGTAAAATATTTGCCCTATACTTCAACAACAAATGATGGGACTTATAAAAGCGATGCTCTTATAGCAAATGCAGGGGTCTCGAATTTTTATAATCCAACAGGTAGTTCAGGCACTCAATTATCTAATGGCATAGCACGTATAACCTTTCCTTTTGCAGAAACCGCTTTTGAACTATCGCCATTAAATAGGCCAATTGAACAAGGTGCTGCAGGTGATAATTGGCAACTAGCAAACAAGGTCGGCCCAAGCAATCCAGGGCATACTGTTAAAAATTTGTATACCTCTAATAATAATATTTTCTGGTCCATCGATACGATACGTAGTATGCAGGTAGCACTTTATCGCGCCTCTATTAATACTGATCAAAGTAGGACGTTAACGAGAGCAAATAATAATACGGCAGTGTACGACACGGCTCAATTATTTGTTACCATTGTCAAAGATCAAAATTGGACCAATGGAAAGGGTGGTACGATCGAAGAATATCATGACAAGAATGGAAATATTATTTTAAAAAGAACCTACAGCTTTACAACTTCATTGCAAGTTTTATCAACATACTATGTCTATGATGATTTAGAAAATCTTGTTTTTGTACTTCCGCCAGGAGCAGCTCCTGACGCAACTACCGCTATTAACCAAACCACTTTGGATAATTTATGTTACCAATATCGCTATGATGAACGCAATCGATTAAGTCAAAGGAAAATACCAGGAAAGGGATGGGAATATACGATTTACAATACTCTTGACCAAACAGTCGCTAGCCAAGATAGCGTGCAAAGGGCGCAAAAGAATTGGGTATTTACAAAATATGACGCGTTTGGAAGGATTGCATCGACTGGCATCTGGAACAATAATAATTCAGCGATTAGTAGAAGTGCCCTCCAATCCCAGGTAAATGGCCTAAGTAGCAACCTATGGGAGGCCCCTATATCCACAGGTAACGGATATAACGGAGTTGCATGGCCAACCTCAAGCATTACAGCAACACTTAGCCTCAACTATTACGATACGTATGCTAATATTCCCGGTTTACCCTCAAATTATTATCTGACTAGCGGTGTAAGCCAAATGACAAGGGGGATTTCTACAGCAAAAAGAACAGCTGTCTTAAATACTCCAACTGATATGCTTTGGGATGTAATATATTACGACGATCTCGGTAGAACCATTAAAAGTTATACCCAGCATTATCTTGGTGGGACGGCTAATACAGGGAATTTCGATTTAACCACCAGTACTTATAATTTTACAAATTTACCTACCACGGTTACCAGGCAACATTGGAATACGTTAAGCAATACGGTCCCTTTAGTTACCATGGCTAATAGGTATATTTATGATCACAGAGGCCGTAGGGTAAAATCATGGACACAAATCACTAATGGTAATCTGTCCCCGGACACTAAAACACTAATCTCACAAGTTGACTACAATGAAATAGGACAAATGCTGACCAAACATTTACACAGCGTTGATAGTGTAACCTTTTTGCAAAACATCGCCTATGCCTATAATGAGCGCGGTTGGCTACTAAGCAGCACCGCACCATTATTTTCACTTCAATTACAATATAATACTGGTGCAACAAAGGCATATAACGGGAATATCATGTCTCAATCCTGGACGTCAAATGCTTCAAATGGCAGCTTCACTTATACTTATGACGTACTTAATCGCCTAACCAGTGGAAAATCCGGGGATAATAAGTACATCGAACGAGGTATTACTTATGATCCATTAGGTAATATCAATGCTTTATCCAGGGTGTATAACAATGTGTTAGTAGACAGCTTGTCTTATAATTATTTGGCAAGCACTAATCCAACTAATCAATTACAAAATGTAAATGATAAATCCAGCGATGCAAGTACCATAGGCTACAAAGCAAATAATTGGACATATGCATACGATGGCAATGGTAATATGATTGCTGATAACAGCAAGGGAATATCCCTTATTACCTACAATCTTTTGAATCAGCCTCAAGCCATTGCCGCTAAAAACACTACTTATACCTATGATGCCACTGGAAAAAAACTTAGAAGGGTTATCAGTACAGCTGCTACTGATTATGTCTATGGAATACAATATGAGGGTGGTGCGATGAGCTTTATACAAACTGAAGAAGGACGAGCGATACCAAATGGCAATACAAATTATAATTACGAATACAACTTAACAGATCATTTGGGCGATTCTCGTTTAACATTTGATTCAGCCTCTGGGACTGCACGTACTGAGCAACAAGACAATTATATGCCGTTTGGAATGGATATTTCTGTAGGAACAATAGGTTCTCCCCAAAACACCTATCTTTATAATAAAAAAGAATTACAGACTAATACGCAAACCTATGATTATGGCGCCAGGTTCTACGATCCGGTGATTGGACGGTGGGGACATATTGACCCTAAAGCCGAGCTTTATTTCCAATTTAGCCCGTATGTTTATGCCGCTAATACTCCTGTTAATGCCATTGATCCTAACGGCCATCTTGTGATTTTTGTTAATGGTAATTATTTTTCAGGTGGTGGCACTTCAGGATATTGGCGAACTGAATATAACAGTACACGAAGAACCGCATCTGGTAACGGTACAGTTCCTCATACTTATGGCATTGCATTTGATAAAAGAATTATGAATGAACTTGATGATCAACATGCCCGTTATGTGGATGGCGGTGGTAACGTAATTAAAGGATATCATCCTTTTTTATCATTATTATTTCCTGGACTGTCAGGCGTTGGTGCTGCAGATAGGCAGGGAGCTGGTTATAGGCAAGGATCAGACGAAGCGGCAGCCGTTATAGAGAGTTTACACAGGACAGGTGGCGTAATTGATGAAAGCATTAAAGTGATAACCCATAGTATGGGAGGAGCTTATGGAAAGGGTTATATTCAGGCTATATTA
Organism: Mucilaginibacter sp. UBA5151; assembly: GCA_002413785.1. Classification (GTDB taxonomy): domain Bacteria; phylum Bacteroidota; class Bacteroidia; order Sphingobacteriales; family Sphingobacteriaceae; genus Mucilaginibacter. Next base: position 25,559 of record DHXR01000053.1, read on the forward strand.
GATTATGCTAAAGCTAATGGTATCAAAATAAAAGTAGATTTTGAAGCTGATTTTGCACCATTCCAAACTGGCCAGCAAAAGGCTGTAAAGGGTGTTAAAACTTATCAATATTCTCATGATGAAAGTGTAGCAGGTAATGATCCTATCCAAGGCGAAACCCAAATGGATACCAGTAAAGATGATCAATCACATTCAATATTCAGTTTCCTTGATGATATAAAGAACTTACCAGCAGGAAAATACAAAGTAGTTAATGGTAAAATTGTTCCTGACACAAGTAATTAATCTAACAGATATGTTTTTAGCAAGTAAGAAAAACTTAATAGCATTGATTATAGCATTACTCATATCAATAGGTTTTTTATGGTTGGTTTTGACACCCCCAAGTATATTTAATATGCTTCCATTTGAAATTCATCAGGCTCTAACAGATAATTGGAAATCTGAAAAGGTATTTATCCAAATATTTGATGTATGTTCTGCTGTAATTGTTTTGATATTGAGTTATGTAATTACAAGAAACGGATTTACAACCTGGGGACTATTTTCAGATAAAAAAAGGACAAATACACCTCATTCCTTATAGATAGTATTATGGAAGTTGTATAATCAGAGCCTGGCCGAAAAGCCGGGCTTTGTTATTTAAAGCGCGTTTTTTCTAATGAAGTAAGGCTTTTCAAGCGTCCAGCCAAAATGCATTACAAGATAGTTCAGGACAGGTTTTTCAAATTCAGGGGTGGCTTTAAAATCAAAAAACAAGCCATGCCCGGGTTCAATAATAGCATGATAATGTTCAGCCCATAACTTGGACAATGTTATAGTCGAATCTTATTAAATATTTTAGATTTAATAAAACAATTATGCCGAAAAAGTATAGTTTGATAGTTAAAATATTATGGTCAATCTGGTTGTTTACCGTATTCATCGAGCTTAATGTGCGGCAGATTGCCAAGTTTATATTTTTCCGATTTCAGTTGAGCAATGACTTCCTCCCTTGATATTCCGAAGGCATTTGATAAATAATGATAATGTGGTTGTGGTTGTCCGAGCCATGTCTCTTCACCATTTAGACTTTGGTAGGTTACAAAAAAGCAATGCCAATTTTCGCCTTTATCCAAGAATTTGGCAACTTTCACCTTTCTATGTTTTATTGCTTGTTTTAGTTGCCCATCAGACAATTTCGTTTCACCAAAAACTTTTACTGTACCATCTTTCATCACTTCGTAAGCTAACGGCATTTTGGATAGATCTACACCTTTTTGAGAGAATTCTGACGTATATTGGCTTAAAGTAAAGCCAGCTTCATCCGCCTTAATAAGAAAGGCCATCAGCACATCAGGAGTGAGATTAAGGCCTTTAAGCAAAGCCTCCTGTTCACTTTTCTTATTGTTATCCAAAACTTTGAGTAAATTTCTTGGTACTGCTGTCGCCTTAAATTTAGCCAGCATTAATTGCCAGTTTTTAGCTGCCTCTATAAATATCTTTCTGCTCGCATCACTTATATTGTTATTTCCAGTCATCTCTTCATCTGGAATTCCGTTCAAGACCATTTGCTTTACAATAAATGTGTCGCCATAATGTTTAACAGGTTTTTCAAACTCAAAATCATCATCTTCGAACATTATTAATTTTTCACCGGTATTCTTATTGTAAATCTCACTTCTAATCATTTCAAATGTTAAATAGGTTTTTGTAAATATACCGTTATCATGATGAATGCCATCAAACACCTGTTCCAGGCATCCTAATAGCAGTCATAAAGGCCATTTTGAACCGGCATTATAATTTTTTTATTAGTTGGTGATTATTTGCCAGTTGATATGATCCTTAAAATATACAAGAATACATTTAATGCTAACAGAACTGAAAAAATACAATGATTTTTAAAATTCTATTTTTAAGACAAACCGACACCCAAAGCAAGGTAGTAATGCGCCATCTGATAAGGCTGGGATTTATATTATTTATGCATTAAATATCGGCTCTATGAAAACTTGGTTTATATTGGCAGATCTGGAAAAATTCAATCTAATGGGTTGCTGTTTATTAGAAAGGGCGGGATAAAAAATCGTTTAATAAATGGGAGACGGGATGGAGAATCAAGAAAGGATTTTTGGTTGAGAGAGATGGCTGATAAAAAAAATTACAGTATTAAAAATATACTGGTTTGTTACTTATGACGAGAATGTTTTTGATTGTCCTGAAATTATTGAAACTGCCTTAATTAATAAATATAATCCTATATGGAATAGGATTTAAAATTTCAATATTTACGAATGTCTTAAAAGCACCCCCTGTTTTCACCAAAGATCATCAAACAATAGGAAAACAGGGGGTGTTCTTCCGGGCTCCGGCAAAGCCGGAGCCGCCGGGCAATTATCAAAATGATAGGGATTGCTCCCCCTTAAAGTAGGTTTAAGGAAAATGATTTATGTAACTGGGTTGATGCTTATTACCTGCTTGTTATTATCAATTACGCTCTTTAGCATATTTGTAGCAAGGCTAATTTCAAAATCATCCACATTAGTGACATTCAAGTTTAAAATATTGATTTCCTCAAGCTGTTTAAGGCATTTTGATATAATTTTCAAAACCTTAAAATCCGTTTTATCTGCTAAAATACTCATGCTATAAAAATTAAAGGGGGATCGCTCCCCCTTGGTTATCAATTATAAATCAGCGCCTCGCCTCCGTGCCTGGCAAAATCGCTACAAAGGTCAAAAGTGGTTTGCGCCCGTTGCCTGGCAGTTCCATCCATAATAGATTTAAACTTGGCTTCATCACTTTTAAAAAGCCGCACATTTTGAAAATAACCCGTTACCGCATTATAAGCACCAAACACCGTTCCGGCGGTTGTTTCCATTTGCTGGGTTTGACTTCCTAAAGCATACTCATAAACGTTATCTACAATATTGGTATAATGGGTGGATAACAGGTCTAATTTACCTTCGGCTAAGTTGCTCAATACCTCTTTATTAGGTGCCATTGCAATTTGTATTAATTTTTTGACTTCGGTGTCTGTAATTGAAGCTTTAGCCCATTGATTAAATAAGCCTTCCATTTCACCCGCTAAAACCTGACTGATCCCCATAAGCGTATGCGCCTGTTTTAGCCTTTCCCCTGCTGACGCTGTATGACGTATTTTAATGGCGTTGCTATGGCTCTGCATGGCAGCATTAAGGGTATTGTTGCAAACTATACGTATCGGGGTAAAAGCTGCTGTAATACTCCCTAAACCATCGTGCGAAGTGGTTAAAAACAGGTATTGCTCAATCATGTCCTTTCTGCCTACTTTTATATAATCGGGTAGTTTAGCGGTTATAAAAACCCGTTCGCCTTCGCCTAATGCCCCGGCTGTTTCATATAAAAT
>DHXR01000051.1:0-55871 GCA_002413785.1 Mucilaginibacter sp. UBA5151
AATTACGTGAATAATCCTCCCCGGTAGGGAGGACTTAAAAAAAATCAACACGAGCGCAGCTAAAGTCTCCCCGACCGGGGGAGATTTAGAGGGGGCTAAATCATAAGGGTTTCCTTAACTTAATGACATTGCGCTTGCGGCAGCGGGGGGAATATGATTGATTTTCTTGCAAACATGAAAAAGGTACAAAACGTTTTGTTATATATAAACGACTATATATCGTTGGCACTTAAAGTACATCAGGCAGACTTATCTATTAATGGCAATAAATCGCCAAATTCTTGTGGCTTTTTTCTTTTAAATTAAAAAAAGTATTTACATTTGTGTAAACCAACTTAGTGTTATTTATACACTAAGTTGATGAAATAAATAAATGGGCACAACTATAAAGCCGGTAACTATTCATAAAACCACCCTTCGCATAGCAGTAGGGGCGCTGTTTTTTATGGCAGGGTTATGCTTTGCCAGCTGGGCTTCACGTATTGCTACGGTACAGCAAACCCTCGGGCTTTCGGATGCTGCCCTTGGGGCGGTATTATTCTCTTTACCTGTTGGTTTAATGTTATCCCTGCCTTTTTCGGGCTGGATGATTTCAAAAATTGGCAGCAAAAGGGTATTGCCCGCTGCAATTTTGGGCTACAGCATTGCTCTGCTATGCCTTGGGCTGGCGCACAATACCTTTCAACTGGTGATCTGCCTTGCCTGTTATGGCTTCGCCGGCAATACGGTAAATATTTCGGTAAATACGCAGGCTGTCGCTGCCGAGGGGCTGCATGATAAGCCGATAATGGCTTCCTTCCACGGTTTGTGGAGCCTGGCAGGGTTTACAGGCGCGGGCATAGGCACATTTATGATCGGCAGGGGGATTGATCCATTTCATCACTTTATTTTTATACTCGGGATAGTATTTGTGGGTGTTATCATCGCTTCACGGTACCTGTATGATGACCATCTCACCGCTAAAAATACACCTGCATCAACATTGTCCATCAGCGAAAAACTCAGGCTGGCCATCCCTTTATTAACCCTTGGCAGTATCGCCTTCTGTTCAATGATCTGTGAAGGAGCTATGTTCGACTGGAGCGTTATTTACTTTAAAAAAGTAATTGCCGCCCCAATTGCCTTACAGGGTGTTGGCTTTACCGCGTTTATGTTTACCATGGCAAGCGGTCGCTTTATAGCCGATTTTTTTGCCCACCGCTTTGGTTTAAAACGTACCCTGCAGGTTAGCGGGGCGCTTACCACCACCGGTTTGCTTGTCGCCGTGTTGTTCCCTTATTTTTATACCGCCATCGCCGGGTTCCTGCTGGTAGGGGTAGGGGTATCATCGGTTGTACCTATGGTTTACAGCGCAGCGGGTAAATCAAAAACCATGTCGGCAGGTGTGGCCCTGGCAGCGGTATCAACAGTTGGTTTTGCAGGCTTCCTTGTTGGCCCGCCGGTAATAGGTTTTATTGCCGGTTTAGCCACATTGCGGGCTTCATTTTTGTTTATTGCAATAATGGGCGCCAGTGTGGTGGTTTTATCTTCAAGAGCGAAGCTGTAGGTAGTGATCAGCGATTGGAGGTTAGAGATTGGTTTTTTTTAGTCCGAAAGAAAAGGTTGCTCTGCCGTCACTGATTAACATAACTTCGGTTCTTATGACGGTTTGTGTGGGTGTGCCTTTTAAAGAGCCGTCGGCTCGAAATATTTTGTAGCAATGGGTTTTAACCCATTGAACATGAAGCCCAATAATAAGAGTGCCATAGGCACGATCCATTTTTAATCATTAGCTTTGCCATATTCATATGGATCGAACCTACGGTTCTTGATGTTTTCATCCTTACCTTTTCAACGGATTAAAATCCGTTGCTATAATATTTATTGAGGCTACGCCTCTTTTTGAGCCTGAAAAAACACATTTTATCATCATAATAACAATAACTCCTGACTTAAGACTTCAAACTTGAGACTTCCGGGCCAGCTTTCCGATAGTTAGCCCCTGTACAATAATCGAGAACACAACAATGATATAGGTGATCAAAACAAATTCATCACGGTGCATCGTCTTTGGTAAAGATAAGGCCATTGCTACTGACAGGCCGCCGCGCAATCCCCCCCAGGTTAACATCAAAACTGCATTTTTTTCAAACTTTATCCATAATCGCAAAAACAAGACAGGCACCGATACGGAAACATACCGTGCTAATAAAACCAAAACGATCATAAACACGCCAACCAGCATTATGGTGGGGTTCACTTTTATCACCAGCATTTCCAGGCCAATCAGCAGGAAGAGAATGGCATTAAATATTTCATCAATCAGGTCCCAGAATTTTACCAGGTAATCCCTTGATATTTCAGACAGGCCTGCTTCTTTTGCCTTGGTACCGAAGATGATCCCTGCCATAATAATAGCCAGCGGACCCGATAAATGTAAATAATCTGCCAGTGTATAGCCGCACATCACCATGGTAAGTGTAATTAAAACCTCCACCCTGTAATTATCAATAGACCTGATTACAAAATAACCGAGGTACCCCAATGCCGTACCAAACAGCAAGCCGCCACCTGCTTCCTTTACAAAAAGCATTAGCGTTCCGCCAAATGAAAATGTTCCCGTGCCACTTACAGCTACTTCCAGTATGGTCAGGAAAATTACCACACCAACGCCATCATTAAAAAGCGATTCGCCTGATATTTTTAATTCCAATGTTTTCGGTATGCCAGCCTGCTTAAGTATGCCCATAACCGCAATAGGGTCGGTAGGGGAAATAAGGGCCCCAAATAACAGGCAGCAGATATAGGGGATCTGAAGATTAAAAAGCCGGAACAGGTAAAAAGCCATTAAACTCACCACAAAGGTCGAAATAAATGTGCCCGCTGTTGCCAGCACTATCACAGGCCATTTTTGCCTGCGGAGCTTTTTGGCGTCGATATGCAATGCGCCTGCAAACAATAAAAATCCCAGCATGATCTTCATCAGCACCAGCCCGAAATTAATATTGGATACCACCCCTAAAACCCCTGTGGTAATGCCCGGTTCCAAAAGCCCTGAAATTGCGATAAGGACAGATGAGATCAGCGCAATTACCATTACGCCTATGGTTGGCGGCCATTTTATCCAGCGATCATTTACATAGGCAAAAACCGCCGTTAAAAATATAAGTATGGATAGGATATGATAAACAGTCAAGTTGTTGTTTTTAAAAGTACCGAATTTACGAAATCCTGACCGCTGATTGGTAATGATTTTTGAAATTTCGCTTATTATGGCAGCATCCCTAAATCTTTCGGACTTTACCGACTTTCGGACTTTTGAAGTATTTTTACCATCTTGCATTAATAAACCATAATTGTGGATAATAAACTAAAGTTATTAAAACAAAAGCGTGAAGAAGCCAATTTGGGAGGCGGCAAAACACGTATTGAAAGTCAGCATAAAAAAGGAAAACTTACAGCCCGTGAGCGTCTTCATTTTTTGATGGATGAGGGTTCATTCCAGGAGATAGGGATGCTGGTATCACATCGTTCTACCGATTTTGGGATGGAAAAAGAAAAACACCCCGGCGACGGGGTGGTTACGGGTTACGGAACTGTAAATGGTCGGCTGGTGTATGTTTTTTCGCAGGATTTTACCGTTTTTGGCGGATCGCTTTCGGAAACCCATGCGGAGAAGATCTGCAAAATAATGGACCTGGCAATGAAAAACGGCGCTCCCGTTGTAGGCTTAAACGACTCCGGCGGCGCAAGGATACAGGAGGGCGTTGTATCATTAGGCGGTTATGCGGATATATTTTACCGCAATACCATGGCATCGGGCGTGGTGCCGCAAATATCGGCTATTATGGGGCCATGCGCAGGAGGCGCGGTGTATTCACCTGCCATTACCGATTTTATTTTGATGGTTGAAAACACTTCGTACATGTTTGTAACAGGGCCAAACGTGGTAAAAACCGTTACACACGAGGTGGTTACTTCCGAAGAATTAGGTGGGGCAACCACCCATGCCACTAAATCGGGTGTAACGCATTTTGCCTGTGCCAATGAGATCGAGGCCATACAGCATGTGAAAAAGCTGTTAAGCTACATGCCGCAGAATTGCGAGGATAGGGCCCCGGCTTTGCCTTACGAAACCAAAAATGAATTAAGGCCCGAACTGGATACCGTAATGCCGGAAAATGCCAACCAGCCCTACGATATCAGGGAGATAATTGATCATGTGATTGATACCGGATCATTTTTAGAGGTTCATAAAGATTTTGCCGAAAATATTGTTGTAGGTTTTGGCAGGCTGGCAGGTCGCAGTATTGGGATTGTTGCCAATCAGCCTGCTTTTTTGGCTGGCGTACTTGATATAAATTCATCAACCAAAGGCGCACGCTTTGTACGCTTTTGCGATAGCTTTAATATTCCGCTGCTGGTGTTTGAAGATGTGCCGGGCTTTTTGCCTGGCACCGATCAGGAATGGAATGCCATAATCACCAATGGCGCCAAACTACTCTATGCATTTTGCGAAGCCACAGTGCCACGCATCACCGTTATTACGCGTAAAGCTTATGGCGGAGCTTATGACGTAATGAACTCCAAACACATAGGCGCCGATATGAACTATGCCTGGCCATCGGCAGAGATCGCAGTAATGGGCGCTAAAGGTGCAGCCGAAATTATTTTTAAACGGGAGATCAATGCTGCCGGAGATAAAGAAGCCAAGTGGAAGGAAATGGAGCTGAAGTATTCGGATATTTTTGCCAACCCCTACCGGGCCGCCGAACGTGGCTTTATAGATGAAGTAATTGAACCCTCGGAAACCAGGCTGAAACTCATCCATGCCTTTAAAATGCTGGAAAACAAAGTAGTGAATAACCCGAGGAAAAAACACGGGAATATCCCTTTGTGAGGAGGTTAATGGTGAAAGGTAAAGGGTAAAAGGCGAAAGGTTGTAAAGAAAGCTAAAGATGAAATGTTAAGGCCAAAAGGTTGTAAAAAGAAAAAAAAACCTTTTACCTTTCGCCTTTCAGCTTTTGCCTAAAAATAATGCTCTCAATAGAACAAATTACCCCCGAGTTAACCTGGCGATTACGCCGGGATGTATTGTATCCCGACCAAAAACTGTTTGAAATGGAAATGGATGAAGATACTTATGGTACCCATTTCGGGGTATTTAAAGATGTTAAACTTGCCGGGGTTGTATCGCTGTTCCAAAATGGTACTGATTTCCAGTTCCGCAAGCTGGCCATCGACCTATCGCTGCAAAAAATGGGGATAGGTAACAGATTATTACAATACATTACAGATTACGCACAGGAAAACGGCGGCACAAGGATCTGGTGTAATGCCAGGGTAACAGCCATTGGATTTTACATGAAAGCCGGATTTTCAGAAACCGGTGAATTGTTTTCAAAAAATGGCTTTGACTATAAGATAGTAGAAAAAGTAATTTAACCTTTATAATTCATAAAAAGCCGGCCTAACAAACTAAACTGATCTTTTGAAAATTACTCACCGCAAATGTACACCTGCCAGGTAAAGCTGATGTTAAGCGATTGATAAATCATCATGGTATTAATTACCATTATTTTGCTTTTGTTTAATAGATAGAAGATTCCGGTTCCCTTCAGGTTTACTAATATCATCTGGAAATTTTATCAGCGCTGTCCCGAAAACCCGCAGGTAGCCGACCAACAGTAAGATTCTATCCACAGAGGCTTATTTTTAATCGACTAAAAGTATATTATGTTAATTATGAATACTTTATGATGTTTTAACGACTGTGATCCACCTTTGGTCTATTCTTAAAAGCCGATGGTCTATTTGATTTTTTTAGTGTTTAAAGTACTTGTTCCTTTGGTTATTGAAACAAAAGAAACAATAATTAAATAAAACATTAAAAGTAAAAAATCATGAAAAATTCCATCAAATTAACCGCATTATTCTTGTTAGTAAGCACCGGCCTTTTTGCCGCAACAACTGCAAAAGCCGAAGGTTCAGTAGTTCCGGCATCGAAAGCTGAAATCACTTTTTCATCCCTGCCCTCACATAAAGGCATTGAAGTAAAAGTGGAAAACACAAACGCTGAAAAAGCAATTGTAATTATCTGCGACAAGGATCAAAACGTGATCTACAAAGACGCACTGCCATCCTACAAAAAAATGGACAAAGGCTATGTCCTTAACCAATTGGCTAACGGCGATTATACCATTGAAGTTATTGCCAGCAAACAAGTGGTAAAAAAAGAGATCCACGTTTATGATGAAGACCGCACCAGGGTATTTATTGTGAAAGAGTAACAACAAGGTAAAGTACGGCTATTTCAAAGGCATCGCTTCCGGTTGGGGGGGCGATGCTTTTTTGCTGCCTTTTCTCAATAATAAAGATCAGATTTACGAAGTTTTTAAAACTTCGTAAATCTGATCTTTATTTAACCTATCTCCACCCGCAACCCAGGGCCCTGTAAAGGTTAATAGCCTGTAACTGTTGCAGGCAGTCGTTAACGCGCTTGGGCGGGTGGCTAACGGGCTTTGCCCGGAGGGTAAAACATCATTATAAATCAAAGCATCGCTTTTAGGTTGTTGGGGGCGATGCTTTTTTTATGGAATAGATTGCCTTTATTACTATTTGCCAGTAAAAAAGCCAATTGAATTTGGTTGTTGATATTCTATTGCAATGCCTTCTAAATAAAGTTGCTTATCAATTATTGTATATTTTATGGAACGTTCTTCAACTTTAAAATTTTGCTCTTTTAACTTCTCTTTTATAAAATCAATTGCGGTCTTGCTGTCAAAATTCTTGCTAACCATTAAGTTATTATCGAAAGGTTCAAGCACTATGCCATCAACCTTGTAAGAAAATATTTTTGAATTCATTTTATAAAGGTAGCAGAGTTTAGTTTACGTGAAAATCAGACTTACGAAGTTTAAAAAACTTCGTAAGTCTCTGCCAAATCTCTCCACGGGCAATAATTTAACCTATCTCCACCCGCCACCAAGCGCCCTGTAAAGGTTTACAATGGCTTGTAACTGCTGCAAACGGTCGTTAACACCGTTCAGGCGGGCGGCCAATAAATTTTGTTCGGAGATAAGCACATCGTTATAATTTGTGGCCGAACTGAAGCGTAATAACTCCTGGGTATATTGAACGGATTTTACCAATGCGGCAATCTCCTTACTCCGTGCATCATCTTTTTCGATGGCAGTTTGGCAGGCATATAATGCGTTTGATACTTCCTGTCCTGCCACCAGCAAACTTTGCTGAAAGTTGTATAATGCCTCTAATTGCTGCGCCTGGGCAGTTTTTAACCTTGCCTTGTTGATGCCATGGTTAAAAATGGGTTGTGTAATTCCTGCCGCAAGATTGTAAAATACAGAGTTAATAAAAAAATCTTTAAGCTGTAAATTGGAAAATCCTCCCGATGCCGTAAGCGTTAATGCAGGGTAAAAATAGGTGTGCGCCAGGTTGGTGTTTTCAAATGCAGCCCTGAAAGCGTACTCGGCTTGCTGTACATCGGGGCGGTTTTTTAACAATTGTGCAGGGATTCCTGTTTGCAGATCGCTTTCCGGTTTCTGGTCATCCAGTGTGGCCCGGTTTAGCCTGCCCGGTGAACGACCAACTAAAATATCAATAGCGTTTTCAGTTTCGCGGATGCTCCTTTTTATATCAGGAATGGCTACTTCGGCGGCATAACGGTTCGCTTCGCTTTGCACCACGGCTGCCCCGGTCACTACATCGCCTTCTTTAAGGGCTTTCATGGTTTCAACATCTTTGATCCGGTATTGTACCGCCTGGTTGGTTATTTCAAGCTCTTTGTCAAGCGCCAGCAAATTATAATAGTTATTGGCAATATCAGCGATTAGCTGGGTTTGGATGGCCCTTTTTGCTGCATCGGTTTGTAACAGGTTAGCATAAGCCGCTTTTTTAGCGCTGCTTAACTTTCCCCATATATCAGCTTCCCATGATGACGACAAGCCTAACTGATAATCCGTTGTAAGAGTAATTATAGAAAAACCCGGTGGTAAGTTCAAACTTGCTGTCGACTGTTTTGACCTTGTTACCCCTGCATTCCCGTTTAAATTTGGTAAAAATGCAGCTTTACTTTGCCCAAATGATGCCTGGGCTTCTGCTATTTTTTGTATAGCTGCTTTTAAATTCAGGTTCTGGTATAAGCCTTCGCGGATCAGGGCTTTTAAAACGGTATCTGCAAATAAGTTTTCCCAGGGCATACTTGCGATGGTTGTGGTATCTGTATTGCTTTGTCCGCGATAAAGGTCGCCGGTATTCAAATCTGGCTGCCGGTAAGGTTTCGTTACTTTACAGGAAATGGAAGCGCAAACGAATGCCAGCACAAAAAATGTATATCTTAAAACGTTTTTGTTCATAATTAAATTCTATTAGCTGGCTGTAATGATTTCTTCGTCCTCATCGTCATCATGTTTTTTACTCCTCAGCTTTTCCTGCAGGGTCTGGAAAATAATAAACAATACAGGGATGGCAAAAACACCAAATACAGTACCGATAAGCATACCCCCAACAGCGCCGGTACCTATGGAACGGTTACCCAAAGCGCCCGCGCCAGTTGCGAACATCAACGGTATAATGCCAAAAATAAAGGCAAAGGAGGTCATTAAAATAGGCCGTAAACGGGCTTCGGCACCTTCAATAGCTGCCTGAACTATAGGCATACCGCCACGCCTGCGGCCGAGCGCGAATTCTACGATCAAAATGGCGTTCTTTGATAACAAGCCGATGAGCATGATGAGCGAGATCTGCACATAAATATTACTATCAATGCCAAATATCCGGGCAAATAAATAGGTTCCCGTTAAACCAATTGGCAACGACAACAATACTGCGAATGGTAAGATATAACTTTCGTACTGTGCGCTGAGCAAAAAGTAAACAAACACCAGGCAAAGGATAAATATGTAAAGGGATTGCGTGCCCGATGCGATTTCTTCGCGGGTGAGGCCCGAAAAATCGTAGCCATAACTTGGCGGTAGCTTTTCGGCAGCTACCGCCTTAATAGCGTTGATGGCATCACCGGTACTGTAGCCAGGTTTTGGCTGCCCGTTTACAGAAACAGCCGTAAACATATTAAACCTTTGGATAGCCTCGGGGCCTGATACTTTTGTAAGCGTAATAAATTCTGTAATGGGCGCCATGGTGCCGTTTGCGCTTCGTACAAAAATTTTACTTAGGCCGGTGGCATTGGCCCGGTAAGCATAATCGGCCTGCACCATTACACGGAATTGCTTGCCAAACTGATTGAAATTGGAGGCATATAAGCCACCGTAATAGCCCTGGAGTGTAGTTACCACCGAATTAACTGAAATACCTGCTTCTTTACATTTTGGCACATTAACTTCAACCTGGTATTGCGGAAAATTTGGATTGAATGATGTATTGGTATTTTGAATTTCGGGACGCTTATTTAACGCGGCCAAAAAGTCGTTGGTTACTTTATAAATATCGGCCATACTGTTGCCGCCCTTGTCCTGCAGCTGAAACGTAAAGCCGTTGCCCGCGCCGAAGCCCTGTATGGTTGGCGGCGAGAAAAAGAAAATTTTAGCCTCGTGAAGACCGCCGGTCTTTGAATAAAGCTGGCCTATAACACTCTCAATATTGTCGTGAGGCCTAAGGTCCCAGGTTTTTAGTTTGATGATCACCATGCCATAAGCGCTGCCGCTGCCCGCTAAAAAATTAAAGCCAACTATTTGCAGCGAATTTTTTACAGCGGGCAATGTATGGGCTATGCTGTCTATCTTTTTGGTAATGGCTTGCGTACGCTGCTTGCCCGATGCAGGCGGTAAACTGACGCTGGCAAAAATAGTGCCCTGATCTTCGCTTGGCACAAAGCTGGAAGGGGTGGTTTTTATCAATAGAACTAAGGATGCCGCGAAAAACACTATTACGCATACAACTATCCATTTTTTACCGGCTAAAAAGCCAACTGCACGTTCGTAATTCTTTTTAACGGAGTCAAAAACGACATCAAAGCGGTGATAGAAAAAATTGAAAAAGCGCTTTTTCTTTTCTTCTTCGGAATGGGGCCTTAGGAGTATAGCGCAGAGTGCCGGACTCAGCGTTAACGCGTTTACCGCCGAAAGCAAAATGGCAACAGCCAGCGTGATACCAAACTGTTTGTAAAAAACCCCGGTAGAGCCTGTAATAAAAGTAACCGGCAAAAATACCGCCGACATCACGAGCGTGATAGATACGATGGCGCCGGCTATCTCGCTCATGGCATCAACGGAAGCTTTACGGGCTGATTTATAACCTTTATCCAATTTGGCATGTACTGCTTCAACAACTACAATGGCATCATCCACCACAATGCCGATGGCCAGTACCATCGCAAAAAGCGTAAGCAGGTTAATGGTGAAACCAAACAGGTTTAAAAAGAAGAACGTGCCCACAATGGCTACCGGCACCGCTATCGCAGGAATAAGTGTTGAACGGAAATCCTGCAGGAAAATAAATACCACAATAAACACGAGTATGAAGGCTTCTATCAGTGTATGGATCACCTTGTCGATAGAGGCGTTCAGGTACTCATTGGCATCCACCATATAGATCATATCGATCCCTTTTGGAAAGGAGGCCCTGGCGGTTTCAAGGATAGCCTTGGTATCATTGATCACATTGCGGGCATTGGAACCCGCCGCCTGTGAAATACCCACACCAATTGCCTGTTGTCCGTTGGCTTGCAGGTCCACGGAATAATCCAGGGCGCCTAATTCAATACGTGCTACATCGCTTAACCGCAGCAGTTGCCCGTTACCGGCGGATTTAAGAACTATATCCCCAAATTCTTTTGCATTTTTTAAACGACCTGTGTATCTGATCACGTATTGAAAAGATTCATTGCTGTTTTCGCCGAACTTACCCGGTGCAGCCTCAATATTCTGGTCGTTCAATGCCTGGGTTATATCATCCGGCACCAGCCCATACCTCGACATTACATCGGGTTTCAGCCAAATCCGCATCGAATAATCTTTTTGGGTGAAAATCTGCACTGTACCAACACCGTTTACACGCTGTATATCGGGCACCAGGTTTATTTTGGCATAATTCTGCAAAAAGGTAGCGTCATAAGTTTTGTCTTTGCTGTACAACGTGAAAATCAGCAGGTTGCTGTTCTGGCTTTTTGTAACGGTAACCCCTGCCTGTGTTACTACCTGGGGTAAAAGGCTGGTTGCCCTTGCCACACGGTTTTGAACGTTTACCGCGGCCAGGTCGGGGTTTGTACCCACTTTAAAGAAAATCTGTATTGATGCGGAACCATCATTACTTGCTGATGAGGTCATGTAGGTCATGTTCTCCACGCCGTTGATCTGCTCTTCCAGCGGGATAATCACACTTTTAAGCACTACATCTGCATTGGCCCCGCTGTAATTAGCAGAGACGTTAACCGTTGGCGGGGCGATGTCAGGATATTGTGAAATAGGGAGGTTTATCAGGCCTATCAAGCCCAAAATAACCAGCAGCACCGAAATTACAGTGGAAAGTACGGGGCGCTCTATGAATCTTTTTAGCATATTTTTTTTGTAGTCTTAAGCCTAAAGTCTTTAGTCTTAAGTCAGATTATTAGTAATTATTATCGCCTGTAAAGTTCTGATGACTTCAGACTTAAGGCTCCGGACTCAAGACTTACTCAAGTCCTTTATAAACCGATTCAGCGCTAACTTCAACAGGTTTAACCGCTCTACCGTCCTTTATATTATTTGCGCCTTCGGCAATAATACGGTCGCCGCTTTGCAAGCCTCCGGTTACGATATAAAACTGTCCCGGTGTATTTTCCATTACGGTGATCGCCACGTTCTTTACCTTATTTTGTTTATCAACAGCAAAAACAAAACGTTTGTCCTGTAGTTCGTAAGTGACGTTTTGAGGGACGATGATGGCATTCTTTACCAATTTAGGTATCCGGACCGATGCGCTGCTGCCGCTGCGCAAAAGCCCTTTGGGATTGGCAAAGCCAGCCCTGAAATTTGCAGAACCGGTAGAGATATTGATAAGTCCGTTTACTGTTTCCACCTTGCCTTTGTAGTCATATATTGTACCATCCGACAGAACAAGGGTAACCAGCGGGATATTATTTAATTTGGATTTAAAGCTGGTATTATTGGTGCTATCGCGGCTAAAATCAAGCAATTGCTTTTCATTCATCGCGAAGTAGGCATAAACATTAGCAGTGTTGTAAACTGTGGTTAAGGGATCGGCAGTGGTGCTTGTAACCAGGCTGCCCAATTTATAAGGCAGCGAGCCGATAACCCCATCTACCGGGCTTATAATGGTGGTATAACCAAGGTTGATTTTTGCATTTTCCAATGAAGCTTTGGCTTGTGCCAGGGCAGCCTCTTTAGTTTGTAAGGTCAATTGTGCCGATTCCAGTTCATAATGGCTGATAATATCTTTTTCAACCAGTGGCTTAACTTTATTCACCTGCAGCGTTGCTGTATTTACATCAGCTCCGGCAGTTTTGATCCCTGCTTCGGCTGTACGGACATCCTGTTCATACTGGGGGGCTTTTATTTTAAATAATAGCTGACCTTTCTTCACAAGGGATCCTTCGTCAACAAAAATCTTTTCAACATAGCCATCAACTTTTGGCCTTATCTCAATATTTTGCAATCCCTGGATACTTGCCGGATAGTCGGTATTTAAGGTGACCGACCTTGGTTGCAGGGTGATTACCTTATAGGTCGGCGTTGTTTCAGCGTAGGCGGCGTTGTTTTGTCCGTTTTTATTACCACACGAAAACAACAAAAGGGAAACCGAAATGGCAACTGCAATTTTTGTAAACACAAGGCTGAATAACGGAATCCTGTTAAAGGCACTGTATATATTTTGGTTAATGTTCATTAATTTGTAATAAATCACGTTCTTTATTAAGTGGTCAAAGATAACAGCATTATTTTGTTAGTATCCGGCGATGAGTTTTAATAACCTGAAACCATAACATTTTTACAATACAATAACCTGGCTATGATTTGGATTTTTTTTCTCCTTATCTGAATAGATTCAAATAATCTTCAAATACATATAATTTACCCCTTTGCGCCCCGGTTGCCTCTTTAAAAATGCCAAGCTTTACCATGTCATTTGCCAGTTTATAGGCAGAGGCTATTGATAAACCGGTTACCTTGCCGATGGCAGCCGCATTTACAACCGGTTTTTGATATAAATAATGCAGCATTTTTTGCGCATTTGCCGCCCTGCTCCCCAATTTATTTATTTTAATTTCTGTTGCTTTTTGCAATTCCAGTATTCGTTCAAATGTTGAAATTCCATTTGTAGTAGTTTCAATCACCCCAACTAAAAAAAATTTGAACCACTGGGTTATATCATTGTGCTGTCGTACCCGCATTAAATTGTCATAATAATTAATGCGGTTTTTTTCAAAAAAGTCTGATAAATATAAAACCGGTTGTTTCAGGATACCCTTGGCAACCAAGTATAATGTGATGAATAAACGGCCAACCCTGCCGTTGCCATCTAAGAAGGGGTGGATGGTCTCAAACTGGTAATGTATGAGCGCTATTTTAAGCAATTCAGGAAAATAGGCAGATTCATTATGCGCAAACTTTTCTAAATCACTCATCAAATCCGCAATACTGGTATGCACCGGCGGTATAAATGCAGCATCAGTAATGGTTGCACCCCCAATCCAATTTTGGCTTGTTCTAAAATTCCCTGGCTGTTTCTTTTCACCCCTTGTCCCTTTTAATAGTATAGCATGTGTTTCTTTAATTAATCGCGATGAAAAAGGGAGTTGCTGCAAACGCTCCACCCCGAAGTTCATTGCGGCAATATAGTTTTGCACTTCTGTCCAATCGTCTATCCGGTTTAAAGCTACATCCCCCTTTTCCATCAGCGCATCTTCGATATTTGTTTTAGTACCTTCTATTTTGCTTGATTGCGTGGCTTCCTTCGTTACGTGCATTTGAATAAACATTTCCAGGTTTGGGGTGTACTTCGAAAACATATCCAGCCTGCCCAATTGCCTGTCGGCCTGTCCAAGCAGTTGGATAATTTCCATATCGTCTAATTTCCATTCCTTATCAATATTGTTTGGCTGGAAACTTTTATAATAGCCCTGGTTTATGTACGTGCCTGCTTTAAATGTTTTCATTTTATTTTACTTAACTATAATAAAGATAGGTCTTATTTTAGTTTTTACCAAAAAACTAAAATAACAAACGTTCTTATTTTAGTTTTTGCCATAAAACTAAAATAAGAAGTGGGCTTATTTTAGTTTTGGAGAATAATCTATAATTAGTTGCGCCTGACAGTCAGCCTTCCTAACAAACTCCCTCTATACCCACTTGCTCAAAAAGTGGCTAAATGCTTCCTTATATTGATCACCCACAGTAATATTGACTTTGCCAATTTGCAAAGCGTTGCGGGTAATTGAATTTATTTTATCAAGCGAAACTATAAATGAACGATGCACCCTCATAAACCGCTTTGAAGGCAATTTCTCTTCGAGCGATTTAAGGCTGGTGAGTGACAGTATTGGTTTTTCGGCGCTTTTTAACCACACTTTAACATAATCTTTTAAGCCCTCGATATAAAGAATATCATTTAAAGCTATGCGTACCAATTGATACTCAACTTTTAAAAACAGGTATTCATCCTCGATACGTTCTTCGGCAACAGTTGCAGCTACCGGAACTGTTGCCGGGGAATTTGATTTTTCAAGCAGTTCGGCATAAGCAAGGGCTTTGTTGGCTGCGTGCAAAAACTCTTCGTAATTAAACGGTTTTAATAAATAGTCGAGTGCGTCAACACGGTACCCTTCCAGTGCAAACTGGTTGTACGCGGTAGTGAAAATAATACGCGGCTTATTGCTTTTGCTGTTATCAAGCACGCGTGCCAGTTCAATTCCATTCAGATCGGGCATTTGAATGTCCAGAAAAACGATGTCAATCTTTTGGGCATGTATAGCCCTTAATGCCTCTACTGCGCTCGAAAAACGGCCAACGAGTTTCAGGAATGGAGTTTGTCCGATAAAGGAACTTACCAGCCCGAGGGCTAAAGGTTCATCATCAACAGCTATACAATTTAATATCATGACAGATTGAGCGTTAGGTGAACTGAATAAATGTTTCCGGCGGTGTTTTCATCAATGAGCAACGTATGCTTGCCGGGGTATAACAGATCAAGCCTGCGCCTGGTATTGTTTAGCCCAATGCCGCGTCCTTCCTCTAAGTTATTACTTTGTTCCTTAATTATGGTGTTTACAACTATTAATTCAACCGCTGTGTTCTTTTGTTCAACTGCAATAGTGATATGACTGGGCTGCGTGGCGCTTACGCCGTGTTTAAAAGCATTTTCT
Organism: Mucilaginibacter sp. UBA5151; assembly: GCA_002413785.1. Classification (GTDB taxonomy): domain Bacteria; phylum Bacteroidota; class Bacteroidia; order Sphingobacteriales; family Sphingobacteriaceae; genus Mucilaginibacter. The sequence continues at coordinate 15,317 of DHXR01000051.1, forward strand.
ACAAAGGGTAAAAATATCATCGGCGCTATGGCCATATCTTTAAGGGCAGCCGGTGATGAAAAATCGATTTTGACCACCTCAGTCAAGCGTAGTTGCATCAAACTGATATAATCTTTTATAAATGCAATTTCCTGGCTTAATTGCGTGGTACTGTTTTGGGTATCGTATAACACATAACGCATCATTCTTGATAACTGGTGGATAGCTTTACGTGAGGTATCTGCGTTGACCAGGGTAAGCGCATAAATATTGTTCAGCGTATTAAAAAAGAAATGCGGGTTTATCTGCGCTTTAAGGAATGATAATTCTGAGCTGATCTTATCCTGCTCCATTTCCTGGTGCTTCTGCTTATCAAACTGCCACTTTTGTATGGCTGTCGCACTCGTGCTTACACCTAAAACAAGGGCGATTTGTGCGATCATATAGAAATCAAAATCATGATTTCTGCCCGTACGATGTTTCGGCGGGCCATGCCTGTGAAAAGCTGCATCCATTAACTGGGGCAGTTTAAGCCACCCATCGACATAGATATTTAACAATACGATAGTTGCAGTAATACAAACAATGATCATAAAATAAATAGTAGTGCTGTTTTTTAACAGAAACCTGGGTACCAGCACAAATGAATTCAGATAAAATGCAACAATCAGTAATCCTAAAACAATACTTTGCTTTATCCATAATTGGTAGGGTACAGCAACATTCCACGTTATGGGTTGAAAAAAATAGATCATACCAAATACTCCCCATATCAATATATGGATCACTATGGTAACCAGCTTACTTTTTGATTTTGGAATGATCATGTCATTGTTTTTAGTTGATTAAGTTGATTGAGTGAGTGGTTAATTAAGTTGGCTGATCAAGCAAAAGGCTAATTTGGTTAAAAAATCCCGCAACTTTTAAACTTATTCAACCCAATCAACCCAATCAACCCAATCAACTAATCACCAGCAATATAACAGCAATATTACAAATGTAATTGGAACAAAGACAATCGAAATCTATCAGCAGGTGCAATTTACCGACAGAGGGGTTATTTTCACCGCTAAAATCTGCATTTTATAGTCCCGGTTTAAAACCATGCTTTTGTAGGCTAAAAAACTGCTTTAATCTACTTTTTCAGGGTCTCTGTCTATTCCGTTTTTTTAACATCAAACTTTAGGATTGATTTGTACCGTCTAACAAAAACAGAGATGAAATTTTTATATTTTTTTATAGCCTTTACCTTTCTGATAAGCGTAAGCGGTTACGCCCAAACCGGCAGGGATGTGCATGGAACAGTGATAGACTCAACCAAACAAAGCCTGCCCGGTTCAACTGTCAAAATTTTAATGGGAAAGGATAGCAGTACAACTGTAACCGATTCAAAGGGAGCATTTACATTTCCCTCAATAAAAGTTACTCAGTTCAGTTTGGTAATACAATCCATAGGCTTTCAGCCGATCAGACGCCATTTTGCTATGGATAACACCAATAACCCGGTTTTTTTGCGGCCAATAATTTTAAAGACTTCAACCACCATGTTAGGGGTGGTTGTTATCAGGGATGTATTACCGGTAAAGATAAAAGAAGATACCGTTGAATTCAATGCGGCCGCTTACCCGGTTAGGGATGGTGCGCCGGTTGAAGATATGATAAAGAAAGTGCCCGGCGCCGATGTGGACGCCCAGGGCAACGTAACCTTCCAGGGAAAAAGCGTAACCAAGGTAAGGGTAAATGGAAAGGACTTTTTTGGCGGCGATTTAAAAACGGCAACACAGAATATGCCTGCTGATGCTGTTCAGAATATGCAGTTTGTAAACGATTATGGCGACCAGGCCAACCTTACGGGAATAAAAACAGGGGAACCCGAAACCATTTTAAATATAAATATAAAGGCAAGCCGTAACCATGGCTATTTTGGCCAGGCCAGCGCAGGCGGCGGTCAGGATGCTATACCTCAAATTGATGGCAACAAAGACCAGAGCCGTTACCTGGGCCAGTTCAATTTATTTAATTTTGAAGGCAACCGGCAGATAGCTGTGCTAAGTAACCTAAATAATACCAATACAAACCTGTTTAATTTTGGCGGCCCCGGTGGTGGTGGCGGCAGGGGAGGGGGTGGCCCTCCGGGAGGTAACAACGTTCAAAATGGCATTACCACTGCCCGTTCCATAGGGTTAAATTATCGCGACTCGTGGGGAAAAAAGATAACCGTTTATGGCAGCTACAGTTTTTCGGATAATACTGTAAATACCATCAGCAGTACAATACAAAATAACATTCTATTAATCGGAAAAAACAAAACAAGCTCTGCCAATAACGAAACGGACAATAAGATAAACCAGCGGTTTACTTTCAATATGGAATATCGCCCGGATACGCTGGATTATTTCAAGATCAGTCCATCCTATTCGTTTGCAGGTGTTCATTCAACGCAAGCCGAAACTTTTAATCAAATGGTTGCGGATACTACGGCTTTGGCATACAATACAGCTATTTTAAGCCATTCATCATCCCCTGCTTACGGGATAAATGTTTTGTACAACCACAGGTTCAACGGTCATGGGCGAAACTTCAGTATAAATTCAGGCGTGGGCAGATCGACAAATGACCAGTATCAGAACCCGGATAATACCTATACTAAAATTACAACTGCGCCAACTGTTCCGGCCAACCAGTTTATCACTACTAATGCCAATACAGATACCCTGGGAACATATATTTCCTACATAGAGCCCATCGGAAAGCGTTCGTACGTTGAGGTGAATTACAATTACAAGCATAGCTACACCACATCCGATAAAGAAACAGATACCCTAAGCAATGCAGGCCAGCTAAACCAATATCCTCTGCTAAGCAATGATTATAACTACACCTTTATAACCAATCGTTTCGGGCTTAATTACCGCTTTGTTGAAAAGAAATACAACTACGTTTTAGGGGTTACGGCACAACCGTCTGAATTAGACGGCAGCTCGCTAAATATAGCGCCAACAAAGGTGACAAGTTTTAATTTTTCGCCAAACGCGCATTTTATTTATAATTTCTCGCGTACACAATCATTCAGCGCAAACTTTAGCGGCAGCAGTGTAATGCCTTCCTATACACAGTTGCAGCCAGTACCTGATCTGAGCAACGCATTATACCCGGTAATAGGTAACCCTAACCTAAACCCACAGTATAATAACACCTTGTCATTAAAGTACAATCATTTTAATTTTGAATCGGGCAACGTATTTTTCAGCAATTTCTCCCTTATACAGGCGGATAATTATATTGCCAGCAACACGATTTATTACCCGGACAATTACACGCCAAATACCCATTTGTCAAAAACTACGGGTACCAGTTATGCGAACGCTAACGGGTACTATTCAACGTCTGCTTTTTTTGTATTCAATAAACCCTGGGAGAAGAGAAAATATAATTTATTCCTTGTGGGCAATTTCTCTTACAGTAACAATATCTCTTACATTACAGATATTGCGCCTGCTACCTTTGAGGAAACCACCGAAAAGAATATCGCCAAAACATTGACTGCCTCACAGGGTATCCGGTTCAGGCTTGATATAACCGACGTAGTTGATGCAGAGGCTAACACTACCTACCGCATCAATTCGTCACAAAACTCTATACACCAATCGGGCATACAGGACAACTTCAGAATCTGGATAGTTGGCCTTAATGGCAAAAACTATTTTTTTAAGGATTGGACCTATAGTTACGATTACTCAAAAACATTTTATTACGGTTACGCCGGTGCAAAAAACCCGAATGTGTTTAACACTTACTTAGAGCGCAGGTTTTTAAAAGGCAACATGGCTACCCTGCGTTTTTCCGTGCTCGACGTATTTAACCAGAACACCGGTTATTCGAGCACACAAACAAGCAGTTATACTTCACAAAGTAACTATAACCGGTTGGGGCGTTATTACCTGCTAACTTTTACCTACCGTTTCTCGAAAATGGCGGGTAAAGCACCTGAACGCGGTCCGGGACGTGGTTTTGGCCCTCCTCCCGGTGGCGGACCGATGGGAGGCCCTCCGGGTGGTGGACCGATGGGCGATTAGGTTGATGCCATTCAAACAAATTTCAAATTCAATATATTTTAACCAAAAAACAGAACATGAAAAAGATCACATTATTAGCGGCAGTTTTATTAGCAAGCACTGCCTTATTTGCCCAAACGAAATGGAACGTTGATAAAGCGCATGCCAAAATCGGGTTCACCGTAACACACATGATGCTATCTGATGTGGACGGCAATTTCAAAAAATTTGATGCGACGTTAACTTCTTCAAAAGATGATCTCAGCGATGCCGTTTTCGGGATAACAATTGATGCCGCTTCAGTTAGTACAGACAATGAAATGCGCGATAAGGATGTAAAAGGAGATCACTTTTTCGATGTTGCAAAATACCCGCTGATCACTTTTAAAAGCACATCGATCAGTAAAACCGATGGAAAAAAATATAAACTGACCGGAAACTTAACCCTGCATGGCGTAACAAAATCAGTTACTTTGGACCTGGTTTTCAATGGTGTGGGCAATAGTATGATGACCCATAAACCGGTGGCGGGTTTTAAAGTTACCGGCACAATAAACCGTACTGATTTTGGTGTAGGATCGATACCTGCTGCTATTGTAAGTGAAGAGGTTGAATTAAGGGCAAATGGCGAATTTGACCAGTAGTTGCTTGGTTTTGAGTGGTTTAAAAGGTTGTAAGTGTTGTGAATTTAAACTATTACAACCTCTGTAACCTTTTCAACCTCTTACAACAGAATAAAGACCTTGTAGTTTCTTCAGGGACATGGGAAAAGATTAATGTGAGAAATTGATCTGGATTTAGTTGATTGTTATTGGATTTTTAATTCATAACAGGGCGTTCCGGGGTGAGATACGGGACGCTTTTTTTACGCAAAATGTGATTAATGTTAACGTGAGTTCGATATAAGAATTGGATATCATTGCAATTTGCCCCATCGGGGCTACCGCTTTGTAGAAACCAAATAACAAGGACAATTGCCACGTCAGTGGCTACCCTTCGCGAATTGGGTAGCCACTGACGTGGCAAAAATAACGTTTGAATAATGTGCTACAAAGCGGTAGCCCCGATGGGGCAAAGATTTTTCTTACATCGAACTCACGTTAATGTTAAGTGCCTTTTAAAAAACTTCAGGGTATGGCGCCGGGGTGTAACAATGCTGAAACATTCATCAATGACGTAAAAAGGAGATAATAATTTGACTTTTTTAGGGTTTCCTTTGCATTCACCATTCGGTTAACGGGCTTATCAAAATTAAAGTTTGGTATTACCAATTAAACTATTTGATAAAATAAAAGTCATACTGGATTACGGGTAAATAAATAATTTAGCCATCAGATTAATTGCGGATATAGTTGAAGACACGTAAATATTTACTTTGCATAGCCGCCGTTTTAAGTTTCTTTACGGCATTTTCCCAGCAGGGCCCTTTAGCCGCAAGGATACAAAATACGGGTTCCGGCACATCCGCCAGGCTGATCGTTGATTCCCGGCTACCGCAAGCAATTTGGCTACCGCAAGCGTCCTCGCTTGTGGCCAGCATGCTTATAGCCGAAATGCCAGCCGATGGATAAGGTGATCACTGATTAAGACATAAAAAACCTAAGACATGCGATAAATGCAAGGACGGCAGTGCAATGCGTTTACCTGAGATGCGGGTCACAAGCGGGGAAGCTTGCGGCGGTAGTGTATTGACTACGGCGTAGGCACCGGCGGTTCGCGGTTTTTTTTTGTAAACCTGGGCGAAGTGTTTTAATTGACCAGGATAAATAATTGAATGCCGGAAAATATTAAATTTTACATTATACCTTTGCGGCTGCGTGAATTTCATGCTGACTACAGAATTTTTTTTTACTATTGTGGCTTTGCGATGGCCTGATCCGTAGTCTGTCTTTCGCTAACATCTGTGCAACGGTTTATCCCGGTTGTTTGTCAAAAAAAGATTAAACGTATGTAAGGACAAACATAAGGAAGTAAACGATGTTCCAAATAGGGAGAAATGATTAAGAAAGAAATCAGCAAAAGCATCAATAGAACTACCTCTAAATGATATGATAATAAAAAAACCGGCAGTATATAAGCTGCCGACCCACGATAAATGCAATCGCTGACAACTTCGGGCTTAAACAGAAGATCCGGTTGCTTTTAAGCACTAACTAATCTTTAATAAGCAAAAGCTTTCAAAAAACATTTTATATTTTATACAAAATCGAAAATTACCCGGTAGGGGTTTGATTTGTCAGAAACCATTTTAGCGCATGTGCAAAACTTTAAAGCCCGGATATATTAAAATGATGATGCGCTATTTTTTCGGCATGTTTTTATTTATGCCGTTGCTTTGCTTTTCCCAGCAAAAAGATACCCTCGTTAAAAAGACAGATACTATAAGAGTTAAAGCAGACAGCATTAAAAAAGATTCAACGCAGCAAAGTACCGGAGTGCATGGTATAATAACCGATGCTGTTTCAGGAAAGCCGCTTGCATATATCGGGGTCGGTTTTACGGGCAGTAATTTCGGGACCCGTTCTGATGAGCATGGTTATTATACATTAACAGCACAAGGGTCATTCAGGCAGGTGAAATTTATTTTTATGGGTTATAAGTCACTATTAAAACCCATTACCCCCGGTCGCGACCAGGTGCTTAATGTAAAATTAGAAAGCAGCCAGACACAGCTGAAGGAGGTAGTAATTAAATCGGCCAGAAAACAACGCTACAGGAATAAAGGCAATCCGGCGGTTGAGTTAATTCAACAGGTTATTGATCATAAAAGTGAAAATAAAATGGAAGATGCAGATTATCTTCAGTATGATCAGTACGAAAGGATCGCGTTTTCACTCGTTGACCTTTCTCCCAAATTCCTTAATGGTAAATTTTTTGCGAAATACCGGTTTTTATTAGATACCAGCCAGGTGGCCGACGGTAAAAAACAGCCCGCGCTGCCGGTGTATATGAGTGAAAAACTTTCCCAATATTTTTACAGAAAGAACCCTGAAAAAGCCATCACGGTGCAGCATGAGCACAAAGAAGTTGATTTCAATAGTTTTATAGATTCAAAAGGGCTCGACACCTACCTGAACCGCCTTTATGGCCAGGTGGATATTTATTCAAACAATATCTTTATCCTTACCAATCAATTTTTAAGCCCTATTGCCGATCATTCCCCTGCGTTTTATAAATTTTTTATCACCGATACCATTCAATCCGGCAATCAAAAGCTTATAGAATTAAGTTTCGTGCCCCGGAACCGGGGCGACCTGCTTTTTGAAGGCAAATTACTGGTCACCATGGATGGGCATTATGCTGTGAAAGGTGCGGACCTGAATATCGACAAGCACATTAACCTGAATTTTCTGCGTTCAGTTCATATACACCTGGATTTTGAACCCCAGGCCGGTGCGCGGTATTTCCTTGTAAAAAGTGATTTAAAGGCAGATTTTGGATTGTTTAAGGACAAAGGCGCTGGTTTTGCCGGTGAGCGTACAGTGTTTTTTAATAATTACAAATTGAATACTGCCCTTCCATCGCCATTTTACGATGGCAGCAGTTCGCAAACAGCACCGGATACAGGTAAAATTGGACCGGCCTTTTGGGCCAAACACCGCACCGACACGCTGGCCGGCGCACAGGCGAAAGTGTATTCCAATATCGATAGCCTTGAAACTATACCTTCCTTTAAAAGGGCCATGTGGATAGCCAAGCTTGTAATTGGTTCATACGGAGACCTGGGGCCTGTACAACTGGGGCCATTTGACGCCTTGTATTCTTTCAATACTGTAGAAGGGACCCGTTTTAGCGTTGGCGGCAGAACCACTCCTGAATTTAATAAATCTATCTATTTAGAGGGTTATACCGCTTATGGTTTCAAAGACCAGCGCGTTAAATATTACCTGAGCAGCGCCTTTTCTTTCAACCAGCAGGCACCTTACCTGTTCCCGAATAATTATTTAAAAGTCAGCTACCAGTATGATACCGATATTCCGGGTCAAAATTTTCTGATTGATAAAGGACAAAGTTTACTGGAATCATTCACACGAAATAAAAGTGACCTGTGGCTGTACAACAGGATTTTTAAATTGAACTACGTAAGGGATTTTCAAAATCATTTCTCCTATAATATTGAATTTAAAAACTGGCAGCAGCAACCTGCCGGAACGCTTGTTTACCAGGCGACTGATCCGTTAAACAATCACCCGGTAAGCCGGCTAACAACCACCGAAGTAAACCTTTTGCTGCGTTACGCACCAAACGAGAAGTTTTTAGAGGGCACAGTTCACCGGTTTACCATACCAAGTAAATATCCGATTTTTACAATGGGTATTAATTATGGTGTTAAAGGCCTTGTTAACGGGGAATACAATTATTTGAATTTAAGCGCTAAGATTTATAAACGTTTTTACCTGTCGCAATTGGGATATACAGATGTAACGCTACTGGGAGGGGCCGTATTAGGGCAGGTCCCGTTTCCATTGCTGGCCATTTTGCCTGCCAACCAAACTTATGTGTATGACAGCAATGGCTATAACATGATGAACTTCCTTGAATTTGTAAGTGATCATTATGCAGGCCTCAATGTAACGCATTATTTCGGTGGTTTTTTCCTGAATAAGATTCCGCTGATCGAAAGTCTTAAACTGCGCGAAATCCTTTCATTCAAAATTTTGTATGGCGGCCTCCGGGATCAAAATAACCCGTCTATCCATACCAATCTTTATAAGTTCCCCACTTATGCCAACGGAGCACCGGCCACCTATATACTTGGAAATACCCCTTATGTTGAAGCCGGCGCAGGGATAAGCAACATATTTAAGGTTTTACGGGTAGATGTCATCCACCGCTTTAATTACCTGAATCAACCCGGGGTTACCCCATGGGGGCTGCGGTTCAGCTTTTCACCTGATTTATAAAATGGTATCATCAAAATTTCACAAGGCGCAATTATTTTTGAAGCCAAATACCCGTCAGATAAATTGAGAGTTTTCAAATAATCCTGTAATCCTTTAATCAGGAAAATCATGGTTCAGACAAGCTGTCCGTCTGTTTTTGGGTGTCACAGGGGGGAATAGCTATGCTTTTGTCTGAACCATGATTTGTAGGATTATAGGATGTCCATGATGCTTATAAAGTTTTTTAAATCCTGCAATATTTTAATCAGGAAAATCATGGTTCAGATAAGCTGTCCCTGCCACCACAAGCAATTTTCTTTTTAGCTGCCGCAAGCGTCCCCGCTTGTGGCCCGCATGCTTGCAGCCGATATGCGGGGAAATGGTTAAAGTGTTACTGATTAAGATGTAAAACCCTAAAACAGCGGGATAAATGCAATGACGGTAGCGCATTGCGTTTACTTAGCGTGCGGGCCACAAGCGGCAGCAGTGACAGTAGTAAACAAATGATTATTCAGCCCAACACCCGCTTGCAAATCCCTGCCAAATTTCGTATATTTACTTTATAAAATCGGCCAGGCAAATTTTACAGACAGAAATAAAAAACACGCGCCAGGCCCCTTTTTTTCGGGTAAATTTTCCAATTTCTTTGAGCCTATCTTGTATAGGCTTTATATACAATAGGTTAACAAAATTAAAGTCCGATTTTTTGCCATAGGCTAAACGCATTTAGCCTTCAAATTACCGATTTTTATCACGCCCTAAATGCGTTTAGCCTTCAAATTGATCGAAATTATCACGCCCTAAACGCATTTAGCCTTCAGAAATCAAATTTTTATCACACCCTAAATGTGTTTTGCCTTCGCGATTTATTTTTTTGTCACGCCCTAAACGCGTTTTGCCTCTCCTAACCTCCCGATAGCTATCGGGATCAACCAATTTCACTAACTTTGCCTTACCCATTGAATTAATTAAAGATTATATTCTAAAATTCTTAATTAAATAATAACTATTGATTAAACTTGTTAAATTGAAAACTGTTAACTGAAATCACGGGCAGGATGTATCCCGATCCCCCTTTAAGGAAGCAAAAGCAATGAATACAAAAGAACTTATCAAAACAGTAAACACGCTGTTAGCCGGTGATAAAGGTTTGCTTGCAATGGACGAAAGTACCGCAACGTGCAACAGGCGGTTTGAAGAGGCAGGCATCCCGCAAACCATTGAATACCACAGGGCGTACCGCGAATTAATTGTGACGACACCCGGTTTGGGCAAATGCATCAGCGGCGCTATTTTGTACGATGAGACCATATACCAGGCTACTAAGGACGGTGTACTGTTTGTTGATATATTAAAGCAGGCAGGCATAATACCCGGTATAAAGGTTGATGAAGGCACTACCAATCTGGCAGGCTTTCACGGTGAAAAAATTACGGTGGGCCTGGATGGTTTACAGCAGCGTTTGGCTAAATATTACGCTTTGGGTGCAAGGTTTGCAAAGTGGAGGGCGGTAATTTCCATCAGTACTGTCCATCCTTCAATGGGATGTATCGAGGCCAATATGCATGCACTGGCACGTTACGCAGCGGTATGTCAGGAAGCAGGCATTGTGCCGGTTGTCGAACCCGAAGTGCTGATGGATGGTCCGCACAATCTTAAAAAATGCTTCGATGTTACGGAAAGGGTACAGCACGTGCTTTTTGACGAGTTATTTGCCCTGAATGTAAACCTGCAGGCTTTAATTTTAAAACCTAACATGGTATTACCCGGTCTGAGCAGTTCGAGACAGGCAGATATTGATACGGTTGCCGAGGCTACGGTAACCTGCCTGCTGCAAACGGTGCCTGCCGCAGTTCCTGGCATTGCTTTTTTATCCGGCGGGCAATCTCCCGAAATGGCAGCCGCGCATTTAAACGCCATGCATGTTAAGTATAAAGACAAATTACCATGGGCACTGACATTCTCCTTTGCCAGGGCCATTCAGCAGCCAGCCCTCGAACTATGGAAAGGTAAGGATGAAAATATAGAAGCAGCTCAAAAAATGCTTTATAAAAGAGCCTGTTTGGATAACGCCGCAAGGCGCGGTGAGTACAGGGCTGAAATGGAAAAAGAATTTTGATGTGCAGATGTGCGGATGTGCAGATTTCAGATGTGCAGATGTGCGGATTTCAGATGTGCAAATGTTTGACATTCTCATATCTGCACATCTGAAATCTGCACATCCTCACATCAATCCACCACTTCAATAGCGCTGCTTTGCTCAATATCCCTTGATGAGGTACCGGCAAGCAACTTGTATTTACCGGGTTCAACAATCCATTTGCTGGTTTTAACATCATAATAAGCAAGGTCTTTTACCGGGATGGTTAGGGTAACAGTTGCAGTTTCGCCAACGGCTATATCAATCTTTTTAAAAGCCTTTAGTTCTTTATCGGCGCGTTCAACAACTGAACCGATTTTGCTTACGTACAACTGAACGGTTTCTTTTCCGGCATATTTTCCGGTATTCTTTACTTTTAAAGTTGCAACAATATATTCCGAAGGTTTATAGCTTTTTTTATTGGTTTGAAAATCTGAATATTTATAACTGGTGTACGACAGGCCATATCCAAAGCAATAAAGTGGTTCTATTTTTTTAGTGTCGAACCAGCGGTAACCAACAAGGATGCCTTCTTTATAGTCAACCTGTAAATTATCGCCCGGATAGGCGTTTAAAGCAAATGCCGGGGAATCTTTCAGGTCAGCCGGGAAAGTGAAAGGCAATTTACCGGATGGGTTTATTTTGCCGGTCAAAACATCGGCAAGTGCATTACCATTTTCAGAGCCATTATACCATGACCATACTATGGTATGGTTGCTTTTTTTGATCTGGCTGATATTGTATGGCGCTCCGCCCACAACCACTACAATGGTATTCGGATTAACAGCGGTAACAGCATCAACCAATGTTTGTTCGCCAAAAGGCAGGCTAAGGTCTTTGCGGTCGCGGCTTTCGCTTTCATAATCACGGTTGCCGCCAATAAACAGGATCGCCATATCGCAGCTTTTAGCAACGGCAACTGCCTGCTCAACCAGAGCCGGGTCTGCGCCTTTGGTTTCATCGTTTACAAATGAACCGGATGATTTGTAAGCCCCCGAATAACCCTGCGAAAATTTAATATTTACCGTTTTCCCCAACCTGTTTTGTAAACCTGCTAATGCGGTTACCTCATACCTTGCTTTAACACCGGCGCCAAATCCACCCAAATGAAAAGTGCGTGTAGCGTTATCGCCAATTACCGCTATGCTTTTTATAGCCGAAGTATTTAAAGGCAGCAAATGCTGGTCGTTTTTTAGCAGTACAATTGATTCTGATGCGATATCATAAGCAGTTTTGCTGTGTGCAGGCGTATTGATAGCGCCTTTTGGCAGGTTGGCGCTCATGCCGGTATGGTACAGCACCCAAAGTATGCGGTGTACTTTCTCATCAATCACTTTTATACTAACCTTACCCGCTTTTACTGAATCAAGCAGTTTGTCGGCAAAGTAATACGTTTTGTAAGGCGGGTTTGAGCCCATTTCAAGGTCGAGGCCATTATTTGCAGCGTTGACTGTACTGTGTGTTCCGCCCCAGTCGCTTATTACAGCGCCTTTAAAGTTCCATTCGTCTTTTAAAATCTTGTTCAGCAGATAATCATTTTCGGAACAATATACGCCCCGTAGTTTGTTGTAAGCCGACATGATAGTCCATGCATTGCCTTCGGTTATGCCTGCCTTAAAAGCAGGCAGGTATATTTCACGCAAAGCGCGTTCATCTACCTCCACATTAACACGCCCGCGTTCTACTTCCTGATTGTTTACCGCGAAATGCTTTACGCAAGCCGCCACATGCTGGCTTTGGATACCTTTTACAGATTGTACAGCCAAACGGGCATTCAAAAAAGGATCTTCCGAGTAATATTCATAAGTACGTCCGCAAAGCGGCATGCGGGCAATATTAAATGCAGGGGCGAGCATTACATTTTTACCGCGCGCACGTGCTTCTTCACCCATATCATGCCCGTAGCGATAGGCAAGTCCGGGGTTCCAGGTAGCTGCCAAAGCCGATCCGTTAGGGAAAAAAGTAGCGGAGTCGGTAGTCAGGTTTGCCGGGCCCCATCCTTCCTTAACATCCTCACGTACACCCAAAGGGCCGTCGTCCGTCATTATTGCGGGAATACCCAAACGCTTAACCCCCCCGGCAGAAAATATGCCGTTGGCATGCAGCAGGGATATTTTTTCTTCCAGCGTAAGTTTTTTGATGAGCGATGAGATTTTTGAATCAATGGATTGTTTTTTTTTAGATTGGGCATTCACAGCAGTAAATGTGGCGGCCATAAATACGCCGCATAATAAATACCTTGAAAATTTAGTTTTCATGATGATGTTGAGTAATGGATTTGGTGGTTTAACAACCCGATAGTCAGCTTTATCGGGTTGTGTATTTCGGACACAAAGTAAAGCTAAAATTCCGTTTTGAAGAATTATTATGTTAATTTTTAAAAAATATTGCAGGAATAGTATCGTCTTTAATAGTAAGCAGGAGAAGTTATTTGCTTTTTCGGAGTTTTCAAAATAACCTCAGGCCATCCTTCGTGCCATTCCAGTTTCTCTATCCTTAGTTTGGAAATTCCATTGTCACCGGCATCGTAACCGTGGAAGATCAAATAATCAGTCCCGTTAAAGGCTATTTATCCATTTTTACACGTATCACATTAAACGAATAAGGTTTAAGGGTCAATTTTATATGGTTATCCTTAACTGTTACCGCACTCTTTACGGGACTAACCGCCAAAGGTGCATCCAATGAATTAACGCTATTCAGATCATCGCTTTGTAGTGTAGTTAACTCGCCGTTAGCAGCTGCATTTACACCATTTACCGAAAAATCCGCTTTTTGTTCATCTTTTCCTGTATTAACAATTTTAATGATCAGCTCATTTGTATTTTTATCTAAAGCCGCCGTTGCAAAACAACCATCCTGTCCGGTTACGGCTTCTTTATTTAGTGTAACTGGTACTACATCTGTTCCCTTATTTAGAGAAAACAGCTGCTGCACATAATAATCAGGCGTACCATACGAACGCAGGTTATTAAACCAGATCCAGGTCGGGGGGCCATTGCCAGCCTTCAACGTGGGCAAATAAGGGGGCATACGACGCCATATTTACCACATCGGCGTTACGTTCCAAACCGGTCATAAAAGCGGCTTCGGACATGGCGCATTGCCAGTTATTTCTATTCTGTGGACTAACGGTAGCTACACTTTGCGCTGCATATTCACCAGCGAAAATTTTAGGGCCCTTGCGGTCGTAATTATCATAGCGCTTTACATTCTGTAAAAACCAGTCGGGCGAGCGGTAATAGTGTTCATCAAGTATATCTGCATGAAGGCCCCTGAGGATTATCAGCTATATCAATGTTTTTAACCTACGGCCTTGAAATGTAAGACAGCGATTTGTTTTTTACAGCTGTATAACAATAATAAGTAAAGTTATTGATCATTGTCAGCGTGGCCCGCTGCATCCAGAGGTTTAAAAATACGTCATCGGTAATCTCCTCTGCAGCTTCATCAGATTTCACCAGTGACCTGGCCAGGCTAAATAACTTATTATAGTATAACAAATACAGCCTTTTGAAGGATGCCCGGCTGCTATTTGAGGCAATCTCACTTAATAAATCTTTCACTTCGGATTCCATCATCATCAATCTTTACAAAATAAAATCAACGGATATAAATTCAGTTATCAGTTTTTCAGCGTTTTATATTTAAAAACTTATAGGTTGTTGAGGTATGGTATGTTTCCCCGGGTCTTAAAACAGTTGAGGGAAACGAAGCCTCATTTGGCGAATCGGGAAAATGCTGTGTTTCGAGGCAAAATGCCGAGCGGTAGCCGTATGCAGCTTTACCCTTGCCATCATGATCTTTACCGGTTAAAAAATTACCGCTATAAAATTGCAGGCCTGGTTCGGTAGTATAAACCTCCATGGTAATGCCCGTTTTTTTACTAAAAACAGTGGCTGCAGGCTTACTTCCGTTATTTTTATTCAGCACAAAGTTATGATCGTAGCCTTTCCCGTTTTTAAGCTGGTCATTTTGCTGATTAATATCGGCGCCGATTGCTTTGGCGGCGGAAAAATCAAAAGGGGTGCCTTTAACCGGCTGTAACTTTCCTGTCGGGATCAGGGTAGTATCAATGGGGGTAAAGTACGTTGCATCAATCTGTAATGAATGGTCGGTAATGGTTGAATCACCCGCACCGTTTAAGTTAAAATAGGCATGATTGGTAAGGTTTACTATGGTTGCCTTATCAGTGGTAGCCGTATAATCTATTTTAATGGCATTATCATCTGTTAAGGTATAAGTAACTTTAACTGCAAGATTACCAGGGTAACCACCTTCCTGATCTTTTGAAAGATAGGAAAGCTCCAGGCTTTGCGGCGATAATTGTTTAGCATCCCAAACTTTGGAGTAAAAACCGTTAAAACCGCCATGTAATGTATTTACGCCGTCATTTACATCAAGCTGATATGCCTTTCCGTCAAGCGAAAATTTACCTTTGGCTATGCGGTTGCCATAACGGCCTATTAAAGCCCCGAAAAAAGGTTCTTTTGGTTTTTGATAGGTTTTTACATCATCGTAGCCTAATACCACGTCAACCAGTTTCCCATTTTTATCAGGCGCTAACATACTTACAATCCTTCCGCCGTAATTAGTAATAGCCACCTGGAAATTATTACTGTTCTTTAATATGAAAAGACCAGTTTGTTTCCCTTGTATATTTTCTTTAAAATTTTGCGCATCAGGCAATTTTGCCGGTTGTACAGTTGTGGAATCAGAAGCAGCCACGTTTTTTTGAGTTGGAGACTGACAACCAAGACAAAACAGCGCTCCCCAGGCAGACGCAAAAAATAAGCTTGTAGAAATTGTTCTCATATATATTATAAAAATCAGGTTTCAATAAGTCAACGCGACCGTCAATTACACGGTCAGGCATCCTTAAAAAATTAATAATTTGGTTATTTGGTTTATATATCGTCCAGGCTCTGCCAGGGCTAATTAAAAACTAAGGTAGAATATTTTTTTTAATTGTGAAAAAAACACTTAAATAAATTTATTAAAAAAAATCAGGCAATAAAAAAATTATATTTGCCGACCATTTATATACCATAATCTTTTAGGAATGCAAAAATATTCAAAACAAACCCGCGTGTTATTAGCGGTTGACTGTATAATTTTTGGTTTTGACGGTGAGTCCCTAAAGATCCTATTGATAAAAAGAGGCTTTCAACCCGAAAAAGGCAACTGGAGCCTGATGGGAGGCTTTGTGCGGCCGAGTGAAAGTATCGACCAGGCTGCAAACCGCATATTAAAGCAACTAACTGGTTTAGACGGGGTTTATCTTGAACAATTGCATACTTTTGGCGATACCAGCCGTGATCCTATTGAAAGGACTGCTTCTGTGGCTTACTTTGCCCTGATAGACATAAATAAATATGAAACACAGTTAAGTAATGACTACCATGCCGAATGGTTCCCTTTAAAACGTATTCCAAAGCTGGTTTTTGATCATCAGGAAATGGTAGAGGCTGCTAAAAGACGTATCCGTTATAAGGCAGCCCTGCATCCGATTTTATTTGAACTGTTACCGACCAAATTTACTATACCGCAACTGCAAACACTTTACGAGAGTGTTTTTAATACTACTATTGACAAAAGGAATTTCAGTAAAAGAGTTTTGGCGACTGGTTTATTAATAAAATTAACAGAAAAAGATAAAGCCGGTTCGAAACGCGGGGCATATTACTATCAACTTAACATGCAGAACTATTATGCTAAATTTCAGGCATTTCTGAATTTTATCCCAAATCCGGACACGCTCCATCTTTAGTGTTTTTAAATAGTTTCTGAAAACTTTTAAATGTTTTTTACATATAATTTGCTTTTTAGAAAAAATAAGTGTTGTTTTAACACGAATTATAAAACCTGATATGAGTAAGGACCAATTTGTGATTGGAGTGGACTACGGTTCCGACTCCGTTCGCTCTGTATTAATCAACGCGCTTAATGGCGAAGAAATAGCTTCATCGGTATTTAATTATCCCAGATGGCAGGATGGCTTATTTTGTAACGCCGCCGAAAACCAGTTCAGGCAGCACCCGCTTGATTATATAGAAGGATTGGAAGCAACTATTAAAGACTGCCTGGAAAAAGCCGGGGGTGAAAGCATTGCCAGGGCGGTTAGAGGACTATCGGTAGATACAACAGGGTCAACACCAGTGGCGGTTGATAAAAATGGCGTCCCGCTGGCATTAACACCTGGCTTTGAGAAAAATCCTAATGCTATGTTTATCCTGTGGAAAGACCATACTTCGATACCGGAAGCAGCACAGATAAATGAACATGCCACTAAGTTTGACATTAATTACCTTAAATATGTAGGCGGTATCTATTCCTCCGAATGGTTTTGGGCCAAATTGTTACATATATTAAGAGCCGATGAGCAGGTACGCAAAGCATGCTACTCGTGGGTGGAACATTGCGACTGGATACCGTTCCTGTTAACCGGAGGCAAAGGGGCTGAAAATATAATGCGGGGCCGGTGTTCAGCAGGGCACAAAGCACTCTGGGCCGAAGAATTCGGCGGTTTGCCGCCTGATGAATTTTTCTCGTCGCTTGATCCATTGCTGAAAGGGTTTACTTCCCGATTATTTACCGATACCTATACTTCCGACCAAAAAGCGGGCTATTTAAGCAAAGAATGGGCAGAGCGGCTTGGGTTATCAACCGATGTAGCCGTTGGCGTTGGCGCATTTGACGCGCACATGGGCGCAGTAGGCGGACAAATTGAGCCTTATCACCTGAGCAAAGTTATGGGAACATCGACCTGCGATATTTTAGTGGCGCCAACTGCCGAAATGCAGGGGAAACTGGTTAAAGGTATCTGCGGACAGGTAAACGGTTCGGTTATACCGGGCATGATGGGCCTTGAAGCCGGCCAGTCGGCATTTGGCGATACTTATGCATGGTTTAAAAATGTGCTTTCGTGGCCATTAAACAATTTGCTTAAAGATTCGGCAATTATTGATGCAAAAACCGCCGAAGCTTTAAGAAACGAAATAAGTGAACGCATTATTCCTGAATTAAGCAGACAGGCCCAATTGCTGCCAATAGAAGCTAATAACGAACTGGCGATCGACTGGTTTAACGGCCGCCGCACGCCTGACGCGGACCAGACGCTGAAAGGCGCAATTACCGGTTTAAGCCTGGGCAGCGACGCTCCGAAAATATTCCGTTCGCTGGCCGAGGCTACTTGTTTTGGCGCAAAAAGTATTGTTGACCGCTTTATACAGGAAGGCATACCTGTTAAAGGGATAATAGGTATTGGCGGGGTAGCCAAAAAATCGCCGTTTGTGATGCAAATGATGGCCGATATTTTGGGAATGCCTATCCGTATTCATCAATTTAAGCATACCTGCGCTTTAGGCGCGGCCATGTTTGCGGCGGTTGTTGCAGATATTTATCCAACTGTAGAAGATGCCATGGCCGCTATGGGCCGGGGCTTTGATGTTGAATATTATCCTGATAAACAATATAAGGAGGTTTATGCAAAACGTTACCAGCAATATAACAGCCTCGGCAAATTTGTGGCATGGCAAATCGGGCTTCAATCAAATACTAACTTATAACAAACCAATCCAATTTTATTATGAGCCACTATCAACACATAAAGCAGGAAGCATTTGAAGCAAATATGCAACTGCCAAAACTGGGCCTGGTGCTGTTTACCTTTGGCAACGTGAGCGCAGCCGACAGAAACCTGGGCGTTTTTGCCATTAAACCAAGCGGCGTTCCCTATCAGGAACTTTCGCCCGAAAAAATGGTGATTGTTGATTTTGACGGAAATGTAATTGAGGGTAGTTTAAGGCCGTCATCAGATACCAAAACCCATGCCGTACTTTATAAAAACTGGGACAAAATAAACGGGATTGTGCATACCCATTCCACTTATGCAACCGCCTGGGCGCAATCGCAAAGGGATATTCCTATTTATGGCACCACACATGCAGATCATCTTACTGCTGATGTTCCCTGCGCCGCCCCGATGAGCGATGAAATGATACAGGGCGATTACGAACATGAAACCGGCCACCAGATTATCAATTGCCTTAACGAAAGAGGTTTAAACTATACTGATATTGAAATGATACTGGTGGGAAACCACGCCCCGTTTACCTGGGGAAAAACAGCTGACAAAGCGGTATATAACAGCGCCGTTTTAGAATCTGTAGCCCAAATGGCGCTTTTAACAGAGCAAATTAACCCCGATGTACAACGGTTAAAATCATCATTGATAAAAAAGCATTTTGAACGTAAACACGGCCCGTCATCATACTACGGGCAATAATTAACAACAAACCTGCAACAAATGAAATTTGGATACCTGCTGATATTTGCCTGCGCATTTTGTGTAAACGTTTACGCACAAAAAACTGTAGCAACACCTGCCCCGCCTATGGGCTGGAACAGCTATAATTGTTTCGGGTCAGCTGTGCACGAGGATGAGGTAAAGGCCAATGCCGCTTATCTGGCTAAATATTTAAAGCCACATGGCTGGGAATATGTTGTTGTGGATTTTTTATGGTCGTATGATAATCCGCCGGGCAGCAATATTGGCAATCCTTTCCAAAAAAACTTACAGGATGGTTCGTTCGTCCCCTGGTTAACCATGGATAAATGGGGGCGGCTGTTGCCCCAGCCCGATAAATTCCCGTCGGCATTTGGCGGGCACGGGTTTAAACCGCTATCGGCTTATGTTCATCAACTTGGGTTAAAATTCGGAATACATGTAATGCGGGGTATTCCGCGCCAGTCCGTTTGGGCTAAAACCCCGGTATTGGGCGCCGACGGGATTACCGCAGATATGATTGCGGATACGTCGTCAAAGTGCGATTGGATGAATCACATGTACGGATTAAATATGGACAAACCCGGCGCACAAGCTTATCTGAATTCACTGCTAAAGCTGTACGCATCATGGGGCGTTGATTTTATTAAGGTTGATGATATTGCAAGGCCCTATCACAAAAAGGAAATTGAAGGTTACCGCAAAGCCATTGAACAATGCGGCAGGCCGGTGATTTTAAGTATTTCGCCGGGCGAAACTCCGGTAAGCGAATCGGAGCATGTAAAGCAAAACGCCAATATGTGGCGCATGGCCGATGATTTTTGGGATAACTGGAAGGAAATACTGCACATGTTTGATTATGCCAAACGCTGGGAAGGAACCGGCGGCAACGGCCATTGGCCTGACTGCGATATGCTGCAAATTGGCAAGCTGTCAAAACGCGGCCCGGTGGGCAACGAACGTTACAGCAGGTTTACCGATGATGAATTATATACTCATATAACTTTCTGGTGTATTTACCGCTCACCTTTAATGATTGGCGGAAACCTGCCCGAAAACAGGGCAATAGAACAAAAACTATTTACCAACGATGAAGTACTTGCGGTAAACCAGCATGGCGCTGATCCTCGCCAGTTATATAAAAATGAGGATAGCATGGTTTGGTATTCGCGCATACCCGGCAGCAGGGATATTTATGTTGGTCTGTTTAATATCGGTGAAAATAACCGGGATGTAAGTATTGATTTTGCCGCATTAGGCTTAAAGGGCAAAATACTGGTAAGGGACCTTTGGCAGAAACAAAATATCGGTGCATACCAAAACACTTTTAAACAAACAATTAATAAACACGGGGCAGCATTACTACGGCTTACTCCGGCAAACTGAATTATAACCTATATATATAAACTTATGATCGATCTGAAGAAATTTGAAGTTTGGTTTATCACCGGAAGTCAGCACTTGTATGGCGAGGAAACACTTAAACAGGTAGCAGCACATTCGCAACAAATAGCTAAGGGGCTTGATGGCTCCGGGCAAATTGCAGTAAGTGTTGGATATAAGCCTGTTGTAAAAACTACAGAAGAAATTTACAACACCATGCAGGAAGCAAACGCCGCCGAAAATTGCATAGGCGTTATTACCTGGATGCATACTTTCTCGCCTGCCAAAATGTGGATCAGGGGTTTAAATATCCTGCAAAAGCCTTTACTTCATCTGCACACACAATTTAACAGGGATATTCCATGGAGCTCCATTGACATGGACTTCATGAATTTAAACCAAAGCGCCCACGGCGACCGCGAGTTCGGCTTTATTGTTTCGCGCATGCGCAAAAACCGTAAGGTGGTTGTAGGCCACTGGCAAGACAATGAAGTGTTGGCCCAAATTGACGCCTGGACCAGGGCCGCAGCAGGCTGGCACGACTGGCAGGGTGCAAAATTTGCCCGTTTTGGCGACAATATGCGTTTTGTAGCCGTTACCGAAGGCGATAAGGTAGAAGCTGAACTGAAATTTGGCTTTGCTGTTAACACTTATGGTGTTGGCGACCTGGTTGCCGTAATAAATGCGGTAACCGAACAGGAAATTGACGCCCTGATTAATGAATATGAAGCCACTTACACCATGGATGCCGCACTGCTTAAAGGCGGGGAAAAGCATTCATCGGTTTACGAGGCCGCAAGAATTGAGATTGGCCTGCGTACCTTTTTAGAAAAAGGCGGCTTTAAAGGCTTTACCGATACTTTTGAAGACCTGCACGGCATGGTACAACTACCGGGCATAGCGGCACAGCGCTTAATGGAAGCAGGCTTCGGTTTTGCCGGTGAAGGCGACTGGAAGACTGCCGCGCTGGTACGCGCATTTAAAGTGATGGGTAGCGGCCTTAAAGGCGGCAATGCTTTTATGGAAGATTATACCTATCATTTTGATCCTGAAAACAACCTTGTTTTAGGTTCGCACATGCTTGAAATTGATAGTTCTTTAGCCAATGGCAAACCGGCGCTCGAAGTTCATCCGCTGGGTATCGGCGGCAAAGCTGATCCTGCCCGCCTTGTGTTTAATGTAGCCGGCGGACAGGCACTGAACGCTTCGATAATTGATATGGGTAACCGTTTCAGGCTGCTGATAAACGAAGTAGAAGCAGTTGAGCCGCAGAATGATCTGCCAAACCTCCCGGTAGCACGCGTACTTTGGAAGCCATACCCGGACATGAAGACAGGATGTGCTGCATGGATTTATGCCGGTGGCGCACACCATACCGCTTACAGTCAAAATCTTACTGCTGAACATTTGCAGGATTTCGCAGATATTGCCGGGCTTGAGTTTTTACGCATCGGCAAAGAGACCCGGCTCGACCAGTTCCGCAATGAACTGCGCTGGAATGAAGTAGCCTATAAATAAGCAAATACACAGATCTGGCAACCCGGATGGGAATTAGGGCTGCCCGGTCTGTTTTAAAATAAAAACCAATTACTAATTAAACCCCTTTATGAACAAATTTTCAACCATTGATTATGTCATCTTTGTGATCTACTTTATAGTAGTATCAAGCTATGGCTTATGGGTGTACCGCCGCAAAAAGAAACAAGGCGTATCCGGCAGTCATGACTTCTTCCTTGCCGAAGGGTCACTCACCTGGTGGGCTATAGGCGCATCGCTTATTGCTTCAAATATCTCGGCAGAACAATTTATCGGCGCAAGCGGACAAGGATTTACCGTAGGTATTGCGGTAGCCGCTTACGAATGGATAGCGGCCATTGCCCTTATTATTGTAGCAGTTTGGTTTATCCCGGTATATCTTAAAAATAAGATTTATACCATGCCGCAGTTCCTCGAAACACGGTACAACCCTGCTGTTAGTTTAATAATGGCTATTTTCTGGCTGTTCCTGTACATAGTCGTTAATTTAACCTCTATTCTTTTCATGGGGGCTTTGGCCATAAACAGTTTGTTAGGCGGTGACCCTATCATGTTTCACTGGGTAATCATCGCGCTTGCCGTGTTTGCACTGATTATTGCCCTTGGCGGTATGAAAGTAATAGGCTTTACCGATGTTATACAGGTACTGGTATTAGTGATTGGCGGTTTGGCTACCACCTATATTGCATTAACATTGGTTAGCGAACGCTTGGGCCTGGGTAAAGATGCACTTGCCGGTTTTACTGCGATGCTGAAGGATTCGCCCGAACACTTTAAGATGATATTAGCCAAACCGGGGCCTCATGCCTCACAGTCGGATATTAATAAATACCTGCTGCTGCCCGGTATAGCCATGTATTTTGCAGGGCAATGGATAGTAAACCTTAATTATTGGGGATGTAACCAGTATATAACCCAAAGAGCCTTGGGCGCCGACCTTAAAACAGCCCGTACAGGTATATTATTTGCCGGATTAATGAAACTGGCCATGCCTGTTATTGTAATTCTTCCGGGTATTGCTGCTTACGTATTGTATAAAAATGGCGGTTTGCACCAGGAAATGAATGCCAGTGGCCACCTGAATCCTGACAATGCGTATTCAGCGGTTCTGGGCTTTTTGCCAAAAGGCCTGAAAGGCCTTTCAATAGCTGCGCTAACCGCCGCCATCGTAGCCTCGCTGGCCGGTAAAGCCAATAGCATCTCCACCATATTTACTATGGATATTTATAAAAAATACATTAAAAAGGATGCTGATGAAAAGGGCATGGTAATAACCGGTAAAGTAATTATTGGTGCGGCAATGCTGATTTCTATTTTGCTTACCTGGAAAGACCTTTTACACATTGGCGGCACAGGTGGCTTTACTTATATACAAAAATATACCGGTTATTTCAGCCCGGGTGTTTTTGCAATGTTTATTTTAGGTATGTTTTGGAAAAGGACTACCGGCGCTTCTGCAATTGTTGGTGTACTGTCGGGTTTTGCCTTATCTGTTTTGTTTAACAATTTCGCTCCGGCATTATTCGGGCACGAAACTATTTTATATACAGCTTATCCCGATGACGCCGGCGTATATCAGATACCGTTCCTTATCTGTATGGGATGGTCATTCGCTTTCACTATGCTCATCATGATAGGGATCAGTTTGGGCGGGCCTAAAATCAACCCCAAATCATTTGCAATTGACAGGGCTATGTTTAAAGTTGCGCCCTCAACCCTTGCTTTAATAGTAACAACGCTTTTACTGCTTGCCGCACTGTACGTTAAGTTTTGGTAACAAATTAAAATTAAGAAATGAAGTTTTTTATTGACACAGCCAATCTGGCACAAATTAAGGAAGCCCACGAACTGGGTGTTTTAGATGGTGTTACCACAAATCCTTCCCTGATGGCGAAGGAAGGTATTACCGGACATGAAAATATAATAAGCCACTATAAGGCTATTTGCGGGATTACCGACGGCGATGTTAGCGCCGAAGTGATTGCCACAACATTTGATGAAATGGTTGCCGAAGGTGAGGCATTGGCAAAACTGCATGAACGTATTGTAGTGAAGCTACCGATGATAAAAGATGGTGTAAGGGCCATTAAATACTTTACTGATAAAGGTATAAAAACAAACTGTACGCTGGTATTTTCAGCCGGACAGGCTTTGCTGGCTGCCAAAGCCGGGGCAACCTACGTTTCACCTTTTATTGGCCGCCTGGATGATATATCAACCGATGGTTTGCAGCTGATAGAAGATATCCGCCTTATCTATGATAATTACGGTTACAAAACCCAGGTGCTTGCGGCATCTGTAAGGCACCCTATGCACATTGTAAATTGTGCTAAGCTGGGGGCCGATGTAATTACCGCCCCTCTGGGCGCTATTACGGCATTATTAAAACATCCGCTTACTGATAACGGGCTGGCCCAATTCCTCGCAGATCATGCTAAAGCGGCCTCAAAATAAATTCCATAGCTGTAAATGACTCTTTTGGCGAAAGCGGAACACCCGATGAGTTAATGAAAAAATATGGCCTCGACAGCGATCATATCGTTGCCGAGGCATTAAAAGCGATAAACCGAAAAAGATCGGCTTTGAAGCATGCGGATGTTAGGCCGGTTGCAAATGAAGTCTGATTTTGTTTATCCATAAAAAGGCTCTCCTCGTAACTTCAGAACTCCTTACTTCTCGCAGTTAGAAAGTGCGGAAATTTTAAAGTTCAGCTTCAAATCAGTGCCTGGAAAAATCGTTTCTGTTTGATTGAGTATTACTGCAAGTTTTGCTGCTGGCTGATTGAATCCCGGCACAGACAGGCTGTGTAATACAACAGTTAATATTTTGTTTTCATAGTCGGGTATCAGGGCTGCATTGTTTTGAATAATTTGTTTTACCAGCGCATTAGAATACTATTTATTAATTTTTTTTAATAAGCGCTTGTTTGTTATTAATTTTATTTATTACTTAGTGCTGTTGTAATAACGCATTAAAGTACGATGATTCGGTTTAAAAATTAACGTGTTGTGCGATTAGAATAAAATAAATGAAAAAAAATAGTATTGTAAATCAGTTATAACCAATAAATAAGATTAATATGAATATAGCCATGTTAGGTTCGGGGTTTATTGCCCGTTTTTATGCAGATTCTTTAATAGCGCAACGCGGAAAAGATAAATTGATCAGCGTGTATTCAAGAAATATAGATAATGCACGAAAGTTTGCTGATGATTACAAACTAACTTTTTTTACGGATGACATGGACGAAGTGATTAGCCGCAAAGATGTGGATGTGGTAATCATTTCGCTGCCCAATAACCTGCACGAAGCAGCTGTGGCTGCCTGCGCAAAAGCTAAAAAACATGTATTATGCACCAAACCATTGGGTCGTAACGCGGCCGAGGCCAAACGCATGTTAAATTTAGTGGAAGAGGCCGGAATTTTAGGGGGCTACCTGGAAGACCTGTGTTATACCCCTAAATTTTTAAAATCAATGAAAACGGTAAAGGATGGCGGTATAGGTAAAGTATTATGGGCTAAATCGAGGGAGGCACATCCCGGTCCGCATAGCGATTGGTTTTGGGACCATGAACAATCGGGCGGGGGCGCGATGATCGACCTGGGTTGCCATTGTGTTGAAATTGCCCGCAATTATATTGGAAAGAATATAAAACCGCTCGAAGTAATGTGCTGGGCCGCGACACAGGTACATCCCATAAGCGCCGAGGACAGCGCTATTGGCCTTATAAAATACGCCAACGGCGCAATAGGACAGTTTGAAGTTAGCTGGACCTTTCGCGGCGGTCTGGATCTGCGCGATGAAGTAATGGGGACCGAAGGCACCATTTGGATCAATAATTTTTTACGTACCGGCTTTGAAATGTTTAGCACGGGTAAAGGCGGGTATGTCGCCGAAAAAGCCGAAAGTAACAGTGGCTGGTTATTTCCGGTAGGTGATGAAGTGCATGAGCTGGGTTATACCAACATGTTTACGGATATGTTTAACGCTATCGAAAACAAAACTGAACCCTTAGAAACATTTTACGATGGCTATATTGTAAATGCGATATTGGATGCAGCCTATTTATCGGCAAAAACAGGCAGATGGGAGCCAGTTCAGATAGAGGGCTGGAGAGGAAATGAAACGGAGGATAATAGTTCAAACTTTGTTTCATACGATGAACATTATTACCTGATCAAAAAAGAGACACTTCCTTCAGGCGAAAAAAAGATTATACTTAAACACAAAGTTACCGGAGAAGTAGTGGCTAAAAATGCAGGTGAATAACCGTACAAGTTGGAGTGTTCATTTTTTAGAGCGAATGAACCCCGTGAATATTCGTGAACAGAATACTATACAAACATCTAATAACGATGTAAGCTATACAAACGCATACAACCACTGGAGCTGGCGGTAGAAAGGAGAAATGACTTTTTCAGCACAAAATGCAAGGTATGTGAAAATATTATGCACGTATTCAACCAGTATGGGGTTCTTCAATTTATGAATTCGAAATTTATTAAGTCCGATTTAACCACTATAATATAAACCATTGGCCGGAGAAAAAGAAACATAATTCTTTGACAGTGTAAACAAATGGCAAAATGAGGATCTGGGAACCCGGGCTGTACTTATTGGCTTAGCACTACTTATCGTCTCTTTTCGTAGTGCAGAAGAAAGATATAAAAAAGGTGCTGCCCAATCTGGATATTCTTTGTCCCTTTGGATTTTACCCATGCTTAAAGAAGATTATACTGGCGAAGAGGCGGCAAATGTGCTTCAATAACTTTGTAATGCTTCTTCCACCTATTTATGGATAGTCCGCCACTTCTATTCATCCGGGGAGGGGTGAAAATACGGTGAAATTGTTTTTGGATTATAAAAAATATCCGGATACGTTGCGGCTTGCAAAAAATAACATTTATATACCATTAATAGAAATCAATAACTAATCTATGAAGATACCTGAATACGCAAAGATGTATCGTGAAAATTTATTGAATGATGTCGTTCCTTTCTGGCTCAATCATTCGAAAGATGAAGAGTTTGGAGGGTTTTTTACCTGTCTCGATAATAGTGGGAAGGTTTATGATACCGATAAGTTTATATGGTTACAATGTAGGGAAGTCTGGTGTTTTGCCATGTTGTATAACCAGGTAGAAAAGAAACAAGAGTGGTTGGATTTTGCTATTCAAGGAGCTGGATTTCTTAAAAAACATGGACGGGATTCTCAAGGTAATTGGTATTTTTCTCTTAATCGTGAAGGTGCCCCACTTATTCAACCGTATAATATTTTTTCGGATTGTTTCGCTGCTATGGCTTTTGGCCAGTTATACCAGGCAACAAATAATAAAGAATACGCAGATATTGCAATTGAGACTTTTCAAAATATCTTAAGAAGGCAGGAAAATCCTAAAGGAAAATATTCTAAAGTGTACCCGGGAACAAGGTCTCTTCAGAGTTTTGCACTTCCTATGATTCTTTGTAACCTGGTTTTGGAAATCGAGCACTTACTTGACCCCGATTTAGTTGAAGCCACAATAGCTAAAGGTATCCATTCAGTTATGAATGTGTTTTACCAGCCTAAGTCGGGATTGATTCTTGAAAATGTCACATCGGAAGGTGCTTTTTCCGATTCTTTTGAAGGTCGTCTGATAAATCCGGGACATGGTCTGGAATCTATGTGGTTTATAATGGATCTGGCAACGCGTTCACAAAACAGGGATTTGATTAAAAAAGCTGTTGATACTACAATAAATATTTTGGAATATAGTTGGGATAAAGAATACGGAGGTGTATTTTATTTTCTCGATATTAAAGGTTATCCACCACTGCAATTGGAATGGGATCAGAAATTATGGTGGGTACATATAGAAACCATTATTAGTTTATTAAAAGGATTTTATCTTACCGGTGATGAGCGATGCTGGGACTGGTTTGAAAAAGTTCATGAATATACTTGGAAACATTTTCCCGATCCGAAAAACGGAGAATGGTATGGATACCTGAACAGACAGGGAAAAGTATTGCTCCCGTTAAAGGGTGGGAAATGGAAGGGTTGCTTTCATGTTCCCCGCGGATTGTACCAGAGTTGGAAAACTTTGGAGGCAATTGAGGAAAAATACAAAAGAAGCGCTCACCTGGAAAAAGAAAATTAATATGGCAGTTATACCCATGCAAAAAGCAGTCTTCGCTGACCCGTTAGGTATGCAAAAACAAAACTACACACCAGCTCTTATTTCTTTGGCTGTAGTATATTTTATGATGGGTTTAATAACCTGCCTGAATGATACACTGGTTCCCTTTTTCAAAAATGGGTTCAACCTTACTTACGCACAATCCTCATGGGTTCAAGTTTATTTCTTTCTTACTTATGGTGTCATGTCTGTTCCGGCAGGGATAATTGTTGAAAGAATAGGTTATAAAAATGGAATGGTCATGGGGTTCTCTGTCGCTGCCTTTGGGGCATTATTATTTTTCCCCGCATCAATGTTACACCAATATATATTGTTCCTTGCGGCTCTATTTATTATCGCCATTGGGATTGTACTGCTACAGGTTGCGGCAAATCCATACGTTACCATTCTGGGGCCTGCGCGAACCGCTTCATCAAGATTAACGCTGGTACAGGGTGTAGGCTCTATGGGCACTACGGCCGCTCCGCTGCTCGGCGCGTATTTGATCCTGTCCCATTTAAAGGAATCCCATGCATCCAGTGCGGCAGTAGGCTACCCATATTTAGGAATTGCATGCGTGCTGATCCTTATTGCATTAATAGTTTACCGCATGAAGCTTCCTCAAATAAAAGCCGACGTCGGGTCAATAGAAATCCTTGCTGATGAAACAGTCAAAAGCATTTTTTCATTCAGGAACTTGAATTTCGGTATTGGGGCCATCTTTGTCTATGTGGGGGCGGAGGTTTCCATTGGAACCTTTCTGACTAATTACATTGCCGACACTTTGAAAATTGAGATCCATCAAGCCAATAGTTTTGTGGCTTTTTACTGGGGCGGCATGTTGGTTGGCCGGCTATTGGGATCGGTTCTGCTGCAATCAGCAAAACCTCCGGTTGTATTAAAATTTTGTGCCGCCTTGTCTGTTTTATTAATCGCAATTTCGATCAATACTTCCGGGTATATAGCTGTTTGGAGCATGATTGCAGTTGGATTATGTAACGCTATCATGTTCGCAACCATTTTTTCTCTTTCTGTCAACGGGTTAGGAAAGTTCACGACACGGGCTTCCGGGTTTTTATCCACTGCCATTGTTGGAGGAGCTGGCATTTCATATTTAACGGGTGTAATAAAAGATAACTCTACCTGGTATTTTGCCTTTATAATTCCAGCTTTATGTTATTTATATATCTTGTTTTATGGTATTAACGGGTATAAATCAAAATTAAGCCTGGTATCATGATGCACTATTTAAACCCAATCTTAAATATATAAACCCTTATTAAAAAAATATTTCTGACTTGGGGGCAACCAACAGCTAATTGGTATAGACTGGAGGCAGCTTTTGTAATTCTTGCTGCAAAAAAAAAGAATTAAAACAGTAAACCGCACTCAGATCTACACCAAAGACAATACCTTATTTCTGACTAATAAACAAGCTCCTATAATACCTGCTTTCTCACCTAATTTTGACATTTTCAATTGGGTATCATTGTTAACCAGATTGAGTGAATATTTATTAATTGCACTTTTAATAGGTAATCTGATATATTCTTCAGTTGCAGCTAAGGTGCCTCCCACAATTACCAATTGAGGATTGAAAATATTGATCAATAAGGCTATTCCCCTTCCAATTTTCCCCCCAATCTGTCCAATTAATTCAATTGCTAATACATCATCATGATTAGCGGCGTAAATGATATCATCCATTTTTATATCATCGTAGTTATCATTATTAAATGAAACTGTAGATGAAGAACCTTCTTTTAACTTGTCTTTGAACATCGTGGTAAGGGCCCATCCGGATGCTTCAGTTTCAAGGCAGCCTTTTTTGCCACAATGGCAAATTATTTCGTTGTCAAAAATAGGGATGTGACCAAATTCACCTGAGTAACCTGATTTACCATAATATAATTGGCCTTCGATTAAAATACCCAAACCTATTCCATAATCCAGGTTCAAAAATAAAACATTCTTTTCTTCTTTTACAATTCCTGAACTGAATTCACCGTAAGCCATTGCCCTCGAATCATTTTCGAGAAATACCCTTATGCCTACTTTTGATTCGATAATCTTAGTCAGAGGTTCTTCTTCAAAATAAAAAAAACTATAACTATGTCCTGAATTTCGATTAATACGGCCAGATAGATTAATTCCAATTCCAAGAATCTTTTCTTTTAGTACAGGCGCTTCATTAATAAATTGATTAATTAAGTTACAGAGATCCTCCAAAGATTCTTTATTATTATCCAATTTATAAGGTAATTTTTCGGATATTTTAATTATGTTTTTATTCAAATCTAATAATCCAATATTGATATGGTTCATTTTCACATCTACTCCTATAAATAAGACGGAATCAGGAATCAGTCCGTATAAGTTCGGTTTACGTCCGCCGCCTGTATATATTTTACCGTTATCCTGAACCATACCATCATGTATCAAATCATTTAAAAGATTCGTAACTTTTGGAATACTTAAGTTTAATTCTTTGCACAAATCTGCAATGGTTGCGTTTCCAACATTCGATAGATAAGTAATTACGGTTTTTTTTAGATTGATGTTTTTGTAAGCCACACCTGTGATGTTCTCACTATTTAACTCTTCGAAAAAAGTTTTTGACATAAGGATAGTTCTGGAAATTTAATTATTTAAGAAAGATATATTGATTCAAATAAAATCCTATCAAATATAATTTTTTTAAATTACAATCTGACGTGAATAGTGGTCTGAATTTTTCAATTCTACACCCACAAATGTTGGTAACCCTGGTTTTTATTGATTTCAACTCAATTATTAACCATCTGAATTGTTACAAACAATTATTAATTTATTTTAATTATAACTTGTTTGTTATTAAAATAAATTTTAATTTAGATTTAAAATTAAAATGATGCTTGAGGACAATCCACAGGTTTTTTCTACCCCGCCTTAATAATTGAAGGATAAAAAATCATTTATTGCCTAAATATTCAAATGATTGTTCAATATCAATTATTCAATTTTTAAAAATCTTAATAATTAAAAATAAATTTTATGCACTCAAAATTACTCTCATAGGGAATCAAAATAGTGCTGCTCTTATTTGGGCTATTTTCATCTTTTTTTTGTTTCTGCACAAAATAAAATATCAGGCAGATCATTAGCGATGACGATAAACAACCCGTACCCAGTGCCTCAATTTTTATTGAGGTACTGGGTACGATATCAGATATCGAAGGAACTTTTTCTTTACAACTAAATGCCCGGGATGTTTTAACTATATCGTTTATGGGATATCAAACAAAAGAAGTGTTAGCCGGTGGCAAAACTTTTATAACAGTAACATTGTCTCCTCTAAATAATTCATTAAATGAAATTGTTGTAACCGGTTACACTACCCAACTTAGAAAAGACATAACGGGGTCGGTAGCTTCAGTAAATGTTTCTGTAGCTAACAACTTCTTGTTTCCAATTCTGAACAACTATTACAAAGACAGGCCGAAGGAGTATATGTGGTAAATCCGCAAAGTCAATTTTTCGCTAATGGGCAGATACCGGATTTTGGATACCAGCAGAGCGGCGGTGCAAAAGGATTTGCCAATGCAGGTGATCCGGCAGTGGATTCGCAGAAATATAATTATGACCCTTCGGATGGGACGGGGTCTAATAATGATTACTTGATCCAGGCATTTAATAAAAAAGGTAATGGTACTGATTGGTTTCACGAGGCTTTTAAATATGCGTCTACTCAAAGCCATTCCATTACTGCAAGTGGTGCTAATAATAAAAATACCTGTTTACTCTCTTTTCAATATCTCCTAATCAACAAGCAACCAATTAATTAAAAAACTATGTCTTTAAATCTTTATAATATCAACGGGAAAACTAAAAACACTTACGATGCAATTGTGATTGGTTCAGGGATCAGCGGGGGCTGGGCCGCAAAGGAATTATGTGAACAGGGATTGAATACCCTGGTTTTAGAACGGGGCCGGAATGTTGTGCATTTAAAGGATTACCCCACAGCCACAAATAATCCCTGGGATTTTAAACATCGCGGAGCATTGCCTTTAAAGGTCAAGGAGGAAAATCCTATAGTTGACCGATGCTATGCTTTTGATGAAAGTGCTGCCCATTTTTTCGTAAAGGACAAAGAACATCCCTATATACAGCAAAAGCCGTTCGATTGGATCCGTGGCTACCAGGTGGGGGGAAAATCATTAATGTGGGGAAGGGAAACGCAGCGATGGAGCAAGTTGGATTTTGAAGGGCCTGCCAGGGATAATTTTGCCGTTGACTGGCCGATAAGGTATGATGATATTGCACCCTGGTATAGTCATGTGGAGAAGTTTGCAGGCATTAGCGGTAATCGCGATGGATTGGAAACCTTACCAGATGGCGAGTTTCTGCCACCCTGGGAACTAAATTTGGTGGAGAAGGCAATTCAGAAAAGGATCATGGACAATTACAAAGACCGCCATGTGGTTGTGGGGCGCTGTGCGCATTTAACCAAGCCAAAGGAAATACATTTAGAACAAGGCCGCGGGCAATGCCAGGCCAGGAATTTGTGTCAGCGAGGTTGTCCTTTTGGGGGATATTTTAGCTCAAACTCATCAACTTTACCGAGTGCCGCCAAAACGGGCAACCTTACCATGCTTCCTGATTCCGTTGTGCATTCTATAATTTATGATGATAAAAAAGGAAAAGCCACAGGGGTTAAAGTTATAGATGCGCATACTAAACAAGTTACAGAATATTTTGCAAAAATTATTTTTGTTAATGCAGCTGCATTAAATACAAACCTTATTTTATTGAATTCAACATCCACTCGTTTTCCAAATGGTTTAGGTAATGATAATGGCTTATTGGGTAAATATATAGCTTTTCAAAATTACCGCGGTTCCTTGTCGGCAAAGATGGAAGGGTATGAGGATTCCTATTATTACGGACGCAGGCCAGTTACCGTTATTATGCCTAATTTTCGTAATGTATATAAACAGGAAACTGATTTTCTTAGAGGATACCTGGTATTTATTACGGCCACCCGTGCCGGCTGGGGGCATCCTACGGAAGGGCAGCAGATCGGCGCGGCTTATAAAGATGCTATTTCGGAACCAGGAGAATGGGATATCTATATGTCGATGCAGGGAGAGACCATTCCAAAGGAAACAAACCATGTTTATTTAAGCAAGGATCAAAAGGATGAATGGGGAATGCCCTTACTGACTATTTCTGTTGATTATGATGAAAATGATGAAAGGTTATTGAAAGATTTTTTACAGCAGGGCGCCGAAATGCTTGACAAAGCCGGCTGCAAAAATATCATCCAGAAAGATACTAAACAGGCTCCTGGTTTGGACATACATGAAGTAGGCGGCGTAAGGATGGGTAAAGACCCCAAAACCTCCCTCTTAAACAAATGGAACCAGTTGCATGCATGTCCAAATGTTTTTGTTACTGATGGCGCCTGTATGACCTCAACGAGCACACAAAACCCTTCACTTACTTTTATGGCGTTAACCGCCCGTGCTGCAAATTACGCCGTTAGTGAACTGAAGAAGGGTAACCTCTGATCAAGTCAGAAGTCTTAAGTCCATTCAAACTTAGAACTTCAATAAAAATAAAAGAAAGATACTTTATTGTTTCCCATATTTCCAATTAATAAATAATTAACTAACTAATAATTAACAATTAAAAGCACATGGATACATCACGCCGGATATTTATAAAAAACAGCGCATTAGCAGTTGCTGGTGCAGCTTTATTGCCCGATCTTTTATTCGCACAGGAAAAAAGGATTGAAAGGATAGGGGTACAGCTTTATAGCGTACGCGACGCAATGAGTGCCGATCCGATAGATACTTTAAAAAAACTGAACCAGGGGGGGTTCCGTTATGTTGAACATGCAGGTTATGAAAACCGCAAGTTTTATGGGTATTCAGTAAAAGAGTTTAAAAAAATATTAAATGATCATGATTTACAAATGCCCAGCGGCCATACGGTAATGACAGCACAGCATTGGGATACTGCCAAAGGTGATTTTACTGATGAATGGAAATATACCATTGAAGATGCGGCTGAGGCAGGCCAAAGGTACGTAATCAGCCCTTGGCTGGATGAGGGCCTGCGCACGGATATGGAAGGCCTGAAACGCTTCATGGAACAGTTTAACAAATGCGGCGGGTTATGTAAAGCACACGGAATGAAGTTTGGTTATCATAACCATAATTTTGAGTTCAACACAATGGTAGGACAGATTAATTTGTACGACTATATTCTTCAAAATACAGATCCCTCATTGGTTGCACAGCAATTAGATATTGGTAACATGTATGGTACATCCGGCGTACCGCTTGACCTTATTGCAAAATATCCCGGAAGGTTTGAACTGATCCATGTTAAGGATGAAATTAAAAGCAACAGTCCCGGTGACTCGGACCAAGGGTATGAAAGTACTATCCTGGGCCAGGGTTTGATACCTGTTAAAGAGATATTGAAAGCCGGCAGAAAAACCGGCGGAACTTCGCAGTTTTATATTGAACATGAATCATACCAGGGTAAAGACCCGGTAGATTGTGTAAAAATTGATTTGCAAATCTTGAAAAAGTGGGGATATTGATAGCAAAGAAAAGTTTTCTCTATGAATGATATTAAAACCATGTCAAAGAACTTATTTACTACGGCACTATCGCCGCTTAATTCTTTAACGAACGATTATTAAATAAATTAATTAACTCAATCTCAATCTTAATCTTATGTTTAAAAGTTTACTTCTGAAAGGAAGGACGATGTGCATATTGATATTATGCGCGCTCTCCTCATTGGCAGTTACCGCCCAAACAAGAATTACCGGTAAGGTCATCGGCAGCGATGACAGGCAGCCGGTAATTGGCGCTACTGTGAAAGTTAAAGGCACAAATGCAGGTGCTGTTACCGATGTTAATGGTGTATTTTCGCTAAGCGCAAACACTAATGACGTATTGGTAATATCCTACATTGGTTATCAACCAAAAGAAGTTAGGGTAACAGAGCCCTCTCTTGGTACAATTGTGCTGGATGCTAGTAACAGTACTTTAAATGAAGTAGTTGTAACAGGTTATGCCGTTCAGAAAAAGAAAGATTTAGTTGGCGCCGTTGCTGTAGTAGATGTCACAGCATTAAACAGGCAGCCAACAGGCTCTGTTGAAAATCAGTTACAAGGTCAGGCGGCAGGTGTTACTGTAATTACTACAGGGCAACCAGGTGAAACTCCTCAAGTAAAAATCCGTGGTGCTAACACATTTGGTAATAATCAGCCATTATATGTAGTAGATGGAGTACCCACTACGAATGTTACTGATTTAAATCCAAACGATGTACAAAGTTTGCAGGTTTTAAAAGACGCAAGTTCCGCCTCTATTTATGGGGCCAGGGCGGCAAATGGTGTAATTGTAATAACCACTAAAAAAGGTACAGGTAAGGTAAGTGTTTCTTATGA
Organism: Mucilaginibacter sp. UBA5151; assembly: GCA_002413785.1. Lineage (GTDB taxonomy): Bacteria > Bacteroidota > Bacteroidia > Sphingobacteriales > Sphingobacteriaceae > Mucilaginibacter. Next base: position 51,195 of record DHXR01000051.1, read on the forward strand.
CGCTTATTATGGAACTCAAGATCCAAAAGGCGGGAATGTGAATCATTTAATTGATCCGCAGGAAATGACTTCTTTACAGAATATGGCTGTTCAGCATACTGCTACATTGAAAGGAATTACACCTAACTATAGTACTGCTTTATATGGTCCGACTGGAGATGTTCTTCCGGATTATATAAATCCTATTGGTGCAAAAGCCGGCGATCCTTCTACAAATCCATCCCTTTACAATGTAAATCCTTTTTATCCGGTAGGTACTGATCCATCAACATTTTACCGCATAACCCTGGCTAATAAGACAGGAACAGATTGGTATCACGAAATATTTAAATCTGCTCCAATACAAAGCCATAATGTTTCCCTTAGCGGAAGCAGTGATCTTGCTTCATATTTATTTTCAATGAACTATTACAATCAGCAGGGTACATTGATTGATACTTATGATAAAAGATATACAATAAGGGCTAATACCAGTTTTAACATTAGTAAACACTTTAGAGCTGGTGAGAATTTATCATATTCTTTAACCGAAAATCCTCAAGTTGGTGAAAATGATAATAATAGCAGTATTGGTATGGCATTTCGTGAGCAACCTATTATTCCGGTTTACGATATAATGGGAAACTTTGCCGGTGCAAACAGTGCTGGATTAGGTGACGCTAAAAATCCTGTTGCTATGCAGGAGCGTACCAGGAATAACTACGGTATATTTAACCGGTTATTTGGTAATGTTTTCGCTGAGGCTGATTTTCTTAAGTATTTTACATTGCGCACGGTATTTGGTGGTGAATATTATTCTGATTATAATCACTACTTTAATTATCCTGAATATGAAAACGCTGAAAATCTAACTGTAAACTCATATTCCGAAAATTCATATAATAGTTATAACTATACATGGACTAATACTTTAAATTATCATCAAACATTTGACAAGCATGATTTAAAAATTTTAGTAGGTACTGAAGCTTATAAAAACAGGTATGAATCATTAGGCGGCACAAATACCAATTATTTCGTATTTGACCCTAATTATACTAATTTATCATCAGGTTCAGGTACACCCACTGTTTACAGTACTTTGGAAAGAGATAAGATTTTCTCCTATATAGGTCGTTTGGATTATAGTTATAACAATAAATATCTGTTAAACGCGACTTTACGTAGAGATGGATCATCCAAATTTTTGAATAATCAATATGGATGGTTTCCGGCAGTAAGTGCGGGCTGGCGTATATCTCAGGAAGACTTTTTAAAATCAGTGAGTTGGTTAAATGATTTAAAAATCAGAGGTGGTTATGGTATTATGGGTAATCAGATAAATATAACGCCTTCTAATGCATTCACTACATTCGGATCTCAGAGAATAAATTCATATTACGACGTTAATGGTACCTCAACAACTACAGTTCCTGGTTTTGCACAAAATTATATAGGTAATCCTGATGCAAGATGGGAACTTGATAAAAACCTAAATATTGGTTTTGATGCTACATTTTTCAATCAAAGATTAGAGGTAACTGCTGATTATTATAAAAAGAATATTAGTGGATTACTGTTCAATCCCGCTCTTCCGGGTACTACAGGTTCTGCAATAGCACCTTATAGTAACGTGGGTGCCATGACCAATACAGGTTTGGATTTAACTGTTACAGGTCATGCAAATCTTACACATGACTTGAAAGTGAATGCAACATTAACCTTTACAACCTATAACAACGTTATAAATAAAGTTACCACTGGCCAGAGTTATTTTGATCAGGATCCAGGGCTATTTAATGGTAATAACATAGTAAGGAATCAAGTAGGGGGCCCGGTAGGGGGATTCTTTGGATATAAAATAGTTGGTTTTTGGAACTCACAAGCAGAGATTAATGCTGCTGATGCACATGCACAAGCTATAACAAAAAATCCTTCCGCAGTTTATCAGACAGATGAGGCAGTAGGCCGTTTCAAATATGCTGACGTTAATAATGACGGTCAGATTACGTCTAACGATCGTACACTTTTAGGGAATCCAAATCCTAAATTTACAAGTGGCCTTAACTTAGCCTTCGAATACAAAAGATTTGATCTTAATATGTTTTGGTACGGTTCATATGGCAATAAAATATGGAATGATGTAAGATGGTATACTGATTTTTATGCAAGTTTTCAGAGTGTAAAAAGCCAAACTGCATTATATGATTCATGGACACCAACTCACATGAATGCAAAGGCTCCGATACAGGAGATTGATGGTTCCTTTAGCACCAACAGTGTACCTAACTCTTATTATGTTGAAAATGGTTCTTATCTGCGTTTGAGAAATTTACAAGTAGGTTATTCATTTGACCCTCAAATTTTAAAAACTATTGGTGTTAGCAGATTAAGGATTTATGTTTCCGGAGCGAATTTAATTACAATTACTAATTACACCGGTCCTGATCCTGAAATTACAGGCTCAAGTACCGATTTTGGGATTGATCGTGGAAGTTACTCTCCTGTTCGTACTTATTTGTTAGGTGTACAAGTTAAATTTTAATAAAAAAAAGATCATGAAAAATATAAAGCGTTTATCAATTTTTGCACTATGTGCAGTTGGTATAATTATTCAAAACTCATGTAAGAAAGGTTATTTACAACAACCTTCGTTAGGCTCTTTAAGTGATGTTCAGATTAGCAGCAGGGCAGGTGTTGACGGGTTATTAATTGGGGCTTATTCAGCTTTGGACGGCCAGGCAGGAAATGACGGCGGCCTGGGTGGAGGATCTTCGTGGGAAGTATCTCCGGATAATTGGATTTATGGTAGCGTTGCCGGAGGAGATGCTCATAAAGGAAGTTCTGGCTCTGACCAGCCACCAATTAACTCTATAGCCACATTTACTATTGATGCGAGTAATGGTTTTTTAAACGACAAATGGAAAGCAGATTATGAAGGAATTACCAGAGCCAACAATGTTTTGCGTATTTTGGCAAAAGTGCCTGGAATTTCAGATGCGGATAAGGCCAATATAATCGGCCAGGCAAGATTTCTTCGTGCACATTATTATTTTGATTTAAAGAAAATGTTTAATAATGTGCCTTACATTGATGAAACTACTACCAACTATATGCAACCCAACACAACAGATATTTGGCCAAAGATTGAAGATGATTTTAAATTTGCTTACGCTAATTTACCAGGCATTCAATCACAAATAGGACGTGTTAATAAATGGGCAGCAGGTGCTTATCTCGCAAAAACGTACTTGTATGAAAAGAAGTACTCAGATGCTGATCCTGTTTTTACACAAGTTATCATTGGTACCAACTCTGCAGGTGTACCTTATGATTTGGTTGATAATTACGAAGATAACTTTAGTGCGGCAACTAAGAATAATAAGGAAACTGTATTTGCTATTCAACAGGTAGCTAACGATGGTACCAATACTATTAGCGAAGCAAACGATGGAGATATGTTGAATTTTCCATATAACGGTCCGTTCAGTTGCTGTGGTTTCTTCCAGCCAACAGAAGACCTTGCAAATTCATTTCGTACAGATGCTAATGGCCTTCCATATTTGGATACTTATAACTCAAATCAGCTTGTTACCGATATGGCTCTTTTATCATCAGATCCTTTTACTCCTGATCAGGGTAATGTTGATCCTCGTTTAGATTGGACCGTAGGTCGGCGGGGTATTCCATATTTGGATTGGGGGCCTCATCCTGGTCAAGCTTGGATACGTGAACAGAGTTCGGCTGGTCCTTATTCTCCGAAAAAGAATGTATATTATCAGGCAACTGCTGGTAAATATTCTGATCAAAATTCATGGGCGCCAGGTACAGCTAATCAAGTTAACATAATTCGTTTTGCAGATGTATTATTAATGGCGGCCGAAGTTAAAGCGCAACTAAGTGATTTTACAACAGCAGAAACATATGTTAACAGAGTGCGTGCAAGGGCAGCTCATCCATCCGGTTTTGTTTATACATATAAGGACGCAAGTAATCCAACAGGCGGGTATACAACAACTCCTGCTGCTCATTATGTTGTAAGTCAATATCCTGCTGGCGCTTTCACAGGTATGGGTCAGACCGGCGCCTTAAAAGCCATTTACTTTGAGCGTAAACTTGAATTAGGTATGGAAGGTCATAGATTTTTCGACATCTCACGTTGGGGTATTGCACAACAAAGTTTGGCTACCTATTTTGGTTTTGATGGAAAAACTATTTCTGATGTTTCAGGTGCTCATTTTACACCGAATAAAAATGAATATTACCCTATACCACAAGCACAAATAGATCTTGAAAAAATCGGAGGTACTTCTGCATTGAAGCAAAATACGGGTTATGGTAATTAAATAGTAATTATTTAATAAAAGGAGGATGTATCAAAAGTAAATCTAAAAAGAACAGAATTTAATTTTGCATACATTCTAAATTGTAAATATTTCAATGAAAAGACCGATATTTCATTTGAAAATCGGTCTTTTTTATTGATTAAAAATGGCTATTTAAAATTTTGTGTAATAGTCTGGCTTTCAAAATGATTTTTATACTTACCGAAAAACTGCAAAAGGCTATTGAAGAATATATTATCCTGGAATTGCAAAAAACAGTGTTGCTGCACCAGTCAGCTTGATTTGATTTGATTTGATCTGTTTATTTTTTGCAAGAACGGCCAAAAATGCAGTTTAAACAGAAAAGGCGCAT
>DHXR01000051.1:55970-78879 GCA_002413785.1 Mucilaginibacter sp. UBA5151
GTGATCCCGCTGGGATTCGAACCCAGGACCCCAACATTAAAAGTGTTATGCTCTACCAGCTGAGCTACGGAATCATACTTTAACCCTTTTGTTTAAAGTGGTGCAAATATACGACTATTGATTTTGGTGTGCAAGCCTTATTTTAATTTATTTTTAGGCCTGTTTAAGCGCTTCATTCCCAATATTCTATATTTTCAAAATGCCAATTTTACCGTCGTTTCCGGCCAATAGAACCAATTTCCCATGCTTTGCCTTACGACAAACGTTATAACTAACATCATCAATTTTCGTCCATGTTTTACCGCCATCGGTGGTGATATTGCTGCCGGGGGTGCCGGTGGACAGGAAAATTTTATCCCTAATGAATTCAACACAGGATTGAAAACCGGATGGAGGCTTTTTTGATAAGAACACCCCGTTTTCGTTTGAAATTTCTTTCCCACTATAAAAATAATATTCTGAAACCGAATCTGTTTGATGGTCTTCTTTATAATCTCCTCCAACAATCACTCCATATGAACTTGATAATGAAAATGCTCCCTGACTCGATTTTTCATGCTTAAGTAAAGTCTCATTTGGAGTCCAATAAGTTGGGTAAGAATCACAGTAAAGCACTAACTCACGGCTTATGCTACCCCCAGTCACAATACTTATTGTATTTTTATCAAATCGCAAGCAGGTACCGCTTGCAGCAAAAGCCGCTTCACCAGGCAAGGCTTTAGGAAGATTATCAAACATTTTCCAGTTATCTCCACCATCAACTGTTTCCATTAAAATGAATTTTCCTTTTATCGGATCGCCTAAAACTAAACCATGTTTTGAATTGGCAAAATCCATCGCATCAAAAAAATAAGCGGTATCGGTATTACGATATTTTACCTGCCAGTTGACCCCACCGTCAACAGTTTTCAATATCAATGCTGGAGTACCAGAACTCATAATCACTGCTTCTTTATCCGAAAAAGCTTCAATATCCCTGAAATCTGCTTGTTCAAAACCCTTTACTTGTTGCCAATCCCAGTTTTTGCCGCCATTGCGGGTAATAGCCACAGTACCTTTGCTGCCGCTTATCCAGGTAACGCTGTCATCAACTACCGAAAGACCGCGGATGCTGGTGGATTTGCCTTGTTGCAACACAGCAATGGTTTGGGCCATTAAACTGGTAGAAAGCAATAAAATGCTGAATAAAACGACTATGGTTTTTAAATCGCACGTCTTCATTTTACCCTCGTCCAAACTTCTGTACGGCCGAATAAGGAGATGCCTATATAGCCACGTATTTTCAGGCTTGTCCCCTCTAACGTCATTTTACAGCTATAGGTTTTACCGCTTTTGGGATCGTAAATGGTGCCGTCTTCATAAACATTGTCACCGTCAAATGTGAAATCCTTTAATAATTCAAGCCCAAGATCGGGGCGCGACTGCAATGCCTTATCTGGATTCTTTTTGTCGGTTTTTGGTTTCCCTGTTTCGTCGTTAGGGAATTTTATCCAGTCGAGCTTGCCATAATATTTATTTCCTTTTTTATAGATCAGGATGTGGTCCTGCCCGTTGGGATTAACCCAGGTTCCAAGTACGGCATCTGCTTTTTGAGCCGATGCAACAAAGCCGAAGGTCATTGCCATCAGCAAAGTAATTCCTGTTTTTTTAAGCATGGTTTATAAATTGATTTTCGAATTTACGTTTTACATTGGTCTTAACAAAGCACCTTTCGGTTTTTATATTTATTTTCCATCGCATTTACTTTAAAAAATTATATTTGCAGCCTGATAATGCCCGGATGGCGAAATTGGTAAACGTTGCGGTCTCAGAAGCCGTTGAGAATTGTCTCTTGAGAGTTCGAGTCTCTCTTCGGGCACATCCATTAAGTTGAAAGTCTTAAGCCAAAAGTCTGAAGTCAGTTGAAAATGACTTTGATCTTTTGACTTAAGACTTTATAGTTCATTAATGCCCAGGTGGCGAAATTGGTAGACGCACCACTTTGAGGGGGTGGCATTCGCAAGGATGTGGCAGTTCGAATCTGCTCCTGGGCACACTTTTCTTTCATAATTTTTATTATTTAAATATCCTTAAAGCTACACCAGCTTCCTCACCAACCCCAAAACCGCTCCGCCGCTAAAAAACTTATAAACGCTTATCCCCAAAAAAACAAGCAACAAAAGGGCCAGGCCTGTTACCCATTTTATCAAACTGCTTTTATCTGCTTTTAATTGCGCACTTTGGGTTTTTATAATAAGCAGGCTATCGGCTGCGCTTTTTTCTGTTCCCCGGCAAGCGTTTAATGCCCGGTTATCGGGTATGGTATCGTGGATGGTAGTATAAATATTGTTCTTGATGGTTTTACCGGGCAGGTATAAGGTATCCGGTTTACCCGGCGCACCGGGTATTAACCGTTCTATCCCGGCACTAACCACCGTATCGCTCACCTGTTTTATTATGGTATCACTCTTAGCTTTCCCGGTAAAACATGGGTTAAGCTGGTTTGATAATTTTGCAAATTCACCCGGATATTGTAACGACAAACCATCCATGCGTTTAACATCCCGGTTTGCGTAATAAGCCGATCCGCAGCCGGCAAGTAGTAATGATAATATTAATATTTTTTTCATCTGTTGTTATTTTTTATAGTGCTTTATTTCTGTTATTTCGGCCTGTAAAAGTGTTACCTGTCCTTCCAGCATTTTAAGGCGGATATTATTGATCCTGGTCTCTGTTTCCTGGGTGCTTTTAATCTCCCGTATATCGTTTTTTAACCCGAAATAGGCGGTCATTACCGATACCACTATGCTGGCCGTGCTTATTACGGTAACAACCATGTTCTTTATGGTAATACCTTTTAACTCGGTATGTTCAATAGCTGTCATGTGTTATTTGAATTATACGTAATTTGTTCCGGGGATAAACTTTTGGGCAGTGTGGAGGGCCATTAAGCCGTTTAAGGTTTGTCCGTATTTCTTTTCAAAATGCGGAAAATCTTCTTTCCCTTTCGGGAAATCACCGCCCCATTCCCAGCCGTGTTTTTTCATAATGGCTACAACCTTCATCCAGTTGGGCCCGATAGCCCAATCTTCTTTGCCGTTGGTAGTCATCGTTATATCAAATGCCAAACCCCAGTTATGCCATGATGTTCCTGCTCTTGCCCAGCTTACTATATTGCCCATGGGCTTAGCCGCCGACTTTCCGTCGGGATTAACCACCGTGCGCCCCAATTTGTATAGTGCATCGGTTCTTTCAAAACTCCGGAGCGATTCGCCAACCTGAACAATTACGTTTTCGGGCATCGCGGCCTGCACTTCCGTCCAGGCGTATGTGCAATCAAGCCTTGCGATTGGATGAAGCAGGTTAATTTGATTTATTGAATGTGTGTCCATGTTTTTATTTTTTTTGATTTCACTGCTTTGCAAGTTGCCTCACCTAAATCCTCTCCAAAGGAGAGGACTTTAACTGCGCTCTTTTTTTTACCCTCTCCTTTGGAGCGGGCAGGGTGAGGCATTTTTGGAGCGGACAGGGTGAGGCTTTACGCCGTTAAAAACAATTGGCTTTCTTCTTTACGGCGCTGCACCAGGGTTTCGCACACTACTTTTTTACCGGTCTTGGGATCGGTGATCTTGTTCCAGGCTGAAAAATGAGCGACTGCTTCGGTATAATTTTTTTCGTTCAGTTTAATCAGGAGAGTCGATTCTTCGAGCGCGCCGGTGCCTTCGTTGTAGGTGAATGAGACCAGGGCGTCAAACTGGTTTTGTGTAAGCGGAACTTTCGCAAACCGGTTTACCGCCTCTTCGTACTGGCCGAGCGTGTTCTGAAAAAGGGCGTCGGCCTGAGCTACATTTGCAAGTTTGTCGCCGGGTTTCACTGTTTTGCCGTCGTGGTACCGGGTCGAACCATAGCCTATGGTCCATACCCCGGCAACATCACGATAAGCGTCGAGGCGCAAACCTTCAAAGTTTTTGATTATCTTAAATCCGTTTTCGCTTAGTTTCATAATTTTTGTTTTTTTTAGTAATTTGTTGATTTGTTCAAAAGTTATTAAGCCTTACCCTACCCAAAAATGCCTCACCCAACCCTCTCCAAAGGAGAGGGCTTTAACTGCGCTCTTTTTTAACCGTCTGCAAGTCGCCTCATCCAGCCCTCTCCTTTGGAGAGGGTTCTAAAACCGTTCATAAAAAATCAGTTAAAGAATATGCAAATCGAAGCCCTCTCCTTTGGCGAGGGTTGGGTGAGGCATTTTTAGAGAGGGAAGGGCGAGGCTTTCATTTTATTGAACCGGAGTAACAGTTTGGGCTGGTGTAAAAAAGTTTTTTACGAGGTATGATAATCCGGCGGCTAAGGCAACGCCACCTATGGCTTTCCAGCTAAAGGTTAATGTGCCGGCCTGAACACTGGTTTCTACTGCGGCAATTACTGCGCCGCCGATGGCTACCAAAAGGCCTTTTCCGAAATCCTTAAAGTTTAAGGAGAATAATGATGATGTTTGCATGAGTTTGTTTTTTATGATGAGTTTTTAAACAGTTTTTGTAAATTTGTATATGGAAACAATAGTTGTACATCCAAAAAACCAAAAGCAATTGGCGGCAGTTGAAGCTGTTTTAAAGGCATTAAATGTAACCTTCAAAAAAGAAGAGGAAAGGCTCCTCTATAACCCGGAATTCATAGCGAAAATGAAGCAAAGTGACCAGGACGTAAAAGCAGGAAGGACCACCAAAATAGAACCTGCTGATATATGGAACTTAGGCTAACTGATACTGCAAAAGAGGATATAAAATTTTTTCTTAAAAGCGGTCAATCCAATATTGTAAAGAAAATTGAAAATCTCCTTGTTTCAATTAAAACGATGCCATTTAGCGGTATAGGTAAACCAGAACCGTTGAAACATGAATATTCGGGCAAATGGTCAAGAAGAATAGACCGGGAGAACCGTGTTATTTATGAGGTGATGCCCGATAAAATAATTATCCATTCCCTTAAAGGCCATTACTAAGCGGCCAAATCCGCCTCCTTCCGCACCCTGCCTAAACGGGGTTTCAATAACAGATATAGCAGCCCCGCCAACGGGAACTAAAAGGCCTTTTCCGGGGTACTTTAAAGTTTAAGGAGAATAATGATGGTGTTTGCATGGGTTTGTTATTTATGGGTTTGTAAATGGGAAGCTGTTTTCTTTTAGGGGCGGTTTATTTTTTGTTTATTTGAAAGAATGTTAAAAGATAAAATAGTTAGTATTCAATATTTGCGAGGGTTGGCCGCATTGGGCGTTGTTTTTTGTCATTTTGGTTCCAATCTGATTTCATATCCCCGACTATCACTTTTTTTTAATTTTGGACAAACTGGCGTATTCGTTTTCTTTTTAATTAGCGGATTTATAATTGTTTATTCATTAATTCAATCAAATTATAAATCCTCTCAGTTTTTTACTTTTTTGCTTAAAAGATCAATCAGAATTGATCCGGCTTACTACATTGCTATTTTATTAACTATTGCGCTCTTTAAAATCTTGTCATATATCCCTTCATTTAATGGCAGCGCAATCGCATTTGTTCCCGGACAATTCATTGCTCATATTCTTTATGTTATACCCTTTACAAAATATCCTTTTTACATGCATGTATTTTGGACGCTTTGTGTTGAATTTCAATTTTACCTTTTGATAGGTGTTATATATTTTCTATCTGATAGCCCACTTTATAAGTTTATTTTCCTTGTCTTATTTTCTTTAAGCAGCCTAATTCCGTTTTCAAACTCATATTACCTTGTTTTAAATTATGCTGCAATTTTTGCATTAGGTATTTCCCTCGTCACGCTTTATAAAAACAGAAACTGGCAAAATATCATGCTACCTGTGTTTTTTCTGATTTTGATCGCTTTTAAGTTTGGCATCCCCATTTTTATCTTACTTCTTTTATGCTCCATAGCTGTTTTTTATTTTACCCTAATTATAAAACCACTTGCATTTTTGGGTGACATCTCTTATTCTCTTTATCTAACCCATACTTTGACCCTTATTGTCTTTTCAGGGATTTCCAAGAGATTACATATTGACCTTAGCCACTATAAGCTATTTTGGCTGATTATTGAGGTTTTAGTTGCTGCACTTTTTGCGTATATTTTTTATCTGTTAATTGAAAAGCCATCTTTGCGTTTATCTAAGCATATATTTTATAAAAAAACTAAGGGTTCGTTATTGCAAACCCGTTTGAATTTAAAGTAGCTGGCGAAGTAAGTGTGTAAACACCCTTTACAGACACATTGCCCAGTAGCCTTTTTGCGCCCGATCCGTTTAAGGTTAAGTTTTGATAGCCCGGTGATGCAGGGTCAGAGGGCACAGTTATGTCCTGGTTGCCTGCCAATCCGTAAATAAAGGTATTTGCTGCCTGATTGCAATATAGCTTACCTGTAGTCATTGCCGCAGTGGCGTTGTTGTAAGTCATATATCCTCTATTATCTAATATAGAAGTACTATCAACTCCATTTATAGTTCCTGTTGTATATATACCAGCTTGTACGCCCTGATTTATTACTGTTAATGTTTTACCCGATGCTATTAAATAACTGATAGCTGTTGGAACGGTTACATTACCACTTCCCCACGTTCCCCAGGTGATTGATTGCAAAATATTAACCGCATTGCTGCCAAAATTTAAACCTGAACGTATATCACCACTGAAATTGCCTGACAAGTTGACTATAGGATTTCCGGCGCTAAAGTCTATCGTACCGTTTGATACCACAGCATTAAAGTTCACCGTCCCGGCTCCGGATTTTAATATTGATCCGGCATTATTTGTGTTATTTATTACACTAAAATTGTAAGATGCCAGTTGTAATGTGCCATTAACAGTTAGATTATTACTAACTGTTGTATTGCCCAACAATGTAGCCGTTCCGCTATATATATTTAAATTGTAATACGACAACCCAGGTATAGATGTTGTGCCGGATGCCCATATTGTAGATGTGCCGCTAAAGTTATAATTAAACACGCCTGTGGCCATAACTGCATTACTGTTACCAAAGCAATAGCTTGTCGAAACATTTAAAACGCTTGTACCATCAACGCCATTTACTGTACCGTTATTTAGCCATGCCGCAAGCCCGTTTAAAGTTAAGGTTACACCTGACGCTATTACAAAATTACAAGCGCCAATAGAGGCGGGAGAATTTCCCGAGCTGTAAAATGTCCAGGTGGAATTTGTAAGCAGGTTAAAAGTTCCAGTTCCAAAGTTTACGCTATTGCGCAAATCAGTGTTCATATTGCCCGACCAGTTGACAGTAGGGCTTCCTGTAAAATTAACAGGCCCATTAAAAAGACCTGAACCTGTTGAATTTGTAACAGTAAAATAGCCCGAACTACTGTTTTTACTTAGCGTTCCATTTATACTTAAATCCTTTACCGTTGCGTTATAGCTTCCTAATTCAAAAGTAGTGGACGTATCAACACTAAGAGTCCCTGATACACTAAGATCGCCTGATATAGTCTTTGTACTGCCATTTCCCGCAATTCGTAAATTGTAATAATTTACATTCGGAATAACGAAACTTGACGTAGATGTATAGTATATAGTTATATTGCTACTACTTGTACCTGTAACAAAATTGGCAAAAGAATTATTTACACCGCCTATATAAATTAAAGCCCCACTACCGCCATTAGAGCCAGACAAATCGAATGTTCCGGCACATTGTACATTCCCATTTACTTGTAATCTTGCCTGATTAAGACCGCTAGCCCATAGAAAACTACCGTTAACAAATAGACTATTAATTATAGTCGTAGTATCTGATTTATCAAAATACACATTGTGATTAACTACCACATCGTCTGTTGCCTGCGGAACACCATACTTTCTTTTCCCATTCCCAATCCAAATCGTAGGGTCGCTCCAGTTACCATCTTTAATGGTGTACCATATATTATGCTTCCGCAGCATGGATAAATTAAATGGGGATGTTGATACTACCTGCATAAATTCTAAAAATTCCTTTGTTTAACCATTACATAAATATCTGATGTTAAGGCGGCTTTGTTCCTCACATAAACCGACATGGTGCTTTCCAATGTTATCAGCCGGTTGCCTGCCAGATCAATATCGAATAATTGCGGGGCAAGGGCCGCCAATGAGGCTAACTGAACGCTGCCGTTGTTGCCGGCATTGGCCGGGACGGCGATTTGTGTGCGGTTATATTGGGCTGTAGCGTTTGAGCCGGTTGGGCAAATAATAATATCAAAGTTTCGGATGTTTGAGCTATCGGTGTTTCTAAAAAGGATATCTAAAACTACACTGGCATTTGTTGCCCCGGTAACAATTAGGGTATCTGTATTTATAGCTAAGCCCGAAGCGAGGTCAATGCCGGGATATGCGCCGGTGAGCGTAGCGAAGGATGTTGTATTTGATGAACTGTTCATAATGTTGATTGATAAAAATTGTAAGATATTTTACTGCTGCCGCCGCCGCCCACAGCAGCTGTTACAAAAGAGGTAGTGGCTATGTTTGTGGTATTATCACCGGGCGATGGTGTGGGCGCGGTCGGGGTTCCGGTAAAGGCAGGGGAGGCGAGGGGTGCTTTCAATGCGTTGTTCCCGTTTAGTTTCTGGATGCCCTGTAAAATAGTGTCTGCTGACGCCACTGTTCCGGCTCCCGAAACATACCCGGTTAATAATCCTCCTGCCGGGAAAAAGGCGGTGATCTGCGCCTGCAACTTGCCAATTGCCTGTAAAACGGTATCTGTTGACACTACTGCACCGCCGGTTAAAAAACTTATGCCGGTTAATACCGAGGCAATTACCCTGGCAGCTGTGAAATACAGGTTTGCTGAACCTTCGCCAATATTATCGGTGCTTAAACTCACGGCCCCGGTTTGACTGTTTACCGATGTAACGCTCCCTGTTCCGCCCTTTACCCATAAATTATTGGCAGTATCCCAAACATATTCAACGGCATCCGATCCGGTACTTTCCACTACAGCATACTGGCCATCAAGTCCGGCAGGATGGGCCGTTGATAAAGCCGCTGCGCTGGCAAACACCCCGACAAAATAATTACTAAGGCCGGCCAGTTTTGTTTTTTCGGCGCTGGTGTAGTCATTGCTGCTTAAGCCGTAACCGGTTACTTTGTCAACCTTGTTGGTTTCGGCAGCTTCGGCCCTTGTGGTTTCAGTAACAATGTTGCCCTGTAATGTTGTTATTGCTGTAGCAAGGTTAGCATTATCTGTTGGTTGTCCTGAAAGATTTGCAAAGGAGTTATCGTGCCATGTGGTGTTAAAATCGGTGCTGTTAACCTTAACCAATACCTGGCCCGTTGTTCCACCGGCTGCAATACCGCTGCCTGTGATGGATGTACCGGTCCCCCAAACGCCAGCTGTTTTAGGCCCGAATAGGTAATAAGATGAAGTGTTTATATAAAAATTGCCGTCTGCTCCGGTGGTACTATTGGAGGGGTTTGTGGTCCCGAATAAAATGGTATTGCCATTAGTGCCGTTCGTACCATTGGTCCCGGCGGTACCCTGCGGCCCCTGGGGCCCGGTCGCCATTGAAAACACCTGCGACCAGGCCCCGGCAGTTTTTTGATAAAATATACCGGTTAGGGTATTGATATAATTATCTGAATTTTTTCCGGTTGATGATCCGGGCAAACCGGCGCCGTAAAGCAAAGTACCATCTGCGGCGTTGGCAGCTGGGAGTGTGTAAACAACCGTCCATACACCCGATACCTTTTGAGCGAAAGAACCGGCTGATGTGTTTACAAAAACATCACCGTTGTTGCCGTTTGTGTTTTGAGGCAAGGTGGTTCCGAAGGAAATACCGGCGCCTGTGGTTAGGTTAGCTTCCAGGAAAGCCAGCAACAGGGTAAAGGTGTACTGGTAGTCGGTGCCGCCGTCAACCAGCACAGAAATATCCGATGCGTTGATGGACGATGCTACAGGTAATTCGCTTATTTTTTTATCTGACATATTATATTTTTTGATTTCACCGATTTGTGGATGATTTCACCGATTTGCAAGTTGCCTCACCTAAACGGCGCAGCCCTCATTTATGCCTTTAAAATCAACATCCTTATAAATAATCCTCTCCAAAGGAGAGGACTTGAACTGCGCTCTATTTTTTACCCTCTCCTTTGGAGAGGGCAGGGTGAGGCAACTTGGAAAGGGTTAGTGAGGCATTATTCAGTAAATAGTAAGAAGTCATTGGCATTTGGCTGGCTAAATCCCGATGGGTAATTAAAGTTTGTTCTGTCGATGCTTCGGATGCGCGGACCAGCCTGCCTGCTGCTTTTGTTTTTACCGTTATAGCGCCATAGCGGGAAGTCGGCCCTGTTGTCCCAAAGGAATTTTTCGACCTCGTTAGCGTGGGCGTTGGCTACACTGCGTTGCTGCTGCACCAGTTTTACAATATCCTTCGGGGTCACAGCATCGCCGTTGTCATGGTGCTTTATAACCGGGCCGGTTGCTGTGTAATGCACCGCATCAGCTTCAATAAAGCGGGCGAAAGTAAAATAGACCAATGTTGGCAGCAGGCCTTCGTATAGTACGATGTGCCCGTATTTATCAAGGTATTCGCTGCCGTTTAAAAGATCTTTGTAAGGTTGCGGGGCAGTGTCTTTTATGGTGCCATCGGTGTTGAAATTCTGAATAAAATCATAATACAAAGCATGGCCCAAAAAGGGTTTCAGGTCAAGGTCCTGGGCTTTTTTTATGAATACGTTCAGGCGTTCAGGTTTAATATTTACCGATATATCCTCGTAATTCTGAAATGTGGTTTGGTTAATTAAGTTCATTGATTAAGTGGTTGATTAAGTTGATGGTTAAGCCCCCTCTAAATCTCCCCCGGTTGGGGAGACTTTAGCTGCGCTCGTGTTGATTTTTTTTAAGTCCTCCCTACCGGGGAGGGTTGGGTGGGGCTACCATTTGTTCCGCTTCGGCCATTTTAAAACCGTAAGCATATACCAGCGTGGCTATTTTGTTTCCGGCAGGAAGATCAGCCAGCAGCAATTGGTTTATGCTTGCGCCTGCTTTAATACCGGTAATATCATCGGCTACATTTGCAGGAACTTGCAATATGTTCCAGTTATCAGCAGGGTTGATACCGGTATAATAATGACTGAATATTTCGGCGAACGTTTCCGACAACTCCAGCCTTTCGGGCGCAGTGTTATCATTGAATTCACGTATTGCCTCTTTCTTTTCTCCGCCATTGCTTAAACCTGATGTACCTTCGGCATTGATCAATTCCTTAGGGATCGAAAACCCTTTAATGATACGTGCCTCGACTGATTTTTCGGTAGTTGCAAAAAGCTTATCATTGTTTTGGATAGAATAGGACTGAAATTCCGGTTTCGAGGTTTCATCTTCGTACTCAATAACAATGATCTTCTGCGCACTTTTGGCCCCCTGGAATGCACCAAGGTCTTTTTCCAGTTGCGATGGTGTACTGCTGTAAGGCATTTCGTCACTATCCGGGCGGCTGTTATCGGCTTCTTCACGCCGCGATTGCATAAACAGCATGGTGGATGGTAAAAAGCCGGTTGTTACCTCGCGGTTGTTGAAAATTTTTATGCCAGCTTCAGTTTCAAAATCCTCCCATACAGAATCCGCTTCAATCAGCGGGTAATCATCTACTTCGGGATTAAAATAAAACAACTGCCCTTTATAGTTTTCCCATCCCCCTGCTGCTAAAACCTGGTCTTTTATCACCTGTTCATCCGGGTTGTATTTATCAAGGAAAGTGATCCTGCTGCGCATGATGTTTTTCCAGGTCTTTCTACCCCAGTCGGAGTAAAGTGCATACTTGTCTGCGGTTTCGGGGTTGTCGGTATCACCCATGCGGATATCCTCAAACTTTACGTAGTTTACATCGCTTATCTTAAAATTGGCGTTATAATTTACATGGATGCCAAAACCGGTGAACAGCGCCTTATCTGTAGCTACGGCTTTTAATAATTTGGCAAGTGTTAAGCCTTTTTGATTGATAACCTGCTTGCCCAAATCAGGCTGTTCAAAACCGTTGCCTGCAATAAATTTAGCCCTTTTGTTCCAGCAGTCTTTAGCAGTAGGGGAGGCAGCTACCAGTTCGAGCATGCGTTGCGGATAAGCATTATCCAGGTCGTAATTAAGTATGCCGAAAGTTTGATTTGGGCGTACAAATATCCTCCGCTCAATTTGTGGCAGGTATGTTTTCATATTTTTAGATTACACTGATTTTTTTATGATTGCACCGATTTTTTTGTCATCAGGTCATTAGGTCATTTTGCCTCATCCTAAATCCTTCTCCAAAGGAGAAGGACTTTTAAAGCCCTCTCCTTTGGAGAGGGTTGGGTGAGGCAAAATGACCCCAATGACCATGCAGACTACGCAGCTACCAGCGCCTCAATTGCAGCTATTGTGCTTGCATAAGTGGCGGTTCCGCTTGTTGGCGCTATTGATACTGCGCGTGGCGGGTATGGCTCTCTTAATTTATCCGGGTTGGTTAGTTTTAGTTTGTAGCCTCCGTCAAGCGTTTCATCAGCAGCAGTGCGTTCGGCATCGGTAAGTATCAAACCATTCACTGCCCCAAATAACTCGATGGCCGAATCGCTGGAGTTGTAGTTGTTTATGGCGATAGCGCAAACCCGGCCGTAGCCCATTGCCATTAGTTGTGTTTTGATATCTACCGAAAATCCGGCAATATTAAAGTCTATCTCTTCGGTATAGCGTGGCCCTACAGGGGTTTTGGCCAATTTCGAGATGGTATTGAAGCTATTGTTGGTGCCTTCAAACTTGTAGATTTTAGCTGCGCTTACCGCCGTTAAGCCGGTAACAATAAGCGGGTTGGTGGTGTCGTAAGTGAGGGTGATGTCGCCCTGGTTAAAGATGTATATCACATCCTCAATGCCGGCTGTAACAGGGGATGCAGTTCCTAAACTGAATCCGGCGTTTATTTTATTGTAAATTGACATGTGTTTTTAATTAAGTTAAAATGTGTTGTAATAGTTGTAAGGGTTGTAATAGTTGTAGTTGGTTTTCTTAAAACATTTACAACTACTACAACCTTTTTTAACCCTGACTAAGCTGACAAGTAAAATATCTCGTTTGCGAATTTGTAGTTTACCGCAGCTTTCATACGGGCTTTCATGCGCACTACGTTATCATTGGTGTAGGGCTTCATGTAAACGGTTGACAGCTCTGATGCATCACCTAAGAGATCAACCCCTAAAAACAGGTTCGACGAGCGGGCGCCTAAAACTGTATTTGCCTGCCAGTGGTTCATAATTTGTAAAGGGATACCGAGGTAATCCATCTTTTTCATATCAGTAAATGCGTTAATAACGTTCAGTGCTTTGTTGGCCTGTGCCTGTGCAAATGCATAGCCCACGTGTAAAGGGACTTGTAGGTTAAAATCATCCTGTATGCGGTCGGCTGGGTCAAGCTGGGCATAAACACTGCCCAAAACAGATAATACATTGCTTACATTGATGTAGCTGATGGTTGCTGCGGTAGAGGTGCCGGTGAAAGTGGCAACCAGGCGGCTGTTTATCTCGTTATAATTGCGCACCAGCTTAAATGTGGTTGCGCTTGCAATCTGAATAAAGTACGATTGCCCCTGGATTACGATGCCTGGCGTTCCATTGGTTGTATCTTTGCTTGTGCCGGTTACTGCGGTTATGGTTACAACATCGCCATCTGCCAATGTTGAAGTATCTGACACAGTTACAATACCGCTTGCATCAATTGCTGTTGCAGCCATAGATGTAGCAGGTTTACCCAAATTTACTTTGTACACACCCGATGCGGCAGCGATTGTTGGCAGTAAGCCGGGGAATGCCGCTGTAAATGTTGCCTCTTTTGTTGAGCCTTTCCCTAACCAATACAAGCGCTCATTAGCGATCTGTATTTTGGTGAGATAACGCTGTACCATAAAGTCCGACAGGTCAACTACGCCTTCGTAATCTAAAAAGGCGCCGGGTTTAAGGCTTTGTGCTTCCCAGGACTGGATGAGCTTATCCCATTGTTCCTGTTTCATAAATTCGTACACTACCGGGTCAAGATAGCTTTCGTTTTGCCGGGCAGTGGTTCCCTGGTCGTTAAATATACCCGATGGGTCTTGCAGAACCACGTTATCGTCAACGTCAAGTATCACCTTGCGTGCTTTAACGTCGTTAATAACGGTCAGTAAGCCGCGTTTTACCGAATCAGCTTCCAGCAGCGTGCTGGCCATAAACCCGGCCAGCGCTTCGCCGGCATAGGTATTGTTTGTAAATGTAAATTAAGCCATGTTTTGTTTATAAGATTTTTTTGTGTTTAATTGTCCATAGACCATAGTCCATGGTTTTTTTGTGGTTGAGAATGTGCTATGGTCCGTCGACCATTGGCTATGGACTACTTCGCTACCGCTTTCCTAACGGCATTCTGCGCGAGGATGGTTTGTGGAGCGAAAAAAGGGGCAGGTTCTGTTTTGGCTTTGTTGCTGCGTTTGGATCCATCGGTAGGTGGAGTAAAATCAGATTTGATTTCATTCTTTACTTCTTCCCGTGTTTTTTTAAGGCGGATGTTTGCTGTTTCAAGGGCTGCCTTTGCTTCTGTTAATAAAGCATTTTGTGCATGAAGTTTTGCTTTGATAGCCTGGATTTTGTTTTGGATGTCCAGAGGTTTTTTTGAGGCTTTAAACTTGTCCGATGGTGTGCTGTCGTCATCATCATCTGCATCAGGTTCGGCATCCGGATCGGTTGCAGGTGGCGTGATTTTTTGCACCTGGCCGCCCTGCACCGCCACCTTACTGCCATTTGCGGTAGTGTAAGTGTCGCTGGCTGCCGGGCTGCTCATGTCTTCGTCGTTGTAAACTTCGGTGCCCTCGTCCAGTTCCCCGGCATGGTGCAGCGCGCCCTTGTCGGTAATGGTTTGTTTGTTTACTACCTTCTTAAAGAAGTTCATAATCTTATCCAAAACCGACGTGGTTTTTTCGATAAGTTCTTTGTTTTCGATGTTCATATTGCTTTTGTTGGTTAAGATTTTATTGATACAACGCTGGTAAACTGCGGGTGCCGTACTTACATATTTTTTAATGATGATGCTGTTGCTCACTTCAGGATTGTAATCCTCTACCTGGTCGATAAAGCCAAGATCGAGTGCCTGGTCAGCAGACAACCAGGTGACGGCGTTGATCAAACTATTAACTGTAACGCCGTCCAACCCGGTTTTGTCCATATATATTTGTGCAAGGCGCGCCTGGACAATATTTAACATCTGCACATCCTTTAAAAGTTCGTCGGCATTGCCGCCGGTTCCCACCATTGGTTTGTGAATCATCAGTAAAGCATATTTGCTCATTACCACCGTTTTACCGCCCATTGCTACTATAGAAGCTGCCGAAGCTGCGAGGGCATCAACGTATGTAGTTACATTGCCATCGTATTTTTTAAGCAGATCATAAATGGCGATGGCGTCAAACGCGCTGCCGCCTACCGAACTAATGTGTACTTCCACATCCTGACCGGCCGCTGCCTCTAATTGCGATTGTACATAAGATGATGATAAACAGCCCGAGCCTATGCAGTCGGTATCGGTATCGTACAGATAAATTTTGTAACTCATAGTTTTTGATTTCACTGATTTTGGTTTTTTGATTTCACCAATTGGTTCGGATTTCAACATTTTGGTTTTGATTTCACCGATTTTAAGGCGTTATCGCATCAATGATTGATATGCTGATTGGCATAATTCAAAGATCGTAACTTTATTTTGATCTGGTGTTGACAGTGTTTTGTCAGTAATTATTTTTTATGATTTCACCGATTGTTGTGTGATTTCACCGATGTGATTTATTCAAAGGTGGCGACTTTATTTTGTTTTGGTGCTGACGCTGTTTTGTCAGCAGGTTTATTTTTCTGAACCATGATTTACATGATTTCAGGATGGCAGGATTTTTTCAATCTTCAATCCTTTTAATCTTGCTTTGGACAACGAACAATTCAAAGGTCAGGATTTTATTTTAAAAAGTTGCTGACACTGTTTTGTCAGTACCCGTTTGCCCCTTCGTGGATACCTCTCCTGGCGGAGAAGGACCTGAAGAAGGTAACTAAACTAAACCAAAACTTTTTAAATTTTTTTAAAAGCAATAGCTTTTACTTTATCGGTCTTAAAATCCTGTTCCAGCGTACTTTGTGAAACAGGTCTTGCGTTGAATCAATGCTAAGCCAGGTGATCATGGCTTTACCAATTATATGGTCTTCCGGTACATAGCCCCAAAAACGGGAATCAAGGGAATCGTGACGGTTATCACCCATCATCCAGTAATAATTCATTTTAAAGGTATAGTTGTCAGCTTTTTTGCCGTTTATCAGGATTTCTTTTCCTGTCGTATCAACTTTGTTGTGCTCGTAAACTTCAATAGCGCGCCTGTAAAGGGTAAGGGTTGAATCGTTGAGTTTCACTGTCCAGCCTTTTTTAGGTAACACAAGCGGGCCAAAATTGTCGAGATTCCATTTAAAACGTGCATTATACGGGAATATTTCCGGGTCAGCCTGCCCGGCTTTTTGCACTTGGGGCGTCACACTTTTTATATTCGAAAAACCTTTAAAAGCTGCCAGGTTTTGATTTGGGATGATCATCTCATAAGTATCCGCACTCATCTGCTGTCTAACGGTAATATTCAGGTCCTGAAAAACCTGTGGGTTAATGTCCTTCCCGTCAGTTACAACGGTATAGGACGTTTGTGCTTTTGGCGCATTTAATGCGGCTTTGCCATTGATATATACCTGTGCGTTGATAATGGTGAGTAAATCGCCGGGAGTGGCCTGGCAGCGTTTTATCAATGTGGTGCGTTGGTCAACCGGTATATTCTGATCGGCTTCTTCGGGTTTGTTAAAAACTACAATATCGCCTTTTTTAGGGTCTGATAATCCCGGCAAACGGAAATGGGGGAGCTGGATACCATCCCAGTAGGTTTTTATACCATACACTACCGGTTCGGTAAAAGGTATAGATAAAAGTGTGATTGGCATACGGGGGCCGTAACTAAACTTGCTCACAAACAGGTAATCGCCGGTTAATTCGGTGCCTTCCATGGAACCTGATGGAATAGCATAAGCCGAAAACAATAAACCGCGGATAATCGTGGCGGCTACAACTGCAAATAACAGTGCATCCAGCCACTCGCGGGCTGTACTCTTTTTAGGCTTTGGGTTATTTGTTTTCTTTTTGAATGCAATGTTCCATTTCATGATAAACAGGGTTTATCACTGAGATGAAAATACCAGTCTGGTTGTTACAAAAAAAAATGAATTTTCTCTGTCAGGCAGCCCTATTTTTTAAGTAAGCTTAAATGTAGCTCATCATTAACCAATTTCAAGCTCAATTCAGATTGTTTTTGAGCTTGAAAAGTAAATGCGATGAGCTTAAAATAATTTATTGCCCACTGTCAAAACTATTCAATGCCCGCCAGATGGTGCGCTCATCTTTCATGAATTTTACTTCGGCTTCCAGTACGGCCTGGCGCTTGTTTAGGCCACGGGTTTTTCGCTGTGCTTCTATCCAAAGATAGATCTCGCGGTAAATGAAAACTTTTGCGGTAATAAATCCGGCCTTGTACATGGCTGAAAATACACCATCTTCAAATAGCGTGTTGGCAAGTTTAATATTCATTTAATTGGTTGATTAGGTTGGATTGAGTTGATTAAGTGAGGGGTTTAGTACGATTTTGAAAAACCTTTCAGCTTTCGCCTTTAACCTTTCGTCTCACAAATTCACCCTGTTCACTGTTTGCGCCAGTATGTTTTGCTGGTTGTTCACGTCTTTCACATCAACATAAACAGGAGGGAAGTTGTTGATCATCTGGTAGGCTATGGTATTGGCAAGGTTCTTTTGGTCAGTTACCGGCTGGTTGTAATACCGGTTGGCATCACCGCCGTCGGTAAATACGCCGCCGACGGCAAAGCCACGGCCGGGGTTAGTCGTGGAAAAATCCCGTCCACCAAAGCCCACGTTTATAGCGCTTACCAGGTTGCGCGCCCAGGGCACTTGCATAGCTTCGGATACCACTATGCCTTCGCCCGAGCGGAGGAACGCGTTGGTATTGTCGGTTTTGCTATAACCAGTCAATACACCGCCATGGCCATCTGATGTATAATGCAGGCCGCCCTTTGCATAAGCAGGCGGTTTTTGGGCGGCAATAGTGGCTACCTGTATAGCTGTTTCAGCAATAATTGCGGGTACAAATAATGCCGCCAGTACACCCGTTTGTGATGTGCCTTTAGTTACGGCCAATGCCCCGTTAATAACCGCCTGAAGTATTGAGGCTTCCTGTTCCTGTTTAAAAGCCTTTGTTTTTATTTTGCCTTCCTGTTGTTTAAATTTTTGTTCAATAGCCAGTTTTTGTGCCGATGTAAGGCTGCTGTTGCTTAATTCAGCTGCTTTATCTTTTTCAAGCCCCGAAATTTTAGCTTCACTTGCAGCAGCAATACTGTTCTTTATGATAGAAATAGCTGCATCGGATACTTTTTTTGCTTCCTGCAACTCGAAGTTTTTAATGTCTTCAGCAGCTTTTTCTGCTTTTGTGTTTTTTTCAAGGATGGCCTTATCATCTAAAGCCTTTATCTCTTTGTTACGGCTGTCTTCTATTGCTTTTATTTTTTCGCTATTGCCCTGGGCTTGCTCAATTTCAAATTGATACTTATCCGTGATCAGTTGTTTTTCGGCAGCTAATTTGCCGGATGGGTCAACCGTATCTTTAACAAGTTTTTCATCCGCCTGTAATATCCTGTCGTTTAATTCTTTTGCTTTTTCTATTAATTGGCTTTGCAATTCATCAACAGCAGCCTTATCTTTTTCACCAGCAGCATCAGCCTTTTTACTGTCAGTTGGTTTTGTTTCTGCAGGAGTACTTGCTGCTTGTTCTTGTGATTTTTCGCTGATCTTCTTTTTTGTTGCCAATAGTTTATTCAGTTTTTTCTGATGATCATCGACAACCTTATCCGCTTCTTTAAAACCTTCGGTATAAGCATTCGCGACTTGTGTACTCACTTCGGCGATACCGTTTTTAACTGATTTAAAAGCACTTGTAATTTTATCTGTTGCATGGGTAACGCCAGTAAAAGCCTGAATGGCGCCATCAGCCATTTTTTTGAAATCAAGGTGGACAATGCCATCCAATATTACGCTAAAGGCTTTAAAGCGGTTGATGATATTCTCTTTTATCATATCCGCCAAAGCTTCAATACTCTTAACAGGGTGGCTAACTGCATCAACTATAATTTTACCAAGGGCTGCAAAAGCTTTGTGTATGGAATCTACAACAAAGCCTATAGCCGAAATTGCTCCTTTTAGTTTTTTGCTTCCTTCGGTGGTTTTCGTAAAATATTCAACTACTGATTGTAGCACCAGCACCAATAACCCAAACCCTGTAGTTTTTATTGCTTCGCCAACGCTTGAAAAACCTGTTTTTACTACAGATAATCCACTTTTTAATGCATCAAACCCTTTTGCGGCACCCTGAAGACTTGGTCCAAAAGTGCCTGATACACCTTTGAGTTTATCAAAGCTCGAACTTAGCGCATTTATAGTTCCCTTATGTACGTCAAATACCTCGCGGCTTTTGTTGAGATCGGTTACCTGGCCGGCAATAGTGTTTGACAATGTGCCTATTTGTGCATTCAGCGCCTTTACGCCGGCGGAGTGATCGCCCTGGGATTTAGACAAGCTATCATACTGCTGCAATAGAGAAACCATCTTATCCTTATTTTGCTGCAACGCGCTATTTGATGTGCCCAGCGCTTTCACATTGTTGTCAACCGCTTTGCTGTGGTTGTCAATTGCTTTGCTGTGATTATCAATAGCCGCTTGCGTAGCCTTTACCTGGGTAGCCATATCCTGGTAAACTTTGGTATTTTGCTGACCAGAATCGGTTAATTGTTTTTGCTTTTGCAGCAAAGCATCCAGTGTTTGGTTCAGATCAGCTATACTCTGTGCCACCTGGTTTGTATCGGCCTCTACCTGTATCAGGATTTTTTTGCTAATGTCGTCTGCCATTGGTTATTTTCGTTAAATGTTTAATATGCCAAATGGCATAATTTGTTTTTAAAAACAAGCCCGTTTCCAGGCCTGGTGTATTTAGTAATTATTAATAATCGGATTTTTCTTTTGCTTTGTCTTTAGCTATTGCCTTGTCAATAAGGGGGCCATTTTGATAAGTTAGCTCAATTGACATTTCCGAAACAATTACTTCGGATAATGTATTCTCTCCGGATTCCCAAATTGTTTGGTAATCTGCATTTCCGGATTGTATTGCAGTAATTTCAAATCCGTCACCATCGGCATAGGGCGATTTAAACGTTTTAGTTGCTGTGCCTTTGCCATAAACATCATTGAGGTCGCTCGCTAAGGCATCGTATTCATCAATGATTTTTGCTTCTAATTCCGGATCGAAAAAGAAATCAGCTTCGTAGGCTTTATTGTCAACGAGTTTTACGGCAAATAGTGAAGATGCCCTATGGCCTAATTTAACGCCCGTAAACTTTAATAATTCAGTAGTGCTTTTACTGGCAAGGAACAGCCCTCCTTTTGCTTTTATCGCAGCTTTAACAGTGGCGGCGTCACTGCCAAATTTAATTCCTAAAAAGCCGTCAATAGGTTTGGTGGTTTGCGAAATACCCAAAAAAGGTATTAATAATAATGCGATAAATAAGGTTTTTTTCATGTTGTATTTTGCTAATTTTTTTGGTAAACTTAAAAAATGGCGAAATCAATTCCAAATATTTTTGAATATTTTTTTAATGTTAAATATATATTTTCAAAATGTGGTTTTATTGGTTTGTCCCTGCTCCGCCTTTTACCCCAGTTTCACCAATTCCACCTTTGTTGGCTGCCCTTTGCGCCATGCATCTATTTTGTTGATGTAATAGTAGGCGCTATCCTGCTTAATGTAAACCGGGATGAGGAGGTTAAGCTCCAGAATATCGCGCGGGGTGAGTAAAATGTAACGGACTACCTTTTTTGTTTGGGTTAGTATTTTTTCCAGTTCGGGGTAATACTTTTTACGCAGGTCGTCAAACATTAAGCTCAACGGGTCATAGCTAATTTCGGGTACGGGGGCGTCTGGCTTATAAAAGTATGGCGTACTTATAATATCATTTATAACACGGTTACTCCCGTTGGCGTTGGTAAATGTTACAGTTTTGCCTAAGGCCCCGATATTTAGTTTTTGATCAATCAGAATACGGGGCGTTACACTTTGGCTGAAATTGTTGCTGCTGCCCGTAGGGTCAATCATTGCTATCCTGGCTACTGTGCCGCCATAATACGGGCGGTTTAAACTTGGGCCGAAAGGGCTTTGAAATAATGTGGCGTTTGCAGGCAATGTCTCATCAGCTATTCTCATCTGTGACCAGCCGAATTTTAATGGCAAAATATTTTTGTCGGTTTGGTATTGCATGTAATTTACCTGCGCATAGTTGCCGAGTTGAAAAGCTACCTGTTTGCCCTGGTTAAGGCATTTACTGCTCCAGTCGTTTGCTATGGGTATGTTGTTTACAATATCCCTGAATGAATTAAAGGATATCGTTTTATTCGTATTGTCCGTCTGGCAAATAATGCCGAAGCGTTGCAATGTATCTTTTAGCAGGTCTTTTTCACTTATATCAGGGAAAATACGTTCGCATTGAACGGTCTGGCCGAATTGCACAACCTGATTATCTGATTTGATAACCAGTTCAGTGCCCGCAGGCATACTGAAATTCGATTGCGAATAGCCATTAAACCTGTATGTTATTCTTATTTTTCCGTTTGCAGGCAATTCTGTTTGAAATGAAATAACTGTTTTTGGCGTTAGGGTATAACCATGCCTGTATGGGCCCTGGCGTATTAATGTGGGATTACCCGATAAATAAAAGTTAGATGAAGTTAAGGGGGTGTCGCCATTTACTGGGTCAGTGTAGATAATGGCGATATCGACATTTGCTGCGTAACTCCCGTTATAATTGCCGTAAAAATAGAACGTTGGGATGGTTAAAGTTACTGTAACACTGTTTATTTCGTTGGTGGTATAAACACCTGTTGACGGATCGTAAAAGCCACTCACATTTGATATAACGCTGGGGAACAATATTGTCCCTCCGGGTTCCGAAAGATTGTTATAGGTAATGCTTAATGCAGAAGCCAAAGCTACATCACAGCCTTTATTATCAATTTGGTTTTGATAATCGGCACCATGTTCAAAGCTCCCGTTTGAGAACTGGGCTATCATTAAGGGATAGAGGGGATCGCCAGGCAATGACCCGGTGGCTTTATAGCCCGATGATTTTAACAACAGTTCAATAGCTGTTTTAATAAAAAAGCCCGGGCGCATGTTATGTACATCAATTGGCGCGGTAAAATCTTCAGTCATATAGCCATAATCAACCACCGGGTATATCCAACCATCGGTTTTGGTTTGTGAGCCGGCGGCATTATCAAGGCTCCATTCATGGTCATACGGCTGCCAAACCAAATTTTGCCCGTAGTTGCTCCATACACTGGTGCTATCGCCCATATCGCGCAGTTTACCGCCAATGGCGTCAAAAAAATCAACATTGCCCGACAGGATGGTAATGCTGGCTGTATCCTGGTCAATGCCGTTCAATTCCCCAATACCATACGGGATAATCTCCAGGCCATCCTGTATGAGTTTAGCCTGGTACTTTTGGTAAGGCAAGTTGGTGGTAAAAGCCACATCATCCGGGGGAAGCCCAGTATCTGCCGGTTGCGTTGCGTTAAAGGCAGTTTAAACTGATTGCTGGTATTACCCTGCTGGTTTTGCACCTCGGCCAGATTATTGATCTGGAAAGTGAGGGCAATCGGGCTGTCGTTGCTGAGGTCGACTAACTGATCGTTTAGATATAGTTGGAGTTGGTCCATATTATGTTGTAAGGGTTGTAGAAGTTATAAATGTTGTAAGGGCAGACGCATTAAAATATTC
>DHXR01000051.1:79229-91962 GCA_002413785.1 Mucilaginibacter sp. UBA5151
ATTTTAATGCGTCTGCCCTGTAAGGGTGGTAAACAGAGTTGGAATTATATTACTTATTATTTATTTTAGTAGAAAATTTAAAATGTATCTATACTTAAACCTTTTATGATGAGTAAACTATATCAGTTATTAGCTATTTCACTTTTTATTTTTAGTTTATCAGCTTGTAAAAAAGAGGCTAAACCTATTTCTATAACAGGAAAGTGGTTTATGAAATCCTACATAGCAATTAGTTATATAAACGGAGTTGCAGATACAACTGAAAAATATTCGTTGTCAGTGCCTGATACTGCTTACTACTATGAATTTTATGAGGGTGGTAAAGGGCTTGAAGCAGCAAATCCCTTTATAAACGTTGTTTTTAATTATAGTATTTCAGGCTCAAACTTAATACTTCCAGCGCCATTAGACCGTATACCTGCTACCAGTACCATTACAAAGCCAGATTACACCGATATGATTCTGAAAGGTTCGACTAACTTTCCATCGTCTTCCGGTAATAGTTATAAAATGGTTCAGGAGCTCCATTTAACGGAGCAGTATTAATGCAATCACTGTGTTTGAATGTTGATTGACGGCAGGTTAAAGGTAACGCTAAAAGGCGCTTGTCCGTTTAGCGTTTCATACTCGCTGAAGGTAGCTGTGTTGAGCACAATGGTTTGCCACTTTACCAGGTTTTTATTAACCAGCATCTGCACTTTAGGTGAGTATTTGATAGATTGCAATCCTTTAATATCCGCTACCGGGAGGTCTTCGGCCATTACTTTTATTTTTTGGCCGGCACTTTTTCCAATTACTTCTTCAATGCTGTCCTGGTTTTCCCAATCGGATACATAGTTTTTTATAATCACCGCGTTTTGCACATCAAGGGTTACTTCCTGATTGTAAACAAACCTGTAATAGTTCCAGCATCCGGTTAAGCCGATCCAGCGCAGGTAAACTGATTGTTCATCAACCGCTTCGTCAATCCTTATAGTTTGTGTTTGGGTAACAGTATGTGCAAGTCCGCTGCTGTCATTGTAGCAGAGCGCAAGGGTAAAATAATATACATCGCTGTTAAAGCTTGCATTTATAAGCAAGCGGTTTAAGCCAAGCTGTGCAGGCACCGGGGTAATCATGGCTGATTGATTGGCGATAACTAATTTGCTGCCATCCTGGTTCAACAACCACGAACCATTGTCATTTAAAAGATGGCTGTTTTGCGGTCCGCCTGATAAGGGGTTCCGGTTAATGTCAAGCGGGGTAAGCACATAATACAACTGCCTGCCAACCATATCGTCGCTGTAGATAAAGCCAATATCAAAAGGGTAGCCGTTTGAATAGGTGGGCTCAGCAAAATCAGTTATCCATTGGGCCAGCTGACTACTATCAGTCACCGAACCGAAAGGTATGTATGCCGCAAGGTTGCCCCCGTATTTATCACCCAACTGTTTTGCGGCATATAATACGTAATAGGGATTAGTTACAGGTATGTAAGTTAATGTTTGGCTGCCACTTAATTTGCCGTCCCAATATTCGGCGTACGCAATTTGGTAGCTGGCGCTCAGGTTGTTGTCCCGATAGTTTATTTGGGTAAAGTTGCAGTCGTCTTTTGCGCGCAGCAGGCTTTGCAGGAAGTTGCTGATGTCGGCTTTTACCAGGCCGATATTATCCGGCCTGTTGGTTGATATGATAGTATTTGTTTGTGCGCTTATCGGGTCCTGGTAAGTGATTTGTGTGCGCACCTGATAATAAGGCTTTAGTAAATTGATGTTTATAAAGCCGGCAGCGTTTGAAATATAGGGTGTATTTAAAATCAATTGCCCGGTGCCCGACACCATTGTTATCTGGAAAGTACCTTTGTAAACACCAGTATTTAAGTACACATAAACAGGGGTGATGTTTGTTAAAACCACATTTAAAGCTGCTGCGTTGGCAATGGCCTGGTTGTTTGCGGCAATGGCCGGTGCTATAACCGAAGTATCGCAACTAACGGATACTGCTGCATTACCGCTTGCAGTATCTAAACTAACGGCTGTAACTTCAAAATCTTTACGTTGGTAGGTGAAAACCACAGGGTTAAATGCCGCGTTCCAGCGTGATATGTTACCGCCTGTTAAACTCACAGAAGGGTCGCTAACCAGCAGATTGCTTAATACCGGTACTGTAATTACCAAAGCGTTGCTGCAACCGTTGGCATCGGTTACATAAACTGTTTTTACCCCTCCGGCTAAACCGGTAAATGTTGGTGACGACTGGAAACTCACATTATCAAGGCTGTACGTAATAGGCCCGTAGCTTGAGCTGGCGTTTACAGTTATCTGTCCGTCGGCAGCCCCAGGGGCGGATTCAGGGTGATCTGCATTGATATAATTGATAACAAGGTCACATTGATTTACCGGCGGAGCGGGGTTAGGAGCAGCGCTTAGGTTATCTATTTGAAACTTTGTGAAATAAGGACTTAAAGGATTGCTGTCGCTTAGCAATCCGTGATAAACGCCTACGGTCTGCCCGGCGATCGTTACCTGTCCTTGATAGATTATTCCGTTGAGGTTTTGGGTGTAATAAGCAATTACATTATTGCCGTTTGCTGGCTGACCTGTCGCAGCATCAAAGAGCGAAATAATTATTTCGCCGCTTATCTGGGTGCCATTTACGCCGGTTAATCCGGGGCCTATTTTTGCTATTATCATATTGGTTGATTAAGTTAATTAAGTTGACTATGTTGGATTGAGTTGATTGGTTTTTGCGTATAAATGAGATTATCCAACTATTCACTCAATCAACCCAGTCAACTCTTCAATGATTCCATCCGCAATGCTGTCCATAACCGAATTTAGCCTTAGGTTGATGTTGTCATTGCCCAATGGTTCGGTAAGCAGGCCCGGAATGCCTTTAAAACCCTTTTTGTCAATGGATTTTTTTATTGCCCAGGCAGCTTTATCGGGTATCCCTTTTGCCTGGCACCACTGCTGTATCCGCTGTATCATCGGCGGATTACCAGCAACAGCGTCTGGGCTTGTTGGCCCGCGGCCGGTTTCGAGCAACTGCATATACCCGGGTAATTGCAGTTGTGCACTATTGTCGCCTTCAACAATAGTGAGTTGTTTGGCGGTTTGTCCCGTTGCATCCCTGCCATTTGCCTGCATGGAGTTGATTACATCGGTTTTTAATAGTTCGAGGAGTTGGATGAGTTGGTCGTTGTTCATTGGAATAGTTCATAGTTCATTGGAATAGTTCATAGTTTTTGCTCATAGTTTATCTGGTCAGGCTATGAACTATCAACCATGAACTATGAACCAGCGTAGCTCTCAAAATACATCGTAGCCAAACTGATAGTAAGATTTACCCCGGTAGTATTCACATCAAATTTGTTGTAAACAGGCAGGCATTTGGCTTTATCACCGGCTTTTATCCTGAAATAACGCCCTTCGCCCTCACGGTATTTGGCGGCTTTTACAATAAACTCGTTCGCCAACGAAAGCGCCTGCGTTACGTATGTTTCGTTATCAGATGTGTATTGATCGAAATCTGTTTTAAACAGAAATTCCAAATAAATTGAAAATGTATTGTCAACAGATCCGTTTACCTGCGGCGATACATCAATTGGCTGTAATGGATACATAAATACGCAAGGGAACGAAGAATCATCGGCCAGTTGGTTAAGTTCATTGGCGGTGCCATATACAAAAGAGGGAGTTACACTCAGTGTTTGTACGATGGCTTCAATTTGGTTACGGATAGGCATGGGGATTTACGATTTAAGAATTACGATTTTAGATTATATTGATGTGCCTGCAGCAACTCACTATACCTCTTCTGGTACTCTGCTTCAGTTTTATTGAGCAGCAGCTTGGTAAGCACCCGTTCGTAGGGCATATTTAATATTTCACTCCATTTGGTGATATCACCTCCTGCGAGGGAGTTTACAGTGTTGATATATTTAAACTTTTCAAATGATTGAATCCCTGCTTTTTTCTCTAAAATGGAAGGAACCGATGCCAAAAGCTTATTTTCGGTTTGTATAAGCTTGGATAACAGGTAAAAAAATGTTTGGCAATGGGCAGCGCCTCCGTTACCCTTAGTTTTTTTATCTCGTTGCAAAATTCTTCTGCATTGTATTCATCATATTGCCCGCCTGTAACCCTGCAATAAAAATAGTGGGCCAATACCTGGCAACAAGCTTTTAGTGAAGGATTAAAACTTTCCATCAAATCATCCTCACCGTAATCAGCGATATGCTGACTTATTTCACCGGCAATAATTTCACGGGCTGCCATAAATGCCCCGGCAGGTTCAACCGATAAATTTTTGATAACCGCTATGGATACGTCGCCGCCATGCTGAGGGAAAGTTATTTTTGAGGGGAGGGTATCGCTGTTGTACAAATTTATGATTTGCTGCGATAATGAGAGTACAACATCGCCAAACGCCATCAAATCATCAATTCTGTTTACATTTTGTAATTGTGCAAGGGGTATGCCCGCCAGTATGCTTATCGCTTCAAGGTCAGTTAACGATGGTTTTTCCTGTAGTTCCATCATTTGGCCAATGGTAATTTCATTTAGGCTTGACGGTATTTTTACCAGTAGCTTGCCAGTGGTTGTTTTTACTTTTTTTTCTATCATATCTATGTTTTGATTCCACCGATTATTGTTAGGTGATTTCACCGATTGTTATGTAATGATTACACCGATTGTTGTTTTTTGATTACATTGGTGTTTAGTGTGTTTTATTTTAGTAAATGCATCCCTGCAAAATCATGCTCCGGTGTGTTAACACCGGGTAGCCAGCTTTTTCTTTTGTTTGATTTGCTGG
Source organism: Mucilaginibacter sp. UBA5151 (assembly GCA_002413785.1). Taxonomy (GTDB): domain Bacteria; phylum Bacteroidota; class Bacteroidia; order Sphingobacteriales; family Sphingobacteriaceae; genus Mucilaginibacter. The sequence goes on from DHXR01000051.1 coordinate 84,027, forward strand.
TGCATAATTTATTTAAAGCAACGTAGCGCAGGGGATCTATAAGGTGGTTCCACGAATCAACCGGCACATTGAGGTTTTTGCCCGACCTGTCTGTTTTCCATTTATAACGCCCTAACTCATTTCGCAGGTTAACGCTTTGCCGGGTTATATTCAAGGTATATCTTTTCAATATGTCGATAGAATTGATAATACTGTCGGCCCCTTTTTTTGCCCCTGTGACGTGCAGGCCAAGCCGCCGTAGCTCTTCGATTGATTTTGGTTCGGCGCTGTCGGCAACAATATCGATGTTTTTCCCAATGCCGGCGGCTATTAAGCGTTCGGCAATATCGGGGTTGGTTAAACCGGTTTCATAAAGTAATTCATCAATCCACAGTTCGCCGTTTTGCTTATATACTAATATGCAGCCTGTTTCATCATTTGTAAAACCAAAATCCAGTCCGGCAGCCAATAGCCTGGCGCTTTTGGGTACCTTTTCGCATAAAGCCCAGTTGTTTAATACCAGGCCGGTTATTTTGCCCGTAAGGCCGCGGGCATAAACACGCCAAAGTTCCGTGTCTGATTCCCGCAGGTTTTCAATTTTAGCCCTTACCTGGCCAGATAAAAAGGGGTTATGCCTGTGATCAGATATAATAAGCTGAACCCCTGGCTTCCCAATTAAATGGTCATGTACCCAAAACTCACTGTTGGGGTTATAGTCGATAAATATTTTTATCCTTGTGCGCAAAGCCAGTTCTGTATAAACAGCCCAGTCAATACCATTTGCCTCATTTACAAACAAATAATCCCTTTTTCCCGATTTCGCGTCCTGCGCATTTTCATAGCTTTTAAACTCCATAATTGAACCGTTACAGAACTCGAATACCCTGTCGGTTTTGTTATAGCTTTTTACCATGCCTTGCAATGCCCCGGAGGAAGAGTAAATGCTTAAAGCATCCCGAACTGCTCCGGCCTTAAGATTTGGCACATCCTGCCCGACAACAGTGATCACCAGTTTTTCGGTTGCACAAGCCAGGCAAAACAGGACTTGCTCAATAGCATAAGTTTTGCCAGAACTCGTGCCACCCTGGTTAATGACCGTATGGGCGTTACTCCAATAGTTTTGTGTGAACAGGATTGATCCCTCAATACCCTCAATAGTGGCGGGTAAACTTTCTGTGTTGTTCATCTTGTTTTTATTGGTATTCCCTGTTTATTATAAAACAACCTCTTTCTCACTATTTGCCGGTTTGGGCCCGGTTTCAACAATCTCAATTTTTAAAGTTCTTAAAACGTCATCGCCATCACTTTTGCCATCGTTTTTTTCATTCCAGCCCATGCTTTTAAGGGCGAATATGGCCCCGGTTGCTGATTGCTGGTGAAGTTTTTTTTCATACATCGCCTCAATACGCAAACTTCCCCGTTTAAGAAAGTGAGCGAACTTTCCATTGCCTTCGTAATCATCGAATGCCTGGCGGCTGTTAAAGCCGAGGAAGAATGCCATCCCCGCAATGGTTGCCGGTTCGGGCTCACGGTCCCAAACTTTTTGCGGAGCCGAGGCCTCGTTTTTTGTTTCTTTGGCGGGTTTCTTTTCAAAGTGAAATTCTCCTTCAATATAGTTAAAGTAGGCGTCTATTCTTGCCGCCAGTTCGCCGGCAGCAGTAAAATCAGGAAGGTGCATGTTTATTATGATTAAAATGCCGATTGGCATAGTGCAGATGTAAAGGTATAGCTTTTTTTAATAAAATGCAAATAATTTTAGTAAAAAATATTTTTTGTTATGACTTGCAAAAATAGCTGACAGACCTGTCAGAGGGGTGATTTCAGATTGTTTTTAGTTGAATTAAACCTTTTTCCAGGCCGGCAATCCAATGATTGGTTAAATTATGTTAAAATGTTAATTAAATTACATAATTAAACAACCATTGTGCCTTTATATTCGTTTATAGTTTAGTAGATTTAATTAAAAATTAAAACATGCGCACCAGAAGGTTTACTAACCTGCTAATATTCTTCGCAATATCTTTACTGGCGGTGATCACCTCGTGCCAGAAGGATGCTGCTGTGGATACAACAGGTGCGTCAAAAACCAATATTGCCGCTGATAGTTCCATATTTTCGTCTCCCGGTAATTTTCTTGCCGTTTCAGGTACGCTTACAATAAAATACGCTGACTCTGTCTATACCTTTGATGCAGCGAATGATTCTATAGCTTTTATTAATGTCAGCACCAATAATAATAACCGCTATTTTGGTATTACAGCCATTAACAAGCAACATAATATGAGTTTTGGCATCAGTTCGCCAGGCTTTGTTTATAGCAATATTAAGCGGGGTATTGCCGGTAGCCAATTCCTGTTAAGCGGTGATGATAAAAAACCTGTTTTGCAAATGTCTTTAAGCCAGTACCCCGGGCAAAATGATTTTGGTAACATTAATATAGTGCAATATAATCAGGGTAAAGAACTTGCCAAAGGTACATTCTATACCTTTTTGGCGAAAGATGATAATGCTAACTCGCCTTATTATAGGGTCGAAGGGACTTTTGACCTACAGTTGAAGTAAGCCCGCCCAAACCCGCCCCGGGGTATAAGCCCCCTCTAAATCTCCCCCGGTAGGGGACTTTAACTTCGCTCTTTTTTAAGCCCTCCCAACCGGGGAGGATTTAGGTGGGGCTTTTATAATCCAGGCGTAATAAAACCTTTCGGCTTTCACCTTTCGCTTTTTACCTCAAATAATGCGCCTTTTTATCCGTACCTTTGCTTAAATTTTAAAACATTGATGAAAGTATTTATTGCCGGCCTGCCATTAGAAGTGGACGAGGCTGAATTGACTGCTGTTTTTGGTGATTTTGGGCCTGTAAAATCGCTCAGGATCATAAAAGACCGCGAAACAAAAGAGAGTAAGGGTTTTGGTTTTGTTGAAATGGTAAATGAAAATGAAGCTAAAGAAGCCATCAGGTGTATGAATGGCGCAAGTTATTATGGCCGCAGGATCACCGTTAACATTGCCGAGGACAAAGGTCCGGGTTTTAACGCAGGTGGTGGTAAAGGCGGTTTCAGGCGTAATTAATAACCGATAACAATATTCTTTTTGAGTTGAAAAGCTCTCCGCTATGCCGGGGAGCTTTTTTGTACCCCCTAACCCCCTGAAGGGGAAATTGCACAAAAAAGTCCGGGATGCGGTATTATTTATCCTTGCTGCCTTTTTTATTTATAAATTTTAGTTTGTGATGGTAACAACATTAAAAATGATATTAAAAAAGCTGTTGCCTCTTACCGTTCTGAATTGATCAATGGCTAAACAAACCCACTCAACAAAACAAAGTCAGGTTGTATATTTATGAAGTTACCTGTTAATATTTAAAGCTATTTCTAAGCGGATGCGGATATAGTTAGCGTCAATGCCGCCATACCCCCCGGTAAGGTGTGCGTATAATCCTTCCTCAAAATCATCACTGTCGATAATCTTTACCATTTCGTTATAAAGATATGCTCTAAGATGTTCAGGTGCCGTCTGAAGCTGTTCTTCCAGATCATCAGCATTTTCCCAAACATATACCAGGTCTTCAAAGTCCTGGCTGGTACGGTAGTCGTTATTTCCTCTACCCTTAAAGGCTTCCCATTTCGAAGCTATGAAGTACGGCAAAGTAAATATTTTGATGGTGGTCGCGGCATCCAGCGAATATTCGATTGCATTTTCAAATCCTTCAGGATACCATTTGTTGCTGAATCCGATTGCTTCAGGATGTGTTGGCATGACGTCTACAATAATACCCTGAACTTTATATCTGCATATAACTCCGGATGCTACATCATTCTGAAAACCCAGTGAACGCAATTTTTCATCCAGGGCTGCATACCCTGTATAGGTAGCCAGTTCAACGACAACATCTACATCATCAGTAGGCCGCACCTCTTCTGAGAGGGCTGGATTTGTGGCATATAATGATACGGTAGCGCCCCCTACGAAAACGTAGTCATGGTTCAACCCGGCAAGAAGCTGGTGAACCACTTTTAGCCGGATTAAGTTCTCATGCATGGCCCCAATCAAAATAGTTTTTTAACAGCTCCAGCGCTTTTTCTGTTTCCCGAACCCGACCTACCCTAACAGTGTCAACTAATGCCAGCATATCATACAGTTTTTGATCCTGTTCCGCTGCTTTAACCTGGTTTGAATGCAGCGGTGTGATTGCCTGTCCTCTGGCGTTTCCGTTTGGTGAGGGCCACACGTATACATCATTTGATATAAAATCTTTGTTGAGAACAGGGGCACTATGTGCTGTAGGCATCCCCCTTACTACTGCGCCCGGCACAACCGGAAAAACATAACTTAATCCGAACCTGATGAACTCGAACAGCGCGTTTTTGAAGACTTTCCGTTTATCCGGGCTGATCAGTTTCGCAATCATAGAGCGGTTTAATGATTCGCTGATCTCTGAGCTACTTATATAAAGGCTGGTTGACAAGTCCTTGTTAAGCCAATTATCTTTCGATGAAATAATTTTGAGCAGTACAAGTAAGTCATGCGGTCTCATACCGTTATGTGCTTTCATAGTTACAAATTTACAAAGCAATTGTGTGATTCGCAAATCGCGAATCGCGAATTAAGAATAATAAAAGGCGTTTTGTTGAAATGGTAAATGAAAATGAAGCTAAAGAAGCGATCAGGTGTATGAATGGGGCAAGCTATTATGGCCGCAGGATCACCGTTAACGTTGCCGAGGACAAAGGTCCGGGTTTTAACGCAGGTGATGGTAAAGGTGGTTTCAGGCGTAATTAATAACCGATAACAATATTCTTTTTGAGTTGAAAAGCTCTCCGCTATGCCGGGGGGCTTTTTTTGTGGGTGCAAAGGATTTTCAAAAATTTATTGATACCTTCAAACCGCCTAACAAGAGGCTTTTTTATTGCATAATGAAGATATCTAGATTTAGTAAAACGGGCTTTTTTGTGATTCTTTTAGGAATTGGTATGTTCTTTTTTGGAGCTTCAATGTTTACCTATCAAGGCAAGGCATTGAATCCTATAGTTAGTAAGCTTGGAATGTATTCCTAATAGCGCCCATTATCACATAAACCGAATCTTCGGCAATTCATACCGTGCCCTAAGTTTCTTATATTCATCCACCGGCATTTGCACTAATAATGGATGCTTCCTGGCATTGATCCAGTGTAATACTCTTAAAATATTAGCCTCTTTCATTGCCGTGCAGCCATCGGTGCCCTCATGCTCGTTTCCCCAGATATGCATAAATATGCAGGAGCCATCCCCGGGTACCACTTTGCCCGAATTATGGTTTATAAACAGGCCCCATTTGTAATAGTTATCATGCCGGTGCATATATTCAAAGCTGTTATAGTTGGCTTTGGCAGTGTCTTTGGCTACCAGGGTATTGTAATAGGATGAGTGCATATCATCTACACAAATAAGCGTATCAAATGCGCGGACGTACCGGTTTTTAATCCACCGGGCATCTTTTTTATCCGCATAGCCAAAGGCGGTGCCAATTGTGAAGATTCCCGCCGGCGATTTTTTGTCGCCTTCCTTTTTCACCGGGGCGTCTTTTATAGTAAGAGGTATTGCACCGTCGCCAACGCCAAGTCCCTTAGTGCCTACTACAACAGTATTGCTAAACTGCAATTTCCATTTACCATTTACCTTTTTAAAAGCGTAAAGCCTGCCCTGCAGCGTATCCCATCCGTGTGTTAACACCACTATTAGTTGCTCTGTATGCAGACCTGTGACTGCTTTGTTCCCCCGTTTATGCGGCGCTTGCCCGTATCCGGAGATTGCAAAAAACTGAACTAAGGTCATTAATACAGCCAGGCGTAACAAGTTTTTCTTCATTTTTCAATTGCATTATATATAAGCCCAATATACAGATAATCTGTTATGGCGGGAATAATTTATCACACCCGAAACTGCTCATACGGTATCGGTTATTTCGGAGTAATCATAAATTCTCTGTTGCAGGTCATTTTCAGCATTGTAATGTTTAATAATGATGAGCATAAATGTTAGCAAAAGTGCCAGCAGGGCTATAATAAGCCAGAATTTGGGATGGTTGATGGTATGCATTCTTTTAATTTTAATTTTTATTGATTTTGATTTGGTTAACAGGAGGCCTGCTTTATTATTATGAATAATATGCTAAATGGCATAATTATATTTAAAGAAAACACCATTATTTACCATTTGCAAGCTTTCGGACTTCCCGGACTTTACTGACTTCCGGACCCAGTTCACCATTCTTCAATCCCCCTTGCTTCAGTTTCTACCAGTTGGGTTAACAGTTGTTTCAAAACCGCTTCGCGGGCCCATTGCTGTTCGGTAACGGTGGCGTCATCAAGATACCAGGTAATAGGTTCGCTTATCTCGATGCGCGTTTTATATACAAAGTTTTTAGTGGGATGCATTTTACTGCCTTCGTAGCTGTTCAGGTTTTCGGCCTTTATCTGTTTGGCAAATTGCTTTGCAGGTAGTTCAACCAGCAGGCATTCGTCAAGTGAGTTTTTAAAATCATGCTTGTCTTCGAGCCAGAGGTTTAAGGTTTCACCGTTAAAATCATGGTCGGCAATGCTGATGCGGCTATAGTCGTAATCAACTGAGATCACGAGCCACCATAGTTTGTTTTTTAGTTTTTGATTGATCTTTATCATTTTATTGGTTTGTTAGTTCATTAGTTCATTAGTTCATTAGTTCATTAGTTCATTGGTTCATTGGTGCATAGTTCATCAATAGCCGCACGATAAGACCAATGAACTAATGAACCAGTGAACCAATGAACGTTACCGAAACTTCGGCGCCCATCCGGGCAGGTATTGCTGTATGGCGGCAATTTCGCGGCTGTATTTATTACAGGCGGTTTGATAGGCCTGGTAACGGAGCATCAATTCGTTGTCGGGTTGATCATTGTTCATCACGGATGACTGATACTGGTAGTTATCTGTTGTGTTAATGGCTGAGTAGGCAAGGTGCATTGGTCTGGTTGTTTTTCTGCTTGGTTTGGAAAGATTTGATTGGCTTTTGGTTAATGATTATCCGGTGGATGAGCCGGGTCAGCAGCCTTTAGGGAGGCACAAAATTTATAAATAAAATTTCTTTATATTCTTTATTGAACATGTTTGTTTTTGTTAAATAATGTAGTATTTTAGAGAATTATTACGGAACAAATATAAAGAAATATCTTTATTTAAAACAAGAAAAATCTTTAAATATTTTTTAACCATGGAAGATGTTCAAAAACCCAATAAAATAAAAACGGTGCGGCCTGAGACGCTTGAGTTTATAATATTGTATAATCAGCTTAAAGGCAAGGCCTTTAGCGGAAATGCGCAACTTGCCGAAGTGCTTGCATTTAATAATGCAAGCTCCATTACTGAGATCATTAAAAGCAGACAAAATATTGATCCGGAAAAGCTAAAGATATTTAAGGAAAAATACAGCGATTTCTTAACTGGAAAAAAGAATACGGCAAATTCCGAGAATTCTGTAATTGACAGAGTATCTGAGGGCATTCCCATGTACGAAATTATAGCAACTGCCACGGGCGTTGAAGTTTATAATGATATTAATGATAAAGAACCGGTAGGGCATATGAATTTTCCGGGTATTGAGGATTGCGACTTTGCCCTGCCGGTGTGGGGGCATTCGATGTATCCGTATCTTGAGAACGGATGCTGGGTGGCGCTGAAGATCATCCATGATAAAAAAATATTGCCCGGCGAGGTTTATTATATTGAGTGGGGCGATTACCGCATGTATAAACGTTTGCTTGCCGGTGATAATGATGATGAAGTGATAGCCCATTCGGATAATGTTACCGAAATGGTGGGCAACCGGCTTAAATATGCCCCCTTTGTGGTGAAGATAGCTGATATTAAAAAGCTTTGCCTTGTTAAGGATATTCATAAGAAGCATAATCATTAAGGGGAGGATAAAGGTGAAAGGATAAAGGT
>DHXR01000051.1:92148-101940 GCA_002413785.1 Mucilaginibacter sp. UBA5151
TTCACCTTTATCCTTTCACCTTTCACCTTTCACCTTTCACCTTTCACCTTTCACCTTTCACCTTTCTTCCGTACATTTATATCCATGTTTGAACCAACCCAATACCCTTACAGCCTTAAGTTTAGTATAGGCGGCATAGTGCTTATGCTTGTAATGATGCTTTTACTACTATTAAATACGATGGCGTCAAATGCCGTGATGGCCTGGGTGGTTTTTGGCGTTTTTTCGCTTTTTTTTCTGTTTATGGTAACCATGCTGACCATTAAACGGTTGATCCCTGCCATTAATGGCGATATAGCTCTCCGGTTAGATGATGAGGGCATAAGCGATTATATCCGCGATGTAAGTATCAACTGGAAAGATATTAAAGAAATAAAACTGGTTCAGGGCAGGAGCGCTTCCACGATGCAAATCGACCTGAAATTTGAATCGGATTATGGCAGCAGTGTAGCAATTCCCCTGCGTTGGGTTAAAGGGAAGGATGATGAGATTTACGAAACCACATTGGCCTATTTTGAGCAGGCGCCCGGCCCGGTTACGGAATAATATTTTTTGTGCTAAAAACGTTATATTATTGTATAATATAACCTCGTGATGAAACTTTAAAGGATTTTATAACGTTGAACCGGGCTTATGTTTTAAAAAATAATGATGTTAAGTCAATTTGTCCATTTTATTTCAGGTGAATTAAGCACAGGTAACTTCCTTCAAAACCTTGGATTTTACACTTTGCTGATTTTGCTTGCATGGATAATTGTTGTACAGTTTAGACAAAAAGCCGGCAGGTTCCGAATTAATTAATTCGCCTGGCCTGCTGATCAATCCTGATCCTGCTTTAAAGCAGCCGGTAAAATTGTTTTGAATAGCAAAAAAAAATCTGTTACTTAATCAAATTAAATAACCCGATTAATTTTTATGAGTTTCCCCGACTGCCCAAAATGTAAAATGCCCTTCAGCAAAAAGCTGCACCGCAGTGTTTGGCGTAAAATATTTTTGCCATGGTCGCTTTTGCGGCGCTATTATTGCAAAATTTGTAAGCAAAGTTATTACGTACGCAATATCAGCAATAAGAGATCGCATGATTAATGGAGTTACGCAGGCAGCCACTATCGACGATATTCTCGCCCAATTAGAAATTATAATTGCCGATTACAGTAGGGTTGCATGCAAGCAATCAAACATCCATACTGATACAGTTTAGTATTGATAATGCCCGTGATGGCGCCTGGTGCTTTGCCGAAGAACTGGTGACAAAACAAGGCGCCGCTTATGATGCCTGCATTGCACACCGCGACCAAACCATTAAAAAACTTGCGGATGACCTGGTGCATACCAAAGGTGTTATGCGGTTTACCATTTGGCTGGTTCATTTGTTTGAATGGAAAAACGTTGCTGAAATAATTAAGGTGTTGCATGAGGCTGTAAAGAAAAAGATTGTGGTGGGTGGATAGTTTGCAGTTTGCAACAGGCAGTTTGCAATCGTTTAAACTTTAAGGATCATGGTCATCTTTTAATCCTTTAATCATGGTTCAGGCAATTTTTGGATACTGCAAATGAGGCCACACAAAAGCTTTTTCCTAAATTAGGCTATCATTTTGCCGGCGAAACCGGCTTGGGTTTCAGGCCTAACCTGCGGTTTTATTGTTACGAAAAGACGATAGTCGATAGACCATAGTCCATGGACCATGGTTTTAATTATTATAGTACAGTATGACCCAAACCGGCCATGGGTTATTGTCCGAAAAAAATAAATATCAAAATATCGCAACCCCTTAGTTGTAAGTGACGTAAAAATACACAGAAGTCGATTTTATTGATTTTATTGATTTTTTACAATTATGGAACTATTATTTTTCTTTTCATTGGCAGGAGTGGTTATTGTAATTTTAATATTACAGTTTGATAAGAAACAAACGATAAAAGTTAACACGGTTTTAAAAGAAACAAGGGGTACACCGCCATTGTTCCTTTTAAAATCAACAGAACAAAAGATAAGCGTTTTAAAAACGGCGCTTCGTTATGATGACGTTCCGCAAAATATGGCTGCTGCGGCTTCCATGGCGAACATTTACAATAACCAAAACGAAAATAACAGGCAGTCAAAAGTGCAGGAGCTTAAACTGTTATCTGCAAAATATAATAACGGACAAATTTCCCTTGAGGCCTATAATGTAAAACTGGATGAACTGCTTGAGCAGGTACAAAGCCAGGGTGGATCATTTGAACTGGCCTGCTAATAACTTCTTAAAACAAAATCACTATTATTGCAGCCAAATGTCGGATGAAGCAATAGTAAAACGGTTAAAGGTAATTGTTAAGGAACATGGAGGCCAGCTGGCTTTGGCCGGCGCTATAGGTGTTGATCAGGGCTTTATAAGCAAGGTGATCAACAAAAAGCAGGATGTTAGTTATTACCTTATACGTAAACTTTGTTTTCAGTTAAAATATTCACCCGAGTGGCTCATACTTGGCACCGGCGAAAAAAAGATCAATAAACCCGAATCGGCCAAATTAATTACCGAAATACAAATGATGCGCACAGAACTTGATATTCTGCATGCCCGTATGCGCGCCTACGAAATGGAAATTAAAGAACTTAAGGAACATGGATTTGGGGAGCAGCAAAAAGCAGGATAAATATTGAAGGTAAAAGGAGAAAGGTAAAGGGTGAAAGGTGCTTCCTTTTCGGCATCAGATTCCTGGCATCGCCGAGCCTTTTACCCTTTACCCTTTACCCTTTCGCCTTTTACCCTACCCGTTTATCAAAATGGTATTCAAAACATCAGTCACATTTTTGCATTTGTTTACGGATGTTTGGAGGGAGAACAATATCCCTCGGTATTTGAGCAGTTTGATGGCGTCTTTTTCGTTTTCAAAAAGTGTTGCCACGGCCTGGTAATAAACGAGGTCCGATTGCCGTTCGTAATTTCTGATTTGCCGGCACAGGCCAAAAACGTCATTGGCCTTTTTTGATGATCTTAATAACCCGATTGCTTTCTCTATTTCGAGGCTTGCTTTTAATATAATAGCTGCGATCTGTTTTATGGCCGGTGTAAAATCTTCTATATTATAAAGGTACATTCGGCCACTTGCTTCTTTTATAGTATCAGCTACATCATCAATAGCTGAAGCTAAAGCATGGATATCATTGCGGTTTAAAGGCGTGAATATTACTTTATCAAGGCACAGGTAAATTTTATGGGTTATATTATCGCCTGTGTTTTCCATCTTGTCAATCTGTTTAAAGATATGGGCGGGATCATCAATCCTTTGATTGTTTATAACATTTACCAGCAAATCCGCCATTTCGGTTGCGTTTTTTTGCAGCCTGGTCGAATAAATTGAAAAAAAGCGATCTGTTTGTGAAAAAATTGCGGAATATACTGTCCATTAGCTGCTCTCCTTTGTTGTGTGATAAAAATAGGGCTGCTATATTAATGCAATGTTAAATTAAGGCTAAACTAAGTTAATTGTATATTATCAATTTGAATACTGAATGTTATGATGTTAAGTACTTGATATTAAGTTATTTATTGATTTTTATTTAAAAAAGGCCGATTATTTGATGATTTGGTGACATTGATTACAACAAATTAACAATTGCATAATATCATCAAAAGTTAATCATTCCTTAACATTGAGATAATGAAGGCTACGCACCTTTGGGGCAAAATTTATTTAGTCCTTTATTGATTATGAAAAAGATGTTTACGAAACTTTCAAGTGCGGCCATAATTATGGCTTTAGCGCTTACGAGCCTGGCTGTAAAAGCACAAACCACGTCATTAACAAATACTGACGCGACAACCGTTGCTGCATCTGCAGGTACAACTATAAACGCTGATGCGAAAGCGGAAGTAAAACCTGAAGCAAAAGCGAAACACGAAGTTGCAGCAGCAAAAGCAGCTGATGCGGACACTGCCTGGAAACCGCAAAGAAGATTATGGGGTTATACTTTCGGCGACATGTATTATAATGCACATGCTGATGCAACCAACCGCGGTGGCGAAACCATGTATAATGGCGTACCTGCTTACAGGAATGCTTTCCAGTTCCGTCGTTTGTATTTAGGGTATGATTACGAGATTACCAAAAAATTCAAGGCTGAAGTTTTATTGGCAAGCGAGCCAAATGCTAATACAGGTGTTAACGGAACTACCTCAATCCAAAACGGAGATAACCTTGTTGATGGTAAAATGGGTTTCTGGATCAAAAACTTTAATATCAGGGCAAGAGATATTTGGGCAGGAACGGATTTTGTTATCGGTGAACTAAGCACCCCAAGCTTTGCATTAAATGAGCCCGGAACAAACGGACCTACTTCACTTTCGGAAACCACCTGGGGCTACCGCTCAATTGAAAAAACAATTACCGATTTCCACAAGAACAACTCTTATGATGTAGGCGCTGCTTTACAGGGAACTTTTGACCCATCAACCAAAAACTTTGGTTATGTGTTTATGGTAGGTAACAACAGCCAGGCCAGTTTATTATCAGCTGGTAACGCTAATACAGGTTTCTACAAAATATTTTACGGCGTACTGTGGGCAAAATTGTTTAACCAGAAGTTATTCATAGATATTTATGGTGACTATGCAAAAACTGCTTCTGCTACTGCTGTTATACCTGGTCAGGAACACAATATGTATAAGATATTTGCTTCATACAGTACTAAACCTATTACTATCGGTGTAGAAGCTTACACCCAAAGTATTGCAAGTGGTGTTACTAACTCCGGAACTAAATTACCTGAAGATGCAACTGTAAACGGTCTTTCTATTTGGGTAAAGGGTCCTATTGCTAAAAATTGGAATTATTTTGCCCGTTACGATGGGTATAATCCTAATACTCAATTCAACGCTGCCGATTCTTATTCAGTTAACACTAACTATGGTTCTTACAACCCTACTGTAAAGGAAACATTTTATACAGCCGGTTTAGATTATAATCCTACAAAGAATGTACACTTTATGCCAAACTTTTGGTTAGTTGATTACAAAGACCAAAGAGCTTCAACAACAACTAATTATGTTGGCCCTGATCATACCCTGGTTTACAGGTTTACTTTCTACTATACCTTCGGTAAATAAAAAAAACGCATCTTAGCACTTCCTTCGATGGAAGGCTAAGGTGTTTATAAAATCAAACAATAAACAAAAAAAACCATGAGAGTAATTAAAAGTTTAAAGTTGGCAATTGTTGCCATAGCCGGCATTTGCATAACGCTATCAGCTTCGGCCCAGGATAATACTTTGTTAGGCGCGGGTGGTACATTTGTGTATCCGTTGTTTTCAAAGATATTTTCGGAGTATGGTAAAACACACAATGTAAAGGTTAATTACCAGTCAATCGGATCAGGCGGCGGTATATTACAATTAACCAACAAAACCGTTGATTTCGGCGAGTCTGATGCACCGTTAAATCCGGAGCAAACTGCCAAATTAGGTGTTCCGGTATTGCATATCCCTGTGGCTGCAGGAGCTGTTGTAATTACTTATAATATTCCTGGTGTTACTGCTTCATTAAACCTTACAGGTAAAGATTTAGCTGATATTTACCTTGGTAAAATAACTAAATGGAACAGCGCTGAAATTAAGGCTACCAATAAAAACGTTAATTTACCTGATATGCCAATTGTAGTTGTTCACCGTTCAGACGGTAGCGGTACCACATTTATTTTTACAGATTATTTAACAAAAGTAAATGAAGAGTGGGCTAAAAAAGTAGGTAAAGCCGGTGCTGTTAACTGGCCTGCCGGTTTAGGCGGTAAAGGTAACGAAGGTGTTGCAGGCTTGGTTAAACAAACTCCCGGCGCTATTGGTTATAACGAATTAGCTTATGCAATTCAAAATAAAATGACATACGCTGCGATACAAAACAAATCGGGCAAATTTATTGCAGCAACACTGGCTTCAACAACCCTGGCAAGTAATGTTGAATTACCTGCTGACGGAAAGGTTTCTTTAACAAATACAGACAATCCTAAAGGATATCCTATTTCAAGCTTCACTTGGGGGCTCCTTTACAAAGAACAAAATTATGGTGGCCGTTCTGCTGCAAGAGCAAAACACGCGTTAGATCTGTTGTGGTATGTTGTTCACGATGGCCAGAAATTTTCTGCACCTTTAAATTATGCACCGCTTTCAAAATCGGCTTTAAAAGTTGCCGAGAAAATTTTGAAATCAGCTACATTTGGCGGTAAGCCGATATTGAAATAATTATTGAATGATTGAGCAATAGATTTATAAAATCTATAACTTATAAAAATCAAAACAGATACAATTACCAGCCCCCTGATAAAGGGGGCTGGTAATTGTTTTGTATAGTGGAACCTGATTTTGATAAATTAGCCTTCCGGTTAAAAGGAAGTAAATTACGATGAAAAATAAAAGATTAGACCTCTCGTACAGTCAAATGAAATGGGAAACCATTTTTAAGCGTATATTGGTGATAATGAGTGTGGTTTTGCTGGTAATAGTTATCGGTATACTGATAACACTTATTATGGAATCAATGCCATCTATTAAATCCCTTGGAATAGAATACTTGTGGGGGAAAGTATGGGATCCGGTTAATAATGTTTACGGAGCTTATCCTTTTTTAATGGGCACATTGCTTACCTCTTTTACTGCTCTCATTATTTCTATCCCTTTTTCGTACGCAATTTCTATTTACCTGGGCGAATACAACACGACTGGCTGGCTTTCGAATCTGCTAAAAAATACTATTGAGCTTATCGCGGCGGTACCATCTATAATTTATGGTTTTTGGGGGTTGTTTGTCCTGGTACCTATCGTCCGTACAATTGAGTCGAAAATTGGAGTGGCCCCTTACGGGGTAGGCATTTTTGCTTCGTCGCTTGTGTTGGCGGTTATGATCATTCCGTATGCAGCATCAATGGGGACGTCGCTGATCCGGATGGTGCCATCGCCTTTAAAAGAGGGCGCTTATGCCTTGGGCGCAACCCGTTTTGAAGTTATCCGCAGCGTGATCTTACCTTTTACGCGTTCGGGTTTATTTGCGGGTATTCTTTTATCATTGGGCCGCGCACTTGGCGAAACGATGGCGGTAACGCTGCTGATAGGTAATACCAGCGCTATAGCACATACTATAAAAGATGCTTTTTTTGGCCCGGGAAATACTATGGCAAGCGTTATTGCCAATGAGTTTACTGAAGCCGACCATACCGTATATTTATCGGCCCTTATTGAACTTGGTTTAGTGTTATTCTTTGTTACGGTTATTATTAACCTTATCGGCAAAAGAATAATTTCAAAATACACTAACAAATAATATTATGGATGCACGAATAGGAATAAGAAATACCAAGAGTGTTTTATTTAAATCGGTTATCATATTTTTAGCCTTTGTTATCACCATACCCTTAATTATTGTATTGCTTTATATTATAAAGCAAGGAGTAATGCAGGTTAACTGGCACTTTTTAACCAATATACCTGCGCCTGTCGGCGAAGCCGGCGGCGGTATCAGCAATGCCTTGTTAGGCAGCTTTATTATTGTGGTGATGTCATCAATAATAGCTATACCTGTGGGTGTACTGGCTGGTATTTACCTGAGCGAAAATGCCGGAACCAGGCTCGCTTATTACAGCGGCTTATGTGTTGATATTTTGCAAGGTGTACCCTCAATTGTTGTGGGTATAGCCGTTTATTTTTGGGTGGTTAAACCATTGGGTACTTTTTCTGCCGTATCGGGAAGTATAGCCCTGTCGATCATGATGCTGCCGATAGTGATACGTTCGACAGAGCAAACACTGCTTTTGTTGCCTGATACACTTAAAGAGGCAGCACTCTCATTAGGCGTGCCATATCACAGGGTTATCTTAAAGGTTATTGTTCCCTGCGGTTTTGCAGGGATATTATCCGGCATCATGTTATCGGTAGCGCGTATTATAGGCGAAACCGCCCCATTATTGTTTACCGCGTTTGGCAACCCTTATTTGTCAACCGCTATTACTAAACCAATGGAGACTTTGCCCCACCTGATATATACTTATGCCACCAGCCCTTATGACGACTGGCATAATCTTGCCTGGGGGGCATCATTTATATTATTAATGTTTGTGCTACTATTAAACATATTTACAAAACTGATTACAAGAAAATGGAACATACAGTTGTAAGCGCTTCAAAATTTAATGCCTGGTTTGGTGATAACCACGCCGTAAAAGATGTGTCAATCAGCATCGAAAAAAACCAGGTTATAGCGGTAATGGGGCCATCCGGTTGTGGGAAGACAACTTTTTTACGCTGCATAAACCGGATGCATGAGTTGATACCGGGTGCTACTACAAAAGGCTCGTTGAAACTATACGCCGATGATATTTATACCATGAACCCAATATACGTGAGGTATAAAATCGGCATGGTTTTTCAAAGGCCAAATCCATTTCCCAATTTAAGTATTTATGATAACGTGGTTGCAGGTTATAAGCTCAACGGGCTTAAGATGGCAAAGGCTGATATGGATCATATTGTTGAAAAATCATTAACGTCAGCCGCTTTGTGGAATGAAGTTAAAGATTCTTTGCATAAAAAAGGCACATTTCTATCGGGCGGCCAGCAGCAGCGCTTATGTATTGCACGCGCTATTGCCATGGAACCCGAAGTGATTTTATTTGATGAGCCTACTTCGGCACTCGACCCTATATCTACCTCAAGCGTTGAACAGTTGTTTCACGAACTTAAAGAAAAATATACCCTAATTATTGTAACGCATAACATGCAGCAAGCAGCGCGTGTTAGTGATAAAACAGCATTTTTTTACGTTGGGGAACTGGTGGAGTTTGATGACACCAAAACCATGTTTACCGCGCCGACAGATGTACGCACACAAAATTATATTACAGGAAGGTTTAGTTAGGTTGGAAAAGTTGTAAGCGTTGTAAAAGTTAAAAAAGAGACTTGCAACCCTTACAACTCTTACAACATTTACAACACATTACAAACAAAAACAATGACACCATTAGAAACCGAAATAGTATCGCTTAAAAAAGAGCTGATCAGCATGTGGATGTTGGTTCAGTCGCAAATGAACAAGGCTAAAGAAGCCATGGTTACGTTTGATAAGGACCTTGCCCGTGAGGTTTTGATAAAAGAAAAAAGGGTAAACTCATTTGAGCTTAAAATTGACAGGGACTGTGAAAATATTTTTGCTTTGCATTGCCCTGTTGCTATCGACCTGCGGTTTTTGCTTGCCGCACTTAAAATAAACACCAACCTCGAACGTATCGGCGATATTGCTGCGGGGATAGCATTTTACGTAGTGGAATCTGCTGAAAACTTTGGAATAAAATCGCTTGAGAGCACATCCATGTTACACATGTACGAGGAAGCAGTGAACATACTGATTGATACCCGCATTGCCTTTGAAAAAGAAGATACAGCGCTTGCCCGCAGCATATTTAAAAGGGATGAAGTTTTAGACGAAATCAATGAAAATGCGCCTATCGCGATAGCGGAATTAATAAAAGAAGATTTGAACAGTATTCCGGAGGCACTTTATATACTTTCGATCATCCGCAAACTTGAACGGGTTGGCGACCAATCGAAAAATATTGCAGAAGAGATCATATTTTACGTTGAAGCTAAAATATTAAAGCACCTGGATAGCGGCAAACGTAAGATTGGAGGGGAGTAGCAGGGGGATTTACGATTTACGATTTACGATTTTAGAATTGATGAATTTTAATTGCCGGGCGGATAGAAATATCCGCCTTTTTTTTGTGTTGTTTTGCAAATTTGTTAGATAATCAGGGCAGACGCATTAAAA
>DHXR01000051.1:102151-124888 GCA_002413785.1 Mucilaginibacter sp. UBA5151
ATTTTAATGCGTCTGCCCTGGTTAGATAATCAAATTGTTACAAGCGAATATTCAGGATTATCTAACTTTACCCAGCTTTCGATAGTGTAAACAGTGCCGTTAAACTTAAAAACCTTAGGCGTTTTCAGGCAAGTTTTGTGGTGCTGACCAGTACCTGTAATAGCTGCCACCGAAGTACGAATCACGCGTTTAATGTGATAAAAATTCCTGAAACCCCGCCGTTTACTAACCAGGAGTTTAGGTTAAATAGCAGGTAGGGGTTTAGCGAACTTTGCTACCACAGAATTATTTTTTTTCAATATGTAAAACACATTGCTCACGAGCATTGGCGGTGAAACCCCTCCCTGCCACTTCGCAGCCTAACGCGCCCCTCCCGAAGGAGAGAATTTTAACTCCAATTTCAATCTTCCGAACACCTATGGAGACAACTCCAACAATGGCGGGGTTATTGGTTTTTAAGATGTTGCAAAATGAAATCTTTTGAATACTCCTTTATCATATCCCTAACCCTTCTAAACTCATTCATTATTTCATCAGGGCTGCCCTGGGCTTTTGCCGGGTCAGGGAAGTTAAAATGGAAACGTTCGGCTTGGGTCGGGAAATAAGGGCAATTCTCTTTCGCATTATCACATACAGTAATCACATAGTCAAACGCGATGGCAACATATTCATCCACGTTATTTGAGGTATGATGGCGGATGTCTATGCCATCTTCTGCCATAACTTGTATGGCTTTGGGGTTAACGCCATGGGTTTCAATCCCGGCGCTGTAAATATTTGCCTTATTGCCTGCAAAATAGCTTAGATAGCCTTCTGCTATCTGACTGCGGCAGCTGTTGCCTGTGCAAAGCACCAGGATATTCTTCATAAAGCGTTCGTTTTAATTTTAGGTGTATAATATTTTTTACGCAGCCAAAAGGCTAAGTTAACCAGGCTGATCAATGCCGGTACTTCAACCAGCGGGCCGATCACGCCTGCAAATGCCTCTCCGCTGTTGATGCCGAATACGCCGATAGCCACCGCTATGGCCAGTTCAAAGTTATTACCCGCCGCCGTAAAAGAGAGGGCCGCGTTTTGCGAATAGTCGGCGCCCAGCCAGCGGCCTGCTGTAAAGGTTACCATAAACATGATAATGAAATATATCACCAGAGGTATGGCAATGCGTACCACATCAAAAGGGATTTGAACGATGAGGTTACCTTTTAAACTAAACATCACCAGGATGGTAAATAACAATGCGATCAATGTTATGGGACTGATCTTTGGTATAAAGACAGTGCTGTACCATTGGTCGCCTTTTATTTTGCGTAAAATGAAGCGGGTTAAAAAACCGGCGATAAAAGGGATGCCTAAATAGATGAAAACACTTTGTGCTATTTGCCCGATGCTGATATTTACTTTTAAGCCTGTTAAGCCAAAATACGGGGGTAATACAGTGATGAAGATCCAGGCGAAGATGCTGTAAAAGAGCACCTGAAATATGCTGTTAAAAGCAACCAGTCCGGCGGCGTATTCGCGGTTACCTTCGGCCAGTTCGTTCCAGACGATAACCATTGCGATACAACGGGCCAGGCCGATCATAATTAAGCCGATCATATAGGCCGGATGATCCCGCAGGAAAATAATGGCCAGGAAAAACATCAGAACCGGACCGATGATCCAGTTCATAACCAGCGACAGGGAAAGGATTTTTACATTGCTGAATACCCTGCCCAGCTCTTCAAATCGCACTTTTGCAAATGGGGGGTACATCATCAGTATCAAACCGATGGCAATTGGGACATTGGTTGTGCCCGATTGAAAGGAGTTGATGACAGTTTTTGCTCCCGGTAAAAAATAGCCGGCAGCAACGCCAATACCCATGGCGAGGAATATCCATAAAGTGAGGTATTGGTCTAAAAATGATAGTTTTTTTCTTTCGGCCGCAGGGGCACAATTATTGGCGCTCATTGTATTTTTTTAGGTTTATTACTTCTTTTATATCCCTGCCTTGTCACTTCTTCTCTCTAATAAAATCGTATCCCGCCAAACGCCATTCAACTTCCCGATCCGTTCGCGGCGGCCGATGATCCTGAAATCATTCTGTTCGTGGATTTTTATGCTCGCTATATTTTCAGCGAATATTCTTGATTCCAGCGTCCAGAAACTATGCTTTTCGCTTTCCTTCACTAATTCGCCTAACAATTGCTTGCCGACACCTTTACCACGGGCCTTTTCAGCCACGTAAACACTAACCTCTGCTACGCCGGCAAAAACGCACCTGTCTGATATGCCGGTTAAGGCTGCCCATCCTAAAGCCTCGCCGTTCTCTATAGCAACAAAGCGGCAGTTTTTTACATGCGTATTGTCCCATTCGTCCCAATCGGGCACATTGAGCGAGAAATGGGCATTGCCTGTAGCAATGCCGCTCTCATAAATGGCCTTTACTTCGGGCCAGTGCTTTTCGGTTAGTTTTTCAATGTTCATAATATAAAATCAGCAACAGCAATTGGGTCCGCAGGAAGCTTTTTCAGCAGGTTTTTCGGCATAAACTGTTACGCTGAATATGCCTGTTTTTCCATTTTTGAATGATGCCAGTTCATCCTGGTTAAGGTATTTTGCCAGAATATCATCAGGTATCACAATAGCTTTTTCTTTTTGAACGGTGATTTCTTTAAAGCCATTTTGTTTGATGAGATCAAGGTACACATCCTTCTGGATTGCGCCTGCAACGCAACCGGCATACATTTCGGCTTTGTTTTTCAAATTTTCGGGCAGGTTGCCTGCCAGCACAACATCAGATATGCTGAAATGCCCGCCGGGTTTCAGCACCCTGTAAATGTCTTTTATAACGGCATCCTTATTGGGTACCAGATTTAACACGCAGTTGCTCACCACAACATCAGCAACACCTGCGGTAATGGGCATTTTTTCTATGTCGCCAAAGCGAAACTCCACATTGTTATAGCCCAGGGTTTCGGCATTGTGCCTTGCCTTTGCTATCATGGCTTCAGTAAAGTCAACTCCTATTACCTTGCCTGTTTCACCGGTTTCGGCCCGTGCTACAAAGCAATCGTTCCCGGCGCCTGAGCCAAGGTCAACCACAACATCTCCCTTCTTAATCTTTGCGAATTGAGTAGGCAGTCCACAGCCTAAACCAAGGTCAGCCTCAGGGTTATAGCCCCCAAGTGCGCTGTAATCATCATTCATGATGTTGTAAACCTCGGTTGTACAGCTACCCGAACCGCAACAGGATGCCTGGTTGGTTTCTTTATCCTGTAAAGCAATCTCACTGTACTTCTGCTTTACCAGATCTTTGATTTGATCATCTGAAGTTTTCATAATTATTGAATTATTGAATTATTGAATTATTGAATTATTGAATTATTATTTTTAATAAGCAGCTTTGAGGAGTCACTTTTTTGACCACTCACCACATAATATTGCTATATTGCGATGGTTGCAGCTAAATTTTTTTAGCAGCAGCCGCCCGGATCTTTGTATAACCGGAAGAAATCGCCTAATTGGTCACTTAACAGTTTCCAGGCAGCGGGTTCAACGCAATAGCACACGCTGACACCTTCAATCGTCCCTTTTATCAGCCCGACATTTTTTAATTCTTTTAAATGCTGGGATATGGTAGCCTGTGCCAGTCCAAGTTCAGCCGAAAGGTCACCGCAAATACAGGCATTGGTATGGATGATCTGCTGTAAAATGGCAATGCGTGCAGGGTGCGCCAATGCCTTCAGCATGATGGCCAGCCTGTTTTGCTCTTCAGTGAATATTTCTGTTTTAGTTAAGCCCATTATTATATTGCAATATTACGATTAATGCTTGAGATAACAAAATTTTATTTGAATTTTTTTTGAGGGGGGGATGAATGTTGTATATTTAGATCATAACGAAAATAACTTGCCATATACAATTCAAGGCCTACATAAAGTTTCCTACAGGAACGAAAGGAAAGTATGTTTTTGATTAAACCAAATTTTTAATACAGTTATGGACACAGAAATAAAGCTTTTAAACTGGAGAGAAGGTCAGATAAAGGCTGAAAGACTTGCTGCAAATCTTTTAGATTTGGATGGATTCACTTCTATTGACCCACAATGCCCGCTAGGAGGGCCAGATGGAATAAAAGATGTTATCTGTGAAAAAAATGATTGGAAATATATTGGGGCTGCTTACTTCCCAGCGACTGTAAAAGATTTTAAAGGGATTAAAAAAAAGTTTACAGAAGATTTAAAAGGTGTTAAAAAAAACACAGTTGATGGAATCGTTTTTGTAACTAATCAAAAATTAACTCCTGCTGAAAGGGATAAATTAATTGAAGAAGCTGATAAACAAAAATCGAAAGTAATAATATATCATATTGAGAGAATAAGAGTTTTACTTGATAGTCCTCAAGGTTTTGGACTACGCCTTACAATCTTAGGCATTGAAATGACCAAGGAGGAACAAATGAGTTTCTTTTCAGATCAAAGGAATTATTTAAAAAAATTATTAGCCGAGAATAGTGAATATATAATTTCGTCTATTGAAAGGAAATTTGAAAGCTGGAAAACTTCTTCAGACAAAATATTTTCTGTTATTCAGAATTTTTATGAATCAACTCATAGTGCGATTACAGATGTACAACAGTTCATTCAAAAAACAGACAAAAGAAAATTAATTTTTCCTAAAATCAGTGTTGTTACCAGTGAATTGAATATAGATTTGCTTCAACTTTTACATAAAGCAATTCTCTTTGAAACTAACAACAGGTTTCTCGGACAATTAAGAAAAAACCAAGTTTGGATTGGTTCCCCAAGTTCGACTATTCAAGAAGCTAGTTACGTGCCGCCCACACCCGAAAAAGTTTATCCAATAACAGATGAATTGTTAGATAACTGGCGGAAAATTTATCATGATTTACAACAATCAAAAGATAAGAATTTTATAATTGAAGAAATAACGAAATTTCATTACAAATTTTTATCAATACATCCATTCCTTGATGGTAATGGACGAATCGCTAGATTTCTCCTTAATCAACAGGCAAGCGAATTATTAGATAGTAGAAATCAAATAACTATAGAAGATAAACCGCCATATTTTCAAGCTTTGAGTAAGGCGCAGACGGGGGATATTCAACCATTGAAGTTAATCATAACTCAAGCGATATTTGGGACAGAAGAAATAAAATAAATAACAAGAATTCCGTTCCCGCTGAGTACCCTACTGGGATGCTTAAACAGGCGGAGGCATCTTACTCGGATAAAATCCGGTAAAGTTCCAGGTTAAGATAATAATGCCCGCCTTCTATTGATCTGCGTTCTAAAATGCCCATCTCACTTAATTTATTAAGATAATTTCTTGCCGTCTTTTCCGCATAAAGCCCGGCATCTTCCAGGTGTTTAACTTTGGTAAATGGTTGTGTAAAAATAAGCTGTATCAATTGTTCGGGCCTTCTTATTTCTTTATGTCTAACAACTTCTTCTAACATAGCTTCTTTTACGGCTAAAATCTGATTGATTTTTGAATATGTAATATTAGATGTGCTTTCAACTGCCTTAAGCATATACAATATCCAGCTTTTCCAGTCGCCACGCTGTGAGACTCCGCCAAGCAATGCATAATAATCCTCTTTATGTTCAATGATATAACGACTTAAAAACAGGATCGGAAAATCCAGCAAGCCTGTTTTTGTCAGGTAATGAATGTTGAATATTCTTCCTGTTCTACCGTTGCCATCTCTGAACGGGTGGATAGCTTCAAATTGAAAATGACCGATAGCCATTTTAATCAAGGGGTCGATTTTGTAGTCCTGATCATTATTCATAAAATCAATCAGGTTTTGAAGTTTTTGTTCAGGTACCCGATTTCCTCTTGGTGGTGTATAAATTATTTGCCCTGCATTAATACCGCTCCCTCCTTGTATAATAGTTGTTTGTAAAAACGCCGGCCTGATGCCATCACTTGCCTGATTGATTTCCTGGTAGATGTTAATAAAATATTTTTGATCAAATCCGGGCACAGATTGTAAATAGTGGTAACCTGCCCATAATGCTTCACGGTATCTTAGCACTTCTTTAGAGGCTCCCAGGGGTGGTTGATAATTTTGATCGCTATAGGCTTTATAAAGCTCATCATCGGTTGTGAAAATATTTTCTATGGCGCTGGAAGCTTTTGCTTCCTGTAAGCTGATGGTATTAATCAGTAAGCCTTGATTAGGTATAGAAGTACTTCTCCCCTGCAACCTTGCTAAAGATGCCCTGGAAGAAACCAGTTGTTCGAGCACTTCGGTGTTTTTATAAAGTTCCTCAACTATTGGCAAGGCGGGAATATCATTCCATGGTTTTGATCTGTCGGGGTTTATTTTATATAGTACGGGCATAGTACAAATATAGAATATAAACAGTAAAAAATGGAACATTTACCGTTTACTCAAATTTTGACGGTAAAACAATATTCAATTTTTCGATAAACGGTAAAAATGTAAAGTTCGTCTGTTGAGGCCTTGCGTGACATGAAGTAAATATGGGCATTTATCTTTAACATAGCAATGGTTGTTTAATTTAAGCGGGACGCTTAAATTGTTTTGTGTCCAGGCGACACGCCTGGACAGGCGGGAAAAAATCAAAAATTGTCTTTAACTTTTCTGAACCTGATCTCTTTGGCAGAATCTTTCCGGGTAATTAACATGGGGATAGCTACCCCGGTAGCAAGGCTCATCAGGATAAACATTACCTTTAAACCATTATGAATGGTATCTGATAGTACCTGGCTATAAGCTGCCTGGTTAATATTGCCGGCCAGGCTGATAAGGCCAAGCATCATGCGATAGGCAAAAATTCCGGGCACCATTGGGATAACCGCCGGAATGGCAAAAATAGGAGGAGGGGCGTGTTTATTATGGGCAAATGAAATACTGATAAACCCTATTAATACAGCCCCGGCAAAAGAGGCTATAATTACATTAATTTCAAATTGCAGCAATAAATTTTTGATAATGCCGCCTAATGCCCCCATAATAAAAACAGACAGCAAAGTTCTGACAGGCACGTTAAAAAGAATAGCAAAACCAACAGCTGCTAATCCAAACCAAAAACCTTTTTCGAGTAATAATAACCAGTCCATTTTTAAAAATGATAAGTTGCCATTGAAGTTAATAAACCCAGCGCGATAGAAAAAGAAATTATAAATCCGTTCATACCCCTGATAAGGCCGTTTTGAAGGTTCCCGTCAATCATGTCCGAAAATGCGTTAATTAAGGGTACGCCCGGTATTAAAAACAATACCGAAGTAGCGAAAGCAAACTCGTGGTCTGTTCCCGGGTTAAATTTTACCAGGCTTCCGGCTATTAATGATGATGTTAAAGCGGCTAAGTAAACACATAAGTAGGGATTAAAGTTCAGCTTTGTAGCTTCCTGTTTAACAAACAGCCCCGCCATTGTTCCCGCAAAAACTACCGTCATATCCAAAAGGGCTCCGCCAGCAAGCCGGCAAAAAGCAGCGCCTGCCAATCCTGTTAACAATAGGGTCACTATTCTGGGGTAATGCGGAAGGGCGCACAGCCTGTTCAGCTCTTCATTTATCTTTTTAACGGTCCATTTTTCTTCTAAAATTGACCAGCTCATACGGCTGATGCCGGAAAGTGTTGTAAAGTTAATTCCATGCTGGGATGTACGTTTTAAACTATTAAAAATACATTCATTTTCCTCATTATACATGCTCAGCATAATGGTTCTTTGTGAGATGAACATGTTGGCCGTATATGAAAATGAAGTTGAAACCCTGTCGATAGTGTTTCTGATCCTGCCGGTACTTGCCCCCGAAACCATTAAAAGCATCGCTATTTCCAGTAAAGTTGCCCCTAATTCTTTTATGTCTTTGTTTTGTTGATTATCCGGCATGAATTTATGCTTTGATGGCAAAGGTACTTAGTGTTTGTTACTTAAGAAAGTGATTTGAAACAGGTTTGTTGCTGGTACAGAAATTATTACCTGCAGCATGAATTACCGCCTTGCATAGGTGGGCACTTAACGGTACCGTAACTGCAAAATACACAACAGTCGCCTTCAATCGGCTTTAAATGGGTCAAACAGCTATCACAAGTATAGAAATACAGGCAGGACCCAACCGGCATTATTTCCTCTTTCTGAAACCCGCAAACCGGACAGGTAATAGTGGAGCTTAATAGAATTTCTTTAGCCATGTGTTTTGAACAAATTAAGGTCTGCCACAAAGGAAACAGGTGTTAACTTAAACATCCAAGCGGCCCCGATTTACAGGGCCGCTTTGTTATTCTCAAAAAATCAATTCGTTTTACTGTTGTCTTTGCAAAACAGAGGCAAATTTAGCTTCGTAATCTTTAGCCTGTGATTGCAGCTTTTTGTTTAAAGCAATCTGATTATTTCCGGCGGCAATTTCGGCCATTCCACTTATAAATGATACGCCGTACTGCACAGTTTGCGCGTTAAAATCTCCCGAATTGTTTTGCATCAGGTAATAATTATAATCAAGCTGATCGGTTACATAATTATCAACGCTGGTTAAAAATTTATCGCCCAAAACAACATCGTGCAGTTCAAAAGCGGTTTTTGCGATAAATATCTTACGGTCGGCAACTTCTAAACCCGGACTCAAATCTGGCAATTCCTGATCGCATTTTTGCAGGGTTTTAAGTGCAAGGTCGGGATGTCCGTCCTTTATTAAGCCCTGGGCCAGGTCAAGGAAAGTAGATAACATAACCGGGTAAAACATGTTGGTTGATTCATGGTCAAGGTATTTGGCTGTTTTAAAATTGCCATACTTAAACTTAGTCATCATATTATTATACATCACCATACTGTTTATTTTGCCCAATTGATCCTTAGTTGTGGTGTCAGGTTTAAATGGTATCAGATGATAGGTGAAGCCTTCCTTATACAGGTATCGTTGCAGGCCAATCAGGTTTTCCTGGCCGATGGTGGTGGTAAAGCATATCGGCCTTACCCAGTTATTATGTGCCAGTATATCAAGCATGGCGAGGTTCTCTTTGGTCACATAATTTGATGTAAATTTCCACTCCATAGTGCTCGCCAGCCTGTCTTTCTGATCCGGCGTTATTACATGGTTCTTTAAAACATCATCAGAATTGATGGTAAGCTTAAAGTTTTTTGTGGGCAAATAATTGCCGTAATCGTTTTGGGTTGCTTTGTTGTCGGAAGTGATGAAATCAAAAATGTCCTTAACTTCCACCGGACCCGGTATTTTTTTGTCGTCAAAATAAATCACATCCCTGACACCTTCCTTATACTTATCATAAGGCATCGTAATTGGCAGCGGCGCCGACTGGTTCATTTTACCCTGCATCTGGCGGATATACCAATCGCCCGTAAATAAGCTCAGGTTCACAATGCGCACATCCGGCCTTATACCTTCCACTTCCTGGTCGTACCACAGCGAATAAGTGTCATTATCGCCATAAGTAAACAAAATAGCATTTGCCGGGCACGATATCAGGTAATCATAAGCCATGTCATGCGGCGTCATTTTGGTAGAACGGTCATGGGCTTTCCACTCGGTGCTGGCAAGCAACACAGGGGCAGCAACCAGGCAAATAGCGGTTGAAATTAATGCCGCAGCTTTTGGACGTGTTATAAGCCGTATCAGTTCAGCTATTGCAATTACACCCAAACCTATCCATATTGCAAAAGCGTAAAACGAACCCACGTATGAGTAATCGCGTTCGCGCGGTTGTATGCTGGGCTGGTTAACGTACAGCACAATTGCTATACCTGTAAAAAAGAATAGCAGGAGCACTACCAGTGCATCCCGTTTTTTACGCTGAAAATGATACACACAGCCAAACAAACCTATGATTAAAGGCAACGCATATAAAGGCGTATAAGTAGTGCCAGGTTGAATTCCCTGGTTCGGTATCTTCGGCCCGCCAACAATTGACTTTGGCAAATGCCGTGTACCGTCCAAAATACCACTGGTCCAGTTGCCGTCAACGGCGGCCATACTCTGCTGACCATCTGCATCATTGTAACGGCCAACAAAATTCCACATAAAATACCTTATATACATCTGGTAAATTTGCCAGCTGAACAGCCACTTTAAGTTATCCGCAAAGGTAGGCGCCTGCTGATCTCCCATTTGTAACCATTGGCGGTAAAACTGCGGGTCCTGACCTTCGCTGCTGTACATACGTGGCAAAAAGGTGGTATGGTCGTATTCGTATGTTGTTCTTTTACCGGCATTTTCGTATTTAGTCAGGCCTTTGCGGTAAATTGTACTGCCTTCTGATTGAATAACATTGCCCGCATCGTCCCGCTTAGGCTGGGCGTCGAAATACTGGCCGAACAACAAAGGATTTTCGCCATACTGAATACGATTTAAATAGCCGTAAAGCGTAAATGCATTATCAGGGTGCGAGTTATTCAGATCGGGGTTTGCCGAGGCCCTGATGGGTATATATGCAAAAGAACTGTAGCCAAAATAAACAAAGGTCACACATAAAAATGCAAGGTTAAGTAATGGTTTGTTGTATTTGATACTGAGCCATAAACCCGCTACCAATATGGCCACGATGATCAGAAAGAAGAAAAACGCCCCGCTCCAAAAGCCCAGTCCAAGCGTGTTTACGAAGAAAAGATCGAAATAGGCGGCGATTTCTACTGTATAGCCCCTGATGCCGTATTGTACAAATACCAGGATAAGCACCCCTATCAGGGCGGCGCCTATGGCGCTGCCCACATGAATATTTTTATGGCGGCGGAAATAATAAACAATGGCTATGGCCGGTATAGTTAACAGGTTTAACAGGTGGATGCCTATAGAAAGCCCTACCACATAAGCTATAAAAACAATCCAGCGGTCGGCGCCGGGTTCATCGGCATGGTTATCCCATTTTAATATCGCCCAAAAAACAACGGCGGTACAAAGGGACGACAGTGCGAACACGATAGTTTCAACAGCCGAGAACCAAAAAGTATCGGTAAAGGTAAATGCCAGTGCGCCAACCAAACCCGCGCCCATAATAAGGATTGTGCGTGATTGGCCGATAGCTTCATCAGCCTTATTCAGCAGCATTTTTTTAGCAAAGGCGGTGATGGTCCAAAAAAGGAACATGATAGTGGCGCCGCTGGCCAGCGCCGAACCCATATTGGTATAGTAGGGCACCTTGGCATTGTTGCCGAAAGAGAGCAGCGAAAAAGCCTTGCCCAGCATGGCAAATAGCGGGTATCCCGGCTGATGGGCCACTTGTAACCGGTAGGCGCAGGAGATAAATTCGCCGCAGTCCCAAAAACTTACGGAGGGTTCTAATGTTAAAATATAGGTAATTGACGCAATGGCGAAGCAAAGCCAGCCTAAAAGATTATTTGTTTTTTTGTATTGCATGGATGAAAACTAATGGTTTATCGCAGGGTAAATATCAGGTTTTTTATAAGTAATTTTTTGATAACAGTAATGGGTTAACAACTTTTAACAAATTTAGTATTATAAACCATTTAAAAGGACGCAAATATGAGAAAATAGTACGAAAGTACGAAAGTCCTGAAGGGTGTTGTTCATAGTTCACGCGGTGATGATACGATAGCTTCGGGAGCAACGGCAGCTAAAAAGCCAGGGCCGGTGCGATTGCCTTCCGCCACGAGGCGGGTAGGGTCGCCCCTACGGTTATCCATGCCGTTGCGACAACTGATAAAAACGTGGACGATGGAATGGTGACATTTTAACAGACAACAACGGCTGAATACGTTCAGCGTTTAAAAATCACGCCTGCTAAAACAAACCGGAGCACTATGGGTTTTTATCAATTAATAAATGAAATTTTTATTTGATGATAAATAATACTTATTTTGTTGCGATGCGAAAAATTAACCTTTTACCTATAGGAAAACGTATATTAATTGCCGGGATTATCCTGTTTTCGGCAACTTTAGTTAAAGCGCAGGCTGTTTTACTGCCTTATTCCTATCAGCTCGATCAAAAATTTAATTCCAGTATTTATTCAACAGAAAATTCATTTCATACTTCGTTAAAGCCTTTTTTAGTTGACAGTGTCATCGGCCCCAGGTACAACCAGATACTGCAGGTGGGTGTCGATAGTAGCAGAAAAGGCTGGATTTTACGTAAAATATTTAATGAACACTTGTTTGACGTAAAAACCAAAGAATTTACTTTTTACGGCGATTACCTTCCCGATTTGCAATTGGGGCACGACTTTGCCGGCAAAACCAACACCTACCTTAATACCCGCGCCTACCAGTTTGGCGGCACGGTGGGTACTAAATTTTTCTTTTATACCAGCGGTTATACAAATGCCGGAAAGTTCCCTAATTACCTCAATAATTATATAAACAAAATTGATTTTGTTCCCGGACAGGCCTATAATTTTTATTCCGGCAGGGCCGCAAAAGACTGGACATACGTTACGGCCATAGTTTCGTACACGCCTATAAAGCAACTGAATATTACGCTGGGTGAGGACAAAACTTTTATCGGAGATGGTTACCGGTCGTTATTATTATCAGATTTTGCTGCGAATTATCCATTACTGCGTTTAACAGCCAACCTTGGCAAGGTGCAATACATGATGATGGCTGCCTATATGGAAGATCAGCAGGCTAAACAGTTTGATTCGTTTGGCAATAACCGGCGTAAATGGGCTGCCTTTCATTACCTCGACTGGAATATTACCAACAGGTTATCATTAGGCTATTTTAATGCCCTGATAGCTTCCGAAGCTGATAATACCGGGAATTTTCACGGCTTCGATCCAAATTATATTAACCCGGTATATTTTTCGAATGCCTTAAACCCTGCGCCTTCACAGCCTGATAATATTTTTACAGGGTTTACAGGCAAGTATAAGATCTTTGATAAAACAGCCATTTACGCCCAGTTGCTTATCAACCGGTTTAATGCCGGCGATTTCTTTTCGGGCGGCTCAACTGATAATACCAACGGCGTTCAACTGGGCATCCGCGGCGCTGATCTTTTTAAAGTGACTAACTTTAATTATTTGTTTGAATATAACACGGTTAAGCCATATACCTACGCCAGCCAGCAGCCAATTACCAGTTATACCGAATTGAGTGAGCCCCTGGGCGACCCGCTCGGTGCAAACTTCAGGGAGTTTATCGGTATCTTAAATTATACAGTTGGCAGGTTTGATTTTATGGGCCAGTTAAATTATGCCAAATATGGCCTCGATCCAATAGCCGCAGCAAATTTTGGCCAGGATATGACCAAGGCATATAATCCCGCAACCGCCACAACTGCTACCGTAGGGCAGGGGCTATCCACAACCTTACGCTATGCCCAGGGAAGCATATCCTTCCTGATAAACCCGAAATATAATCTGCGTCTGGAGCTTGGCGGTCTGGTCCGCCAGGAAGTAAATACCAAAAGCGACATAAAAACAGCCCTCTTCACTTTTGGGCTGCGCAGCACCTTCAGGGATTTGTACAGCGATTTTTAAGTGGGAAGGTCATTGGGTCATTGGGCCATTTTTTCAAGTCTCCGCTACCGGGGGAGATTTAGAGGGGGCTTGGGTCATTGACCGGGGCTTTTGTCAGGTAGCACGCAACCTTTCCATTTTTCAATATTCCCGGCCCAAATAAAAATTATTTTTTTTTTCGATTAAACCCCTTGCCATTTATTGGGTCAAAATTAAAAAATTAATCAGGTTGATTTTGTTGCCAAATAATACCCCATCATATATAACACAACGGGATGCCGGTCGGCATCCCGTTTTTTCTAAGTGGATTTTGCAGATGGGGTTTGCGACTAAATAAAGATAGGTTTATTCTGTAAAAAGATAGATACAAACATATAAAGTGATTTAAGCACTAAATAAAATTAAACTAATGACGTTGTTGCATTGTCAAAACAAAGCCCGTATTAACAATTAAGCATTGGAATGCCGGTTTAATAGTATAGAAAACACCTTACGAACCCTGTCAGAAAAAAATTATGATAAAAAGGATATTAGTGCTTGACGATAACCAGGATATATTAGACATTGTAAAAGAAGCCCTGTCATACGAGAAATTTGAAGTGAATATTACTTCAGACGCCAGACAGATTATAGAAGCCATTGAAATATTTAGGCCCGATCTGGTGATTGTAGATCATAAATTGAATGGGTATAACGGCGATGATATTTGCCGCGAAATAAAGGCAAGCGCCCGGACCAATGATATTCCTGTGATCATTTGCTCTGCGTACCTGAACGGGGACGATGACCTGTGGGCCTGCGGCTGCGATGCCATAATTGCCAAACCTTTCGGCCTCGAAGAGTTAATTGATAAGGTGAATGGGCTGATTGCTGTTTAGGAAGTCTGAAAGTCCGGGAGTCCGAAAGTCAGGGAGATGGAGTGCGCTTTTTGTTTTCATACTGATCGTAAATCGGAGAAATTACCCATTACCTACGATTAGTATTTTTGTTTAGACCTTTCGGACTTTACCTTTTTCTTTCGGTCTTTCGGACTTTGCCGGCTTTCGGACTAAAAAAAACTTATTTTTGCCCAAATTTTTAGCGGGATGAGCAAAGTAAAAGTAGGCCTGGTACAAATGACCTGTACTGCCGGTAAACAGGAGAATTTAGATAAAGCCATTATAAAAGTTAGGGAAGCCGCCGAAAAAGGGGCGGAAATAGTTTGTTTGCAGGAACTGTTTACCTCTCTTTATTTTTGCGATGCGGAGGATTATGAGAATTTTAAACTGGCCGAAGCCGTTCCGGGGCCTTCAACCGATGCGTTTTCTGCATTGGCTAAAGAACTAAATGTAGTGATCATCGCTTCTTTATTTGAAAAGCGGGCGCAGGGCCTTTACCATAATACCACGGCTGTTTTGGATGCCGATGGCGCCTACCTGGGCAAATACCGTAAAATGCATATCCCGGATGATCCGGGTTTTTACGAGAAATTTTACTTTACCCCCGGCGACCTTGGGTACAAAGTTTTCAAAACTAAATTTGCGACCATAGGCGTGCTCATTTGCTGGGACCAATGGTACCCCGAAGCGGCCCGCATCACTGCATTAATGGGCGCCGAAATATTATTTTATCCTACCGCAATCGGCTGGGCTACCACCCAGGATGAAGCAACCAATATTGAACAATACAATGCCTGGCAAACCATACAGCGTTCACATGCCGTGGCCAACGGCGTGCACGTGGTAAGCGTGAACCGCGCCGGTGAAGAAGCAGGCTTAAAATTCTGGGGCGGTTCGTTTTTTTCAAATCCCTTCGGAACGGTATTGTATCAGGCATCCCATACGGATGAAGAAGTGGTTGTGCAGGAACTGGATCTCGATAAAACAGACTACTATCGCAGTCACTGGCCGTTTTTGAGGGACAGGAGGATTGATTCGTATTCACCGATAACGAAAAGATTTTTAGACGAGGAGTAATTAGCAACCTCAAAACCTAATAGTCATTGCGAGGAACGAAGCAATCGCGAACTGTGCATGACCGCCCTGTAAAGTCCGCGATTGCTTCGTTCCTCGCAATGACAAATGGGACAAAAGATTTCAATCTATAAACCATCGACTATGGACTTAAAAAACTTCCACTTCCCCGCCGAATGGGCAAAACATACCGCTACCTGGCTGAGCTGGCCGCATAAGGAAGAGTCGTGGCCGGGTAAGATCAATTTGATCTATCCAAAATATTGTGAATTTATAAAAATATTGACCGGAGGTGAGCTGGTGCGGATCAATGTGGCTGATGAGCAAATGGAAACCTTTGCCAAACAACAACTGCAAATGGCGGGCGCCGACCTTAATCGCATTGAGTTTTATCATTTTCCAACCAATGATGCTTGGTGCCGCGACCATGGCCCGGCATTTTTGATAAATCCCGAAGCAAAACAAAAAGTGATCGTTGACTGGGGATATAATGCCTGGGGCGGTAAATATCCCCCGTTTGATCTGGATGATGTCATTCCTGCAAAAATAGGGGAGCGCCTGGGTTTACCGGTTTATCATCCGGGTATCGTTATGGAAGGCGGCTCGGTTGATTTTAATGGCAGGGGCACGGTTATAACCACCACCGCCTGTTTGCGGAATAAAAACCGCAATCCGCAGCTAAATCAACAGCAAATAGAAGGCTACCTGCAAAATTATTATGGTGTGGAGCAGGTTTTATGGTTGGGCGATGGCATAGTTGGCGATGATACGGATGGTCATATTGACGATATAACCCGCTTTGTGAACGAAGATACCGTTGTTACCGTTATTGAAGAAAACAGGAACGATGAGAATTACCACATCCTGCAGGAAAACCTGCAAACCTTAAAATCCATGCGCCTGTTAAATGGCAAACAATTAAATATTGTAGAGCTGCCCATGCCGGAGCCGGTGATCTACCAGGATCAGCGTTTGCCTGCATCGTATGCTAACTTCTACATCGCTAATTCGGCTGTAGTTGTGCCAACCTACCGTTCAAAAAATGATGATAAGGCGCTGGCTATTTTACAGCAATGTTTCCCCGGCCGTAAAGTTATCGGCATTGATTCAACCGATATTATATGGGGGCTGGGTAGTTTCCACTGTTTAAGCCAGCAGGAGCCGGAGGGGTAACCCCGGTATCAAAACTGGTTTTTTGCCTTCAAAGCACGGGGTGTCATTCCCCCTTCAGAATTTCATCCCCACCGTTGTCTGTGTCCCCACAGACAACCAGGATAGCGGCCTGTGAGGACACAGGCAGCGGGTTAGGAGATCAGGGAAATTGACGAAAACATAAACCGCCGTCAGGATTCAAAAAAATCATTCACATTTCATGGGCGTGACGTTTATGGTTATACCGCCGCACGTCTTGCCGCAGGAGTGATCACTTACGAACAGGTAGGTCCGTTGGTACCCAAACAGGTGGTAAGTATCCAATTTCAGCAGGCGGTGCTGGATGGCAACACCGTAAAGGGCGATATACCGGTACTTGATGTGCAATGCGGTAACGTATGGACAAACATTCCCGATACCTTATTTAACCGGCTGAATCCACATATTGGCGATATGGTACACGTTTCTATTTACCACAAGCACCAGCTTGTTTACAAAGGCGAAATGCCCTATTGCCAGACATTTGGCGCTGTTGCCGAAGGTAAGCCGCTGGCTTATATCAACAGTCTTTTGCAATTATCCTTTGCTTTAAATATGGGCGATTTTGCAAAGAAATACCATGTTTCGAGCGGGAACGACTGGAGTGTGGAAGCCAGTTTGAAATAACGAATACTTTTTCACCGACAAATTATTACCCCTCACCGATTTCTTTAAATATACTGCCAGTTTTTGTTTGGCATACTTATAATGTTACCTTAGTTTTGGATAACATTTAATATAGCAAAATAATGAGCAACGATATAGGATACCCAAACAATCCCCGCAATGGCCGCGCCCTGGCCGGGATTATTTTACTTGTCGTGGGAGCTGCACTGCTCTTCCGGCAGTTTGATTTCTTTTTTGTACCGCACTGGCTGTTTACCTGGCCCATGTTGCTTATTGGATGGGGCCTTTATATAGGCGCAAGGACCAATTTTCATAAGCCATCCGCATTTATTCTTTTAATTCTGGGTGTAGTACTTTTAATTGATCATAATGTTAATGGCGCAGGCGGAATTGTTTGGCCTTTAGGTATCATCGCATTTGGTTTATGGATGATATTAAGACGCCACAGTAGTTTTGATAAGGAATATTTGGAAAAACGCTACAGCCATAAATGGGACTGGCGGGGACATACCGGTTTCAATCCAAATGATCCGGGCGCAGCCGGGGCCTCGTCAACAGTTCCGCCAAATGGCCCTTCAGGGTACTCACCAGCAGGTGATGATTACCTTGACGCCGTATCTGTTTTTGGCGGGGTAAAGAAAGCCATCCTCTCCAAAGACTTTAAAGGCGGCGAAATAGTTAACATTTTTGGCGGCGCCGAACTTGATTTTACCCAGGCCGATATTAATGGCCGCGTTGTAATTGATATAACCCAGATATTTGGCGGCACCAAAATAATTGTACCCTCGCACTGGCAGGTAGTTTCGGATATCGCCGCGGTTTTTGGCAGTGTTGATGATAAAAGAATGAGAAGCACAGCCGCCACAAACGGGGATAAAATATTGGTGCTTAAAGGCGCTTCTATTTTTGCAGGGGTGGATATACGGAGTTTTTAAATTAGTGAGTGGTTGATTATGTGAGTGGTTGATTAAGTTGAAATACACAACCACTCACTCACTCAACCTAAACAACCATTCCAACCAAACTCAAATGGCATTACCAACACCAACATCTTCAAGATTATATGGCGCCTTTATACTCTGCGGACTGGCATGGATCGGCCTGCAAACTTATGTGGTCCATAGTTTTGGATTTATCTGGTACATAGCCTTTACAGATGGGCTGGTTAGTTCCATTTTATTGGCTGCGGCATGCTGGTTAATCAACAATAACCTGCGTTATTATCAGCCAGGCAAGGGCAGCTACATTAATATTTTAATTTGGATTGCTGCGCTGGCAGCTATCTGTACCTTTGGTTGCAGGTGGATACTTCCGCTTTTAACCACAGGGTCGGCCTTCATCAATTTTTTAATAACTTCTGTAATTATCCGGGGTTTCATATTTTTTTTAGCGATAGGATGGATGGCGATGGTAAGCATTATTTATTATTCGCAAATAGACCAGACAGAAAATGAAAGAAGGAAATCGGAAGCGGAAAAACTGGCCCGCGATGCCGAATTGTACAATTTACGCCAGCAATTACAGCCGCATTTTTTGTTCAACAGTCTTAATTCTATAAATGCGTTGATTGGCTTTAAGCCCGATGAAGCCCGCCGGATGATCCACCAGCTGTCTGATTTTTTACGTGGCACCCTAAAAAAGGACGACCAGCAGCAGGTGGCCTTAACTGATGAATTGCAGCACCTGAACCTGTATCTTGATATTGAAAAGGTGCGTTTTGGCCACCGCCTGCAAACCGAAATAAGCTGCGATGAAAAAGCGGGCTCGGCTGTATTGCCTTCTATGCTGCTACAGCCCATTGTTGAAAACGCCATCAAATTCGGGCTGTACGACACTACCGGCGATGTGGTAGTAAGTTTAAGGGCCGAAATGGATGGTAATTATTTGATACTGATGGTGCAAAATCCTTACGATCCCCAAACGTCAAGGCCCAAACAGGGTACGGGTTTTGGTTTACGGGGGGTACAGCGCAGATTATATTTGCTGTTTGCCCGGAATGATTTGATGGAAACTCACACAAATGATAATATATTTACAACTATTATTAAAGTACCACAGCTGTAATATATGAAACGCGCCTTAATTATTGATGACGAACCTTTAGCCCGTATGGTGGTGAGGGAGTATTTACAGGAATTTCCGCAAATAGAGGTATTGCAGGAATGTGGTGATGGCTTTGAAGGTCTGAAAGCTATTCAACAATATCAGCCCGATCTTATATTTTTAGATGTGCAAATGCCTAAAATAAACGGCTTCGAGATGCTCGAACTGGTTGACCAGCAGCCTGCGGTGATTTTTACCACAGCTTTTGATGAATACGCCATAAAGGCATTTGAGGCCCATGCGGTTGATTACCTGTTAAAACCTTTTAACAAGGACCGCTTTAATAAGTCAATCGAAAAATACCTTGCCCAGGCCCCGAATGCACCTTCGCCTAAAAAAACCGAAGAACTACTCGAAACATCCAATTCCCCCGCGCAGCATGAGCGCATCGTGGTTAAAACCGGTACCAAAGTAAAGATCATCCCGGTACAGGATGTTATTTACCTGGCCGCTGATGACGATTATGTAAGTGTTTATACCAGCGAAGGCTCGTACCTGAAAAATAAAACGATGAACTTTTTTGAGCAAACGCTCGATCCGAGATACTTTGTGCGTGTACACCGTTCTTACATGATCGCCATCCAGCAGATCACCCGCATCGATCCTTACGAAAAAGACGCCCACCTGGCTATCCTGAAATCCGGCGCTAAAATTCCGGTTAGCAAAACCGGGTATGTAAAATTGAAACAGGTGCTGGGGATATAAGAGGATTTCGGATTTCGGAAAAACGCCCCCGGCGTTCATGTTCACGTTCATTTCGCAATAACACACGCAATTAATGTTTCGTGAACGCCTGAAAATAAGCAAGTTGAATTTTATAGATATTTGAGATGCGCGCGAAATGAACATTTTGGCAACTTTCTAACTTGCATAAAAAACTACAGTCTATAAAACAATCCGTCAACCTTAATGGTCTGACCTAAATGCCCGGCCAGGCTCTGTTTCTATCTCGCTTTTTGTTACTGTAGTTGCAAACAGGCATAGCTAATCCGTAAACACAGTCTACAGACATCGGGGGTGGAGGACGAAAATAAAGAGGTTTCAGAACCTTTGTAATAATCCGTAGTAACGGAATTTTACTCTTTAACGACGGCTCTATTTAATATATCTTTTAGAAATTCTGTACAAGATAAAGAAGTGAGTTCTGCGTCTTTTTTCACAGTTCGTATTTTGCATTCCATTTCTTTTTGAACTTTGTTATCAGTTGACGGATATATATTAGCAATTACTTCAATGTCATTTAGATTTTTCAAAGACAAAAGTTCACAGTTGATGGGATCGAAACTAAAGCCAAAAATCCCGATCATTTTTGTGCTGCAATGTTTAATCCATTTGGCCGCTTTTTTGGCAATCTTATTAGATCGTTCTGTGCTCATTAACTTTATGGCGTTTTTTCTGTCATATATTTTTTGGTACCTATCATTTTGCTCTCCAAATTCAAAAGAGTCTTTAGAGCTTTGCCAGTCTAAATCTCCTGTTTTCCCGTAAACATGAATAATAGATTTTTTTATATATGCTTTGATGCTTTTTTTGTTATTTTTAAACCTGTCGTGATTGTATAAATAGTGTTCAATTGTCCTATCATAGTTAAAAGTTATTATCTTCAAGTCATAACTAGCATGGGCATTTTCGAGTATTTTATTTTCGTCAATAAATTTTGCAACCTCATGAATCCAGGCATTGTCTTTTAGAGAAGAATTTTTCAATCTGCCTTCGTAACCAAGAATATGAAACATAATAGCGAATTTGGCTATTTCAGTGAAACTTACCGCTTTTTCTTTAAATTTGGGAGAGGACGAGACTTCAATAAATCCATCAATGCTTGGGGATTCAGAAGTGATTTTATAGTTGTCTAAGCGCGACACTAACTCTTCACGTAAATCTTTGCTGTAGCCAAGTTTGTCTAAAAGATTAGATAAATAAGGGGTATCAGAAGTTCTGTCAGTTAATCTGTCAAGAATTTGTTTAAGCAACTCCCCACCAAGAGCAAATTGTTCATGTAAGTCTCTCGATGCCCCAGCTCCTATAATAAGTACAACTTGCTTTGTCTTCATAACCGCCAATATTTCACCCGTTGCTATGTAGGCTGGTAAGCGTTAATGTAACAGTAAAACTAAGAATTAAACATCAAAGTTTCAATAAAGCTGCCGCCTGGCGCGAAAATTCGGTTAAGGTCAGCCCCGGCAAAAATTCATAATCTAAGGACATTTTTTTGGTCTTTCTTATGCATCGGAGATTTTGACCAAACGCAGCTAAATACTTATCATTCCGGGTGTTGTTCACACCCGCAAACTGCACCAATAGAAGTTCTTATGTTATAGGATATATCCTATAATATAATATAAATTTGTTTTAGTTTTAACAGCATTATTTAAACCATAACCAAGATGAAAAAAGAGTTATTCGTACTTGCAATTTTAGTGTTGCTTAATATTACCACAAAAGCCCAAAGATTAAGTGAATACAAAGCCGTTAACGGTATTACCTATAAGGAAAATGATACAGTTAGACTCGGTAAGGGCTCCGGTGTCAATGCCAGTTTTGTATTCTTGAAAATAGGCTCTTTGTATGATAGTAATATTGATAAAAATTATTACAAATACGAAAACACATTTGCAGTGATTAAAAAGATCAAATTTAAAGGTGCAACAGACCGTAAGAAAGTAACATTTATTGTCGACGTTGGATATTCTGCAAACTATACACTTGTTATAGACGAAGCGATTCAAGCCTGCGAGGTAATCCCTTGTAAAAAATCTTCGATTGAAAAAATAGATGTAGCGGATGAAATTATGAAGCTTAAAAAACTATTGGATTCGGGTGCCATAACACAAGCCGAATACGATAATCAAAAGAAGAAATTGCTTCAAGAAAATTAAGTCTTTTCCCACATTAAACCGCAACACGACCGATAGTGAATAAATGGAAAGAAACTTCTTAATAGAAAATTGCTATAACAATCAATATAATATTGATTTGCTTGGCATACATATTAATAGTTCACAATATACTAAATACGACAAGCCCACTTCAATTTTCGACGCAAAATTTGATAGGAACAACCTTAATTTTTATGATGGGATAAGCACGCATTTTGAATTGGTATATCACTATGATTTGCTTTACCTTTTAGGGGACAAATCATGTTATCCATGCGGTAAAATAGTTGAAGGTGCATACGACATTAATTGGGTTCCTATTTTTATAATACCCACCGGACTGCCTATCAAAGTCTTTAGTAATATACATAAATCTTGTTGTGTTTACATGCAGCAACCCATATATGATTGTCTCAAATCTATCTCAACTGAATATTTTGAAAACTATATTCAAGATTATATTGACAGTTTTGGAGATAACGAGTGGTTTGGTATTAGAAGTTTAATAGGTTCTTTTGAACCTATTCCAATTGAGAAAATTTATAAAGAATGCGAATCAAGGGTCAAAAGA
>DHXR01000048.1:0-36608 GCA_002413785.1 Mucilaginibacter sp. UBA5151
ATAACCGAAAAACAAGCTATCCCGTATTTTTTTAATCTTATTGATAAAAAGTAAGTCCGACAGGCTCCTGGTGGGATGGTCTAAAACATCTTTGAATTCAGCCAAAATTTTATCTTTTGTTTGAATTGCAATTTGTTTAAACTTTTCCGTTCTAATTTGCATTACTTCTTCGTAACGATCTATTAAAAATGCGCTTGACCTAACTTCAACACCTGCCACAGCTCTTTTTGCATAGTCGGTTATTTGATAATGGGGAATTTGGCTAATGTCGTATCCTAAGTATTCGTTAAAATCTGATTTTTTAAAAATAAGAAGGTCGGGTCTTTTGCCAATTGTGTCAAGTTCAGTTTGGAAGTCCCGGTAAAAAGAATCAAACCCATCTTCACCAGCCACTAAATCATCAGATTTACCATACTTTATTGCCACATGATTTTTCGAGGTTTCATTTATTGCCCTGGTTATAAGGTTCTCAGCCCAATCTCCCTGTTCCTTATTGGTGATAAAATTAGAAGAAGCCTGCATAGGTGTTCTTGCCGGATCACATGGTATTCCAAAGTCTACAAGTGAAACCGGTACACTTTTAGTTAATTCTCTGATTCTTTCATAATAACTCATTTATATTGATGGTGTAGAATAAGGATAAATTTAATAAATTTCCTGAAAGAACAATGTAATAAGAAAAAGGGTATATTTAACCAACCAGATTAAGCGTTTACCAAACAAAGCTCCCGCAATTTAGCAACAGTATAATCAATCTCTTCTTTGGTATTATATTTTGAGAAAGAGAACCTCACGGAAGGCCTTAACGGATTTGCACCGATAGCCGCAAGCACATGCGAACCTATATCCGTACCCGAACTACAGGCGCTGCCGCCCGAGGCGGAGATCCCGGCGATATCAAGGTTAAATAACAGCATATCGGCCATTTCCATTTCGGGGAAGGAAACATTTAATACGGTATATAAACTTTTATCAGGGTCAATTTCACCGTTAAAATCTACGCCGGCCACTTTTTCCCTTAGCTGCTCTATCATATAGGTTTTTAAACCCTGTATGTAGTGCCGGTGTTCCTCCATTTCAGCGTAGGCAATTTCAAGGGCCTTTGCCAAACCAACTATCCCGTAAAGGTTTTCGGTACCGCCGCGCATATTGCGTTCCTGCGATCCGCCGTAAATCATCGGTTTTATTTTTATTTTATGGTTTACGTGCAAAAAGCCAACACCTTTAGGGCCATGCAATTTATGTGCTGCACATACCATAAAGTGTATTTTAAGTTTACTGAGGTCGTGTGCATAATGCCCCATGGCTTGCACGGTATCGCAGTGAAAAATGGCATTATATTGTTCGCAAAGGTCGCCAGCACGGGCAATATCCGTTAAGGTGCCTATCTCATTGTTGGCATGCATTAACGACACAAAGCTTCGGGTATTATTTTGTAAAAGCGCTTCCAGATGCCCGTAATCAATGTTCCCTTTGCTGTCAACATCAACAAAACTTAGCTTAATGGCCCCTGCTTTTTCCATTGCTTCGAGCGTATGAATCACCGCATGGTGCTCCAGGCGGCTGGTAATGGCATGTTGTATATTGTTGTCAGCAATCCCGCAGCGGATAGCCGTATTATCGGCTTCCGTTCCGCCGCTGGTAAAAAATATCTCTGCGGGTGATGTGTGCAATAAGCCC
Organism: Mucilaginibacter sp. UBA5151; assembly: GCA_002413785.1. GTDB lineage: Bacteria > Bacteroidota > Bacteroidia > Sphingobacteriales > Sphingobacteriaceae > Mucilaginibacter. The sequence continues at coordinate 1,681 of DHXR01000048.1, forward strand.
GCTACTGTTTTGCGCGCCTTTTCTATTAATGTCCTTGATTCCCTGCCATGCCCGTGAATGGACGATGGATTGCCATAATTGGTTTCCATCACCTTATACATTGTTTGCAGCACTTCCGGGTCGAGTGGGGTGGTGGCAGCATTATCAAAATAAACACGCATGGGCAATTAGTGAATTGTTGAATTAGTGAATTTTTGAATTAGTGATTTAGTAATTTCTGTTAATGCACAATTGAACGCAGCTTGATTCAATAATTCACTAAATCACTAATTCAATAATTATTTACTTTACCTGTAATATCTCTTTTATATCGGCAATTATCTTATTAGCCAAGCTGTTTGCTACAGTTTCTGAATTTCCTTCCGAGTAAATACGGATGATTTGCTCGGTATTTGACTTGCGCAAATGTACCCATTCTTTGTCGAATTCTATTTTTAAGCCGTCAATGGTAGTGTGGGGCTGGTTTTTGTATTTCTCTTCAACCTTAAGCAGCAGCGCATCAATATCCATTTCGGGGGTTAAGGTTATTTTGTTTTTTGAAATAAAATAACCAGGATAAGAACTCCTTAAAACCGAAACAGGCTTGCCATACTTTGCCAGATGGGTTAAAAATAAGGCTATGCCCACTAAAGCGTCCCTGCCGTAATGCAGTTCGGGATAAATGACGCCGCCGTTACCTTCGCCGCCAATAACCGCGTGCACTTCCTTCATCTTGTTCACCACATTTACTTCACCCACGGCTGCAGCATGGTATTCGCCGCCCGCTTTTTCGGTAACGTCGCGCAAAGCACGGGTTGACGAAAGGTTTGATACCGTATTGCCTTTTGTATTTTGCAAAACAAAATCAGCAATGGCAACCAATGTGTATTCTTCGCCGAACATATTGCCATCCTCGCAAACAAAGCACAGGCGGTCCACATCCGGGTCAACAGCAATACCCAGATCGGCCCTTTTATTCAATACTTCTTTTGATAATGCGGTAAGATTTTCCGGCAACGGTTCCGGGTTGTGCGGAAAATTCCCGTCGGGCTCACAAAACAATTCAAAAACCGTTTTTACCCCAAGCGCTTTCAGCAAAGCCGGAACAAATATTCCCCCGGTTGAATTAACGCAGTCGATAGCTATTTTAAAATCGGCTTTGGCAATGGCGTCAACGTCAACCAAAGGCAAAGCCAGTATCCTGTCAATATGCTTTTGCAAATAGTTTTCGTCGCTGTTTACCTTGCCCAGGTCGTTAACATCGGCATATTTAAAATCGCCGTTTTCGGCAATTTCCAGTACAGCTTTTCCCTCATCATCAGTTATAAATTCACCGTCCGCATTTAATAATTTAAGCGCGTTCCATTGTTTTGGGTTGTGGCTGGCCGTGAGTATGATCCCGCCGGCGGCCTTTTCGGCTGGTACGGCAACTTCAACTGTTGGTGTTGTGGATAAGCCAAGGTCTATTACATCAATCCCCAGTCCTTGAAGGGTGCCGATAACCAGGCTGTTAACCATGCTGCCCGAAATACGTGCATCGCGGCCCAGCACAATTTTTTTGATCCCGGTTTTATTAACTGCCCAGGTGCCATAAGCTGAAGTGAATTTTACTATATCTAAAGGCGTTAAACCCTCACCAACGGTACCGCCTATGGTACCCCTGATACCCGAAATTGATTTTATTAATGTCAAAGTGTAAATGTTTGTTCTGCAAAAATAAAAATATTTAGGCGATGCAACGTATATTTCGTTTTGTTTTAAGCTTCATTTTATTGGCTATATTTGCCACCATCATCATATTATCATCAGCAAACGCAATGCCCGACCAACTTTTACAACTCGACCGGCATTTATTTTATTTTATTAATCACGACCTGTCAAATCCATTTTTTGACTGGATTATGCCGTATTTGCGTAACCCTAAATGCTGGATCCCACTGTACGTTTTTATAATTGGATTTTGTATCTGGAAGTTTAAAAAGCAGGGGATCGTCATCATTATACTGCTGGCGCTGGCAGCCGGCTTTGCTGATTTCACAAGTGCAAGCATTATAAAACCCCTGGTAAAAAGGGTACGCCCCTGCCGAGACCCGGTAGTTTCGCAAACAGATATAGCCCGAATAAGCTGCGGGACCGGGTATAGTTTTCCATCCACACATGCTACAGATCATTTTGCGATGGCTTTTTTCATGATCATGTTGTTTTACAGAAAATGGCGCTGGATCTGGCTATGGGCAATATTATGGGCCGCAACAATAAGTTTTGCACAGGTTTATGTTGGGGTGCATTTCCCGATTGATGTAAGCTGCGGGGCTATTTACGGTATTTTTGTAGGATGGTTATTTGCTAAGCTATTTGAAAAATTGCAGCCGCAATTTTCTTTCGAAAAATCGTAAATCCAATCACCCTCTTAATTTATCCAGCAGGTCACTTAGTTTTCCGGCGTCTTCTTCACTGATGTTTTGGCGCAGGAAGTCTCTTGTTATAAACTCCACGTCCATTTTGGATAATACTTCCATTCCTTCATCGCTGATACGGATATCCACGGCCCGCCTGTCCTTTTCATTTGTACAACGGGTAACCAGTCCTTTTTGAACCAGGCGGTCAACAATCCGCGAAGCATCCGACATTTTGTCGATCATCCGCTCCTTTAACAAATTAACAGTTGCAGGTTTTGGATATTGCCCGCGTAATATTCTCAATATATTAAATTGCTGATAGGTTAGGTTATATTTTTCAAATTCGGCCCGTAATAAGTTATTTATCCAACCGTATGTGTATGTAATATTAACTACCGCTTTATGGTAATTATCTTCAAATTTACTGCTTAGTATTTCTTGGTCTATGTGCATAATTCGTTTTGCTTACGAGGCAAATTTCCTTATTGATTTCTTAATACCTCTATATAAAAACTATTAAATATTTTAACACGGAGATACAAAGAAGACACGGAGTTCGCTAAGTTTTACTTTATTATTTCTCCGTGGTCTTCGTGTCTTCTTAGTGTTCTCTGTGTTTAAAAATCAACAATGCTTTCTTTTATAAATAAGTTTTTTTTACTGAAACTTCATCGCTTTATTTTAGACTAATTTCCTGTTTAGGCTTTTTATAGCCCCATGGACAATGCAGGCATTCATTTTGGCAGCAATATCCACGTTTTAAATGATATTCTTTTGTAAAAACTAAGTTACCATCTTTATTAATATAGTAATCAATATTTTCTATTAACATCAATTTAACAGTTTAACAAATATACTATCACCAAAGTATTTTTTCAAATATTTCCCATTTCCATGCAAAGTCCATATTTGGGAGGGTTGTGTATGCTCCACCATTTGCAAAATATCATTCCAATCCACATGGTCCGATATAAACAGGGTGTCAGTCGCGTTTACCTGTAGGTTTTTCCACCCGGAGGCAAATAAACGTTTTACACCTTTTGCATTAATATAACTATCGAAAGTAAATGGCGGTACTATATAAACAAACTCTTCCTGGTTTTTCATCAGCTTGCGGCCATAAATTTGGTGTTTGCCTAATGTAACCCCCATTTTTTCATAGATCGCATTAATGGGCATAATACGGTGATGCACCAATATCTTCTTTTGCGGAGCATAAGTATTTATCAGGTTTATTAACCGCTGACTTTTACCCAAACCATAGGCGCCCAGCAGTATATTAATTTTTATTGTATTTAGTTTTTCAATTTCAGCGACAGGGTCGGGGTGCAAAACCGCAGGATCGGCAAAAGTGCTTTCAGTGATCAATACATCGGTTTTTACCCATTCAATAGGCTCGCAGGTGGCATCAGTTTGCATTTTATAATCGCCGGTGTATAAATATTTTATGCCCATATACTCCATCAGCACCTGTGCCGAACCAAGGATATGACCGGCGGGAATCAGCGTTATAATTACCCCGTTAATGGTAAAAGATGAATTATACGGAACGATATTCGACTCCGCGGCCATATTTTTCCCATATCGTAACTGCATAAAGGCATGGGTTGCCCCGGTGCAATAAATTATTTTATTGCCGCTAATAGCATGGTCGGCATGCGCGTGTGAAATAACCGCCTTTTTTACAGGTTGTACCGGGTCGATATAAAAATCACCGTATTTACAGTAAAGGCCATCTTTATTGAGGGAAACGAAATCTTCTTTTAGGTTCATTAGTTCATTGGTTCATTAGTTCATTGGTGGTTTAGCGGGGTTTATTGGTTCGTTGGTTTATTCACGTCATCGGAGATCAAGAGTTAAGGGGGGTATTTGATAAATAACCGCCATATTAATGAATAAACACCAATGAACCAGTGAACTAATGAACCAATGAACAAAACCCCCTGTGCAATTCCAAAACCTGGGGTATCACCAATTGTGTATCATCATTTATAATAACATAATTGGCTAATTGTGCTTTTTTATCTTCGCTGAACTGGTTGGCATTGCGTTTTTCTATTTCATCACGTGAGAGACCATCCCTTTGCATTACACGCTGGATCCTCGTTTCTAAAGGGGCCTTTACCATAATCGAATAATCGCATGATTTATAAAAATCGCTTTCAAACAATAGCGCCGCTTCTTTTAAAATATAGGGAACGCGGCTAATGTTTTTAACCCAGGCGTCAAAGGCCCTGAAGGTTGCCGGGTGTACCAATGCATTTAATTTGGCCAATTGCGTAGCATCATTAAAAACGATTGCCGAAATATGTTTCCGGTTTAAGTCGCCGTTTTCAAAATAGGACTCCTCGCCAAAGGCAGATTTAATATACTTAATGAGTATCTCATCCGTTACCATTACCTTTTTTGCTGCGTCATCGGCATAAAAAACGGGTACTCCCAGCAACTCAAATATTTTACTTACAGTGGTTTTGCCGCTGCCAATATTCCCGGTCAGGCCAATTTTCAGCATTATTTTTTTATGATAAAATCAATATTTTGCGGTTCGATCTTTACGATCCGGCAATAGGCAGGTATTTTTGCGATCACAACCGGCAATACTTTATAACCATGCAGGCGCCAAAGATCCAGGTCGGCGGTTGCTTCAAAAAAATCCTCATCTATCTTCCTGTACTTGTCAAGCGAAGTGATAAAAGTAACCTTAATTTTCTGCGGGAATATCTTCACATCCTCATAGTTGCGGTTATTGATAACTTTCACAGGAATCTCTAAAACTTTCTCGGTAAATTCATCAACAGGTATGGTTACCTGTACGTTTTTTGGATATACATTTAAGTTGCCTTCTTTAACGGCCTGTAAATTTACCAGGGCAGTAACGGTTTCGTCCACACTATCCATCTTTAAGGTGTCCGAAGGCCATTCTGTAATTTTATCAATAACATTTGAAGGGCCGTTAATGATAACGTAAGCCGGTTTAATGGTAATATTATCCGACTGAAAAAATTGGTGTCCGTATTTTATGGCTGTTATTAATTTTACCGGGATCCTTTTTACCTTGCGGTTAGAGAAATCAAAATAAAGGGTATCCGGGTTAAATGTGCTTATTTGCTGACCGTTACCTCTTTTATTGTTGATCTGGTTTATTTGCGAACTTAAAACCACATAGCTTTTGTTTTCAAGCGAACTCAGGTCAACGCTGATATGATTGTTCCCGGAGCTGATTTTCGAAAAAAGCATATCCCAGCCGGTTCCGTTAACCGTAGCATTTACCGTATCAGACTGCAGGGAGTGGAATGCGCGGCGCTGTGGGGTGTTCCTGAAATCTAAGACTTCCTTAATATTATAAGGACTTGGATTTGACAATACCGTAATTATCCAGGCCAGAATTGCAAGCACCAGGCAGGTAAAAAATGCCGATAACCTTCTTCGTTCGGTTGCGGATAATTTTAGTATAGCCATTTTGGAAAGGTTAAAGGTAAAAGGTGAAATGTGAAAGGTAAAGAGTGAACCACTAAAACCTTTTACCTTTCACCTTTTGCCTTTTACCTTATTTAGTAACTGCCGGAGGTGTATTTAAAGCCTTTGACGCTTCTAAAGATATTGCTGATTTATCGAAACGGATCTTGCCATTGTCAACTTCAACCAAAAAAGTAGCTTCGGCAACTTCAATGATCCTGCCGTGGATACCGGCAGTAGTTACTACTCTGTCACCTTTTTTTAACTCATTAACATATTTCTTCTGGTCTTTTTGCTTTTTTACCTGCGGACGGATCATAAAGAAATAAAATACGATGGCGATTGCGCCAAACATAATTATTTGCTGTGTACCGAAACCTGTAGAGGCTGCTGCGTCTAATAAAATAGTAGCTATCATTTTTATATTATTTTTACTGTGCTGTTAGTTCGCCAATTAAATGAACCATGTTTTGGGCAGGTACGGTGTTGGCTGTTATAGTGATTAGTTTATCCTGCAGCCCTGGTGTTTTGCCCTGGCTGTCAAAAGTAACATGGATAATCCCGCTATCGCCTGGTTTTATAGGCGCTTTGGGCCATTCGGGTTTGGTACAACCGCATGAAGCATAACCATCTGTAATAATTAACGGAGATTTGCCTGTGTTGGTGAATTTAAAGTCATAACTAACTTTTCTACCCGTAATTAACTTGCCGAAATCATGTGTTTCTTTTTCAAACTTCATTACCGGCGCATTTTCTGCACTGCCACCTGCGTTACCTGCTGTGGCGCTGCCAGTAGATTGATGGCAGGATGAAAATAACATCGCTGCCGCAACTAAGCTAAAAAACAGTGTTCTCATTTTTTCTATTCTATTAGTCCTCTGCCTATTTTGTTAATTTTATTCTGCGCTTTCAGGTCGATTAAAATCTTGTCTAAGATACCGTTTATAAATGAATTACTCTTGGGTGTACTAAACTCTTTTGAAATCTCAAGGTATTCATTGATCGTTACTTTTACCGGGATGGAAGAAAAATTACTGAATTCGGCGATGGCCATTTTCATTAATAAAGTGTCCATCATTGCAATGCGGTCGGGCTCCCAGTTCTGGGTCTTACTTCCAATTAATGCCTGGTACTCATCATTATGCCTTATGGTTTCTTCAAAAAGGTTGACAATAAACTCCCGGTCTTCTTCCCAGTTGCCGGTAACCTCTGCCAGTTTGTTCAGTTCCGGAACATCATTGGCAAAGTTTTTAAAAGTCTTCGCTATAAGCGCCTGCAAAACGTCTTTATCAACGGGCCAGTAAATAAACATATCTTCAAAAACCTGTTCGGCCAATGATGATTTCAAAATTACTTTTTTGAAAATAAATTTGATAATGTCTTTATCCGAATGGAGCGTATCGCTGGTTTTTTTCAGATATTCTTTGTATTCAGCCGAGTTCTTCAGGATGGTGAACAGGGATTTGGTTAACTCGGGTTCAAAATCCCAGGCTACCTTATATTTCTTTAACCCTGCCAAAAACTCTTTGTTTTTTTTGAGCGAAAGAATAAACTGGTTGCCTAATATTTTAACATCCGCATTAAGGTCTTCGGCCGTTGGCAAATGTTTATTCGCCCGTTCCCCGGCGTCAGTTTCGGCGTAATCCACCACCTCCGAAATCAATGAGAGCATCCAGATATACATTTCATATACCTTATCTATGCTTTGCAATAGATTTTTTTCATGTTGCTTAATGTCGCCGCTATGTGATTGACTATATGCGTATAACGACTGTAAAACTTTTACCCGTAGGTGCCTGCGATTTAACATTTTGTAAGAACGATTTAGTCTGCCGGCTGGCAGATCTGTTTATAAAACTAATATGATGATTTAACCTTTTTAATATCCGCTATTCTTTTTTCTGCAATTTTATTAGCCGCTTCAATGGTTGAAATATTTTCGCATTTCGAAAGTTTTAAAACATTCCGGGTTGCTTCGTAAATATTTTCAGTGAGCTGCATGGTCCGTTTTTTGCTGAAACCCATTAACTCCGAGTAGCAATTAATAATACCACCCGCATTGATCACATAATCAGGTGCAAATAAGATCCCCTTTTCAAGCAGCATCCGGCCATGAACAATTTCATCATCCAACTGGTTGTTTGCCGAACCTGCAATTATACCGCATTTAAGCTTTTTTATTGTTTCGCTATTAATAGTGGCCCCCAAAGCACACGGGGCATAAATATCGGCGTCAATTTCAAAAATCTTGCTGTTTGATACCGCTTCAGCGCCATATTTTCTGGCTATTTGCCCTACACCCTCTTCATTGATGTCACTGGCATAAACTTTGGCATTTTCATCGCGCAGCAATTTCACCAGGTTTTCGCCCACATGGCCTACACCCTGTACTATAACCGATCTGCCGGTTAAGCTGTCATTTCCGTACAGTTCTTTTACACAAGCCTTTATCCCCATAAAAACACCTAATGCCGTTATCGGGGAAGGATCGCCGCTGCCGCCGATACTTTCGGGCACGCCCATCACGTGCTGGGTTTCCATCCTGATGTATTCCATATCCCGCGGATTGGTGCCTACATCTTCGGCCGTGATAAATTCACCGTTAAGGTTTTTTATGAAACGTCCGAATTTGCGTAAAAGCGCCTCGGTTTTGTCCCTGTGCGAATCGCCTATGATAACCGCTTTACCACCACCCAGGTTAAGGCCTGCTATGGAAGCTTTATAGGTCATGCTCTTCGACAGGCGCAAAACATCCTGCAAAGCATCGCTCTCCGTTTTGTAGGCCCACATACGGGTACCTCCCAATGCGGGGCCAAGCGTAGTATCGTGAATAGCAATTATTGCCTTTAAACCAGTTTCCGGGTCACTGCAATACACCACCTTTTTATGGCCAAAGGCCTCAAGCTGGCTAAATATAGAATCATCGCAATCAGGTGCAGACATCAGCAGTGAAAAAGTAATTGATTTTTAATACCGACAAAAGTATGTGTTTTTTTTGTTGTGACAAAGTTATTTTTTGAGTCCGAAAGTCGGGAAAGTCGGGAAAGTCTGGAAATAGGTTAAGACATTCCCTTCTGACGGTCTATTGAAGATTTAAGTTAAACTATATAATTATAGTAAGTACACAAACTCCTCTAATCCGTCATTGCGAGGAACGAAGCAACCTCTGCACTTGCAAATCAATTGTGAAATGTGCCTCGCGGACCCCAATCCAGTCAACTATTCATTTATAAGGTTGTCATAAAGATTGAGCCATTCTGGGTTCATGGAGTTGACAATTTGCGACATTTGGAATTACGCTCTTTCCTCCTTGCTTCTTTCCCGCTTCTTCGTACTTTTGATCTTTCGGATTTTCGGACCCTGCCTGCCGGCAGACAGGTTTCCGGACTTTCGGACTTCAAACTATGAAAGACCTCGCTTACCTTAATAAATTCTTTTACAAATATCGCTGGCGGCTTATACCAGGAGTCCTGTTCGTTATTATTTCCAATGTTTTCGCGGTACTGTCGCCGCAGGTTATCCGCATGGCAGTGGATATGGTGACCGAAAATATCAGCACTTACCAGCTTTTCAGTGGGTTCAACAGGCAATCGGTTATTTACAATATATTTGGCTCCAGCCTTTTATTATTCGGTTCTCTGGTGTTGATCCTTGCTTTATTGCGGGGCTTGTTTTTGTTTTTTATGCGGCAAACTATCATATTAATGTCGCGCCATATAGAATATGACCTTAAAAACGAGATCTATCAGCATTACCAGGAGCTATCGCTCGCATTTTACCGCCGCCATAACACCGGCGACCTGATGAACCGTGTAACCGAAGATGTAAGCCGTGTACGGATGTACCTTGGCCCGGGGATCATGTACACCATAAATACCGTTGTGCTGTTCATTATGGTGATTTATGCCATGCTGATAGTAAATGTAAGGCTCGCCATTTTCTCGGTATTGCCTTTACCCATTCTGGCGCTCATTATATATTACGTTAATAATATCATCAACTTTCGCAGTGAAAAAATACAGGAGCGCTTGTCGGTATTATCAAGTTTTGTACAGGAGAATTTTTCGGGGATAAGGGTTATAAAATCGTATGTCCGCGAAGACTTTGTGCGAAAAAGTTTTGCTGCCGAGAGCGAAAACTATAAAACACATTCCATGGCCCTGGTAAAAGTACAGGCTTTGTTTTACCCGCTCATGTTGCTGCTGATTGGTTTAAGTAATGTTATTACCATGTATATTGGCGGCACCGAAGTGATGAAAGGCGATATTACTGCGGGCAATATTGCGGAGTTTATTGTTTATCTGAACCTGCTTTCGTTCCCGGTGATCTCATTGGGATGGGTAACTTCGCTGGTACAACGGGCCGCCGCATCTCAAAAACGCATCAACGAATTTTTGCACCAGCAGCCCGAAATTGTGTCGCCGGTTGTTGCAAAACAAACCATCAGGGGCCAGATCACATTTGATAACGTGTCTTTTATTTACCCTGATACCGGCATACAGGCCTTAAAAAATGTATCATTTACTGCCGAACCTGGCGAAATGGTGGCTATTATTGGCCGTACCGGGGCCGGAAAATCAACCATCGCAAACTTAATTATGCGCATGTATGATTGTACCGGTGGAGAGCTGCTGATCGACGGGCAACCGGTAAAACAGCTTAACCTGGAGGGCTACCGTTCGCAGATCGGTTTTGTGCCACAGGAGGTTTTCCTGTTTTCGGATACCATCGCCAATAACATCGCCTTCAGCGCCGATACACTTGATATGCCAAAAGTGGAACAGGCTGCAAAAGATGCCGCAGTTTATGAGAATATCAAAGAGCTGGAAAAAGGATTTGAAACCCTGATAGGGGAGCGGGGAATCACCCTGTCGGGCGGGCAAAAGCAACGGGTATCTATTGCAAGGGCAATTGTTAAGCAACCGCAGGTGCTCATTTTTGATGATTGTCTTTCGGCTGTTGATACACGTACAGAAGAAGAAATACTAAATAACCTCGGGCGCAATATGCTTGGCAAAACAAGCATAATTATTGCCCACCGCATATCAACCATAAAAAATGCAGATAAAATATTAGTGATGGACAAAGGCGAAATTATGGAGCAGGGAGACCATAAATATCTGATGGACCAGAAAGGCATTTATTTTGAACTGTACGAAAAACAACTGCTGGAAGAAGAAGAAAACGTGTAAAAACGACTTTTGTTGTTTGATAACGTTATAAATTGTTCAATTATATTGTAATTAATGCTTGTACTTTGAAAATTTATTTATATTTATGCCAACCAAAACTAAGTACACTAAAAATATTATATGGGAGATTTTGAAAACAGAGAGCGTGAAGAAGTTTTTTCGAAGAAGGTGAGAGCCGGGAAGAGAACTTATTTTTTTGATGTAAAGGCAACACGGTCTAACGATTACTATGTTACCATTACCGAAAGCAAAAAGCGCCTGGAGGACGGCGTTTTTGTAAAGCACAAGATCTTTTTATATAAGGAAGACTTTGAAAAATTTGCCGAAGGTTTAAAAGACGCTGTCGATTATATCAAAGCAAACCAGGAAGTTGTTGAAAAGCGCTATGAATACAGCGAAGCCCCGGAAGTTGCTAAAACAGCCGATGAGGATTTTTCTTTTGAAATTTGAACCTAACAATCTAAACTAATATTATGATAAAAAACCTGCCAAAGCAGGTTTTTTTGTTATCTGTTTATTTATACAATGATGTTATCTGTGCATCATTGATGCCGCACCTATTCCAATTACCAGGACAACAATAATCACCAATATGTAAAGCGCAATAATTACAATAGTAGTTATACCCCATAGCTTAAAAAATGATTTTAATTTGCCCAGGGCCTTACTAACTTCAGTTGGGTTGGTAAACAAAATCCCTTTTTTTATCCGGTTGCCGAACTGGAATAAGTAATATGAAAAGAAAAAATAAAATATAGCTATAAGGATATACGCCAAACTCATTAAAACACGCATCCCTGCAGGAAATGGTATTTGTTGATAACTTGCAGTTAATGAAAAAAGGGCGTTCACAAAAAATGCCGCTAAAAGTACCAGGCCGCTGCCTATAAAGCCCAGAATACCTAAAAAGTAGGCCCATTTCCCGGATTCACGCAGGTAGCCTTGTGCTTCGTGATTTAAAATCAGGTCTGGTTCAGCGCCGGCTGGTTCAAAAGTTTCGTTTGTTTCCATTGTTAAAGGTGTTTTAGTTTAAAATTATTTGATAATAAAGTTATAAACTATTCACTTCCAAACAAATACTTTATTAAAGCCTTGTTGTTTGTTTTATTAACATTTCTGAATTATTCGACGATAAAATTAAAATTGCCGGACAAAGAAAATAAAGCCCAAATTCAAATCGCCGGTGATTTTTTCTGTTATCTTTGCGAAAATTTTGAGAATGGTTGATTAGTTGAGTAAGTTGATTGAGTTATTTAACGTTTATAAATAGTTCAATCTGCTAACCCAATCAACAATTCACTTAATTTACTTAATCAACTAATATAAATGGCTTTACAATGTGGTATAGTGGGTTTGCCGAATGTGGGTAAATCAACACTTTTTAATTGCTTATCGAACGCCAAAGCACAGGCGGCTAATTTCCCTTTTTGCACAATAGAACCGAATGTAGGTGTTATCACCGTTCCTGATGAGCGTTTGGTAAAACTTACAGAGATAGTGGTCCCTAAAAATGTTTTACCAAACGTTATTGAAATAGTTGACATAGCAGGCCTGGTTAAAGGCGCCAGCAAAGGCGAGGGCCTGGGTAACCAGTTTTTAGCTAATATACGGTCAACCAATGCGATCATCCATGTTCTGCGTTGTTTTGATAATGATAATGTGATCCATGTTGACGGCTCGGTTGATCCCATCAGGGATAAAGAGATCATTGATACTGAACTACAGCTTAAAGATCTCGATTCGATAGAAAAAAAGATACAGAAAGTAGAAAAGGCAGCCAAAACAGGTGATAAGGAAGCAAAAAAAGCATTTGATGTTTTAACGATTTATAAAAACCATCTGCTTTCGGGCAAATCAGCCCGCACTGCGCCTGTGGCTGAAGAAGATAAGGAATATATTGCCGATATATGGCTGCTGACCGCAAAACCGGTGATGTATGTTTGCAATGTTGATGAGGCTTCTGTTAACAGCGGTAACGCTTATGTTGAAAAAGTAAGGGCGTCGGTAAAAGACGAAAATGCCGAAGTGCTGGTTATATCGGCACAAATAGAATCGGAAATTGCACAACTGGAAACATACGAGGAACGCCAGATGTTTCTGGATGACCTGGGCCTGGCCGAATCCGGTGTAAATAAACTGATAAAAGCTGCCTATAAACTGCTTAACCTGGCTACCTATTTTACCTGTGGTGTTCAGGAAGTCCGTGCATGGACCATTACTAAAGGTTTTACCGCCCCGCAGGCGGCGGGTGTTATCCATACCGATTTTGAAAAAGGCTTTATCCGCGCCGAAGTTATAAAATACGATGATTTTGTAAAGTTTAATGGTTCCGAAGCGGTCATCAAAGAAAATGGTAAACTAAGTATCGAGGGCAAAACCTATATTGTGCAGGATGGCGATATTATGCACTTCAGGTTTAATGTATAAAGTGTAAGGATTCAGCACACACAGTTTAAGGGCCGTTCCGGTAAGGAATTGGCCCTTGTTTTTTAATAAAATCCATAGAAACGGTTAAAATCAGTCCTTTTTTATTTTAGGTGAAACTTATTCGCGACATGACTTTTGTGGTTCTATAACGGATAGTATGGGTGAGTATAGTTCTTTTTCCGAAATTTGCTGATATCAACAGTAAATTGCCTTGGTGGTATGCTGTCCTGCCAACCGGCGGGTTACCACGTTGTAGAAATAGCGTAAAATATATGGTTGTGTTCCGCCGATTTTATGTAATTACTGACCCGCCCCTGGCGGGTAAAATATTGGTAGCCCAACAAGAACAAGATTTTGCGTGCTGTCGGCACGAAACTAACCTCCATGCATAACGAATTTTGAAAGAGTTCCTCGATCATTTCGAGGTGGATTATGATGAACGATATATTTTTAAATTACCGGAATAATTGGAAGGCGGTTAGGTTTCGTGCCTACAGCACGCAAATTTATTTTCATTTGTTTTCTACCAATATTTGGCGCCTAATGGTGCCAGGAATTGTTTGTATATGAACCGACCCGCCATTGGCGGGTCAAATATCAGTGGAAAGAAGGAGAATATCTTACGTGCTGCGGCTAATTTGAGTTAATAATATAAAATCCTTTACATAATTATTATAAACCGAAATTAAACTCACCCACCCCAAACGTTATAGCGCCACTTTTGTTATACTTAAAGAGTTATTGGCGCGTTCTTTTTAAAGAAGGTTTTTTAGAATACATTTAAAGCTTATTATTCAAATAAATATGGAGGGAATAAATTATGAAAAGTATCAACAATGTTCCGAATGAAAAGCAGGAACGCAATGAAAAAAAACCGGCAGCAGGCTGGTCATTATTTGGCGACAAAAGTGTCTATGCTGATAATCCTAAAGCAAGAAATTATAAATACGGCGATGACGCCACCCAGGGGCCTAATTATGAAAAAAGAAGTAAGGAAGCTGATGGCGGTACAAGCCCAAGCGCAGGTGTTTTTAAATGATTATAACAGAAATTAGCTCAATTCTCCATCATCTTCAAAAACGAAGCTAATTTTTCCTTCATTTCCCGGCGGTCAACAATAAAGTCGAGGAAGCCATGTTCCTGAACAAATTCGGCGGTTTGGAATCCTTTCGGAAGGTCTTTTTTGATCGTTTCTTTTATTACCCTCGGGCCTGCGAAACCTATCAATGAACCCGGCTCGGCAATATTAATATCACCCAGCATGGCGTATGACGCAGTTACCCCGCCTGTTGTAGGGTCGGTAAGCAAAGATATATAGGGTACTTTTGCCTGTGATAGTAAGGCGAGTTTGGCCGATGTTTTGGCCATTTGCATTAATGAAAAAGCAGCTTCCATCATTCGTGCCCCGCCGGATTTTGAGATCATCAAAAACGGAACTTTATTTTGAATAGCATAATCAATGCAGCGGGCAATTTTTTCACCCACAACTGATCCCATTGAGCCGCCGATAAAATTAAAATCCATACAGGCAATTACGATGTCGTGCCCGCCTAATTTTCCGTGGGCCGACCGTATGGCATCTTTTAGCCCGGTTTTATTTATGGTTTCTTTTAGCCTGTCGGTATATTTCCTGGTGTCTTCAAAATGCAGGGGATCACCTGAAACCATGTTGGCGTCAAGTTCGGTAAACTCGTTATTGTCAAACAATATCGAGAAATATTCTTTTGACCCTACGCGCATGTGATAGCCGCAATAGTGACAAACATATTGATTCTCAACCTGCTCAGAATAGTGAAGAGGTTTTTTACATTCAGGGCATTTATTCCAGATCCCGTCAGGAGTCTCTTTCTTTTCTTCTGTAGTTGTAATTATCCCTTTGATTTCCCGTTTAAACCAAGCCATATTGATGTCTAACTCTTTCAATTGACTACAAAGAAACGAAATATTTTAGATAATAGAGATTTGAGGTTAGAGTTTAGAGATTTGTTGTTGTTTTGTTGTAAGGTTTAAATGTTGTTAAGTTGGAATGTTGTTGCCTGTCGCCCTTACTTTTCATAATATTGGTATTTTTTGAGCATTTCTGCCCTTTTCTTTTTTTGGGCGATTTTATCAAATTAAAAATTTATCGTTCATTTTTTGGATCGTTTTTGACATACTTGCAATTAAACAAGACTTTGGTAAAAAAATTCAAAATTAAAGATATTTATGCTCTAAGTCAGGAATTTGCCTAAATTCGCACTGCAAAAATAAAATAATGGATTTAAAAAATTATAGAGGCGTATTGCACGGTGATCAGGTGCAGGAGCTATTTGAAGCAGCAAAAGAGCACCAGTTTGCTTTACCGGCTGTAAACGTAACAGGTACCAATACCATCAATGGTGTTTTGGAAACAGCAAAGGCGGTAAATTCGCCGGTTATCATACAGTTGTCAAATGGCGGCGCGCAGTTTTATGCGGGCAAAACATTAGATAATTCAAAATTGCAGGCTTGTATTTTGGGTGCTGTATCGGCAGCAAAGCATGTTCATTTATTAGCTGAACATTATGGCGTTTCAGTAATACTGCATACCGACCATGCTGCGTTAAAGTTTTTACCCTGGATTGACGGTTTGTTAGACCATGGTGAAAAGTTTTTTGCTGAAACAGGCAAGCCATTGTTTTCATCGCACATGCTCGATCTTTCAGAAGAGCCGCTGCATGAAAATATCGAAATATCTGCCAAATACCTTGCCCGTATGGCAAAAATGGGTATGACGCTTGAAATTGAATTAGGTGTTACCGGCGGCGAAGAAGACGGCGTTGATAACTCGGATGTTGACAGCTCACGTTTATATACCCAGCCTGAAGACGTAGCTTATTCTTACGAAGAGCTTTCAAAAGTAAGCCACAGATTTACAGTTGCGGCAGCTTTTGGCAATGTGCATGGTGTTTACAAACCCGGCAACGTAAAACTACAACCGGTTATATTGCATAACTCACAGGTATATGTGAAGAATAAATTTAGCCTGGCAGCCGAAAAACCTATCAATTTTGTATTCCATGGCGGTTCTGGTTCAACTCAGGAAGAAATCAGGGAAGCGATATCTTACGGCGCTATCAAAATGAATATTGATACTGACATGCAATGGGCGTTTTGGGAAGGTATAAAAGACTATTACCAATCAAAAGAAGCTTATCTGCAAAGCCAGATCGGCAATCCTGAAGGTGAAGATTCGCCAAACAAAAAATATTACGATCCGCGCGTATGGTTACGCAAAGGCGAAGAAAGTTTTGTTAAAAGGTTAAAATCTGCATTCGGCGATTTGAATTGCCTGGATGTTTATAATAAGCTATAAGTAAAAATTATAGGTTAAAGGTAAAAGGCGAAAGATAAAATATTGGACGATCAAATTCGGTTTTTCAATTTTCAGCCTTTTACCTTTTGCCTTTCACCTCAAAAAAATGTCCCACACAATTCAGGTAAGCAAAGTTACGGACCCTGCCTTGCTGGAAAAGGTATTTGCCATTCGTCGCGAGGTTTTTGTTGACGAGCAAAACTGCCCGCCTGAGCTTGAATGGGAATTTGAAGACGAATCAACTCATTTTTTGGCCACCGTTGACGGCGAACCTGCCGGCGCTTCCAGGTGGCGCAAAACGGATAAAGGCTATAAGCTGGAACGCTTTGCTGTATTAAAAAAATTCAGGGGATTTGGCGTAGGGCAGGAGCTTGTAAAAGCTGTTTTAAATGACCTGCCAAATGACACCGTTTACGTGTATATGCATGCCCAAATACAGGCTGTATCTTTATACGAGAAATTTAATTTCGAAAAAACCGGCCCCGAATTTGAAGAAGCAGGGATAAGGCATTATAAAATGGTGAGAAATGGGTAAATTTGAAAAATTACAATTGAAATTATTGTCAGGTAACGCAGATAACAACTTTAGTTTTGATGATTTAAGAAATATTTTGCTTCATTTTAACTTTATTGAAAGAACTACAGGTGGAAGTCACAGAATATTTCACAAAGAGGGAGTTGAAGAAATAATAAATATTCAACCGAAAGGTAATAAAGCAAAACCTTATCAGGTTAAACAGGTAAGGTTAATTATTTTGAAATATAAATTGATCGCTGATGGAAAATAAGTATGAAATAATTTTGTACTGGAGCAGAGAAGATGATGCTGTAATTGCCGAAGTACCTGAGCTCGCCGGATGCATGGCTGATGGGGCAAATTACACAGAAGCCTTAATAAATATTGAAATAGTTATTGAGCAGTGGTTGCAAACAGCTAAAGATTTAGGAAGGCAAATCCCCCTGCCTAAAGGAAAGTTAATGTATGCTTAACCAAATATCCTAACCGAAAAATCCATCGCCTCCCGTAACTTGTCATAATTAAGACCGGGATCCTCTTTTTGTGATTGGAGATAGCCCACCAGGTTTTCTGTGGCGATATTGCCTGTAAGCTCGTCTTTTGCCATCGGGCAGCCGCCATATCCTTTTAAGACCGTGTCAAAACGTTTACAGCCGCTTTGGTAAGCTGCTGCAATTTTATCGTACCAGGCATCTGGTGTAGAATGTAAATGAACCCCAAATTCAGTGTTTGGGAACTGGCTGCAAAGTAAAGGGAATATTTCTTCGATCTGAGCGGCGGTTGCGACGCCTATTGTATCAGCAAGAGCAATGATATTGATATTTTCGTTCACCAGTTTTTCGGTCCATTGCTGCACAATTTCAATATTCCATTCATCCCCGTAAGGGTTGCCGAAACCCATAGATAAATAAACGAGCAATTCCTGGTTGTTACGGCTGCATAGTTCCCTGATCTTTTTTACAGTATCAAAAGCGGCATCTATACCCGAATTCGCATTTCGGCGCTGAAATGTTTCGGATATGGAAAATGGAAAACCGAGGTAAGTTATTTCCGGATGCCGCGCGGCTTCTTCCGCGCCCCGGTAATTGGCAACAATAGCCAGTAATTTTGATCTTGTACTGCTCAAATACAGTTTTTGCAAAACTTCCGCAGTGTCCTGCATTTGCGGGATGGCCTTTGCCGAAACAAAACTGCCAAAGTCAATCGTATCAAAGCCCACCTGCAGCAGCAGGTTGATATAGGCCGCCTTTAACTCAGTAGGGATAAATTGGTGCAGGCCCTGCATGGCGTCGCGGGGACATTCAGTCAGCTTTATTTTTGATGGTATCATGTTGGTGAACAAAATGAGGTTCTGACGGATAGTAAAGGTGAACATAGTTCCCCCTAAAATATTCTGTATTAAGGGTCAATTGCCTTAGTGACATACTGCCCCGCCAATCGGCGGGCTACCGCTTTGTAGAAATAGCAAAAAATATATGCTTGTGCTCCGCCTATTGGCGGGCTACCCAATTCGCGAAGGGTAGCCCCTGGACGGGGCAAATTTGCTTTTTTATCTGTTTCTACAAAGCGGTAGCCCCTAAGGGGCATTCAATTTGCATTAAAATATGTAATAATTATAAGGCGAAATTAACCTCTCCCACACTATCCGTCATTGATCCAAAAATAGGGAATATACTACGTCAAATTTAGTTTATTTGAAGGCACCCCAAACAAAAAAGGCCCCAATTAACATTTGGGGCCTTTCAATAAACTGATTGATTTTATCTCAGATCTTTTTTACCGAAGTCGATAATAACCGGTGTCGCTACGCAGATAGATGAATATGTTCCGAAACATACCCCGATCAGCAATGCGAACGAGAAGCCGCGGATCACATCGCCACCGAAGATAAACAGCACCAGCAATATCAATAATACCGTTAAAGCGGTAATAATGGTACGACTTAATGTATTGTTGATCGCATCGTTAATTACAGCTTTAGGATCGTCTGTTTTAGCATGGTGAAGGCTAAGGAACTCGCGGATACGGTCGAACACCACCACGGTATCATTAATTGAATAACCTATTACCGTTAATATGGCCGCTATAAAGGACTGGTCGATATCGAGCGAGAACGGCAGCACATCTTTAAATATGGAGAAAAACGACAATACCATTAAAGCATCATGCGCGGTGGCAATCATCGCACCCAAACTAAACTGCCACTTACGGAAACGGATCAGGATGTAAGTGGAAATAATGATGATGGCGAAAATTACCGTTAAAATTGCTGATTTTTTAAGCCCGTTGGCAATGGTTGCAGCCACTTTCTGGGTTCCAACTATATTCGCTTTTGTAATGGTTGTCTGAGGCGTTGTACCCAGCGCTTTTATAAGTGCGTCCTGTACCTTCGCATCAGCATTACGCGCTGTGTCGTCAATAAGGTATTTGGTGGTTACACTTAATTTATCAGTGCCAAACGTTTTAATCTCGTTACCCGAGCCCAAATTTTTCTCAACTATTTTACGTACATCTTCAACACCTACATTGCTGTTGTTGAACTTTATGGTGTAGGTACGGCCGCCAACAAAATCAACCCCGTAGTTAAATCCCTGGGTAGCCATGGATACTAAACCAATCAGGATGAATGTGCCCGAGAAAATATAATATTTGAAACGGTTTTTTACGAAGGCGTAATTTGCATTTTTAAAGGTATGTGAGCTCCATGGGTTCGAGAATTTAATATCCCATCCCTTTTCGAGCATATATTCAAAGATCAACCTTGAAATAAGCAGGGAACAGAACAATGAAGTAACAATACCAATCATTAATGTGATGGCAAATCCCATGATTGGACCTGTACCGAAAATGTAAAGGATCAAACCTGTTAAGAATGTGCTTATGTTTGAATCGAGGATGGATGATAAGGCATGTTTAAAACCATCGCTTACCGCAATCCGTATAGATTTTCCGAGTGCAAGTTCTTCACGCACGCGTTCATAGATCAGCACGTTTGCATCTACAGATATACCTAAGGTAAGTACGATACCCGCAACACCCGGCATGGTTAACACGGCGCCGAGGCTGGTCAATACGCCCATCAGGAAGAAGATGTTTATAATAACGGCGATCACCGCTACGGTACCTGCGCGGTTATAATAGGCTATCATAAATATGAGCACTACCAGCAAGCCGATAAGGGCCGACAATAAACCTGCATGAATAGCTTCCTGTCCTAAGGAAGGGCCTACAACAGCCTCGGCAATGATATGCGCCGGCGCCGGTAAACGGCCTGCTTTTAATACGTTGGCCAAATCCTTAGCCTCTTCAGTTGTAAAACTACCCGAAATTGAGGAAACCCCACCCGGGATAGGGTTATCTACACGGGGGGCCGAATAAACATTATCATCCAAAACAATGGCGATTGATTGATGATTATTCGGGTCTGCGCAAGCTTCTGTTGTTACAGCGCTCCATTTTTCCGCCCCGTCTGAATTCATCACCATGATTACCTCAGGGTTGCCTTTTTGATCAACGTCATTATGAGCATCGTTGACAACGTCGCCGGATAAGGCAGGGCTGTTATCAGCGCCAATCATCTTTATAGCAAATAACTCAAAAGTTTTGGTTTTATCTATTGGTTTTACCGACCACAGGAATTTCATGCTTTGCGGTACAACCGATTTTGCCTCAGGGCTATGCAGGTATTGATTAACTTTAGCAGTATCTTTTACATCTGCATGGCCAACTATCGGGCCCCTTCCTAATTCAGTCTGCCCGTTCTGTCCCTGGTACACCAGGGGCTTTAAAACATTGAACAATGGATACTGATCAGCAAATTGTCCTTTATTATTTAGCCTGGATGTATCTTTCGATGTGCTTTTTTGAACTTTATTTAATAAAGCTAAAGCTCCTTTTGCCTGGGCTGCGGTATCCTTGCTTGTCGCTAATTTTTTGGCAGTTTCAACAGTAGTGTCTTTTTTGGTTGCCTTTATTTTTGCAGCTATCAGGCCATTAATGTTTGTCAGCAACTGATAAACCTGTTGGTTATCGTAGGTCTGGTAAAATTCAAGTTTAGCAGTACCCGATAACAGTTTACGTACACGTTCAGGTTCTTTTACCCCCGGCAGTTCAATTAATATGCGATCGGTCCCTTTCTGTAACTGTATGTTGGCATTTGCAACACCAAACTGGTCAATACGGGTATTGAGGATGGTGTATGATTGCTTTACAGCCGTGCCGGCCTCGTCTTTCAGGTAGGTTTGAACTTCGGCGTTTGTGGCATTAAATTTAAGGTGATCCTGGTTATCCTTGGTTGAGAAAATAGCAGCTAAATGTCCGTTAGGGTTCAGCTTTTCGTATTCCTCAACAAACAGGGTGATATAATCTGCCTGGCTTGTTTTAGTGTCATTCTGTGCATTTACCAGCGCCTGGTTAAATGCCGGATCAGAATTGTTGTTTGATAATTTTTTAACCAATTCGTTCAGCGAGATCTGCATCGTTACGCTCATGCCGCCTTCAAGGTCCAGGCCGAGTGCGAGTTCCCGTTGTTTAACGTACTGATAATCGTGTTTTAATATCGGATATACCGGTTGTGTTGAAATGGAATCCAGATAAGCATTTACTTTGGCGGTGTCGCCTTTAGCGAAAACCTTTGCATCGTTTTTAACTTTATGGGCTACCCAAGTAAACGATAGCTGGTATAAACATACAGCAGCCAGCAATATGGCGAAAAATTTAACTACCCCTTTACCTTGCATTGTGAATTATATATAATTAATTAGTTTATAAGCATTTTAAAAATAAGATGGCAAATCTAATAAAAATTCGTAAGCATGGAATTTTTAATTGAAAACTTTGTTCAGGTAAAAGGTGAAAGGCGAAAGGTGAAAGGTTTTTGCCCTAACTGTTTGAATTTCAAGTTGAATAAATAAGTTGAGTAAATAAATGTACAGGAGGGATTTCTTCTTTGTAATATTGAGACAATAGCCATTTTAACCTTTAACCTTTCGCCTTTCACCTTTAATCTTACCGCTCCAAAGTAATAAATGAATACGGTAAAAGATTTTTTTCGTCCGCCTGATGGTCTTCCCTTGAAACTTCTTTCCATTCCCCTTTGTTGATTTCAGGAAAAAAACTGTCGCCCTCAAATTCTTTATGCACCACGGTGAGATAAATGCGGTTTGTTAAATGCAGCGACTGACGATAAATCTCTGCGCCGCCTACTATGAATACTTCATCTTCCTCCGCGCATAGCGCCAATGCCGTATCAATTGAGTTCACCACCTCGCATCCCTCAATAAAAAGGGGCTGCCGCGTAATTATAATATTCCGGCGGTTAGGCAACGGCCGCCCAACCGACTCAAATGTTTTACGTCCCATGATGATGGTATGCCCGGTGGTGATTTCTTTAAAATGTTTGAGATCAGCCGGCAGGCGCCAAAGCAACTTGTTGTCTTTACCTATGGCGCGGTTTTCGGATATGGCTACTACGATGGAAATGGTCATTGATTTTGGGTTTGGGTTTTTAATTGAAGCCAGCTTTTTATTTCATCGAACCTTAATTCTCCTTTGCTTGCCCCAAGAACCATTTGATACTTTTCTTTTTCGTTTGCATTAATAAAAACTCCATCTTTAAATAATATGAGTTTCATCAACACGTAAGCTGTACGCTTATTTCCATCAATAAATGGATGATTAATAATAATACTTTCGAATATTGCTGCTGCTTTGTCAATGGCAGTTGGATACAAGTCGATATTGTCAAAGGTTGCATACGGACGATTTAGCGCTGCATCCAAAGCGCCCATATCCCTTACGCCTTTACTACCGCCAAACTCGTTAATTAATGTGTCATGGATATAAATGGCCGTTTTGCTATCTGTCATTGAGCAAGTTTTTCAAGCAGCCCTTTATCTTCTATTAAAGTTTGCTTAAGGAATTTAGCTAACTGAATATTATCTGCCGGGTGTTTTTGCAATTCTTTCAGGAAATCCAAAACATCCGTTAAAACCTCTTCAGGAACCTGATCTAATACTTTTTGTATTTCAGTTTTTATTTGGACTGTTGTCATAATTCAAATTTACGAAATCTTACCTAAATAATATCAAACCGCTACTGCACCCTTTATGTGCGGCCATGGATTATAGTTTTCCAATTCAAAATCCTCAAACTTAAATCCAAAGATATCTTTTACATCCGGGTTTATTTTCATGGTTGGCAGGGGCCTTGGTTCCCGGCTTAGTTGCAATGTTGCCTGTTCCAGATGGTTGTTATAAATATGGGCATCGCCAAAAGTATGCACAAAATCGCCGTAGTCAAGGTCGCACACCTGGGCCATCATCATAGTGAGTAAAGCATACGAAGCAATATTAAAAGGCACCCCCAAAAAAATATCCGCGCTCCGCTGATAAAGCTGACAAGAAAGTTTCCCTCTCAATTCCCCCTTCATAGGGTTGGGAGGCTCCACATAAAACTGGAACAAACAGTGGCATGGCGGCAGGGCCATCCGGTTAACGTCGGCTACGTTCCATGCCGAAACCATCAGGCGGCGCGAATCGGGGTTTGTTTTTATCTGGTTTACCAGTTGGCTGATCTGGTCGATATGCCCGCCGTCAGGCGTTGGCCACGAGCGCCACTGGTAGCCGTAAACCGGACCCAGGTTGCCTTCGGCGTCGGCCCATTCATCCCAAATCCGTACGCCGTTATCTTTCAGGTACTTTATATTGGTATCGCCGGTCAAAAACCATATCAGCTCATGGATGATGGATTTAAGGTGCAGCTTTTTTGTAGTGACCATGGGGAAACCATCCCGCAGGTTAAAGCGCATCTGGTAGCCAAATACGCTGAGGGTGCCGGTTCCGGTGCGGTCGTGTTTTTGAGCGCCGGTTTCCATCACGTGGCTCATCAGGTCGAGATATTGTTTCATTTTGTTGGTTGTTAAAAGTTGCAGATGTTGTAAGGGTTGTAAAAGTTGTAAGGGTTGGAGAGGTTATAACCGTCTCCCCGTTGCCTGTGTCCCCACTCCCCATTGTCTGTGTCCCCACAGACAACTATCCACCTGCCCGTTGTGTAAACAGCTGTCTGTGGGGACACAGACAGCGGGAAGGGGAGGTTATAACCATTAAAACTTTTACAACGTTTGCAACCACTTAAACTAATATTAAATGCAAATAAAAATAATCTAATTTTGGAATCCTACGGTTGTTTAAAAATACAGGCTGTGTTAGTCGTTTTAATCATAATTCTATATATTTGTACATGGAAACATTAATTGCGCATCCTGCCAGCAAAGAACAAATGAATGCTTTGAAAGCGTTTATGAAAGCTTTAAAAGTAGATTTTACAATTGAAAAAAAAGAGTACAACCCCCAATTTGTCGCCAAGATCGAGAAAAGCAGGCAGGAGATTAAGGATGGTAAAGGTGTAATCATTGCAGTAGAAGATCTGTGGAAGTAAAATTTTCGCCACAGGCATTAAACGACCTGGCGCAATGGAAAAGATCCGGAAATAAAAAAGTGCAACAAAAAATCTCAGAACTGACAAGTTCCATATTAAAAGATCCATTTTATGGTATTGGTAAACCTGAACCATTGAAACATAAAATGGGAGGCTTGTGGTCAAGGCGTATCACGAGAGAAGACAGGTGTATTTATGAGGTTCAGGAACGGTTGATCATTGTTCACTCCCTAAAGGGACATTATGATTAAATAATTCCCCGTAGCTTGTGTCCCCACAGACTACAATAATGTTAAGTTGAGAAACAGCTGTCTGTGGGAACACAGACAGCGGGAAGGCCGACGGGAAAGCGGGAACACAGGGACGAAAATAATTAACTTAATCCAACCCAATCAACAAATAATAAATGCAAATAAAAATAATCTAATTTTGGAATCCTACGGTTGTTCAAAAATACAGGCCGTGTTAATCATTTTATGATCATATTTCCAAACGCTAAAATTAATATCGGCCTTAATGTAATTGAACGCCGTGCAGATGGTTACCACAACCTTGAGACTGTATTTTATCCTGTCAAAATAAATGATGCGCTGGAGATCATCAGGGCTGATGAATTAAGCTTCCAATCCTCGGGCCTGGAAATACCGGGCAGGGTGGAAGATAACCTTTGCATAAAAGGCTATCACTTACTAAAAAAAGACTTTGGCCTGCCTCCGGTGAAAATTCATTTGCATAAACATATCCCGATAGGAGCAGGGCTTGGCGGAGGGTCGGCCGATGCCGCTTTTTTTATCCGCCTGCTCAATCAGGAATTTGAACTTGGGCTAACGGATATGCAAATGATAGCTTATGCCCGGCAATTGGGCGCAGACTGCCCTTTTTTTATTCAAAATAAACCGGTGTTCGCATTTGACAGGGGCGATGAGTTTGAACCAATAAAACTTGACCTTTCAAACTATAAAATAGTTTTGGTAATGCCGCCGGTGCATGTTTCAACATCGGAGGCCTACAGGGGCGTAAAACCGGCCCCGGTAAAACAATCATTAATGGAATTAATTAATGAGCCGATAAAGGAATGGAAAAATCACATCAAAAATGATTTTGAAAATTCCGTCTTTAAAAACCACCCGGAGATCCGGGGCGTAAAAGCAGCATTGTACGAAGCAGGCGCCATCTACGCCAGTATGAGCGGGAGCGGGGCGTCCGTTTTCGGAATATTTGAAGAAACCCCCGATTTAAGCGGGCTTGAGGACGATAATCAAATATTCAGCCCCCTCTAAATCTCCCCCGGTTGGGGAGACTTTAGCTTCGCTCTTTTTTAAAGTCCTTCCTACCGGGGAGGATTTAGGCGGGGCTTACACCCCCGCATCCTCGCTAACCCCGCGGCCTATGCCTTCGGCCCAATCTTTTTCTCCCCAGCCTTTGGCGACTGCGGTCAATAAGCGGTTGTGTACGACAGTTGCGAACGGCAGAGGTGTTTCGCATTGCTGCGATAGTTTAAATGCGAGACGCGCGTCCTTATAGCCTAATTTCGTTTTGAAACCTACCGGCTCATATTGCTTGCCGGCAATCACCCTGCCGTAATTTTGAAAGATGGGCGAATTGAAAATAGTTGCGCCAAAAAACTCTGCCACTTTTAATCTGTCGAGTCCGTTTTTTTCAGCCAGGGTGTAAGCCTCGGCCATAATTTCCAGCGAGGCCATGATCATAAAGTTGCCGGCGACTTTTACAACGTTGGCGCCGCCGGCATCTTCTCCAAAATCAAAGATCCCCTGACCCAGATTTTCCAGTATTGGTTTTGCAATTTCTTTTGATTGCGGATCACCCGAAATGCAGATCCATAATTTTTTTGCGGCAGCCGCTTCGGGCCTGCCGAACACAGGTGCAGCAAGGTAGCTGCTGCCCGCGTCCAGGTGATGTTTGGCGAGCTGTTGCGAAGTCTCCGGCGATATGGTGCTCATCGAAATATGGACACTGTTTTTGGGCAGGGTTTTCAGGATACCGTCAATTCCCAAAACTGTTTCCTTCAACACCTCATCTTCCGACAGCATGGTAATAATTACCTGCACCCCGCCGGCAGCTTCGGCCGGGGTTTTGCACCTGGTTATTGATGCCGGGTAAAGTTCATCCGCTTTTGAAATTGTGCGGTTGAAAACCTGTAAATGATACCCCGCAGCAATTAAATTTTTAGCCATATTGAGCCCCATATTTCCGAGGCCGATAAATCCGATTGTAGTTTTCATAGTAATCTTTATACTCAATTTATATAATCTTTGTCTTCGTCACTTAGTGTATTGGTTTCGTTTTTTTCTGTATCGTTGTCTGGCACGTCCCCGCCTAAACGTTTAACACTTTTCGGACGGCCAACCAGTAAGCCTAAAATAAAGGCGATAGCCGCGACAAAAGCAAGCATAAGTAATTTCGACATCCGGAAGGTAGCCCACAGAAAATTAAAATCGACGTTGTCTTTATTTTGCATCAGCACCACAGTTAATAAAACTGAGATCAGGATAATGACTATTGTTTTTATGCGCATGATAATTGAGTTTAAGATTCAGTACAATATCCGCTTTTTTAATGTGGAATAAAAATCGTTTAATATTTTATCTTTTTGCCGGCACCGGGCGAGGGGTATCCATTTTAAAAATGGTACGATAGAACGCTGTAAATTTTGATCTTCTTAAAAGTTACCGTAAAAAAATTTGGGTGGCGTTCCGTCGAAAACAGGGAGAGTAAGACAAGGGTCAACAAAAATATTTTTTGCCGCAAACACCGTCGGTTTCGATCTTCACGTTTTTTAATTTTTTTCCAGGTGGGAACAGCGTCCGTAAATAAAATTGCCGCACCTAAGTTTTACGCTGAGAATGAATTTTTTTGTTGCTGATTGCATTTCTGTATATAGAAGCCACAATAATTTAAAATTTCAAAAACAGGCAATTTTATAAACCGGATACACTTACCATGCTTTTTGCCATCATTTATTCATTTCTGAATTAAAGCTTTATTTTCCTTATGTTAAGATACTGATTTATAATTAAATAAAATAATTTTCTTGCGCGTGTTTTTTGCGATACCAAAAAAATTAGTATTTTGAAAATTGAAGTATATGGCATAGGTAAATTAAAACTTTTAATGAGTTATTTAAGTATCAGATTATAAATGATATAAAAAATTAAATAGTTGGGAGATTATATGTGTTTTTGTTGATTTGAACTCGTTTTTTTGTAAAATTTACGTCCCGTTGCGATTTTTTTTAATTCTGCTAATGTTACACTTAGTATCAAAGGCAGATTTTGAATATAAGGCGCCAAAACTCCGGGCAACGTATGATTGGATGGTCCGAAATAATAATGCTTTATAAGGGCTGAAAAAGCGAAATTCAGGTATCGTTTTCTTGCCCCTACCCCGTAAGTAAATGAAACAAATAAATGGTAATTGGCCGTGGCGCCACCGGCCCGGAGTTAAAAAAGAAATGGTAACCGGGAGTTTTTGGCTAATGTTTAAGCCGGTTGATCACTGTTTCTACGGCGATAAATATGCTTGCGTGTGACAGGGTAAAGCAATATCGTAGATAAAATAATAAGTGCGCCAACCCAAAAACCTATGGTCATTTTGTTCATATCCCTAAAAAAAACAAAGGACAGTAATATGCCATAAACAGGCTCAAGGTTTGTGATCAGCGCTACCCTGAAAGCAGAAAGCTCACGCATTACCGATACGCCGGCGACATAAGCAAGCGAGGTGCAGATGGTGCCTAAAATGAGCAGGTAACCAATGTCGGAATTTGAAAGCCGCATCGTGCTGTTAAAGCCGCTGGTAAAAATGAGATAAATTGTTATCCAGAAAAAAGCCCCTGTCAGTTCATAAAATGCGATTACCGGAGCCTGGTGTTTTTTTACCTGCCTTGAATTTATAATAGAAAAAAGACTGGCAAACACAGCGCTTATCAAGCCTGTAATGATGCCCTTAGTGTATTGTGTCTCGAATTTGAATATCAAAATAATGCCCGCTATTATCAAAGTTCCGGCAAATATTTCAAGCCTTGAGATACGTGTCTTATTGATCAGGGGCTCAAATATTGCAGTGAACAAAGTGATCGATGAGAGGCACACAAGCGTTACCGGAACGGTTGATAATTTAATAGAAGCGAAGAATAATATCCAGTGCCCGCCTACCAGTGCGCCGGTAAGTATCAGCCTGAAAAACGTGTCGCGGTTTACCCTGAAAGTGGTTTTATTAAACTTAAAATAGAGGAACAATGTTACCGCTGCAATGAGTACCCGGTACCATACCAGGCTTACTGCGGATATACTGATCAGGGCGCCCAGGATGCCTGTGAAACCCCAGATAAAAACAGTGAAATGAAGGATAACAAGGTTTTTGTTTATCTCTTTTGGGGCATTTATCCGGTTCATTATTTGGGTGCTTTTGACAGCAAATATAAGCCAACCAAGCCAAATAAACCGTTAGGTAAACACACTGCAATTATTGGCGGGAAGTCTCCTTTTACAGCAAATACCAATGCAAATTTATCAACTATAATATAGGCGAAACAAAGAAAAATGCCTATCCCCAAAGGCAATCCTATGCCGCCTCTCACCCTGCGCGAGGATATAGATACGCCGATCAAAGTGAGTACGTAGGATGACAATGGGTATATAAAACGCCTGTATTTTTCATACCTCATTTCCTTTAAAGCGCCTGTTCCCCTTATTTCTTCTTTGGTAATTGCCCTGCCGAGGTCGCTGGTTGACATGGCCGAATACTGATTATCATACACGATAAAATCTGTGGGGCGCATATCCAAAACCGTATCTATTTGCTTAAGCGTACCATCTACCCATTTTTCTTTTAATCCGTTAACATATTTGATCTGATAGCCCTTAATTGACCATATTCGTTTGAGTGAATCGTATGCAATCGTATTAGCTGTCAATTTTTCTTTAAGCTGATCGCCGTTAAATTTTTCAAGTACAAACTGGTAGCCTGTGTGGATAGTGTTATCATAAGCCTGCAGATATACGAAAGTATGCTTATCAAGCTGTATGTGTACTTCACTTTTGGTAGGGTCATCAGCGTTAAAGGAGTGGGAGTTTTCGTAGGTTATTTTAAGCCGGTTGGTAAAAGGGATCAGATAGATATTTGCAAAAAAGGACACTACAAATATCAATGTGGCACATATAAAATAGGGCCTTAAAAAGCGGTTAAAACTGGCCTTTCCGCTCAGTATCGGCACTATTTCGGTTTGATTGGCCATCTTGGCCGTAAAATAGATCACCGCCAGGAAATTAATCAGCGGCGATAATAAATTGATGTAAAATGGAATAAAACCGGCATAATATTTAAAAGCAATCTCCTGTATCGTCGAATGGGTTTTTAAGAAATTATCCAGGTGTTCCGAAACATCAAAAACCACCGTAACTATCACAAAAATTCCCAGTGTAAACACAAAAGTGCCCAGGTATTTTTTAATGATATACCGGTCAATAACCATTAAATATTTGTTTAAAAAAGCCTTCATTTACAGTCTTTGTCCTAAACGGTTAACCATTATGTTTTTCCAGTTATAAAATTCGCCGGCGATAATTTTCTTACGCGCTTCAGTTACCAGCCACAAATAAAAATGCAGGTTATGCAAGGTAGCGATCTGTGCACCCAACATCTCCCCCGAATGAATTAAATGCCTTAAATAAGCCTTTGAATAGGCGGTATCGGCAAAAAGGCCGCTGTCTTCTTCAATCGCCGAAAAGTCATTTTTCCATTTTTTATTTTTGATATTTATGATCCCTTCTTTTGTGAAAAGCATACCATTGCGCGCATTCCGGGTTGGCATTACGCAATCAAACATATCAATACCCAGGGCAATATTTTCCAATATATTTACAGGTGTCCCTACACCCATCAGATAACGTGGTTTTTGCTCCGGTAATATATTACACACAATTTCCGTCATGGCGTACATCTCTTCGGCTGGTTCGCCAACCGATAAACCGCCGATAGCATTGCCCTCCCGTTCATAAGATGCGATAACTTCTGCCGACCGCACACGCAGATCTTTATATACCGAACCCTGTACAATGGGAAACAACGTCTGGCTGTAACCATATTTTGGGGCAGTGCTGTCAAAGCGTTCGCAGCAGCGTTTAAGCCAGCGATGGGTCATTTCAATAGATTTTTTTGCGTATTGATATTCGCAGGGATAAGGTGTACATTCATCAAAAGCCATGATGATATCGGCGCCGATTACGCGCTGTATGTCCATCACATTTTCGGGTGTAAACAGGTGTTTTGACCCATCAATGTGCGAGCGGAAGGTAACCCCTTCTTCCTTTATTTTTCGTACCTCTGTTAATGAATATACCTGGTAGCCGCCACTGTCGGTTAAAATCGGGCCATCCCAGCCAATAAAGCGGTGAAGGCCGCCTGCGCTTTCAAGCGTGTTTAAACCCGGCCTTAAATATAAGTGGTACGTATTGCCTAATATAATTTGTGCCTGTATATCATTTTTGAGCTCACGCTGATGAACTGCTTTTACGGTACCTGCGGTACCCACAGGCATAAATATTGGTGTTTGTATAACCCCGTGGTCAGTTGTGATCTCGCCTGCCCTGGCTTTCGAAAGCGGGTCTCGTGCTGTTAAGTTGAATTTCATTTATAAGGACACAAAATTAGCATAATTTTGCAAGGGTTGTAATAAGTTATAGCTGTTGAACATTGGTATAGCATATTAATGTAATAAAGATAAAAATGTTGTGCTTAGCTGGTAATAAATGCAAAAAACATTTGGCTCTATAACGCTTTGTATGCTTAATCATTTCATCCCGATAGCTATCGGGAAACTTAAAAAAAGTTGTTATTATGATGATAAAAGGTGGTTTTCTAAGGTGCCGAAGAGGCGTAGCCTCGATAAATATTATAGCAACGGATTTTAATCCGTTGAAAGATGACGGGGAAAAAATCAAGAACCGTAGGTTCGACCCATATAAATAGGAAGCTAATATGGATCGTGCCTATAGCACTCTTAATATTGAATTCATGTAACAACGGGTTAAAACCCGTTGCTACAAAACGTTTCGAGCCGAAGGCTCTACAATTAAACGCTGACACATACAAATCGTTATAGAGAGAGCCAAACATTTCAAAACTAATCACCAATCTCTTACAGCTAATTACTAATTTAGACCCTTAAATCTAAAGGAATTGGCAACTACATCACTCATCATAACACAAATTGATATTTATCGCTTCAGCATACCCATGGAGCCATTTACCATAGCTACAGGTACTATGGACCATGCCCAGAATGTTTTTATCCGGGTGCATACCAATGCTGGTTTTTACGGCGTAGGGGAGTGCTCCGCCTTCCCGATGATCGTTGGTGAAACACAGGATACCTGTTTAATAATGGCCCGCGAATTTGGAAAATTATGGATCGGCAAGGATGCCCTGGATATCCCCGGCCGTTTGCAGGACCTGCATAATTTTGCTGCCGGTAACACCACCATAAAAAGCGCTTTTGACATAGCATTGTATGATATTGCTGCAAAAAATGCAGGCATGCCGCTTTACCGGTTTTTAGACGGAGAGAAACGGGAGGTTGAATCAGATATAACTATCGGGATAGCAACACCGGCGATAATGGCTGAAAAGGCCCTGGTTTTTAAAGGGTTGGGCGCTAAAATACTCAAAGTAAAACTTGGTAAAAATGCCGTTGAGGATGTTGAACGCATAAAGGGAATTCGTGAAGCCGTTGGTGATGAAATAAAGATACGTATTGATGCTAACCAGGGTTGGAGTTTTGAGGATGCTGTTTATGCCTTACAGACCATGGGTAATTATGCTATTGAATTTTGCGAACAGCCGATGCGCACATGGTATGATGATCGTTTGCCCGAATTGATGCAGCTTTCGCCGGTGAAAATTATGGCCGATGAAAGTGTTTACAACCACCATGATGCCCGTAAGCAGATTAACAGTGGCGCGTGCCATTACATAAACATAAAAATGGCAAAATCAGGCGGGATTTATGAGGCTAAACAAATCCACGACCTGGCTGCCGAAAAAGGAATTGCCTGTATGATGGGTGGTATGCTTGAAAGCCGTGTAGCCCTGAGCGCCAAGCTGCATTTTGTTTATGCCAGTCCCAATATTAAGTTTTACGATATGGATACCTGTATGATCGGCCATCTGCAAGACCCATGTATGGGCGGGGTAACATATAATGGCTATAAATTAAATATAGCTGATGCCCCGGGCATTGGGGCCGATGCGGATGAGGAGTTTTTGGCGAAATGTGAGAAGTTTACTGTTTGAATCAGAATTTGCAGAATTTTAGAATTTTCAAAATGCCAGCGCATTATATTCTGTAAATTCTAAAATTCTGCAAACTGCGAAGCATTCTTGAACCCCTTTAAAAAACAAATAATATGGTGAAAAATTCTGATTCAGATAAAATCACTGAGCACTCAACTCCGCAAAATATTTGTGAAAAAGCGGGATAGTCTCGATGCCTTTGTAGTAGTTAAAAATATCATACTTTTCGTTTGGGGAATGCAGTGAATCGCTATCCAGCCCAAATCCCATTAATACGGTTTTTAATCCTAATTCGGCTTCAAATAATGCTACAATAGGGATGCTTCCACCGCCGCGGGTTGGTATCGGCTCCTTGCCGAATGACTCGGTAATCGCTTTTTGGGCGGCCCGGTAGGCTACACTGTCGGTCGGTGTCACCGCAGGTTCGCCGCCATGGTGCGGGGTGATCTTTACTTTTACCGATTTTGGTGCAGTTTTTTCAAAATGAGCGGTAAAAAGTTGGGTTATTTTCTCGAATGTTTGGTTTGGAACCAGGCGCATTGAGATTTTGGCAGAGGCTTTTGATGGCAGCACTGTTTTGGCGCCTTCGCCGGTATATCCACCCCAAATTCCGTTTATTTCAAGGGTAGGTCTGGTGCCGGTGCGCTCGAAGGTGGTATAGCCTTTTTCGCCCCAAAGTTCATCAACGCCCAGGTCTTTCTTATACTCTTCTTCATCATAAGGCGCATTATTAAGCGATTTGCGTTCATCGGCGGTTAATTCAACTACATTGTTATAAAAGCCGGGGATGGTAATGTGGTTATTTTCATCATGCAAAGAAGCAATCATTTTAGCCAGTATAGTTGCCGGATTAGCCACAGCGCCCCCGTAAACCCCCGAATGTAAATCACGGTTGGGGCCGGTTACTTCAACTTCAACATAAGACAAACCCCTTAAGCCTGTTTCCAGCGAGGGATGTTCCATACTGATCATGGAAGTATCCGAAATTAATACCACATCAGCTTTTAGCCTGGTTTTATTTTGCTTTACAAAAATGGAAAGGTTGGATGAGCCCACTTCCTCTTCACCTTCAATCATAAATTTGATATTGCAGGGTAATGTGCCGGTTTGCATCATCAGTTCAAATGCCTTTACATGCATGTAAAACTGACCTTTGTCATCACAGGCACCGCGGGCGTATATTTTACCATCGCGTATGGTAGGTTCAAATGGCGGGGTTTTCCATAGTTCAAGCGGTTCGGGCGGCTGCACATCATAATGTCCGTAAACGAGCACTGTAGGTTTTGATGTATCGATAATTTTTTCACCGTAAACTATGGGATTGCCGGCTGTTTCGCAAATTTCTACGTTGTCAGCTCCCGCATCCCGCAATTTTTGGGCTACAAAATCTGCAGTATTTAATATATCCTGTTTGTATTTAGGATCAGCGCTAACCGAAGGGAAACGCAGCAGATCAAACAATTCGTCTAATAAACGTTGTTTATGTTCCGCTATATATTGTTTTATGAGTTCCATGAGTTTATCAATTTGCAGCAAATATAAGTTTTGTTTTGTGGGAAAAACAGAGCGGTGCAAATCAAAATGTCGCGTTTTCTTGTCTTGTCTTGAATTACACCCAACAAAGAATAGTTGATATGCGATCATGGAGCGATCATGGAAGATTAAGGAACCTGGCGCGATCTGCTTATGATTTACAAAATAAGCAGACGTAAAATTCAAATTGGCTATTCAGCGTACTATTTAGAAGAATATACCCCAATGAGAGTTGGTTAAATGGAAAAACCTTCCCCGTAAAAACGGAAAAGGTTTTTAAATAATATTTTTTGGAATGGAGATTAGTTCAAATCAGCGCCGCCAACAGTTCCTTTTTGTAA
>DHXR01000048.1:36777-42437 GCA_002413785.1 Mucilaginibacter sp. UBA5151
CCGCCAACAGTTCCTTTTTGTAAATCGGCGCCGCCAACAGTTCCTTTTTGTAAATCAGCGCCGCCAACAGTTCCTTTTTGAAGGTCAGCACCACCGACAGTTCCTTTTTGAAGGTCAGCACCACCGACAGTTCCTTTTTGCATGTTCATGCCGACAGTGGATTTTAAACTATTTGTTTGTGCCGAAGCGGAAATGGCCACAGCCGAACCTAAAATGAATACTGATAAAAAAAATAACTTTTTCATACGGAGTTTATATATTTTGTTTTTAGTCTGCATTTTTTGCATCTTTTTTAAAGATGTTATCGTATAAATGCTCGGAAATACAGGATAAAGTTTCATTTTGGCTTGTTTACAGTCCGGTGAAACAACAGCTATAGAAAAAACGCTAAAGCTGTACTTGTATTTTTTTGCACATTTTTTTAAAAAAAAACAGGATAAAAAACAGGCATGATAGAATAAATGTCTTTAAAGAAAATTTATTATAATTCGCTTGTTTCCAGAAAGTTAAGATTGATTGTATTTTTTTTATGCCATTTAAAATGGCATAAAATGGATAAGACAGCACTGTCTGTTCATCGAAAAATATTTATCAAAATCAACTTATTGGTATCCAATAATTTATCAATATCAAATGTAAATAATAATTTTTTAATAAACAAAATTAATTATAAATAAATTGCGCTTATAACCTTCTGCCAAATTTAAACGTAATAATGCCCCGATGAAGAAATTATTGATATTTGTCTTTTTTGTATTGCTTACCATTCCAGCCCTGGCAAAAGGCGGTCAGGATGGGGCAACTCAGGATACCAGCGAGGTTATTAAGTTAAACAAGCAGGGCTTTGATATGCGGTTGACCGATCCCGATCAAACAGTTGCTGCTGCAGCAAAAGCCTTGGCGGTCGCCAAAAAACTTGGTTATATAGCCGGTATTGGCGAGTCTTACCGGGTAATGGGCGTTGGTAACTACTATTTGGAAAAATCAGTAAAGGCTATAGATAATTTTTTAACCGCGCTTAATTATTTCAAACAGCTTAATGATTTACAAAGCGAAGGCAAGGTTTATAATAATATTGGTAATTTATACCGCTACGATGATTATGATATGGCTTTGGAATTTTATCAAAAAGCTTTAGTCATTGCCACAAAATTATCCGATGATCATTTAAAAGCTGGTTTGTATTTGAATATAGGTAACGTTTATTATTACAAAAAAAGTTATAACCAGGCTTTAAATTTTTATAATAAAAGTAACGCCCTGTTTACGGTTTTAAAAGATTCGGTTAATATAGTCCAATGCATACAAAACGAAGGAGTGATCTATTTTAACCTTCATCAGTTCAATTTAGCTGAAAGCTTGTTAAGGGAAGCTAATAGAAGAGCTAAACAACTCGACTTGAATTATCCTGTAGCAAGTATAGACCTTACGCTTGCTGATTTATATATTGTACAGAATAAATTCAATAATGCAGAAAAAATAATAAACGAGGGTATAACTTTTTCCGGGATCGCTAAAACTGAAAAGCTTCAATCCGACTTTAAATATATCAGATATCAGCTGGAGTTAAAACGGAAGAATTACGGGCTTGCTGTTTCCTATCTTTATGATATTTATAAAAAGGACAGTATTGCCAACAGGCAGAGTTCTTCGGCTCAAACAACTTTGGTTCGTGAGCAATTTACACAGCAGGCACGCCAAAAAGAAAATGAAATTTTACTTCAGCGGCAGCGGTATGACCGTGCTATGTTTTTGGGGACCGCCATTGTTGCCGGCCTGTTAACGATATTGGTAGGCCTGTTAATAAACAACGTAAAACGCAAGGCCAAAACTAATATCAAGCTTACCAACCTGAATGCCGAAGTTTCGCGGCAAAAGGATAACCTCGACAGGATAAACCATCACCTGGAAGAAATTATTGATGAAAGAACACAGGACCTCCAGATAAAAAACAAAAAACTTTCAGAGTATTCTTCCTACCTGTCGCACCAGATACGCGGACCGATTGCTACACTTAAAGGCTTGATGAACCTTGAAAAAGAAGGACTCGTTGACCAGCCTGAATGTATCAGGATGATGAACAAATGCGTTGGCGAAATTGACGACAAGATCATTGAAATGAGCGACATGCTCCACGATCCCAGGAGGGCGGGCTTCTAAAAGAAGTTTGCAGTTTGCCCAAGCCCAAGCCTAAAACGGCCACTTTGCATGTATCTGAGCTTCAAGTAAACCCAGGTAAACGCAATAGTAAGCGATCATTTGAAGAATAAGTAAGTTTTTATGTTTGCTATATCCTTTTGTTTCAAAGGCTAATTTTTCATGAGCCGAGGTAACGAAAAACATCTTTTCCCCCTTGCTCGGTTTAAATCCTGACGTTAAAAGATCAAATGCTTTAACTTTTAATTTAGTGCCGGGATCATGAATTGTCCCGTCTTTCGGGGTATCAGTGCACGGAATTGAAATCATATATTTTGACATTACAGGCAGATTAGACAACCTGTTTTGCAATCATCAGTCCAAAATACTATAATTTGATTATAATGCCCGTTTTATTCAGCTATTCACTGAAAAATAAACATTATTGAATTCACCGCCCAATCGGCCAGCCCAATGAGTGTCGTTTTTTTTGAACAATTTCGCACCAAAAACTAAGCTGTTGCCGGAGTTTTGGTACGCAGTTCTTCATAAAGCAAAATTACTTTGCGCTGCAAATTTGCGATCTCGGTCTCGCGGTCAAGGATTTTCTTTTGAGCGATACTTAAATTTGAGAGCTGGGGCTCCGGTTCTTCAGCATCAAGCGACAACAGGTTTATCACATTAACCTCATAAATATTTGCAATCTGTTCAAGGCGCGATAAATTGATATCGGTAACACCGGTTTCAATTTTTGAAAAGGCCGGGATTGAAATGCCCAAACGATCGGCAACATCTTCCTGGCTCCAGCCGCGCTGGTGACGTAAAGTGCGAATGTTTTTACCAACGGATGTATTGGTCTTCTTTTTTAAATGTTCAGTCATGGTTGTTCGCTCAAAAGCTTTAATATTTAATTTGGGCGTTAAATAATTGTCAAATAATGTGCCATTATTAATTAATGCGCAAAAATTACTTGCGGCACAATTAATAATAATAATTCCTACAAAAGTGGGGAATATTTTCTACGGGACTGGGGAAAATATTTCGTTATAATTAAATAATTCTCAGCTTGGCAAATTTCAGAAGCAGTTGTTTTTGACCGATTTCTTTAAAGAATATTGTAGCTTTTATATCCGGTTTATTCCCTTCCAGGCTTATCACCTTTCCGTATCCAAACCTTTCATGTTCAACTTCCATACCAACCTGCAGGCCCGAAGTATCTGAGGGTGCAAAACCTGCCGACGGAACATGCGCCTTAGCCAAAATAGAAGTGGTTTTTACTACCGGCGCTTTTGGTTTTGAAAAAGTATCCCCCTTGCTGCTCCATGCGCTGCGCTCGTCATCAAAAAATGGGTTATTGCCAGTTACGGGTTTTGCCGTATAATCTAATTCAAGATACCTGGCATCAATTTCGTCCAGGAAACGGCTTGGCTCACAACTGATCAGCGTGCCAAACTTAAAACGCGAAGTAGCATAACTCAAAGTTAATTTGTTTTCGGCACGAGTAGTAGCTACATAAAATAAGCGCCTTTCCTCTTCCAGATCGCTGCGGGCATTGAGCGACATTTGCGAAGGGAATAAATTCTCTTCCAGGCCCACCACAAAAACCTGCGGGAATTCCAATCCTTTGGACGAATGTATGGTCATCAGCGAAACTGTGTCGGCATTAGGGTCATTGTCCTTATCATCGTTGGTGAGCAAGGCAATATCCTGCATAAATACATCCAGGCCTTTTTCCTCAATATCCTCACGTTCCGAAAATTCTTTGATGCCGTTCAGTAATTCCTGTATATTCTCGTAACGGTTAAGGCCCTCAACCGATTTATCCTCATACAAATCCTTCAATAAACCCGAGTGCTGGGCAATATACAAGGCCGACTCATAAGCGCTCATGGTTTTGCTGAGCACCTGGAAACTCTGGATCATTGTGGCAAAAACGCCAACCGAAGCTGAAGTACGTCCGTCAAGGTATTTGGATGGATTGCTGATCACTTCCCATGGCGTGATTTTGTTTTGATCGGCGCTTACAATAATACGGTCCACTGTGGTATCGCCAATGCCGCGGCGGGGGTAGTTAATTACCCTTTTCAGCGCTTCTTCGTCGCTGGGGTTAAAGGTAAGCCTGAAATATGCAATCAGGTCTTTTATCTCCTTGCGCTGGTAAAAGGACAGGCCGCCATAAATTTTATAGGGTGTGCCCATTTTGCGTAAGGCTTCCTCCATAGAGCGTGATTGCGCGTTGGTACGGTAAAGAATGGCGAAATCATGCCACTTTAGTCCTTTGGTTGTACGTTCCTGCATAATGGCTTCGGCCACCAGTTTGCCTTCTTCGTTGTCGCTGAAGGCGCGCATTACTTTTATCTTGTCGCCGGCCTCTTTTTCCGAAAAAACATTCTTTTTCAGCTGTTCCTTATTATTGGCGATGATGCTGTTGGCAACGTTTACAATGTTTTGGGTGGAGCGGTAGTTTTGCTCCAGTTTAAATATTTTCAGGTCGGGATAATCTTTTTCAAAGTTGAGGATGTTTTGGATATTGGCCCCCCTGAAGGCATAAATACTTTGCGCATCGTCGCCAACAACGCAGATGTTTTCGTTTACCGCCGCCAGCTTTTTTACTATCAGGTATTGCGAAAAATTGGTATCCTGATACTCATCCACCATCAGGTATTTGAATTTGTGCTGGTACTTGTTCAGCACTTCGGGGTGCAGTTTAAGCAGTTCGTTTGTTTTAAAAAGCAGGTCGTCAAAGTCCATGGCCCCGGCGCGGTAGCAGCGTTGTACATAGTTTTGGTAAACGGTGCCTATCATACCCCTGCCGCTGCTGGAGTCATCGGCCTGAATCTGTTCGTTCTGCTGGTACTCCTGCCACGATACGAGGTTGTTTTTTGCCGCCGATATGCGGTTATGTACAAAATTGGGGTTATACAACTTATCGTCCAGGTTCATTTCTTTTAAAATGGCCCGCAGCACGCTTTTGCTGTCATCCGTATCGTAGATGGTGAAATTATTGGGATAGCCTATCTTGTCGGCCTCCACCCGCAGCAACTTGGCGAAAACTGAGTGGAAGGTACCCATCCATATATTTTTTGCCTCCGGACCAACGAGGTGGTTGATACGTTCGCGCATTTCGCGGGCGGCTTTATTGGTAAAGGTAAGCACCAGTATATTAAAGGCGTCCACGCCGTTGCGGATCAGGTGCGCCACGCGGTAAGTGATCACCCGCGTTTTGCCCGACCCGGCGCCGGCAATAATCATTACCGGACCCTTTATTTGTTGCACTGCCGCCTTTTGCTCGGGGTTTAATCCCTGTAAATAATCCAAATCTTTTTCCTCTTTTCTGTGCCGGCGAAATTAGGGTTTTGATATGAGAGTAAAAAGTCCGAAAGTCGGGAAAGTCCGTAAAGTCCGAAAGATGAAGTTGACAAGTAATAAGTTAAAGTCTCCCCATCCGGGGGAGATCAATGTCATTAAGTTAAGGAGAAAACGTTTTTTACCCTCTCTACGGCTTGGTGGCTGTGGCGCAACCC
>DHXR01000049.1 GCA_002413785.1 Mucilaginibacter sp. UBA5151
GGTTATTCAGCAGACCCTAATTATATGGTTATCGGGAAACATTCAGGGGAGAAGTTTAGCCCCAGCTGCCGGTAGTCTGTAAATTCTGAGCGCTGTCCGAAGTCACTTCGGACAGCGGGTGAGTTTTTTTGCAGCTTATGCCTTCTTCACCAAGTACCGCTTTGCCAGCCAGTTCCTTATCGGTTCGTCATACAGTTTCAGGCAGGCCCATGCTATAGCAATGCTGCTAATAAAGAGTAGCAGCCCAACAAACAGGCCGTATGCCCCCAATTGTATTTTGTTGTTGACCACCCAGGCGGTATAAAGGTAAATGAGCGGGTAATGCGTGATATAGAGCGGGTAGGAGATGCCGCCGAGGAACCTGCATATTTTTACCGGGTATTTCCCGGTGAGGCTGCCGCCCGCGCCGATAGAAACGATCAGCGGGAAAACAAGGATGATGCATGCAGATTCGTATAATCCGTTCATCCATAGGTGGTTTGTGCCGCCAATCCTGGGAACAGACAGCACAATAAGGATCAGCAGGCTGCATACCAGGAAAGCATTTTTAATTCGGATCAGTTTCCCTGCGCGGCAAAGCAGCACCCCTGCAAAAAACGGAAATAGCAAGCGGGCAAAGCCGATATGCAACTGGGTTTTATCGATGCTCCAGCCCCCGATAACATCGCCCTGCGGACCCATTACCAGGTATTGTACAAGGAAAATAGCCGCCAGTAGCACCAATATAGTAAGCAGCGTTTTTGAGAACTTGCGGACGAACAAAGCATAAAGGATATTGGCAATATATTCAAAAAACAATGACCAGGCCGGGCCGTTCAGCGGGTGCATTTCCTGCCAGCCGCGGATGTCCATGGAGACAGGCAAAGGGATCAGCGTACAGCCGACCAGCATAACCAGCAGCATTTTCCAAACCGGGGTTTCGCTGATCATCGGAAAGGCGGCGCCGCCCTGAAAGTAATAAAGCGCCGCACCGACCAGCGACCCCATAATAATCATCGGCTGCAAACGGATAAGGCGCCGTTTATAAAAGTCCCATTGCGTCATTTTCCCCCAGCGGTCATCGTAAGCATAAGCCACCACGAAACCGGACAACAGAAAAAAGAAATCCACTGCCAGGTAGCCGTGATTGATCACCTGTATGAAGCGGTTACCGCCAGTGAAAGTTTCCATAATATGAAAGGCGATAACCAAAACGGAGGCTACGCCCCGCAGTCCGTCGAGGATTTCGTAATGGCTTTTTGAGTCGGGGTAGGCGGTGGTATTATTCATTGATGCTGAAGCAGGTGTAATCGGATAATGAAAATTGTTTTGGTTGACGATCCCTATTGGCTAAACAAAAGAACCGGAGCCGAAAATACGTTTAATTTTATTGAAAAAGCAAATTGAAAAAGCGGGCGTTTTTTTGAAGAGCAGAATCCTTAGATCTTCTGGTGTTAACAATAACTTAACATATTGATAATAATAAATGCACATGCAACAGGGTAACTTTAACATTGATAATTTATTAGTTAAACATCATGAAAAACAATCCTGAAATCGAGATACCGGAGAATGAAAAAAAGCAGGTTAAGGAAAATTCCGATGTAGCCTATTGGTCACAGAAATATGATATTTCAGCAGAGGACCTGAAAAATAAAAAACATTCCATCGGGATATTGGACAAGATCATAGAAAAGTACCTGCAACATGCCGGTTGAGCATTGTTAAATTATTATTGTCCCGTTCCCTGTTTAGCCTGTTCGCTTAAACGGCGGGGGTGATTTTAAATGCCCGTACCAGGATAACGGGTAAAATATTGTGAAGATTAAAATACCGCAAAAGCCTCAAATCTTTCGATCTGAGGCTTTTGACTTTTTAGAAGGTTAAAAACAATTATTTCTTAACTCTGTCCGCAAGCGCATCGAACATGCCCATAAGGCTTCCCGTAGCGTGGTCATCATCCTTTTTCGTTAAAACCAGGTTTACATCATAACCCTGTGTGCTAAAATAAAGTGTGATTTTATCGGCTGCCTGTTCAATATTGGTCATCGGTATATCTTTGTGCGCGGCGGTGGTATCTACCAGCATACCTTTTGGATGTCCGGCAGAATCGGCAATATTAAATAGCATGTGCGCATCCCCCTGTGGCAGGCCTTTCACCAGCACATTCCATTTGCCTGTAAAATAATTAGTTTGCGCTTGCGCATTTACTTTTATGGCAGTCACCATCAGGATTATGGCCAATAAATTACATAGTGCGATTTTTTTCATTTTTTTTATCTGTTTGTTTGAGTTTATAATTAATTACTTTTCGATTTCTACGGGTAGCGGTCCAGCTAAGCTCAATAGCTCAACCCATACCCAAATTTGTACAGCGGATCTTTGGAATCGTAAGGCATATCTTCCTTTTGGTTTCTTACTGCTTCCATAGAAGACGGCATTTCTATCGGTAAATGGCCGCCTGGTTTGTATTTACCAAAAACCACATCCAGCAAAGCCGCGTCATTCGAACCGAAGTTGGCGAAAAGGGCTTTGGCGTTTGCGCTGATCTCTGGAATAACAGCCGGACGGTCTAAATAAATATCGACTACAGTTGGTACAGTTTTTTCGAGGTCAAGAATGTCCTGCAATTGCTTGCCTTTAAAGTCCAGGTCGCCAAAATGGAACATTTGCGCTATGAAGTTGCCTTTAGCTTCTGCTATGGGATAATTCGGCGTTTGTAACCTGATGATAGCAATATCTGCCTGTTTCGGATCAGTTACAATGGTACCATATAATGCCGCAATTTTGGGGTTGATATTTTTGATATAAATTTTCAGCTTATTCGTCGCTAACGGAAGGAGGTGGTTATCATTCTTCAATAGCGTGAGCGACCTTCGCTGTGCATCCTGCCCGGCAGCCATAAATTCCGGACTGCCTACGATAGCTGCCGCCTTTTTTTCGTCAACAAAAGGATTGTCAAACAAGCCCAGCTCAAACTTCAAACGCAGCAACCTTACTACAGACTCATTGATGCGTTTTTCGCTCACTTTTCCGTCTTTCACCAGTTTTATAATTACATCGGGCAGGTTTTCACCGCCAAGCTGGTCAACGCCGGCATCAATAATCCTTTGCACCCGTTCTTCGGTATTCAGGTTCTGAACGCCCCAGGCCCTAGCCTCAAAGTTGATTGTACCTATCTTTGAATCTGTCACCAGGCCCCAGTCGGTACAAACCACGCCATCGTAATGGTATTTTTTGCGCAAAAGTTCGGTGATGATAGCTTTGTTATAGGAAAAGCCTACTTCCGGTATGTTTTTTTGTCCCATCGGCACACCGTAATAAGGCATAATAGCCGCTGTGCCCGCCTTGAAAGCTGCTTCAAAAGGGATCAGGTGATATTTAAAATTGTTACCCGGATAAACCTCGCCTTTCTGAAAATTAAAGTGCGGATCAAGGCCATCCTTTTGAGGGCCGCCGCCGGGGAAATGTTTGGTCATCATGGCAACGC
The DNA here is from genome assembly GCA_002413785.1 of Mucilaginibacter sp. UBA5151. Lineage (GTDB taxonomy): Bacteria > Bacteroidota > Bacteroidia > Sphingobacteriales > Sphingobacteriaceae > Mucilaginibacter. Next base: position 3,470 of record DHXR01000049.1, read on the forward strand.
TGTTAGGGCCCAGTTTTTCACCCTGGTAGCCATTGATATAGGCGGTGGTCATACGTGATGATAGTGCAGCATCCTCGCCAAAGGTGCCTGCTATACGGGGCCAGCGTGGCTCAGTTGACAGGTCAACCTGTGGATGCAGGCCCTGCCGTATGCCAACTGCCAGGTATTCCTGCCTTGAAATATCAGCAAATTGTGCTGTGAGCTTATCATCGCCAATGGCGGCTAATCCCAGTGGGTCTGGCCATAAGGAAAAAGTTTTGGCCGACATCGCAAAAATACCCGCCCCGTTTTGATTCCGCGGGTCCGATGCTATGGTAATGGGAATACCCAGCCGCGTTTTTTCTTCATACCGCTGAATACTATTGTACCATATAGCCAAAGTATCAGGTGCGGGCACCGCAAAAAGGTTAAAATGGTTGATATGGTGTTTGTCGATCTCGTTAATTCCGACAGGCGACAAGCTTGCCAGTAAACCACTCGCTGGTTTATCTTCAATCGTACCATCGGCGTTTACACGGATGGGTGAATAAAACATCATGCCTGCTTTTTCCTCCAGGGTCATTTGCTTTAAAAGATCCTGCACCCGCTTTTCAATGGGCTGGCTTGAATCTTCATATACGTCCATTTTTCCGTTTTTATTCAGGTCGCGATAAGCAGTATCCCCGCTTGTGCGGATCAAACCCGACTCCGCCATAACCGTGGCCTGTAAACTGTTCCGGAGCCGGTCTTTGGAAAAAGAAAACACGGCCGCCAGCGCCCCGGCGCCCGCCATGTAAAAAAGCAATTTGTTAATTTTCATTGATTTATAATTTGGTTAATTGGTTTCTGTACATCTTTAACACCGGACCTAACAGGCGTGTTAAATCATTTATTAAAAATTAATAAATAAAGGTATGTGAAATTTTTCTTACATTTATTAAAAATTAATAAATAAATTTTGTTTTGCGATTGAATAGCGATGGAAGGGTCGAAATTAAAAGTGCGGGCCGTGCGGTTCCCCTCTTGAGAGGGATGGAGGGGTGTGTTAATGAACATGTTGACTAACACACCCCCGCCACAACACCGCCCGGCGCACCCCCTCTCTTGAGAGGGGGGCGGCATAATTTTCATACTTCTATAAGTTGTTACGCTTTCTAATTTCGGTTTTTAATCGCCAAACAATTTAAACCATTTTTTCAGGATAGAAGAAACCGATGGAAAGCTTAGCAGAAATACAGCATTTTTTTAAGAAGGGATATTTAGCATACAGGCCAAATCTGACGATAGATTGCGCAATTTTTGGCTACCACGATGGCGAGTTACAGTTATTGCTGGTGAAGAATAAGTTTATAACGAAGTGGTGTTTGCCGGGCGGATTCGTGAGGAAGGATGAAAGCCTTGACCAGGCAGCAACCAGGATAACTGCGGAACGGACAGGTATTGACAACCTGTTTTTAAAACAATTTAAGGCTTTTGGCGATCCGGGAAGAAATGATCCCCGTGGGGCCTTTGACCCGGAAAAACTTTTTGAATTGGTGCAGGTACGGCTGGAGGAAGATAGCTGGCTTACCGGCGAAACGGTGTCGGTAGGGTTTTATGCCATAACCGATATAGTTAATGCCAAGCCTAACGCTGATTTTCTATCCAGCGAATGCGCCTGGTTTTCCGTTGATAAATTGCCTGCCTTAGGCTTTGATCATGACGGGATCGTCCGCGACGCGCTGTTTGCCATGCGGATGCATTTAAATTACTTCCCGATAGGTAAAAACTTTTTGCAGCAGAAATTCACCTTAAAAGAGATCAAACGTTTTTACGAGGTGATGTCGGGTAAACAGCTCAATGCCTCCAACTTTCCCAATAAATTAATTTCATTGGGGCTTATAGTTAAGCTGGATGAAAAAAGGAATATAGGGGCGCACCGATCCCCGGCTTATTATAAGTTTAATGAGGAGATTTACGATAAGGCGTTGAGGGAGGGGTTGGTACTGGCGTAGAGGTGGGCTTCCATTTTAGAATGGTGATTCTCAGCGAGAGACCATTCTCGGACATAAAAGCATTAGCATCTGAGAACTTTATCTCCAAACATTCGCTTTGCTTCATCAAATATTTCGTCGGGAACCCTTATACTTGAAATGGCCTCTGTTATATGCCGATCATCGTAGGAATCAATAACAGTTGCTTCATCAATTCTTTTTAAGGAGACTTTCCCGTCATTTAATTCTTTATTCCAAAAGAAAGAATTTATATTTATCAGAGTAGCTTTTTCAGAAGCTGTCAAAAGCCTTGATTGTGCTTTGGTGTGCCGTGAATGAAATACAA
>DHXR01000073.1 GCA_002413785.1 Mucilaginibacter sp. UBA5151
TTGTAGTTGTGCCACAGCCACCAAGCGGTAAAGAGGGTTTGGGGAGGACTTTTTTCCCTTTTTCACCCTCTTTATGGCTTGCCATAGAGAGGGTCGAACAGCGCAGCGCATTCGGGGTGAGTCAACTATACGCCATGCAATATTTGCTGATATACTTTGGAAGCACACTCACCCCGCTTTCCGCTCATGCTCCTGCAATACCTTTTCATCCACATTTTCCTGAACCGGTACAAACCGGCCCGCCGACCATTCCATTTTCCAGCTGCCCGGATTGCCGTTGCGTACCTTTAACAGTTCGATATGCCATCGCGGGAAACCCAGGCCCGGCATGCCCTCCTCCGGTTCACTTGGCAAGGGGCTGATCTTCCAGCGGGCAACACAGGCTGTTGCGCTCAGTTTGCGCGGATCGCTGCGGAGAATAAAACCAGTCACCCTGCTTTGTTCAACGGCTAACTGCAAACGGCGCGATTGCGTAAAGCTGATCTCCCGCATCTCTGCAACAACGGCGGCGAGGCCTTCGCATTTGAGCGCTTCTTCCATCGCCCACAGCACATCTTTTTCCCGCTGCAGGTCGATGAAAATGATCCGGTCGGGCTCAACGCCAAAGGCCTTTAACGCCGGGGGGAAAAGGGTGCGCGACATGCTGATCCACAGGCAGGCGCCCCCGTTCTGCATGAGCGTTTTGAGCAAACCTGCAATAAAACCGCCCGAAGCTGCCGCATGTTCGGGCATTTCGCTTAAAAACTCATGTATGGCCCCCGTAGGGAACACCCCGTTGGGGAAAGCCGCCTCAACCGGGCCAAGGCCAATACCTCCGCCAGCGCCTGCCGGAGGCGGTACAAAGCCCTGCCAGGCAAGAATGTCCTTTTGCAGGCGGCTGATGATATCTCTTTTCGTATCCATCGCATTCAGTTTAAGGTAGGAGTGGGGAATGCCGGGATAAACATACCCATATAAGCGGTTAACTGAACTATCATGTGGCGGGCTATTGCGCGGCCGATCTCACGGATGGCTGATTCACTCAGCGGACTTTGGTAGTTGGGATTGCCGCTATCAGGGCCGGGTTCAAAATAGTGAATGTGAAAATCATCTTCGGAGACACGGCTGTTGCGGTCGTACCATTTACCTTGTTCCAGTTGCAGGGTAAGGGTAATAAAGCCCTTGCCGTTATGAAAGTCAATAATAAATTGCGGGGTGTAAGGCATGTCCCATTGTTCGGGGGACACCTCGTCCACCTGTATCCGGGTTATCCCCCGGCTCAGTTCCACATCGATATAAAACGCTTCCATAAAAACTATACGCAAAGATAATGCTAAAAATATTAGTATTTTTATATCTTTTCAAAATAATTTTAATGGTTTTTTTACACCAGTTTCAAAAGGTGCGGTACTATGTTGCGACCCTCACTTTCACAAGGGGGAAAGTGGGTCGCAGGGATATTCCTTAAATAAGGGAATGGAATCAGTCTTTTAAACAATAATTACTTGCTTTTCTTTTCGTAATGGCTCACATAATAAAATACGGCGCCTACAAACGTACAGATGATCCCGATAAAGATGGGCCACCTGGAAACCTGGTTCCCGCTACGGTCAATAACCATCGGATCAGAGTCAACAGGGTTAACTACCGACCTGAAATAGATAATTAAACCGATGGTTACAATAATTCCGACAACAAAAAGAAGTACACTAAATTTTTTCATAATGCTTTTGATAAAACAAAACTGTTGCTCAGTTCGGCGTAAAGGTATAAAATTTTGTAAAAAGTACTCACCCGGAGAAATTTTTAATTAATAAAAGATGTAAATTTCACAAATTAACACATCATCAAATTTTCAAATTAAAATTATGGAAAGAAGGGATTTTATTAAACAAAGTACAATTGTGGCCGCAGGCCTGACTATTTTGCCCGCAGGCAGTCTTTTTGCAGCCGGTAAAGATAAGGTAAGGCTGGGTTACATCGGCGTAGGCCTGCGGGGCCGCAATCACGTTGGCGAAGGTTTGCTTCGTGATGATGTGGATATTGTCGCCATTTGCGATACGCAGGAAAGCTCATTAAGCTATTGCCGCGCGCAGTTTACCAAAGCCGGGAAACCATTGCCGCAGGAATATACAGGTGGCCCGGATGCCTACAAACGCCTGCTGGACAGGAAAGATATTGACGCGGTGATCATCGCTACCCCATGGCAGTTTCACCACCCGCAGGCTATTGATGCCATGAAAGCCGGCAAATACGTGGGCTGCGAAGTTATAGCCGGTTTAAGCCTGGAAGACCACTGGGACCTGGTGAATACTTCTGAACGCACAGGGATTCCGTATATGACATTGGAAAACGTTTGTTACCGCCGCGATGTAATGGCGGTTTTAAATATGGTGCGCCAGGGCCTGTTTGGCGAATTGATACACTTTGAAGGCGGTTACCAGCATAACCTGCGCGGGGTGTTGTTTAATGATGGTAAGCATTTTTCGGGGCACGGGGTTGAGTTCGGGCCGGATGCTTTAAGCGAGGCGCAATGGCGCACCCAGTTTAATGTTGACCGCAATGCAGATATTTACCCCACCCACGGCGTTGGCCCGCTGATGCATTATGCTGATATCAATGCAGGCAACCGTTTTACCAACCTGGTATCCTTTAGCTCAAAAGCGAGGGGGTTGGCGGCTTATGTGGAAGAACTGGCGCCTGGCAATAAAAATGCAAAGATCAATTACAAAAACGGCGATGTGATCACCACCATGATCAATTGCGCAAATGGCGAAACTGTTTTGCTTTCGCATGATACCCATTTGCCAAGGCCATATTCACTGGGTTTCAGGGTGCAGGGCACCAAAGGTCTTTGGATGGATGTAGCCAAGAGTGTTTATATCGAACACCAAAGTAAAAAGGAGGACGAATGGGATGCAACAGACGACTGGTTTAAAAAATATGACCACCCCCTCTGGAAAAAATATGAAAACAATGCCGAAGGCGCAGGTCATGGCGGTATGGACTGGTTTGTGTTTAACGCATTTGTACAGGCCGTAAAACAGGGCAAACAAACCCCGATTGATGTTTACGATTCGGTAACCATGAGTGTGATCATGCCGCTTTCAGAAAAATCAATCGCCGAAGGCAATACCCCGCAGGCCTTTCCTGATTTTACAAAAGGCAAATGGCAAACCAGGAAAAAATCTTTTGCCCTGGATGACAGCGGGTTTTAATTTTGTCTCGCCCTGTCATTTTCGCCTCACCCAACCCTCTCCAAAGGAGAGGGCTTTAAAAATGAGCGCAGTTAAAGTCCTCTCCTTTGGAGAGGATTTAGGTGAGGCGCTATTTAGGTGAGGCGAAAACAGCAATTTTTAACAAAATCCTGTAACTAACATACCCCTTTGTACGTATAAAGGCAAAAGATTATTTTTTTGCCTTTATTATGCATCGCGAAATTGAAGATATTTTAATTAATTTAGATTTTGAGTATCCCTTCCCTTCGCCTGCCGCGATGCAAAATGCGGAGCGGATTTTGGATTATATGGATGATATTTATGTTGAAAGGACAGGGAAATTTGAATACACACCCGCAGAAAGCCTTTATATTATATGGAATGTGGAAGACCTTGAATTTCACATCGAATGTTTGAAAAATGGCCGCATACTTTATACCTTTCGTAAAAACGGGATCGGAAAAGCTTTCGGGACCGATACTATATGGCACTTTATTATGCGGATGGAAAGTTATTTATTATCCGGTATCTGTTAAACTGAGGCAACCTTTCTTTTCATTTTTAACGGGCTTGTTTTCATTAACAACAGGTAAGGAATAATCAGAAAAACCCCGGCGGCTGTTATGAGCAATGCCATTTTGCCACCGGATGAATACCAGATAATTCCGGTTAACGAACTTGCCAGCAACGTGCAAATACTCTGAAACGCTGTATAGGTACCAATGGCGGTGGCTGTATCTTTTTTTTCACAAATATTAGTGATCCAGGCTTTGGCAACGCCTTCGGTGGCAGCCGCGTAAACGCCGTAAAAAAAGAACAGGACAAAATATACGGTTTCATATTTATTCAGGGCCATTCCGGCATATACCGCCGCAAAAAGGAGCAAACCTGTTATGAAAACTTTTTTCATGCCGATTTTATCCGCGAGTAATCCTATGGGGTACGAAAAAACGGCATAGATCAGATTGTAGAAAATGTAGATGCCGATAACGGTGGTATCATGATAACCGTTTTCTTTCATTTTTAAAAGCAGGAATACATCAGAGCTGTTGAACAAGGCAAAAACCAGCAGGGCTACGGTCAGTTTCCGGTACAGGGAAGGGCTTTTTTTCCAATATCGTATAAAATCTAAAAAGCCGGGTTTATTATTATCGGAAGCAATGACTTTCCTTTTTTCACGGATTAAAAAAGTAATACCAATAGAAAGCACCCCCGGAATAAATGCCACAAAGAATAAAATTTTATAATGCCCCGGATGCCCGGCCAGGTATATTAAGGCAATCAGGGGGCCTAATACCGCACCCAAAGTATCCATGCCGCGGTGAAAGCCAAATACCTGTCCCTTATATTGGGGAGTTGTTTCATCTGATAGTAAAGCGTCCCTCGCGCTTGTCCTTATTCCTTTACCTAAGCGGTCTAAAGTGCGTGAAAGGAAGATCCAAAATGGAAAAGTAAACAAAGCCATCATCGGTTTTGAAACGGCGCTCAAAGCATAACCAATCTGAACAAACGGCAGCCGTTTGCCAATAGCATCGCTTAAATTACCAAAGTAACCCTTGCTAAGTCCTGCTGTTGCTTCGGCCACACCTTCCAATACACCAATCAGCACAACGGAAAAGCCGATGCTGCGCAAGTAAACCGGCATCACCGGGTACAACATTTCGCTGGCAACATCTGTGAACAAACTTACCAGGGATAGTATCCACACATTCCGCGTGATGATTTTCATTGCAGAAAGGTATTGAAAATTTATGATACGAGGTTGTTTGGCTGAAGATTAAATTTCATGCGGTTTAGTGATTGAAAAATAAGGAATAGAGCGAATTAAAGGCAAAGGCCTGTGCGATTCCCCTCTTGAGAGTAATGGCACTAACTTAGAATAAAAGTGTTCGGCGGGTTAATATCGAATAATGAATTTCGAACTTTGACTTCATTATTCAATATTCGGAATTCAATATTCGGCATTAAATACCCCCGGCGCGAATGACGGGCAAGGTCTGTAGGGTAAAGGCTTCTCGTGCCCCGTATGCATGGTAGCCGACAAGCATGTTAAAAAAACAAGTTTCGTTAATGTCTGCCACGCGTAATCATAAACAACCGTTTTTCTAATCCGGCTTTGTTTATTAACTGCCTTAAATGTATTTTTAAACAATAATGAATACAAAATATAAATTCAGGGACCAGGACCACCTGTGCTTTGTCAGCTTTTCGATAGCAAAAACGGATAACCTTGTTTATCGATGATCGGGATTTTTGTTACCTGGCAGCGGGGCACGGGTAGCCTTTGCGCTTTTGGCCTTTGCGCGTCATATTCACGCCAGGGGGGCATACCATAACGGCGCCTATGCAAAGCTTTGCATAAGCGCCGTAAGTTTAACCAAGTCAGGAAGGGCCCATTAATGGCATTGGCAATTATTTTAATTAAAAACGATTTCCCGAATACTTTTTACTGGTTTTTCACCTTTTTTTTCCAAAAGAGCAACTACGGTATACAGCCCCGGTTTTTTTGGAGTAACACATGAGATGGTAAGCGTCTTTTGGCCATAGGAAGGTATCGCTAAATTCGATGATTTTCCTTTAATTACTATTCCATTTTTCATGATTTGTAAACGGACCATTCCTTTCCAGGACGGCTCCAAATCATTTATTGCAATAATTTTAAAGTCGTGGGTTTTCCCCGTTTCAATTTTATTTCCCCATTCATCAAGCATAAGTCCCTCGGGAGAAAACGCATCCGGCAGGTATTTCAAAAATTCACTTTCATACGTTAGCTTTTCTACATTTAAAAAATGATCGCTGGTTTGCCCATCGCTTCTTGAATATCCTAAAGAAGTGAAATGCAGTACGCCAGCGCATTCCCGGTGGCAACGCCAAAATTCAGTCTCAGCGGCCATATATGTTGCCAATAAATGACGGCGCTGAGCCACAGTAGAATTTTCACCCAAAAGATTTTTGTAAAGTTCTTTTGTCAATGTTGTGGGACTTCCATCTCTGTTGAGCCATAGCCATCCGTATTCATTAATAATCACGGGGTACTTACCGGTATTAGGAGAATTATTTCCCTGTGGAATGATCTCGGCTTTGGCAATGTCTTTCAATTGAAATTTCGGATTCTGGAAATGATATGGATGAGATTCAAAAACATCTCCTGGTGCACGTTTCGGAGAATAGCTATTGTCCCAGGGACGATGAGAAAGATCAAGAGATCTCACTCTGCTGACAGCCTCTCCTGTTTCATCGCTATTTCCGTTGTTACAAACTGTTTCATTACTGGCATCCCATATCACCACGCTGGGATGATTCCAGCGTTCCTGCATCCATTCAGAATATTCTTTAGCCAGTTCATCAGCTCCTAATTCTTTGGGCCATGAATTCCATCCTGTACCACCGTACCAGACAGGGAACTCATCCTGGATAAGAATCCCTTCTTCATCAGCTATCCGATACCACTCTTCAGGAGGGAAACCAATACAGTAGCGCAAACTGTTCCAATGAAATTGCTTAAAACTTTTATGCAGTTTTCTAACCCAAGCGGAATTCCAAGGCAGGTCTTTACAAGTTGAATCTTCAAAAAAGCGGTAAATAGTTATATTACTGCCCCTCAGGAAATAAGGTTTCCCGTTTAATACGGCTTTTTTAGTTACTGTATCAAAATGGAATTCTCTCATCCCAAAACGGGTTGAATATTCATCTGCATTAGTATTAACTTCAAGAGTATATAAGAAAGGATCCTCCGGTGACCAGAGATGGGTATTTTTTATGGGTATCTTTACATCAACAATATCTTCCTTTCCATTTCCGGAGAGTTTTACCAGACTGTTTAAGTGCCCAACTATTTTTCCGGATTTTGCTTCTCTGATTGTAAAACCTATTTTCCCAATTATTGCTACTCCGGAATTTTCAACATTTAATTGAACCCCAAGTTGATTATTGATGATATCCGGAACTGCCTGTACCCTGATAATATGTGGAGTTCCCGAGAGTATCAATTCCACATCATCGTAAATACCAGGAATGAAACTTTTTTTCTCAAAGTCAAAACCATTTGGCATTGATAAGGGTATAGAATTTATGGAAGCACCAATTCTTACAATCAATTCGTTTACACCAGTCTTCAACGCATCCTTTACATTAAAATAACCAGGTGTAAAACAGGGAAGGTGTTCTCCCAAATCTTTCCCATTTAGATAAACTTTTGTCCCATATTTAGCTTTGGCGATTTTTAGTATGGCTATTGCCGGAATGGGTTCTTTAACTGTAAATTGGTGACGATACCAAAAAGCTTCTCTTGGGCTACCCGATTGAGAGGTACTCTCTCTATCCTTTAATTTCGGGCCAACATCTTTAAATGCCGGGGTGGCTAACGAAACTAAACCCGGTACCGGAACTGTATGATTAAAACTTTTTGGAATAACGTCATTTTTACCTTCGGTGATTTGCCAGGTTCCGTTTAACAAAATTGTATTCCTCTTTAAAGAGCTTTGGGCATAAGAGGCCAAGCTGCAAGCGAGAATACATCCTGTAATTACAATGATTGATCTCAGTTTTGTTATTTTCATATTATTTGGCATTTGAGTCCACTCCGATAACAGTATTTTTTTAAATTCAATAACATAGATTTTTTTGAAACTGTGAATATCTACTTGAGTATCTTTCCTTGTCAATATTACACAACCCATAAAAGTACATGATCCAGTGTTGCATAAATTGCATATTTACAAAAGAGGGCTTTTTTAGTTGTGTTTTTTGGATAAAATTTACTATCCGGACAAAGTTCACCCAAAAACAGCGGACATTTGCCCACATTTGATGCTTAATCAGTTCTCTGTATCTGCTCTTGTCATTGGGATAGTGATAGCCTAACTGAAAAATAGTAGCCTCCACATTGTTCCTCTTTTGTAATGTTTCGATGGGTGTTTCAGCAATTTTTCTTCTAATCAGGCAGGTATCAATGTCTTTTTGATCGAAATACCCGCCCGGCTAAGCGTGTCGCTTGGCCGGGATAAGGACAAGCTCATTTGAAAGACAGGGTCTGGCCGCGCGCCGGGCTTTGTTATTTAAGGGCGTAGGCTTTACGGGCTTTAGCATCCCCTCCCCCCGAAGTTTCCAACTTCGGACATCGGGTCACTCAGCATTTTCCTCTTTTTTATCGTCTTCCCTTTCAACAGTGATGGTACATTCGCCTATCAAAGCCGCCAATGCACCCACAGCTGCCATCACCGGCAGCAGCAGTGCGCCAACTACCCCGATGGTTAACGGGAACGACATGATCTCTTTGCCTGATTTATCGGTAATGGTGATCTTCCTCACATTGCCTTCGGCTATCAGTTCTTTTATTTTTTTAAGGAGCGCCTCGCCGTCAACGGCGAATGATTCTTTGGTGAACATAATGCAAAATTTATTAAAAGCTTGCGGACAAATAATTAAACTTAAGATTATTCCCGGCGGATTTAGTCACAGAAATTTTGAGTTTTTAAGATTATTATAAACGTTTTTAGCGATTGAAAAATAGTGAACAAGGTGTGATTTATAGCCGGGCCCGTGCGGTTCCCCTCTTGAGAGGGGTGGAGGGGTGTGTTAATGAACATATCGGCTAACACACCCCCGCCACAACATATCCAGACGCACCCCCTCTCAAGAGGGGAGTTGTCGTAACATTCACATTGTCTGTTCATTGTGATTATTTTGTTTAAACTTTCAATCGCTAAACACATTATGATAAATAAAAAATTCCTGCGGCAGAATTATGCTTTGTTTTGGTACCACTCATAACTTCATCCCTCTCAAAAACTCTTCAATACCCATTTGTTTTTTGCCTTCCAGTTGTACTTCTGTAAGGCTTACAAACCCATCTTTAGCCGCAAATTTTAAATAGGTTTTATTGTCGGTTACAAAATGACCGGGTTGTACATCGGTTGCAGCTATTTCATAAGATGAACGGAAAACTTTAAGGATCTTCCCGTTTAACAGGGTATAGGCCGTAGGGACGGGGCTCAGGCCGCGTATTTTATTGTAAATATTTAAGGCCGGCTGGTTCCAGTCGATCAGGCAATCCTCCTTAAAAATTTTAGGTGCATGTTTTAGTTCAAGCCCGGTTACCAGTTGCGCTTGTTTGTATTCGTTATACCTTCCGCTTTCAACGCCTTTTACTGTTTTTACCAATAGCCCAGCGCCCTTGTGCATCAGGCGGTCGTGCAGTTCGCCTGCGGTTTCGTGCCCGCTCAGGGTTGCTTTTTCCGTGAATAATATATCGCCGGTATCAATCTCATGTTTCAAAAAAAATGTAGTTACGCCACTTTCACCTTCGCCGTTTATAAGCACCCAGTTAATTGGCGCCGCGCCGCGGTATTGGGGTAACAGGGATGCATGCAGGTTTATGGTGCCTTTCGGGGGCATATTCCAAACCGCTTCGGGCAGCATCCTGAAAGCGACTACAACCTGAAGGTCGGCATTCAATGCTTTCAGTTCGGCTAAAAATGCAGGGTCTTTTAATTTTTCAGGCTGCAAAATTTGCAGGTCATTTTCTACAGCGTATTGCTTTACTGCTGATTCATGTAACTTTTGTCCGCGGCCCGCGGGTTTATCCGGCGCCGTGACAATAGCTATAATATCGCAACCTGCCTTAACCAAGGCATTCAATGATGCTACTGCGAACTGGGGTGTGCCCATAAATATAATTCTCATAGATAAGTTTAAAATTTCACGGGTACAACAAATACTTCACCCGCATATTTTTATAGTTGCTTAAAGCAGGTTCCCAGCTTGCACGTATTTCTTCTTCGCTTTCACCCGCTTCAATTTGTTCCTTTAGCTTGTCAGTCCCGGCAAGTTTTGTAAAATAGCTATTAAAAAAATGCGCCTTATCGGGAAATGCTTTGTATAATGTTATCAGCCAGGTTAAATTGATCCTGCCGTCCGCACGTATAATATTTGTATCATAATTTTTAAGATCAATGCCGTAACATTTTTTATCCATTTGCGGCGGATCTTCGCTCATTCCGGGGATGCTTACCGGCTTAAACGAATAAGTGTATTTCCCTTCCAGTGCCGGATGACCTATTTGCAGGAAAGGGAACATGGTGCCCCTGCCCAGGCTGAGTGTTGTGCCTTCAAATAAACATACCGACGGATAAAGCAATATAGATTTTTCGGTATTCAAATTCGGTGAGGGGTTTACAGGTAATTTATAATTATCGTTATGTGTGTAATTGGCCACCGTAATAATCTTTAATTTGCATTGAACATGGTTTTTTAACCACCCTTCGCCGTTAATCATTTGCGCGTATTCGGCAATGGTGAGGCCATGAGCTATGGGGATGAGGTTTAAGCCAACAAATGAGCGGTAAGCGGTATCAAGCACCGGTCCATCAACATAAAACCCGTTTGGATTGGGCCTGTCAAGCAGCATCAGTTCAATATTGTTTTCGGCGCAGGCTTCCATTACATAATGTAAGGTGGAAAGATAGGTATAAAAGCGCGCGCCAACGTCCTGTATATCAAATATCATCAGGTCAATCCCTTTCAGATCTTCGGGTGTTGGCTTGTAGTGTTTGTTCCCGTAAAGCGATATTACTGGCAGCCCGGTTGATGGGTCGGTACTGCTGTTTACTTCGGCGCCATTGCTGGCATCTCCCCTGAAACCATGTTCGGGCCCAAAGATCTTTTTGACACTGATTCCCAGTTTCAGGAACGTGTCGACGCTAAGGGTTAAGTTTTTACCAATGACAGAGGTTTGATTAATAACCATCCCGATATTTTTTCCTTTGAGATAATCAATATACAGATTGGTTTGGTCGGCGCCGGTAGTAATTTTATGTTTTTTTTCGGATATCCGGGCTTTGTAAAGCTTGTGAATACTTTTTTGAGCTATGGCTGTGTACCATAATAAACTTGCTATTAGTGTGAATTTAAAAAATACATTCATCCTTATCATAAAAATACTGTATTTACAATTTTAAATTGAAGTAAAACCGCATATTTGCGAAGGTACAAAAAACATGCTGCATTGAGTTTCTCCTGGTTCGTAGCTAATCGTATAACATTTAAGTCTAAGCGTACATTTTCAAAATTAATTGTACGCATAGCTATCCTTGGCATTATGCTTGGCCTTGGTGTGATGATATTGTCGCTGGCTATAGTGCGGGGTTTTAAACGGGAGATCAGGGAGAAGGTAAGGGGCTTTTCGGGCGATTTGCAGGTGGTTAAGTATGATCTGAATAATTCTAATGAAAACTCGCCTTTTCATACCGATAATAACTTTGTAAAAAAGGCAGGCGCTATTCACCTGGTCACAAAAGTTATGCCTTTTGCTACCAAACCGGGCATAATTAAAGCGAACAATGAAATTGAAGGTGTTGAACTGAAGGGGGTCGACAAAACCTACGACTGGTCATTCTTTAAGAAGAGTTTGGTGGCAGGCAATGTAATTGACTTTAGCGATACCCTTCAATCAAAAAAGCAATTGCTGATCTCACAAACCATAGCCGACCGCTTAAAACTAAAAGTTGGTGATAAAATACTGATGTATTTTGTACAGGAGCCGCTAAGGGTAAGGCCATTTACCATAAAAGGCGTTTTTAGCTTCGGTATTGATGAGGTGGACAAAACTTATGTAATTGGCGACATGGCCATAATTAACCGCCTAAATAACTGGGACGCGGATGAAATTGGCGGCTACGAAGTAAAAGTGGCTGATTTTGAACGCATTGATGAAACTGCCCGCGCGCTTGACAATATTTTACCGGTTAAACTTAAATCATATACCGTAATGGATAATTACCCGACCATATTTGCCTGGCTTGGCTTGTTAGACGGGAATACAACTGTTGTTTTAGGTTTAATGATTATTGTAGCGGTAATTAACATGATATCGGCCCTGCTGATCATTATACTGGAGCGTACTACTATGATCGGGATATTAAAAGCAATGGGCGCTGCCAATGCCACCATCCAGGCCGTTTTTTTCAACAGCGCTTTTTATCTTATAGGCTTTGGTATGCTGCTTGGCAACCTGTTCGGTATCGGCATTGGCTTACTGCAGTCCTTTACCCATTTTCTGAAACTCGACCCGGAATCGTATTATATGAATTTTGTTCCCATACAATTCAACCTAATGGACCTGGTTTTGGTAAACATTGGCACATTAGGAATTTGTTTAACAGCAATGGTGTTACCCTCTATGCTGGTAACCCAAATTACCCCCGTAAAAGCCATCCGTTTTAAATAGGAGGTAAAAAAGGTAAAAGGTGAAAGGAGAAAGGTAAAAGGTTTGTGCTAAAAAGGCCTTTCTGCTTTCACCTTTCTGCTTTCACCTTTCCTATAGTATCCTGTAAATAAGCCCAAAACGCAGCAGTTCGCTATGTGCTACCTCTGCCACTTCGGTATTATTAATGTAGGTATTGCCGCTAACATAATTCTTTAAGCCGTGGGCGTAACCGGCGGTAAGTCCCCATTTTTTATAATAGGCGGCAACGGCAAATTTAAGTCGAACATCGGTGGGTGCATCAGGTCTTTTCAGGTCGGTTCGATAAACGGTGCCGTCGGTTCCGGTAGCTTTACCTTTATCATAAGAACTGATATTGAAGCCAATGTCAACGCCCGGCATCAAATCGATTTTAATTTTCTTTATTTGTAAGCGATACCCAATGTACGGGTTGACATTAATATCCTGGTTTTGCAAATAGGTTTGACTCTTAACCGGGGTCTGGTACGATGGTTCGGCTATGTTGTAAAAAGGAATGAGCAGATAATACGGGTGATAACTATTTATAGCTACCTGGCTTCTCAAAACCTCGTAACCGGCCTGCAGCCCTGTTATAAACCCGCTTTTGCTTACATATTGAGCCTGCACATCGCCGCCGTAGCTAAAACCGTTTTTGCTGCCGTAAGGGTTATTGGTATAGTTTTGATTGCCGGTTTGCCCCTCGTTAATATAGGAGACCGGTGTTGCATAATTACCGCTGTAATGAAATAAGCCGGAATTTGCCCCTACGGATAACTCGATTTTTTGCGCAAATATTTGCATTGTCATTCCAATAGCAAATAAGGTTAGGATTGATTTTCTCATTTATTTGGTTGTTGAAAGTTAAATTTCAGGTTTATCCCCCCGGCGCCAAAACGGATATTCTCTGAACCTAAACCTTCAAGCGGGTATTTTAAAAAAGGTTCAAGGATAATTCGGTTTTTGCCTAATGGGTATCCAACACCGAACGCGAAGTTGAGCGTTTTTGCAATATAAAAGCTGTTAAAACTATTACGCGAAGTTTCATTCTGGGTTGCCTGTAAACTTGGCGAAGCAAGGGCCGGGTAGTTGTACTGATAAGTGTAAATTTCGTTGATAAATGTACCCGAGCTAAAGCCCGCCAGAAAATACACTTGGTACTTTTTGGGGTTCAACTCATATTTCAGGTTTAAAGGTATATCTAAACCAACCAGACTGGCATCATAATTTTTAAAAGCAGGGGCCGATGCCACCTTAACAGAAGTTCCGGTATAATAACTCGCAACGGTTGCTGCGGCCGGAATACCTGGCGAATTAAGAACGACAAAATTTGACCCGGCTGTAGCAGTGGGGATACCCGATGCGAAATTTAAAGAGTTTTGCGCCACTGTCACGCCGGTAACCAGGCTAAGATTTTTATTTATTTTAATATCGGCTGTAAGGCCCGCCCCAAGGTTTGCATTGTTGCTGCTGCCTTTGGCATAATTAAAATAGGTTGCAGCATACACCCCAAACTGTACATTTTTAGTCTTTTCAATGGGCTTTTCTGTTTTTCCACCAGCGTTTTCAGCAAACATTTGAGTTATTGATTTTGCCGCACTGGTTTTTAAAATCAAAGGGCTTGTGGTTGAATTATTTTTTGAACCGGTTGCGGCTAAAGTTGCGGATGAGGATTGATTATTCCCTTTTTTAACACTATCTGTTGTTTGGGCAAGATAGGCCTTTTTGTTACCGGTGCCCTTATCAGACACAATGGCTATTGCGTGGCCTGGTGCGTTGTTATCTTTTGTATTGTTATCCGGGGTGTTGTTCTTAATACTTATTGGTTCTTTAACAGTATTTGTATGCCCGGCAGCGATGTTTTCCCCCGAAAGCTTTGGTGTTTTGTTTTGATATGCTGTACCGGCCAGGGCACTTGCATTTTCTGTGTTTTTTTTACTGCCTGTGCCCGCAACACCTTTATTTACCGTTAGGTTTGCACCGGCTGTGTATTTAAGGGCTTTTGTACTGAATTGGCCTGGCTGTTCATTTTTAATGTACATCCACATCCCTGCTGTTAAAAATAAAAATAAAACGGCGGCGGCGCCCCACCATATCCATGCAAATGCACGGCGGTTTGACTGTTCTTCGGGAAATTTTTCCCGGAGCAGCAACCAGCCTTCATCAGCGGATGGCTCTTCAACATTGTCAAATACCTCCCTGATGCGGTTCTTTAATTCCTCATCCAACTGATCGTCCATGTTTTTGTTCTTCTGATCTTATAACATTTCTTAATTTCTCTTTTGCCCTGCTCAGGTAAACCCTCGAAGAGCTTACGGGAATTGCTAAAAGCTGTCCGATCTCATCATGACTATAACCGTCAACTTCGTATAAGTTAAAAATGGTCATTTGTATCGGCGGCAATTCATTCATCAGCTTTAAAATATCCTGTACATTCAGGGTTTCAATGCCATTTACACTGATAGCCGGCATTGCATTTTCCAATTCAACATTTAGCTGGAATTTTAAATCCTTCCGGCGCCTGTCAATGGCGGTGTTAACCAAAATAGTGCGTAGCCATGGTTTAAAAGGCTTATCGCTGTTGAAATTATTTATGGCATTAAACACTTTAATAAAGGCATCGTTCACTACCTCCATAGCATCGTCGCGGTTTAAACTATAACGCAAACTTATACCCATGGCATAGCCATAAAACTGCTTATACAGCAGTTCCTGATATTTTAAGCTGCCTGTTTTGCATTGCCCGATAATTTCTTCTTCGGTAATGCGCCGCTGTTGATGCATTAAATGTGTTTAATTCGGCCTGAATTTTATTTATTTACTATCTGATACGGAACAATAGACGATAGCGCTACAGTTAGTTCGAAATTAAGTTGGAGAGTGGTCGCTGGTTATTGGTCATTAGTCATTGGTCATTGGTCAGTTGTGAGTTATTTATGTCACCACACACCACTCCCTAACTCGCCCCACATCAATTCCCTGTTCTTTTCAGGGTATAGAAATACGTTAGTGTGTCAAAGGGGCTATAGGCAACCATTTTTAAAATTGTGCCATCATAAGAATATGCGTAAACGCCGTTTAAATGGAGTTTTGTTGGGGTGCCTGTGGTTGGATAGGTATTATCAAGAAAGTCGATGTTGTTGTAGGCTGTATTTACAATGTAACTGCCGAAACTGCCTGCATGTACTGTTGCCGTGTCGCCGGTAACCTTAAAGCCGGTCGATTGCTCCATTTGCAATTGTATATTTGCTTTAGTGGTATCAACCACGCCAGTTTTTGAATGTAAGTGAAAGTACATGAATTGCCCTGTAAAGGTGCCTTCTGGTCCGGCGGCAACTACAGGCGAAACAGTTGTTGGAACACACCCGCTTGCTAAGGCGACGAATATTAGTGACGAATAAAGTAATATTCTTTTCATATTTATTGCGGTTTTAATTGGATACGAGGTTTTTGACAATAACGCTACAAACAATCAGCTTATTTTACCTGTCGGTGTTTTTATATCTTTTTTGCTTCTTCCCAAAAAATATCCATTTCGGCAAGGCTCATATTGTGCAATTGTTTGCCGTTTTCATTTGCCTTGCTTTCAAGGTACTGGAAACGTTTTATAAATTTACGGTTTGTTTTCTCCAAAGCATCCTCCGGGTTAATATTTATAAAGCGGGCATAGTTAATTAACGAAAACAGCAGGTCGCCAAACTCGCCTTCGGCCTTTTCATGGTCGATGGTTGTTTCATCTTCGGCGTTAAACTCATTTTTAAATTCCTGCAGTTCTTCTTCCACCTTTGCCCACACCTGGCTTTTTTCTTCCCAGTCGAACCCAACGCCGCGCGCTTTTTCCTGTATGCGAGATGCTTTTACCAGTGCCGGAAGCGATGCAGGCACCCCGCCCAAAACAGATTTGTTCCCTTCCTTCAACTTAATCTGCTCCCAGTTACGTTTCACATCATTTTCATCATTCACATTAACATCCCCGTAAATATGCGGGTGACGGTTCACCAGTTTGTCGCAAATGCTGTTTAATACATCTGTGATGGTAAAATCATTGGTTTCGGATGCTATACGAGCGTAAAAAACCAGGTGCAGCATAATGTCGCCCAGTTCTTTTTTTATTTCGGGCATGTCAGCGCTTAATATGGCGTCAGACAGTTCGTATGTCTCTTCAATGGTTAAATGGCGCAGGCTTTCGAGCGTTTGTTTTTTATCCCATGGGCAATTCAGGCGCAAATCGTTCATAATGGTATTAAGGCGATCAAACGCGGTAGCAGGGGTGGGGGCGGTAGCAGGAGGTATTAATGGCATAAATTTTTTTTACAAATTGTGTGATTTTTTTTGAATTACACGAATCAGATGTAAAAATAAGATTTTAGGCCGGGAAGTCTGAAAGACCTGAAGTTTGAAGATTATTCATCCGGCCTTGCCGGGCAATTTATGGAACTTTAACAGGTTCAGCTGCAGAAACCTTTTCAGGCTACCAATGCTGTTTCTTCTATAAAGTTGCCTGCAGGAAGTGTAAAAAAGAATTCGGTTCCCTGGCCGGGTTCACTTTGCGCCCATATTTTGCCATTACATTTTTCTATCAGGTCTTTACAAAAAAGCAACCCCATACCGGTACCCGATTCGTTGTTTGTGCCGGTTCCGCTGTCAACCTTACTTTTAAATAATTTGTTAAGCTGCATTTCAGACATGCCAACGCCGGTATCTTTTATAGAAAATAAAATGTTGTTATCTTCCAGCTGACGGGCGTTTATGCTGATTGTGTCGTTTTGTTTTGAGAATTTAATGGCATTGGTAATTAAATTACGGATAACAATACGAACAGAGTTAGGATCGCCTAAGACTACGGTGGCGGCAGGTACATTATCGATAAGGGTTATTCCTTTGTTCCCAGCCTGTTCATTATAGTTTTGTATTTTGTTCGCTACAATATCCTTAATATAAAAGGTTTTTACCGAACTGTCAAAGTTTTCCATCTGGCTATTGATCCAGAACAATAAAGTATCCAGGAAATCAGAAGTATATTCTAATTTTCTTAAGACCTTCGGTATCATTCTCAAAAATTGCTCTTGCGAAATACTGTCATCTTCAAGCAAACTGAATAGCCCGCGCAGGGTGCTGAGCGGCGCTCTGAGGTCGTGCGCCAAAACAGAAATGAGGCGGTCTTTCAGGACATTTGAATCTTTTAATTTTTGCGCCTGCTCGTTGATGTCGGTTTTTTGCTGTTGTACTTCTTTGTTTTTATCTTCGAGTATGGTGTTTATTTTTTTTTGCTTTAGTTTGGCCCTGTAATAAACTATGAGTATGGCGCCCATCCCTAATATGATAATAAAGAACAGCGCACTTAATAATCCCCGTCTTTGTATTTTTTGCTTGTAAAGTTCAACCATGCGCTGGTGTTGTTCGGCTAATCTTCTTTGTTTTTCAGCAAAATTCGATTCAAGATTAAATGAGGTCAGCTTTTGAACGATTTCATCACTTTTCAAACTGTCTTTTAAATCATCATATTGTTTCCTTACTTCATAAGCTTCAAATTTTTTTAAGCCCCCAAGTGCGTTGCTTAATTGTAAAGTAGCTGGAATCCTTATGGATAAACTACCTAATTTGTCTGATAACGTTTTGGCGGGCAACGCATAATTGTAGGCGCGCCGGTAGTCGGCCTGCATATTATAAACCGTGGCAAAACATATACCGACATTGGCTTTATCAACGTCTATATTATACCTGGATGCTATAACAAGCGCCTGATCAAGATAGCGGAACGCCGCTTTAAATTGTTTTTTATTTGCATAACAAAGGCCAAGGTCGGTATATAACGAACAGATACTTTTCTTGTCTCCCTGTTCCGTATTAAGTTTAATTGATTTGGACAGATAAACGATAGCCTGGTTATATTTTTTTTGCGCCAGCAATATTTCACCGATATTTTGATAGGCGATGCTTACCCCATGGACATTGCGGGTTTCCTGCCATATTTTGATTGCGCGCTGGTAGTATTCCATTGCTTTTGGATATATCTCCAAATCCTGCATCACCGTCCCGATGTTATTGTAATTGGAGGCGGCGTCAATTTTGTTATGAAGTTTGATATTGAGTGTCAGCGACTTGAAATAGTCGTCGAGTGCATAAGATGATTTTCCTGTATCATCTGCAACCATGCCCATGTTGTTATAACATTTGGCAATCCCAGGTTCGTCTTTTATCCGCTTTTTTATAGCCAACGACTGGTTATAATACTTTGAGGCAAGTTTATAATCAGCCATAATCTCATACATCCAGCCGTATGCTAAAAAACAATCGCTGACGTTTTTTTCATCCTTTAAACTGCTGTATAGCAATTTGGCTTTATCAAGGTTTTTCTGCGCCCTGGCATAATCTCCTTTTCGCACAAGTGCCTTCGTGATTTGAAGCAGCCCGTCGGCAAGGCCTTTATCGTATTTTATAGCCTGCGATTTTTCAATAGCCAGTTTGCCATAATACAGGGTACTATCGGGGTTTATATTGAAAAATTCAGATGCCAGCCTGTTTATCCTGTTAATGGACAAGGTATCAGCGAGAATATCCTTATTTGCCAATGCAGCGCCTAATAAAGTTCTGAGACTGTCAACTTTAAAAGTTGCTACAGGCGAATAATAAATGGGACCAGGGGGCGTATATGAAAAGCCCTTCAAACCTGTTAATAAAAGAATAAAAATTAAAAAGGGCCTCAAGATTTAATTAATTAAGGAAAGCGTTATTAATTATATTATAAATATTAAAATACTTTATACGTGCCAGGTATGTGATTTTGTTTTAATATTCAGTAATAATTCGGGCTTAAACAAAAATGCTTGATTATTTTTTATAAAAGTATGTTTTTTTTGGCTCTATAACGCTTTGTATGGGTAATCATTTCATCCCGATAGAATCGGGAAACTTAAAAAAAGTTGTTATTATGATGATAAAATGTGGTTTTCTAAGGCCCCGAAGAGGCGTAGCCTCGATAAATATTATAGCAACGGATTTTAATCCGTTGAAAAGGTAAAAAGAAAAACATTAAGAACCGTAGGTTCGACTCATATAAATAGAAAGCTAATAGGTTTCGTGCCTACAGCACTCTTAATATTGAATTCATATAACAACGGGTTAAAACCCGTTGCTACAAAATATTTCGAGCCGACGGCTCTATAATTAAACGCTTACCCATACAAAGCGTTATAGAGCCTTTTTTTTTGACCTTTAAAAAATGCAATCAAAAAAACAGCAGGAAATCCTGTAAATCTTTCAAATCAATAAAATCGTGTTCACACTATTTTCACCGCCCGAAGCATTTCCCTTTTTCCGGGCGCCCCCGGCGCTTTTTCAACTTTACAACCCAATGCTTTTACAGCCCGTTTTAAATTCCCGGTGATGGCATAAGTGACAAATACCCCGCCTGGCTTTAAAAACCGGAGGGTATGGCCAATTGCCTCTTCATCCCACATCTCCGGCTGATAAGCTGCTGCAAATGCATCGAAATAAATAATATCATATTGTTTCTCCGATTGGAAATCTAACAGGTGGCAGTTGGCAATTCGCAGCCGGCAGTATGGGTTTAATGGAACAGGGGAGTCCTGCGCCTTTATGTAGCTGCTGATGAACTTCTGCCATAGCGCTATGGGTATGTACTGGTCATAGCCTGTTTCACTTATCATTTCCGTATTTAAGGGATAAGCTTCTATGCCGGTATAGTCAAGTTTGATCTCCTTATTTGTACAAAGATCGGCACTTAGCAAAAAATTTAATCCCGTGCCGAAGCCGACTTCTAAAATGGAGACGGCGACCTCATTAGCCCCCTCTAAAAAGTATTGCAATCCCGAGTTTACAAATACATGCCTGCTCTCCTGCAAGGCGCCATGCTTTGAATGGTAATTTTCACCCACCTGCGGGTTGTATATGGTATTTGAACCATCAGCGGTTTTTACAATTGTTAACATGTTATTTTGATTCCACCGATTATAGGACTATTATTTCACCGATTTTCAATTATGCCCCTATTTCCAAAACGGCCTCACCCAGATCGTAAACCGGGACCGTGGTTATCTTAGCTGCAATAATGCTCGACGCAAATGCTGACCTGTACCCGGCCGCACAATGTACAACTATTGGCTTATCCGTTGGGATCTCATTAATCCGCTCATTCAGTTCGGGCAGGGGGATGGTAATCGCATTTTTAAACAATAGCCCGGCAGCGGTTTCATTAGGGTTGCGCACATCAACGATGGTGTATTTTTCGGGAGATGCAATAAAATCGGGCTTGTTTAATTCCGGCGATTGCGTTGCGGCATTATCGGGTAATATCAGGGCCGCTTTTATATATTGTTCATAACCAATTTTGGCTGTTTTTTTTATCATTTCATCTAAATCTGTATCAGTGGCAGCAATTAAATAAAATGGTTCACCCGGATTGATGACCGATCCCAGCCAGGTCTCAAATTTCTCTCCGTCCTGAAGGTTAAAAGCTCCCTTTAAATGCCCCTGCCTGAATACTGTTTTTGGGCGGGTATCTATAATAGCAATGTTTTTTTCTAAAGGGGAATTATGATCTATCCGTAAAACTTTGTCGATACTGGCATGAAAAGACGGGGCTCCCTTTTTATTCATCTCCACATCCGCAGGGAAATATTTAGGTATAAAAGGTTGGTCGTCAGTGAGCGTTTTTACAAAAGTTAACTCATCCATTAATTGCAAAGCATAATTTTCGTGCAGTTCGCGCCCGATGGTGCTTTGCAGGTCGTGGCCCAGGTTTTTTCCGCATAATGAACCCGGGCCATGCGCCGGATAGACTATAATATTATGCGGCAGCGTCATCAGCTTCTCGCGGGTGGAATGGTACATTTGTCTGGCCAGTTCCTCTTTTTTGGCCTTTATATTACCCGTATTTTCGCGCAGGTCGGGGCGGCCAACATCGCCGACAAATAAGGTATCGCCGGTAAAAAGCGCCTTCTCGTTGCCATTTTCATCCTCAAGCAAAATACAGATAGAATCAGGCGAATGGCCGGGTGTATTGATGGCTTTGAGTTTGATGTCACTTAACCTTATGATATCACCATCATCAAAACCCTCATGCGGATATTCAGCGCCGGCAAGTTTACTGACATAAATAACTGCGCCGGTAGTTTGATGGATCTCCAGGTGTGAGCTTACAAAATCGGCATGCGGATGGGTTTCAATCACACCCACAATATCAGCTTCGTGCTGGTTTGCAAAATCATAGTATGGCTGCGGATCGCGGGCCGGGTCAACTACAATCATTTTTCCCAGCCTGATGATGGCATAAGAACCGTGTGCCAAACCCTTGTCGTAAAATTGTTGGATAATCATTGGCTGTAAAGATAGTTTGAATTTCGGATTTCGGAATTTCGATTTAGGATTTAGTGGAATTTCGATTTAGGATTTGAGTGGTGATCCGGATGTCTGAATGGTTTTTACCTTATTACTTCAATTCAGAATATTTTCTTCTTAAATCCGAAATCGAAATTCCGAAATCCGAAATCATTCTGTTTCTCTTTTTACCAGTAAAACCTCATCACCCTCAAGCGGCAGGTAGCCATATTCATAACAAAAGTGGTAGGTTTTGCCGTTTTGGGTTTGATAGCTGCGGGTATGGTACTCAAAATCGAAGCCTTTTGCGGTTAACTTTTTGCGCGTCGTTTTTGTTTTCCCGCCCGGGTTTAATTCTTCCATTATGCGGCGGTTGCGGCGGAGGATGTTATTTACATTGCGTACCAGGTTATAGCTGCTGCTGTTTAGCTGGTTGTTGTAATTGTTGCGGCAAAGGTCGTTACAGAATTTTTTATCCGCCCGGCCATGCAACACTGTGCCGCAGTCAAGACAAACTCTTTCTTCATTCATTTTTTAAAGGTACATAAATATTATCCGTTTGCAAACGGGTGCAAACGGAAATTGTCGGTTACAAATGGTTAATAACCGGGTAAGTTTATTTTGCCGCTGCACCTTTGTCTCAACAAATTTTAAAAACGAAAACTAAATTTTAACAGCATGAACACATTAAGAAACAGCGTACGCCTGGTAGGTAACCTGGGTATGGACCCCGAAATCAGAAACTTTGACAGTAACAAAAAAATGGCCCGCCTGTCGCTGGCTACCAGTGAAAGCTACAAAAACGACAAAGGCGAAAAAATAACCGAAACCCAGTGGCATAATTTAGTAATATGGGGTGCGCAGGCCAAATTTGCCGAAGAAGACCTTAAAAAAGGCGATACAATAGCCATCGAAGGTCGGCTAACCAACAAAAACTATACCGATAAAGATGGCAATAAACGCTATTTCTGCGAGGTGGTGGTTAATGACTTTATAAAGCTCAGGGGGTAGAGGATTTGGTGAATGGTTGATTAAGTTGGATTAAGTTGATTGAGTTCAGGGTGCATGTTAGATTTTTTTCCACCTGATAAACCACCCACTCAGTCAACTTAATCAACAAACGGTAAATTAAAATTTAAACAATAATTATTATATTTGTTATGTACTTAGAAGCAAAAGAAACAGCTCGGTTGTATAAATTACTAACTGAAAAATTAGGTAATGATACCACCGAAGCAATGTTTAAATACATTGATAACAAAACCGAACGATCTGTGGAAGCCACCATTAAAACATTAGCTACGAAGGATGATATTGCGAATGTTCGCAAAGAAATTAGTGAAGCTAAGGCTGAAAATATCAAATGGATGTTTATTTTTTGGATAGGCAATGTAGGGGCGATGTTGGCTATTGCATTGTTGATCCTTAAAAAATAAAACCGAACGATCTGTGGAAGCAACCATTAAAACATTAGCTACGAAGGATGACTTATTAAACCTGCGAAAGGATTTGGGAAGCGATATTTCAGCTCTTCGCAAAGATTTTGGGAATGATATTTCAGCTATTCGCAAAGAAATGGGGGAGAATAAAGCTGAAAACATTAAGTGGATGTTTATATTTTGGATAGGGCAGGTGGGAGCGACGTTGGCTATTGTCTTTTTGTTCCTGAAAAAATAAGGAAGGATATTTGCTAATCCCCGGTTATGTAACCATTAGGTCCATGTGTACCTGTGTATTATGTTTGCCTGGTGGGGGTGGTTTATGGCGTGCTTGCCGCCACGGGTAACACCTTGCCATTATAAAACCGATGTCCGGTAATTGAAAAATCAGCGATGTATTTCCCCATTTCAAAAGCCATAACCGGCGATTGATAGCCGGGGAATGCCTGTTCGAGCATCTCAGTTTGCGCCGAGCCAAGCGCCAGGCAATTTACTTTTATTTCCTGTTCAGCAAATTCAAGGGCAAGGCATTCGGTTAAGGTATGCAGCGCGGCCTTGCTGGCTGAATAGGCAGACAAACCCGGGAATTTTGCGCTGCCCTGAAAAGCGCCCATACTGCCAATATTTACAATATGTGATTGCGGGGGCATTAAATGAACAACGCTTTGTATCATCCGTACGTGGCCTATAAAATTACTTTGCAGCATTTCTACAAAATCCTGTTCCTGAAGCTTTATAAATGGCTTGTTGATTAGTACGCCGGCATTGTTAATCAAAATATCAACCCTGTTATCAAAATTTCTTTTAATAAATTGTTGTAAATCAGTATAATCGTCATGCACAATATCAAAAGCCAGGGCATATATTTCAGCATCCGGATTTAAGCCATGGGCTATCTCCAATAGCTTTTCAAGCTTGTCCTGCGATCTTGCCAGGGCAATTACCTTGTGTTTGCCCGATAAAATTAATTCGAGCGCTGCTTCAAAACCTACGCCGCTGCTGGCGCCTGTAATTATGATGTTCATTTGCCCCCCAACCCCCTAAAGGGGGAGTTTTATATTGAAATTTAATGGTGCTAAACTACCAATTTTTGCTCATCCGGGTGCTTTATTAAATAAATCTGTTATTTTTGTATTATGAGCATTCAAGTTGTCACAAATGAAAAAGGGAAGAAAACAGCTATATTAATTCCGATAGCTGATTGGGAAGAAATACAAAGACGTTTAAATACTGAACAGCTTTTTGATGAATTTACTTCTTCGATGAAGGCAATTAAGGACGATATAGATGGAAGTGCAAAGCTAAAAAATGCAAGGAGCCTGATCCATGGTCATTGAGGTTAAATATACACCCGATTTCGAAAGGCAATTAAAACGATTATCTCACAAATACCCCTCAATATACAAAGATTTAGCCTCGTTAATCAACGACCTTGAAGCAACGCCCTATAGTGGAAGTCCGTTGGGTAAAAACTTATATAAAGTCCGCATGGCCTTATCCGATAAGGGAAAAGGCAAAAGCGGCGGAGCAAGGGTAATAACTTACGTTTTAATAAGGAATGAATCTGTTTATTTGGCTGCGGTTTACGACAAATCTGAGCAATCCACAATTGATACTGATCGACTACTTAAAGTGTTAAAAGGGTTAGATTTATAATCAGCTAAACTACCAATTTTTGCTCAACCGGGTGCTTTATTAAATAAAACCCGTCGCTGATAAGTTTCTTATATTCAGGTTCATTAGCAGCCTTTTGTTCAAGGAAGGTCCTGATCTCAAGCGCCAGTCCGGGTTCTGCTTCCTCGTGTTCCAGTATCTCCAGTATTTCCAACGCGCAAAGCCAGTCATCATGGTGATGCTTTTGCAGCTTAAACCATACATTTCCCAAAAAGCCGTATTCGCCGCCATTATGCCTCCGGTCCCGAACTTGTTGGTATAGCTTATGAAGTTCTATGGTTCTGTAGTCGCAAACAGGACGATATGTGCCGGTATTTGACTTATAGGCTATCTCAACAAAAGTGTCTTTATCAGCTGCCCCGCAAAAAACAGATGTAATTTTCTCACCCACAGCCATATCATAAACACCCCAGGAAGGATCGAACAACAACCTGCCTTCTTTGTCCTTAACCGTACAATTGGTAAATGTGATCAGCTGAATTTTTCCGTTTGACGAATGGATGTGTTGTACGAGCCCGTTAACAGCTATATCGCTTTCAAATTGCAGCACGCACTCTTTTCCATCTTCAATGCCGAAATAATTAAGGTCTGCTATCGATAAATCTTCTAATGGCAGGGCATGCCCACTTAGCTTACCCACGGGCGAGCTGAATCCATCACGGTGATAGTCTTTACCATGGCCCTTAATTTGCCTGTTGTTTACCGATAGGGCGCTTGGTCCGGTTGTTTTAATAAAAACAGGCTCTTTATTGGCTGTTAAAAATTCTATAAATACGCCGCTTACCTGCAACCCCGAACTATAAACAGCGGTACAAACATTTTTACTTTCGATGGCTTTTTGCAGCCCGTACGCCCCCCCAACACGGAATGACATAGTATCTGCAAAGATTTCAAGTACATCTATCAGGTTCTGAAAGGTTGGTGTAACAAACAGTTGCGGCTGGGTTTTTGTAATATCATAAGCAAAGTTTATTGCATCGATGGTATATGGTAACTTTTTGATACCAGCCCCCATGCAACTTACACTTTCGCCAATGGATGATAACAAACCCGCCCCATAAATTTTAGGGTTTTCAAGCGTGCCGATAAGGCCGTACTCCACCGTCCACCAGTGCAGGCGGCTTAATAAGGACATTTCTGATGGTTCACCCATATTTTCCTGGCGGTAAGCAAGCAGCTCTTCTGCTTTTTTAATTTCAGCTTCGCCGGCATCCGGCATTTCTTTTAATATCGAAAGCGCCCTTATGGCCTCGTACAATTCAAAATCCTGGGCCGAAAACATGGCTTTGGCACCAATGGAGCCAAAATAACTCAGGTACTCGTGGTAATCCTTATCGGCGATGATTGGCGCATGCCCGGCTGATTCATGAATGATATCGGGAGCAGGGGTATATTCAATATGTTTTAACTGGCGGATATCTGCGGCAATTACCAACACGCGGTAAGCCTGGTATTCCATAAAAGCGGCCGGCGGTATAAAACCGTCGACGGTAACCGCCCCCCAGCCAATTTTAGCAAGGGCGTTGTTCATTTCCTGCAGGCTTGGGATCTTCTCGATGGTTAAGCCTGCCTTTTCCAGGCCGGGAATGTATGGGTAATAGGCTATATCTTTCAGGTAACTGTAATTTTGCCGCATTACATAGCGCCAAACTGCATGGTCAACAGGCGTATAATGCTCATAATGCTGATCGACAATAAATTGCTTTAAATGCGCAGGCAAGGCAGCCACCTGCGGATTTTTAAAATCATTAAATCGGCTCATTATTCCTAATGGTTTATAAGGAAACGCAAAATTAGGAAATAAGATTACTATTCCTTAACTTCTTCCGCTTTCGGCAAACCTTCCTGTAGTCTTTCCGGCCTGAGTAAATAATAAATACCCGTTAAAGCCACCAGCAATGATATCAGGTAAAATGATATACTGATATAAATACCCAAACCGGCATTAATATGAAAAAAGTTAGCAGATTTTTGGAATACCAGCTCACGGGCCCCTGCTCCCCCTATTGTGACAGGTACAACCGCCGCTATTGCCGAAACAAGGAATGCCAATAGATACGGCGCAAATTTTCCACTAAAATCCTGTCCTAACAGTACCATGATTATGGTTAGCACCTGGAACGACTGTACTATTATAGCCTTGGCATGACCCTTGAAAAAGTGATTGCTAAACTCACTAAAAAACTTTTTTATTATGATGTAATAAATAAGGGTGCCAGTAAAAAAAATACTTGCCGGAATGGCTATATGAATAGGTATTTGTGGAATAAATATCTTTAGACAAACGATTATTAAACCAATTGCCCATAAACCACTCAGCCTGTCGAACAACAGTGCCAGGAATACCTTTTTTGCCGGTAATTTGTAAGTTTTATTTAACAGATATATTTTATAGCCATCACCACCTATACCACCAGGGAGTAAAAAATTATAAAATATACCCAGCAGATATAGCCTGAAATTAAACCGGGGATCGAGCCTTAAGTTTATAGACTTAAAAAAACTTAACAGCCGCCATGAAGAGGCCACCATTGATGCAAAATAAAAAACCACTGCCGCCAGCATCCACCAATAATTGGCATGCAAAAGCCTCGTTTTAACTTCGCTAAAATGGACTTTACTAAACACATAATAAAGCAACGCCGAAGTAATAAATAGTTTTAAAACCAGTTTTGTGATATTCCAAAGCCTTTGTTTCCAGGTTTTGGGTTTAACATCATCCTCTATTTCGTGTACAATTGTTTCTTCAATATGTGTCATTGCCTGCAAAGCTAAGAAAAAGGTGAGAAAAACGAGTTAAGAGCCAAGAATCAAGAGCCAAGAGCCAGGAATCAAGATGCTAAATCGTACTATCTCGCTTTTATCTTGGTTCCTGGCTCTCAACACTACTTCGTATCCATTTTTTCTAAAATTTCAAGGATCTTATCCAGCTTATCTATTTCAATGGAGTTTAGTTTTTGTATCAACTGTTCAATTTCCTTTTTAGCTTCCACATTGGTTTTGAAATCAGCTTCGGCATGTGCGCGGTCGCGTTCATTTTGCCTGTTTTGCGCCATCATAATGATCGGTGCGGCGTAGGCTGCCTGTGTGGAGAAAACCAGGTTCAGTAAAATATAGGGATAAACATCCCAATGAAAGATAAAACCGACAACGTTTGCAGCCATCCAGAGTATAACAATGATGGTTTGCCAGATGATGAATTTCCAGGAACCCATTCCACTTGCAACCGTATCCGAAAGACGCTGCCCGAATTTTAAAGAGCTCTTGTGTTTAGCGTGCCAGTTTTCTGTTTGTTCCATACTTTATTGCTTTTTTTAGTTTGCTAAATATAAAATATTTGAGTCAAATGCATAATTCTTTTTTGGGAGAAACATTTATAGTTTAAGTTTGGAGATATATAGGAGGCCGGAAAATATTATTATTTTTTGGCCTGGTCAGAAAAATAAAAAAAGGTAAAAATAGGGTGCTATGCATAATGAAATGATCCTGGAAACCATATCGGTTACTAAAAATTATTT
The DNA here is from genome assembly GCA_002413785.1 of Mucilaginibacter sp. UBA5151. Classification (GTDB taxonomy): domain Bacteria; phylum Bacteroidota; class Bacteroidia; order Sphingobacteriales; family Sphingobacteriaceae; genus Mucilaginibacter. The sequence goes on from DHXR01000073.1 coordinate 28,388, forward strand.
TGGCGATAAGTCTTCGGGGGTGAATAATGTGACCATATTGATCCCGAAAGGGAAAATAACAGCCATCGTTGGCGAAAGCGGCAGCGGGAAAACCACCCTATTGAACTTATTGTATGGCTTATTGCAGCCGGATTCGGGTGAGGTTTTTTTTAAGGAAGAACGTATTTTAAAACGCGAGGAAAGATTGCAGCCCGCCCATGAAGCCATGCGCCTGGTAACCCAGAATAACCAGGACATGGACCTGTCAGCAACCGTATGGGAAAGTGTACGCTCGGGTTTAAGAATGGCGGAACAAGGTTTGTTTGATGAAGAAAAAAAAATTACCGACTCCTTAAATATGCTTGATATTTTGCCCCTTAAAGATCAGCCGTTCGGCAAATTAAGCGGCGGTGAAAAACAGCGGGTAACCATTGCCAAAGCATTGATCAGTAAGCCGGAAGTGCTTTTGCTTGATGAACCATTCAACCAGGTTGACGCCACTTACCGTGAAGGTTTGCAGCACGACATCAGATATATTGTGAAGGAGTGGGGGGTAACCGTTGTGCTGGTATCGCACGACCCGGCCGAGATCCTGTCGATGGCCGATGAACTGATCGTGTTAAAAGAAGGCGAGATAGTTGAAAACGGCAGTCCCGAAGAACTTTATAACACGCCGCAGCTCCTCTATACCGCGCAGATCCTGGCCAGCGGGAGCCAGTTAACTGCTGAAGATGCCAAAAAAGTAGGCATTAAAACCAACAGGGGTACTGTGGTCATTTACTCTGAGCATGTTAAAATAGGTAAAGGCTTTGGCAGCAAATGGACGGTGAAGCAGATCTTATTCAAAGGTTTTTTTGAAGAACTGATCATTGAGCGCGACAAAGTGATCTTACGGGCCACCAATTATACCAAAGGCAAATACCCCAAAGGCAGCAAGATTAGCATAAGCATTGATCATTACTTCGAGTTTGGCAAATGGGAAACGCCGGCGCGGTCATTGCCAAAGGATTTGTAGGGTTGTCATTGGGTCATTGGGGCATTAAGTCATTGGTCATTTGTTTGTTTTTTTTAAATCAGGAAATCCCTCAATCAGGTAAATCATGGTTCAGACAAAATAACCCAATCAACCTAATCCAACCCAATCAACTACTCACTCAATCTTATTTTTTAGCTTTTTTATTATCCTGATTAGCTTTTTCCTGGCCTATTCCCATGGTTAGGGCGGTTAACCCGGCCATGCTGCCAAGTTGCATGGTATCTACCGCCGAACTGGGTACAATTACAATTGTTGCATTATCTTTTAACCCTTCATAAAGCATATTCATCGCTCTTAAATGTAAAGCCACCGGGTTGTCGGTATAAGTTAATGCAGCTTCAGCAAATTTCTCAGCCACCTGTCTTTCAGAATCTCCCAGGATTACACGGGCTTGCCTTTCTCTTTCGGCCTGAGCCTGCATAGACATGGCACTTTCCAATGCAGCCGGTATCAAAACGTCTTTAACCTCTACGGAGTTGACATTAATACCCCAGGGTTCCGTGCGTTCGTCAATAATTTTTTGCAGTACACCGCTGATTTTGTCCCGTCCTTCAAGCATCTCCGAAAGCATGGTCTTTCCAATCACATCGCGCAAAGCGGTTTGGGAAGCCCAGCTGATAGCGGTGATATAATCTGCCACCTCAAGCGCAGCCTTCTGCGGATCAAAGACTTTCCAAAACAATACCGCATCCACATCAACAGGAACGGTGTCTTTGGTAAGTGTTTTTTCAGCTTTAAACGATGTAGAGATCACCCGGGTATCAATCCAGTAGGGTATGGTATCCAGTATCGGGATTATAAAAAAAAGGCCGGGGCCCCTGAGCGATTGAAATTTACCCAGCCGCAGTACCACAGCTTTGTCCCATGGATTGGCAATTTTTATAGCAGAAGAAATAAGGGATGCAATTATTAAGGAAATTGCAACCATAACGGTAGTTTCTACAGAGGTGAAAACTCCCTGCATAGCGTATGTTACGGCCAACCCAATTCCTAAAACTATAAAAAATATAACGGTAGAAAAGAAACTGTTATTTTTCATTGGGCCCTCCTTTTACATTGGTTTATTAAACACAATATAATTCAGGCTGTTTTGTTTCATCACGGGTGTGAATTTTTTAATTGGTGTGTAATTGTAACTAAGTCAATATATTAACGTGAGTTCGACATAAGAATTGGATATCATTGCAATATGCCCGATGGGGCAAAGGTTTTTCTTACATCGAACTCACATTACATTAACCAATTTACCAGTCTGTTTTTTCTTGCGGTATTTAGCCAGGTTAATAAGCAATACGCTGCCCAATATGGTGAACAGACCGCTTATTTGAATAAAGGAAATATGTTCTCCCGCGAAAAAAACGCCCAATATTACCGCTATAACCGGGTTAACGTAGGCATAAGTGCTCACCTGGGTGGCCGGGCGCACCTGGAGTAACCAAACATAAGCGCTGAACCCCGCGAGAGAGCCGAAAACAATAAGGTAAGCAATGGCCCCCCAGCTATTGACAGACATATTTGCAAGGTTCAGGTTATTATATTCGTGGTGCAGCAGGCTGCCGGGGATGAACACAAGGCCGGCTGCTATCATTTGCCAGGCAGTGTTTACAGGCACCGACCCTGATGTTAACTTATATTTTGAGTACAACGAACCCGATGACCATGCAATTGTGCCAAAAACGAGCAGGAACATCCATGGTAATTTTGATTGGGTCGCGATGCCTGAAAATATATCGCCAATTTGTTCACTGAATAATAAAATTACGCCCCCAAAACCAATAACAAGCCCTATTATAGTGGGCCTGCTGCTCAAATTTACGCCCCAGTGAGATTTATCGATCAGTACAAACCAAATGGGTGCCGATGATACCATAATAGCCACCATAGCGCTCGGTAGAGTTTGCTCGGACCATATAACGATGCCGTTTGCCACAAACAGCAGCAGGATGCCGCTTACAGCAGCATGGATAATATTTTGCCGGACAAATATTTTTTCGCCTTTAACAACACACCAACCCATCATCAAAAGCCCTGCCGTGGTAAACCTGATAGCGCCAAGTAAAAATGGCGGCATACCGCCCTGTTCGGCCATCCTGATAAAAAAGTACGTTGAACCCCATACGATATAAACGGTGGCGAATGCAATGATAACCAATAGTGCAGAAACCGGCTTTTGTGATTTTAAAGGCATAATTTTATTCTTTATCGGGTATAACCAATTGTTGTTGTTCTTTAACTGTTTCGAGTACGATGGTGGTGCGGGTGCTCAGCAGGTTTTGTATTTTACCAAAGCTGTTGCGCATCAGGTGCATCAGCGTGGCCGAATCATAAGTGCGCACCTTTACCAGGTAACAATCATCACCGGCCACATGGTGTACTTCCTGTACCTCGGGGATCTTGGCAAGCTCCCGCGCGGTATCGTTACAACCCGGTCCGTCGGCGGCTTTCATAAAAATAAAGGCCAGCATTTTTTGTTGCAGCGCATCGGGGTTTATCCGGGCGGTATATTGCAGGATCACATTTTTTTGTTCCAGTTTTTTTACCCGTTCCAGCACACCCGAGGGTGCCATGCCCAGCTCGCGGGCCAGGTCGGCATTGGAAATGCGGGCATTTTCCTGCATCAGGCGAAGGATATGCAGGTCTGTTTTATCCAGTATGATTTCTGTTTCGCTAATCATACTGTGAAATTACATATTTTTTGAATTATATTCAATATGTTATTTAAAAAAATGAATTTAATTCGACAAAAGTGGTCTTGATCCCGAAATTCAGACTTGCGAAGTTTTTAAAACTTCGTAAGTCTTTCCACCAAATCCGCATTTAAACCGCCGTCTTCTTCAGCGTAATCACCGTAATCTCCGGCCATATCCCCAACCTTCCCGAAAACGCCAAAAACCCAAACCCCCGGTTTACATACAGGTAACGGTTTTTTTCGTTGGCAAGGCCGGCCCAATCCAGGTAGCGGTACTGCACCGGACTCCATCTTAAACCGGGGATCTCCACGCCAAATTGCGCGCCGTGGGTATGGCCTGCAAGGGTTAAATGGATGGTTGTTGGGTTAAACCTCACTTTTTCTTCCCAGTGGGTAGGGTCGTGGGATAATAATATTTTAAAGGCGTCTTTATCTGCACCTTTCAGGGCTTTGTCTAAATCGCCTAATTTTATAAAACTCCGGCCCCAGTTTTGTACGCCGATAAGCGAGATTTTTTGGCCGCCTTTTTCAATCTCCACGTTTTCGTCAAGCAGCAGGCGGTAACCCAATGCTTTATGCTGTTGTTTCAGTTTTTCAAGGTTGGCGGCTTTTTCTTCTTCGCTGTTCCACTGTATATAGTCGCCGTAATCGTGGTTGCCGAGGATGGAGAATTGCCCATAAGGCGCTTTCATCTGTGCAAACCGGTCGATATAAGGTTCAATTTCCCAGGCGGCATTGTTCACCAGGTCGCCGGTGAACACAAAGAGGTCGCTTTTTTGCGCTTTGGCAAGGTCAATGCCCCTTTGTACGGCTTCGGTATTGTCGAAACTGCCGGAGTGAATGTCGGAGATCTGGGTAATGGTAAAACCATCGAAAGCATCGGGCAGATCATCAAAATACAGGGTTTGTTTGTGCAATTTAAAATCATACTTGCCTTTAAACATCGCGTAAAAAAAGCCCGCAAAGGGAATAGCGGCAACCAGTAGCGCGGCTTCGCTGATAAACTTGCGCCTCGCCGGGAAAAACGGCTCAATAACTTTGCCTTTTGGCTTGATGATATTGCTGACAATGCCATAAAAAAACCGCCCTATATCGCCCAAAAACAAAATGAGCACAAAAACTATTTTGGTGATAAGAAAGGTGAGAAAGATGCTCAATACCCATTCGTGAACGGGCGTCATCCCTTTAGCGGTAGTGAAGCTGCTAACGCCAAGCATAAACACAAGCGTTACCCCGACTGAAATGACCAGGTATCCCCAGGTACCTGCCTGCCGGGCCCGTGCCAACGCCCAGCCGGCTGTTAAGGTTTTCAGGCCGTTAAAAACGTACCAGTCTAACAGCAGGCTGATACCCGCGATAATTAAAAAAAAGGTAATGAAACCGCCTCTGTGCATGGTATTTGATTAAAAAGTGCAAGTTAAAAAATAAAGGTAATTGAAGGGTAAAATTTGGGAGGGGGCGAGTAAATCAAGGTTGAAACTTATTTTTAAAATGGTCTCATTCCGTTATATTTTGAAATAGACAACTATCTTAACAAATTATTTGTAAATTTGGGTAAATAGATTTTTATGGTAATTGAACGTACAAAGGATGAAGTGATTATAAGGTTGCCTGCTTATGTAAATACCGATGGTTTACAGCGCCTGGTTAATTTTTTAAGCTATAAAGAAGCCACGGCTAAATCTGAAGCCACTCAGGCTGATGTCGATGAATTAGCCAAAGAAGTAAAAAAGGGTTGGTGGGCTAAAAATAGCAGCAAACACATTAAGTGAAGATTGTAGTCGATACCAATATTATTTTTAGTGGACTGTTGAATACTAATAGTACAATTGGTGAATTACTGATAAATTCTAAAAATTCCATGGAATTTTATAGCTGTAGTTATATGCGGTATGAAATTCAAAAACACTGGGAAAAGCTAAAGAAAATTTCAAAGCTCTCCGATCAGCAGCTAATCGACGCTCAATTTCAACTCTTTTCACGACTGAAATTCATTAATGAAGATCTTATACCCCAAGCTATCTGGAAAAAAGCATTGCGGTTTACCCAGGACATTGATATTGACGATGTTGATTTTGTGGCCCTAACCCTTTATCTCAAGGGCACCCTGTGGACGGGTGACAAGGATCTGCTCAACGGACTAAAAAACAAAGGGTTTAAAAAGGTATTTAGTACAAATGATTTAAGTGCCTATAATATTTAGCTGCATGAAGTGCTTAAATTGGGAAAAATGATCCGGATATCCAAAAAGGTTGTTTTATCCCAATAAAGGTTTCAGAAATAAATTCGCCGGGTGCATAAATATAAAATCACCCTATCTTTGGGTAAACAATTAGCAAGCGCTGATTAAAAGCTAAATCATCATGAAAGAATTTATGTTGCTGATCCGCAATGAGGCCGATAGCAAAAAACTATTTTCAGGTGAACAGGAAAGGGCGTTTTTTTGAAGCCTGCAGGGTTTACATTGAAAAACTGCAAAAGAACAGAAACCTTAAAACCGCGTAACCACTAATGAGACCTCTGTGGTTAAATTTCAACTATAAGCATACCCTTGCAACTAATCCGGGATATCCCGTCACTTGCTGCATATCCCGGCAGTACGGTTAATGTTTTCAACCGTTACGGTATATTAGTTTATAACTTTATCGGATACGCTAAAGCCTGGGACGGGAACTATGAGGGCAAGCCCTTGCCGGGTCCGGTAACAATTTTGAGATAAACATCAGGGATAGGTTGTAATTCTTAAATCCAAAAAAAAGCCCCGCACAATTGCTGTGCAGGGCTTTACCTGATTAAGGCAGTATTGATTAAGCTATTATTATTGTTTCAAAAATTCAACAATCTTATCCCGTTCCGGGGTGGTCAGTTGTGCGCGTGTTTGCATGTGCAGGCCAACAGTTTCCCATTGATCGGGTGAGAAAGTTGACGGTGATGGCATGTTATGGCACCTCTGGCAATTTTCGGCCCACAATTGGGCGCCGCCTTTAGCGGCAACTTTTTCACTTACAAAACAGCCGCTGATAGATAAAAATAACAGGATACCAACACTGGCAACCAATATACCTATGATGTTTTTTTTATTTAAAGTTTTCATATCCGGTTTTTTTATAATTGAATGGAAAATTGAAGATACCACGAATTGGAATTTGAAATTCCGGTGTAGGGCGTTATTGCGGGGTTTACCGTGCTGTTGGTGTTAACAATTTCACGCGAAACCTTTAATACTGTCCTCCAGTTTATCCAATATGCAAGCCCCATGGTTGATTGAGTCTGATTTTGGCCCCAGGCCGACATTACCGGGGTAATTGAACTGGCGTAGCGGTATGTGAGCTCAAAATTCTTTAATGTATTGTTTAAAAATGCAGGCCTCAAAGAGATTTGCCCAAACCCCGATGTGGAATGATTGTTATAGCTGTAACTTTGGGTATTATCATTTGGGTTTACATAATTAGCACGATCAACATTCATAATGTTATACTGTCCTTTAATATTCACTGAAAAGGGCTTCACCGGTTGTATAAAATTCAGGTCGAATGCATACATATTCGCCCTGGAAGCGGTGTAAGCAGAACCTTCATCCCCGACTTTGCCGGATAAAGCTGAAACTCCCAGTTCGAGCGCAGAATTTGAAAGCGGAAGTATAGCTATCCTGCCCGAAAAGGTTTTATTGATATTGTTATCAGTGATGCCTGCGCCTTGCAGTTCCCCGTCAGGCAGCAATTGCATTCCGTTAAAAACGCCTACATCATAGCTCCATTTCATATCTCCAAGTGGCAGGCCACCCATAACTTCGAAACCATAATCAGCTGATGCAGGTATATCTAAGCCAATGGGGTCAGTAGCCAGTTTGTCTATCCATCCTGCAGCCAAACGTTTATTGTAAAGACCAAAAGGGATTACCATGTAACCGCCCCTGATGATAAGGCCCGGAGCTGCGAAATACGATACATCGGCCCAGTTCACGCCTAAGCCGTCATTACTAAATGCAGGCTCAAACTCCATCAAAAATTTGTCGCCATGTCGCCATAACAACATAGGGCTGAATTCATACGTGTCGGCATTGCCAAAACTGCTTGTGCGGGTTGTTGTGCGAACGCCACCTAATGTATTTACAGTTTTGTTGGTCACCAGGCCAAATGTGGTGAGGCCTGCAAGCATAAAATGATCCTCGCCGCGTTTCTGTATAAATGCCTGTTGTTCAAGGGCGGTTATTCTGTCCATTAATGTATCCTGCGCGGTTGGGGCCTGCTGGGCAAACCCTGTTTCAACCAAAAAGGTAACCATTAATGTGGTGAGCCCCATTGTTAAAATTTTAAAAGTTGATTTCATAATATCCTGGGTTTAAATGTTTTTACTGGAATTGACGTCCTTCGCAATTATTTTGATTTACTCAGGCTGCGTATGTAATCAATAAGCTCCCAACGTTGGGTTTCAGTTAATATTTTTTTGTACTGCGGCATTGGGGTCCTGCCTTCTGAAAGTTTCCAGAACAGCGAACCATCCGATTCTTCGCGTATAACGGCGGAGGTATGGTTGGCTGGTTTCGGGGTTAACGAAGCCGCAGCAGGGCCGTCGCCTTTACCCTTTTCGCCATGGCAGGGTGCGCAGTTAGTTACATAAAGCGTTTTTGCTTCTTTAAGGGTTGCCGGAGTACAAGCAAGAGGATTTTTTATTGCTTTTGCGGATGCAGGGACAATCCATGGTTTTGATTGCGCTTTTGCAGCGCCGGCAATAAATACTGCCGTTAAAACTATAAGGGCTGATAGTAATTTTGTTTTTTGCAATTTTGACTTCATGATTTCTAAATGTTTAATTAATAATTGTTTTAAATATGATCGTAAATTCTGATGGTAAAGGTCATTAAAATACATTCAAATAACATGAGGGTAATCATGTTGAAATATGATAAGAATCACTTTTCAGATAAAATTATATGTTACAACGAATATTCATAATGCTTGTTAACTACTTAGTATTCAATTTAATAAAGTGTTTTTACTAAATAACATCCGGGAGAAAAAGTGACGAATTCCCGGCAAAATGTAATATGCTTTGCTTCAGGAGAAGATGAAACCGGAAGATTTTTAACTTTTATAAGCCTGTTTAACCGGTATTTTTTTTAACTGCCCACTGCCCACTGCTAACTTCCCCACTCCCCGTCACCACCCGCCCTTAAAGCCTTCTTTCAAAGCAGCCTCATAATTTTCAAGGTCGAAGGAATAAAGGTACGGGGCTTTATGTGCGCCGCCCTTGCGCAGTTGTTCCGATCGTTTTAATATGCCAAAGGCAAGCATCCGCCGCTGGAAGTTTCTCCTGTCAAGCTTTTTGTCAAGAATGGTTTCGTACAGCTTTTGTAGTTCGGGCATGGTAAACTCTTTTGGCATCAGGTTATAGCCGAGCGGCTGATAATTGAGTTGCAAACGAAGCGTGTCAAGTGCTGTCGTTAGTATAAGGGCATGGTCAAGCTTCAATGCCGGCAAATCATTCAGATCGCACCAGTTACATGTTGCCGAAAACTGGTCGGGTGTTGGGTTGGTTTCGCAAAAATCAACAAGGGCATAGTAGCCTATGGTCAAAAAACGGTTTGAAAACCAGTTTTCCTTTGGGGGAAGCATGTCCTTATACATTTCAAAGTGCTCTTTGGACCGTTCCGGGGCGCCAAATACATAAAATTGTTGTAAAAATATTTCGTCAAGCCCGGTACGTTCCTTAAGTATGCGGTTAGCTGCCATTTCAATAGGCTCACTTTTGAGCACAAAACCGCCGGGCAAATACCATTCGCCCTCATTTTTCATTTCCGAAAGGAGTACTTTCATCAAGCCTTCATGGAATCCAAATACTACACAGTCTATCGAAATATGCGGGAGGTAGTTTTCACTGGCGTTGGCGCAATATGCTTTAAGTTCTTTTTTGGTTAACATTTTTGCGATTCTACAAAAATACTTTGATTATTAAAATTATAATATTACAATTGTGTCAACAATACACTAAGAATTTTGTAGTGTGAAACCAATTATAGTCTTTATTTACCTTTTTTTTAAATTATCGGGTGAAAAATCACCTCCTCTCCCTTTTTTATTATTTTTAATCCCTACGAAATAAAGCAAACAACAATGAAAAAATATAATTCAATCTTTAAAACCATTCTGTTCACGGTTTTTGTGTTAACATTTTGCCATGCTTCAGCACAAACAAAAAGTGAAGAAGCTAAAATGAATACTTATGTCGCCAGCCTGATGGGCAAAATGACATTGGAAGAGAAGATAGGACAATTAAACCTGGTAACCAGCGGTGTTGCTACAACAGGGGCGGTAGTAAACAAAGGCGTTGAAGAAAGTATTAAGAAAGGGGATATAGGCGGGATATTTGGCGTATATGGCACCAATTATATTTCAAAGGCCCAGGAGCTGGCCGTTAAAAACTCGCGCTTACATATTCCATTAATATTTGGCCTGGATGTGATCCACGGGCATAAAACAATTTTCCCGATTCCTTTAGGAATGTCAGCCTCCTGGGATTTAGGTTTGATTGAACAATCAGCACGTATTGCAGCTAAAGAAGCAACGGCAGAGGGTTTAAACTGGGTGTTTTCTCCTATGGTTGATATTGCACGCGACCCGCGCTGGGGCAGGATGTCAGAAGGTGCAGGCGAAGACCCCTGGTATGGATCACAGGTTGCCAAAGCTTTGGTAAAAGGTTATCAGGGTAAAAGCATGAAAGACGCTGATGCGGTGATGGCGTGTGTAAAACACTTTGCTTTATATGGAGGCGCCGAAGCTGGCCGCGAATATAATACCGTTGACATGAGCCTGATAAAAATGTACCAGGACTACCTGCCGCCATACAAGGCCGCCGTTGATGCCGGCGCAGGCAGTTTTATGAGTTCATTTAATACTATAAATGGTGTGCCGGCTACAGGTAACCAATGGCTGCTTACCGATCTGCTCAGAAAACAATGGGGTTTTAAAGGTTTTGTTGTTTCTGATTATACAGCATTAAATGAATTGACGAATCATGGCCTGGGTGATCTGCAAACAGTTTCAGCCCTGGCATTAAAAGCAGGACTTGATATGGATATGGTTGGAGAAGGATTTTTAACCACGCTTAAAAAGTCATTAAAGGAAGGTAAGGTTAGCCTGGCGGACATAGACCTGGCCTGCCGCCGGGTACTGGAAGCTAAATACAAACTTGGTTTATTTGATAATCCTTACAAATCCATTAATCCAGATAGAGAAAAGCAGGATGTGTTTACGGATGATAACCGCAAATTTGCCAGGCAGATAGCTGAACATTCATTTGTATTATTAAAAAACAAGGCACAGACACTGCCGCTTCAAAAATCAGGCACCATTGCCCTGGTGGGACCGCTGGCTGATAATCATTCAGAAATGCTGGGTACATGGGTGGTAGCCGGAGACCCGGCAAAATCAGTAAGTGTTTTGGAAGGGATTAAAAATGTGGTGGGCAATAATGTTAATATATTATATGCAAGGGGATCAAATATTACAGATGATTCGCTGTTAAATGCCCGTTCCTGGTTTTATGGCATGCAACAAATAAAAGACAGCCGCCCTGCGCAGGAAATGATTGATGAAGCGGTTGAAACAGCAAAAAAGGCTGATGTGGTTGTTGCCGTTGTCGGCGAATCGGCAAATATGTCTGGCGAATCGTCAAGCAGGTCTGATATTAACATTCCCGAAAGTCAGCGCGATTTGCTCAAAGCATTGGCCAAAACAGGAAAGCCATTGGTTATTGTATTATTTAATGGACGTCCGCTTACCTTAACATGGGAAGATACCCATGCTGGTGCAATTTTAGATGTATGGGCCCCGGGTACTGAAGCCGGCAATGCCATAGCCGATGTGCTTTTTGGCAATTATAACCCCTCGGGTAAAATCACCGCCACCTTTCCGCGAAGCGTTGGACAGATACCTATATATTATAACCATAAAAATACAGGGCGGCCGTTTGACGGAAAAGGCCCTGCAAAATTCAAGTCTGATTATATTGATATTTCAAATGACGCTTTGTATCCTTTTGGTTACGGCCTTAGCTATACCACTTTTAAATACAGCGGCATAAAGCTGAATAAAACGGCGCTTAAAGGTAACGAAACGCTCAAAGCCACTGTAACAGTAACAAATACCGGTAAATATGCGGGCGAGGAGGTAGTACAATTGTACATCAGTGACCCTGTGGCAAGCATCAGCCGTTCAGTAACAGAGTTAAAAGGCTTTCAGAAAATAACTTTGCAGCCCGGCGAAAGCAAAGACGTTACGTTTAATATCACCACAAAAGAGCTTGAATTTTACAATAACCGTTTGGTTTATGATTGGGAGCCCGGCGAGTTTATTGTACAGATCGGCACAAATTCAAGCGATACGCGTACCGCTTCTGTGCAATGGCTTAAATAAGCGGCAGTGTTAAGTCTTTAGTCGGAAGTCATATTTTGTTCTTTGCTTTACTTAGGACTAAAGACTTTCGACTATATTATTAACCCAAATTGGCCTGCGGCACGTAAGATATTCTCCTTCTTTCTACAGGGAAATCGCTTTTAAAAAGCGAATGTCCCGTGAGGCTACCCGTTTGTAGCATTTGATCACCCACCAAACAATTGCCCCGTTCAGGGGCTACGCCAATGGCAGTAAGTTAGTGGCTAAGTATTTGATAATA